>CAZJFH010000043.1:0-3660 GCA_964545205.1 uncultured Rhodospirillaceae bacterium
GCGCGAGCAGCATCAAGGTCGCGGAAGCCGCCAAGGTGATCGAGAACACCCAGCGCGACCTCAACATCGCGCTGATGAACGAGCTGTCGCTGATCTTCGACCGGCTGGGCATCGACACCCTCGACGTGCTCGCCGCCGCCGGGACCAAGTGGAACTTCCTGCCGTTCACGCCCGGCCTGGTCGGCGGCCACTGCATCGGCGTCGATCCCTACTACCTGACCCACAAGGCCGAGGCCGTCGGCTATCATCCGCAGGTCATCCTGGCCGGCCGGCGCATCAACGATTCGATGGCCGGCCATGTCGGCCGCACGGTGGTCAAGCACCTGCTGCGCGACGGCAAGGGGGCCGGGGCGGTGGTCACCGTGCTCGGACTGACCTTCAAGGAGGACGTGCCCGACATCCGCAACACCAAGGTCGTCGACATCGTCGCCGAGCTGGAGGCGTTCGGCATGACGGTCCAGATTCACGACGCCGTCGCCGATCCGGCCGAGGTCGAGCACGAATACGGCCTGTCGCTGACCGGGCTGGACGTGCTGGAACCGGCCGACGCCGTGGTCCTGGCGGTGCCGCACGCCTTCTATCGGCGGGGCGGCTGGGGGCTGGTGGCCGAGCGTCTTTCGGGGGGGCGCGGCTTCGTCGCCGACGTCAAGGGCGTGCTCGACCGCGCCGCGACGCCGGCCGGCGTCACGCTGTGGCGGCTGTAGCGTTCGTCAAACCAGGGCCGCGACGGCGGCCACCAGCATCCACAGCGCGATCGACGAGCCGGCGATGAAGGCCAGGCTCTTCGCCACCGGCCAACGCTCGCCCGCGCCCCGCCGCGCCGCCGACATGCGGGCCAGCGCGGAAGGGGTGGTGCCTTTACGCAAAGGGTGCATGTGAGCTCCCGTGGTCGCAATTCGAATGCGCACAGCAGGATTGATAACACGCGGCCGCGGCGCAAGTTGATACATCCTACGGAGAAGTTAATCGTTTGGGCCGGGGCCTACCTCCAATGCATCGAGGCGGCCGGTGTCTACCACCATTGACTTGCCCCCTACGTTTGGGCCAGTTTTTGTCGCGGAAGGCCTAATCAAAAAGGGGTATTGGTCCATGCCGGACCTTCGGGCTCAGCTACAGGCGCACGACGGCTACGTCGACATGCCGGTTCTCGGCTACGCGGTGTGGTGGCGCGACGACGAGGGGGTGAAGACCTCGGGCCGCATGCCGCTGCAGGAGGTGGACCTGGTGGTTCGTCACCTGAACGACTCCTATCATCCCGTCACCTTCTGGCGCACGCCGGTCTACCACTGGCACTGCCTGGTCGAATCGGCCAGCGGCTGCGAGCCGCAGGCCTGAGCCGGCCGGCCGGGGCTGGTCCCGGGCGCCGGCCGTCCCGATATGGCCTGGCGAGGCGAACGGGAGGTCGGGATGAAGATCGGAATCGTCGGTGCCGGCATGGTCGGCAGCAGCGCCGCCTTCGCGATGGTGATGAGCGGGGCCGCCAACGAGATCGTGCTGGTCGACCGCAACGGTGCGCTCGCCGAGGCGCAGGCCCACGACATCCTGCACGCGACGCCTTTCGCCCACCCGACCAGGGTGTGGGCCGGCGAGTACGACGCCCTTCGCGGCGCCGACCTGATCGTGCTTGCCGCCGGCGTCAACCAGCAGCCGGGCGAGACCCGGATGCAGCTTCTCGAGCGCAACGCCGCCGTCTTCGGCGACATCATTCCGCGGGTGCTCAAGCAGGCGCCGGGCGCCATCCTGCTGGTCGCGACCAATCCCGTCGACGTCATGACCCATGTCGCGACCCGGCTTTCGGGATTGCCGACCCATCGCGTGATCGGATCGGGCACCATCCTCGACACCGCCCGCTTCCGGGCGCTGCTGGGCGACCATCTCGGCATTTCGTCGAAGTCGGTGCACGCCTACGTGCTGGGCGAGCACGGCGATTCCGAGGTGCTGGCGTGGTCCAGCGCCGCCGCGGCCTCGATTCCGGTGCAGGCCCTGGCGCAGCAGCGCGGCCGGCCGCTCGATCGGGCGGCACGGGCGCGAATCGACGAGGCGGTACGCAAGGCCGCCTACGGCATCATCGCCGGCAAGGGCGCCACCTATTTCGGCATCGGCGGCGGGTTGTCGCGAATCGTCCATGCCATCGGCGGCGACGAGCAGGTCGTGCTGACCGTCTCGCAGCTCACCGAGAAGGTCGGCGGGGTCGAGAACGTGACCCTGTCGGTGCCGCGAATCCTCGGCCGCAAGGGCGTCGCCGCCACGTTGTGGCCCGAGCTCGACGACGCCGAACTGGCCGGGCTGGAGGCCAGCGCCCGCATCATCCGCGAGGCCTCGGACGGGCTCGACCTATGATCCGCACAGAGCTCGTTGTTATCTCGTTGACCCTTTGCCTTGGCCGTAAGTAGTATCGCGCCGCGTTGCAATAAGTAGTTATGAAGTTTCTAATTTAGGGTGGGCGAATGCTGGAGCGGATCACTTCCGATGCCGGACAACTGGAGGACGATCCCGCCGCGCGTTGGGGTCATCTCGCTGGAGTTTCCCTGCTCGAAGTCATGATTCGGCAGGTCTTTCCCGGGCGAATCGCGGTCGTTTCCTCCTTCGGCGCCGAATCGGCCGTCTTGCTCGACATGGTCGCGCGGGTCGAGCCGTCGACCCCGGTGATCTTCGTCGACACCGATGCGCTGTTCGACGAGACCGTGGCCTATCGCGACCGGCTTCTGCGGCGTTTCGGCCTGACGGATCTGCGCATCGCGCGACCGAACCTGGCGGAACTGGCCGCCGCCGAAGAACTCTGGCGCGACCATCCCGACCGCTGCTGCGAACTGCGCAAAGTGGTGCCGTTCCAGCGGGCGACAAGGGGATTCGCGGCGCTTATCGACGGCCGCAAGTCCTATCACGGCGACGCCCGCAGCCGGCTGCCGGTGATCTCGACCGCCGCCGACGGCGTCGTCAAGGTCAGCCCCCTGGCCGGCATGTCCGAGGCCGAGATCGAGCGCCTGTTCGAGGAGCGGCGGCTGCCCAGGCATCCGCTGGTCGCGCAGGGCTATCGTTCGATCGGCTGCTGGCCGTGCACCCGTCCCGTCCAGCCGGGCGAGGGCGCGCGCGCCGGGCGCTGGCCCGGGCGGGCCAAGAGCGAGTGCGGCATTCACCTCCGACCGGCCGACGCGACGCGCCAAGCCGGCTGACTCAAGCGAGCCCGCGGCCGTCTTCGGACGGCGCGCGTCGGCAGGAGACGATTTTCACGATGTCAGTATCTCAGCGGCAGCTCAGCCACCTGCAGCAGCTGGAGGCCGAGAGCATCCACATCATGCGCGAAGTGGCGGCCCAGTTCCGCAATCCGGTGATGATGTATTCGATCGGCAAGGATTCGTCGGTGATGATGCATCTCGCGATGAAGGCCTTCCATCCGGCGCGCCCACCCTTTCCGTTCCTGCACATCGACACCGGCTGGAAGTTCCGCGACATGATAGCCTTCCGCGACCGGCGGGCGCGCGAGCTCGGACTGGAAATGATCGTGCACACCAATCCCGAGGGCTTGGCCGCCGGCGTGAATCCCTTCACCCACGGCTCGGCGGTGCACACCGACGTCATGAAGACCCAGGCGCTGAAGCAGGCGCTGGACAAGTACGGCTTCGACGCCGCGTTCGGCGGCGCCCGCCGCGACGAGGAGAA
>CAZJFH010000043.1:3794-41592 GCA_964545205.1 uncultured Rhodospirillaceae bacterium
CCCCGCCGCGACGAGGAGAAGTCGCGCGCCAAGGAGCGCATCTTCTCGTTCCGCAGCGCCAGTCACCGCTGGGACCCCAAGAACCAGCGCCCCGAGCTGTGGAACCTCTACAACGGCCGGGTGCGGAAGGGCGAAAGCATCCGGGTGTTTCCGCTGTCCAACTGGACCGAGATGGACATCTGGCAGTACATATACCTTGAGAACATACCGGTCGTGCCGCTGTATTTCGCGGCGCCGCGGCCGGTGGTCGAGCGCGACGGCGCTCTGATCATGGTCGACGACGACCGCATGCCGCTGCGCTCCGGCGAGCGGCCGCAGGACAAGGTGGTGCGCTTCCGGACGCTCGGTTGCTACCCGCTGACCGGCGCCGTCGAGAGCACCGCCACGACGTTGCGCGAGGTCATCGCCGAGATGGTCCTCGCGACCACCTCCGAGCGCCAGGGCCGGATGATCGACCACGATCAGGCCGCCTCGATGGAGATGAAGAAGCAGGAGGGCTACTTCTGATGACGACGGCCGAGTCCCGGACCGAGGCGGATCTCGACGCCTACCTCGACCGACACCATCGCAAGGGCCTGCTGCGCTTCATCACCTGCGGCAGCGTCGACGACGGCAAATCGACCCTGATCGGGCGGCTGCTCTACGACAGCAAGCTGCTGCTCGACGACCAGCTCACGGCGCTGGAGAGCGATTCGGCGCGTTTCGGCACCACCGAAGGCCTCGACCTGGCGCTGCTGGTCGACGGCCTCGCCGCCGAGCGCGAGCAGGGCATCACGATCGACGTCGCCTATCGTTTCTTCGCGACCGACAAGCGCAAGTTCATCGTCGCCGACACGCCCGGTCACGAGCAGTACACCCGCAACATGGCGACCGGCGCCTCGACCGCCGATCTCGCCGTGCTGCTGGTCGACGCCCGCCGCGGCATCTCGGTGCAGACGCGCCGCCACGCCTACATCGTCTCGCTGCTCGGCATCCGGCACATCGTCGTCGCCATCAACAAGATGGACGCGGTCGGCTGGGACCAGGCGGTGTTCGAGCCGATCGCCGCCGAGTTCCGCATCTTCGCCGGCCGGCTCGGCGTCCAGCACCTGACCTGCGTGCCGCTGTCGGCGCTGACCGGCGACAACGTCGCCCGCGCCAGCGCCGAGATGCCGTGGTACGACGGCCCCAGCCTGCTCGAGGTCCTGGAGACCGCCGACGTCGCCGGCGCGCGTGCCGACCGGCCGCTCCGCTTTCCGGTGCAGTGGGTCAACCGCCCGGACCAGGACTTCCGGGGCTACAGCGGAACGGTGGCGAGCGGCACCGTGCGCCCCGGCGACGCCGTCTCGATCCTGCCCGGCGGCCGCACCACCACCGTGAGCCGCATCGTCACCATGGACGGCGACCTCGACGAGGCGGTGGCGGGGCAGGCGGTGACGCTGACCCTGGCCGAGGAGATCGACGTCAGCCGCGGCGACGTCGTCGCCTCGGCCGAGAACCGGCCCGAAGTCGCCGACCAGTTCGCCGCCCACGTCGTGTGGATGGGCGAGCAGCCGCTGATCCCGGGGCGCCCGTATCTGATCATGATCGGCAGCCAGACGGTCGGCGGGCGGGTGACCAAGCTCAAGCACATCGTCGACGTCAACTCGCTGGAACACCTGGCCGGGCAGCACCTGTCGCTGAACGAGATCGGCTTCTGCAACCTGGCGCTGGACCGCGCGGTGCCGTTCGACGCCTACGCCGACAATCGCGTGACGGGCGGATTCGTGATCATCGACCGCACCACCAACGCCACGGTGGGCTGCGGCATGATCGACTTCGCCCTGCGCCGCGCGTCGAACATCCACTGGCAGCAGACCCGGATCGACAAGCCGGCCCGCAGCGCCATCAAGGGTCACGCGCCGTGCCTGCTGTGGTTCACCGGCCTGTCCGGTTCCGGCAAGTCGACCGTCGCCGACATCGTCGAGCAGGCCCTGAACGAGCGCGGCTTCCACACGATGCTGCTCGACGGCGACAACGTCCGCCACGGCCTCAACCGCGACCTCGGCTTCACCGCCGACGACCGGGTCGAGAACATCCGCCGCATCGCCGAAGTCTCGAAACTGATGCTCGACGCCGGCCTGATCGTGCTGTGCAGCTTCATCTCGCCGTTCCGCAGCGAGCGCCGGCTGGCCCGCGAACTGCTGCAGGAGGGCGAGTTCGTCGAGGTGTTCGTCGACGCGCCGCTCGACGTCTGCGAGCGCCGCGATCCCAAGGGGCTGTACAAGAAGGCCCGCGCCGGCCAACTGCCGAACTTCACCGGCATCGACAGTCCCTACGAACCGCCCGAGGCCGCCGAACTGGTGCTGCCGGCGGCCAGCGAGACCGCGGAGCAGCTCGCCGAGCGGGTGCTGAACGAATTGACGCGCCGCGGCGTCATCAACTGAGCGGGGTCGCGGAAGGGTCAGGTCGGTTCGCGGTAGGCCGGCTTGCCCTTCGCCTCCCATTTCGACACCATCTGCAGCAGGGCGTCGCGCTCGTGGGCCTCGGCCGACTCGGGATCGGCGTCGCGCAGACGCTCGATCTCGGCCAGGGCGCGCTGGCGGTCCTCCTCGCAGGCGATGCACTCGATCCGGTTGAGGTCCATCGATCTCCTCCGTTGCCACCGCTCTGAACAGCGGTCGGTCGGTCGGGGTTCGCGGCGCTAGCCCCTTTGGCCGATGGGAGGGCGGCGGCGCGAATAGTATCATTTGAAACCGATTTCGGACGGGATCGTCGGGAGCAGGTTTCGATGCACGCCACCTACCAGTACCCCAAATTCGAATACGCTGCCGCCGAGGAGCAGCGTACCGGCCGCGCCCCGCGTCGCCCGGTGGTGATCGTCGGCGGCGGCCCGGTCGGCCTGACGGCGGCGCTCGACCTCGGCCTGCAGGGCGTTCCGGTGGTGGTGATCGACGAGGACGACACCGTCAGCGTCGGTTCGCGCGCCGTCTGCTATGCCAAACGGGCGCTGGAGGTCTGGGACCGGCTCGGGCTGGCGGCGCCGCTGGTCGACAAGGGCGTGCGCTGGAAGATCGGCAAGGTCTTCCACCGCAACGACCTCGTCTACCAGTTCGACCTGCTGCCGGAGCCCGGCCACAAGTTCCCCGCCTTCATCAACCTGCAGCAGTACCACCTCGAGGCGGCGCTGGTCGAGCGGGCGCGCTCGGTCGAGACCGTCGAGCTGCGCTGGCGGCACAAATTCGTGGCGATCGAGGCGCGCGCCGACCATGTCGTGCTGACCGTCGAGGCGCCGGACGGCGCCTACCGCATGGACTGCGACTGGCTGATCGCCGCCGACGGGGCCAGGAGCGCGGTGCGCCGGGCCCTCGGGCTGGAGTTCAAGGGCCAGGTGTTCAACGATCGCTTCCTGATCGCCGACGTGGTGATGAAGGCCGGCTTTCCGCCCGAACGCCGCTTCTGGTTCGATCCGCCGTTCCACCCGCGCCAGTCGGCGCTCTTGCACATGCAGCCGGACGACGTCTGGCGGCTGGACTTCCAGCTCGGCCCGGACGCCGATCCCGACGAGGAGAAGCGGCCCGAGCGGGTGATCCCGCGGGTGCGGGCGATGCTCGGCGCGGGCGTCGAATTCGAGCTGGAATGGGTCAGCGTCTACACCTTCCAGTGCCGCCGCCTCGACAGCTTCCGCCACGGCCGGGTGCTGTTCGCCGGCGATTCCGCCCATCAGGTCTCGCCGTTCGGGGCGCGCGGCGCCAATTCCGGCGTGCAGGACGCCGAGAACCTGGCCTGGAAGCTGGCGCGGGTGATGTCCGGGCGGGCGCCCGAGCGGCTGCTCGACAGCTACTGCGCCGAGCGCGAGCAGGCGGCGGACGAGAACATCCGGCACTCCACCCGCGCCACCGACTTCATCAGTCCCAAGGGGCCGGTCAGCCGGGCGTTCCGCGACGCGGTGCTCGATCTCGCCACCGACTGCGACTTCGCGCGGCGGCTGATCAACAGCGGCCGGCTGTCGACGGCCACCATCCACGCCGGCTCGCCGCTGAACACGCCCGACGAGGCCGCCGACCGCTTCGCCTGCGCGCTGTGCCCGGGCTCGCCGGCCGCCGACGCGCCGATCCGCCGCGGCGGCGCGCCGGGCTGGCTGCTGGAGGAACTGGGCGGCGATTTCACGCTGCTGTGCTTCGGCACCGCGCCGCCCGGCCTCGACGACGTCGAAACGGCGCCGCTGCGCGTCCTGGTCGTCGGGCCCGAGATCGAGGACGCCGAGGGCCTCGCCGCCCGCCGCTACGACGCCCGCTCGGGCACCGCCTACCTGCTGCGGCCGGACCAGCACGTCGCCGCCCGCTGGCGCTGGCCCGAGGCGGGCAAGATCGACGCCGCGCTGCGGCGCGCCCTCGGCAGGGAGGACTAGATCATGACCAAGCTGAAGACCGAGTGCCGGCTGGCCGATCCCGACGGCTTCTACGAGCGTCTGGTCGACCTGCACCGCGGCCTCGACGAGGCGCAGAGCCGGATCGTCAACGCCAAGCTCGTCCTGCTGCTGGCCAATCACATCGGCGACGACGACGTGCTGTCCGAGGCCATGGCGCGCGCGCGCCGGGGCGTCGCGGGCGAATAGGAACGGTCCGCCGGGCGGGCCTCGCGCTGGCGGCGCGAGTCGGCAAGGTTGACATCCTTTCAAACCGCCCATCCTAAGTCACTGAAATCCCATGTTTGGCATGGGGTCTGCAAGGAATGGCGGCGACTGGCCTGAGCAACCGGTCCAAGCAACGATAAGAGAACCTTTTTCGGCGGCTTCTTGGGCGGGAAGCCGCCGTACTTTTTTTGGTTCGTCGCGGAACTCCGGGCAGGCCGTTGACAGCGCCCCCGCCGGGCTCGCAGAGTCGCGGCGCTGACAGGCGGGGGCGAGCATGACCATCCTGATCACCGGCGGTGCCGGTTACATCGGCAGCCACGCGGTGTACGCCTTCCGCGAGGCCGGCCACGAGGTGGTGGTGCTCGACGACCTCTCGACCGGGGTGCGCGACAACCTGCCCGCCGACCTGCCGCTGGTCGTCGCCGATGTCGGCGACGCGGACGCCGTCGGCCGCGCGTTGAAGCGCCATCGCCCCGAGGCGGTGATCCACTTCGCCGGCTCGATCCTGGTCGCGGAGTCGGTCGAGAACCCGATCCGCTACTACCGCAACAACACCGTCGCCAGCCTGACGCTGTTCGAGGCCTGCCTGCGCCACGGCGTCGGCAAGGTGCTGTTCTCCTCGACGGCCGCCGTCTACGGCGTCCCCGAGACCGGCGTCGCCGCCGAGACCGACCCGCTGCGGCCGATCAATCCCTACGGCCGCAGCAAGCTGATGACCGAGCGCATCCTGGCCGACGTCGCGGCCAGGCACGGACTCGGCTACGGCATCCTGCGCTACTTCAACGTCGCCGGCGCCGACCCGGCCGGGCGCACCGGCCAGAGTTCGCCGCAGGCCACCCACCTGATCAAGATCATCGCCCAGGTGGCGGCCGGCCTCCGCGAGCGGATGGCGATCTACGGCACCGACTACCCGACCCGCGACGGCACCTGCGAGCGCGACTACATCCATGTCGCCGATCTCGCCGAGGCGCATGTGCTGGCCTATCGGGCGATGCGCGACGGCGATGGCGGCTTCGCCTACAACTGCGGCTACGGCAGGGGCTACACGGTGCGCGAGGTGCTGGCCGCCGCCGAGCGGGTGATCGGCCGCCGCCTGCCGGTCGACGAGGAGCCGCGGCGCCCCGGCGATCCGCCGGTGCTGGTCGCCGCGGCCACGGCGATTCGCGACGCCCTGGGCTGGCGCCCGCGCCACGACGACCTCGCCGGCATCATCGACTCGGCGGTGCGCTGGGAGCGCCGGCTGGCCGAGCGCGCCGGCCGCTGACGCCGCCCCGCTTGACGGTTTCCGCCGGCCGGCCGACACTTGCGGCGATTGCGAAAGGGGGAGCGCAGTGTCGTCGCAGCACGAGATCGGGCGGGTCATCGCCATTTCCGGTTCGCAGATCACCTGCCTGTCGCAGGACGGCGTCGCGGTCGCCGAGATCGGCCATCTGGCGCGCATCGGCGCCCCCGGCGCCACCGTCTTCGGCACCGTCAACAGCGTCCGCGCCGACCCGATGAACCTCGACCGGCTGGTCACGGTGATCGACGCGCTGGGCGAGGTCGTGGACGGTGGCGCGTTTCAGCGCGGCGTGTCGGTCTATCCGCGCATGGGCACGGGCTGCCATCCGGCGCGGCCCGAGGACTATGCCGTCGTCTATTCGAAGCCGGCCGGCGCCGCGGTGCGCATCGGCGCCCTGGCGCAGGATCCCGGCCGCCCGGCCTTCGTCGTCACCGACGACCTGCTGGCCAAGCACTTCGCCGTGCTCGGCACCACCGGCTCGGGCAAGTCGTGCACCCTGGCGCTGATCCTGCGGGCGCTGCTGACCGCCAACCCCCGCGGCCACGTCGTCGTGCTCGATCCTCACGCCGAATACGCCCAGGCCTTCCCCGACATGGCCACCGTGCTCGACACCGGCACCCTGCAGCTGCCGCTGTGGATGATGGATTTCGAGGAGACGATCGGTCTGCTGGTCAAGGGCGGAACGGCGTCCGAGCAGGAGTCGCAGATCGCGATCCTCAAGGAGTGCATCGTCCAGGCCAAGCGCAAGTATGCCGGCGACGGCGCCGAAACCGCCTGGATCACCGTCGACACGCCGGTGCCCTACCGCCCCGGAGACCTGATCCGGATCATCGACGGCGCCATGGGCAAGCTCGACAAGCCCGACACCACGATCCCCTATCAGCGGCTCAAGCTGCGGCTCGAGGCGCTGAACGCCGACCGCCGCTTCGGCTTCATGTTCGGCGGCGTCATGGTGCGCGACGTGCTGCCCGAGGTGGTCGCCGGGATCCTGAGCATCCCCACCGCCGAGCGGCCGATGACCATCATCGACCTGTCGGGGGTTCCGTCCGAGGTCACCGACATCGTCGTCTCGATGATCAGCCGCATGGTGTTCGACTTCGCCCTGTGGAGCGACCGGGCGCGCATGCCGCCGGTGCTGCTGGTCTGCGAGGAGGCGCACCGCTACGTGCCGGCCGATTCGCGCGCCGGCTTCGGCGCCACCCGCAAGGCGCTGGAGCGGATCGCCAAGGAGGGCCGCAAATACGGCGTCTCGCTGGCCCTGGTCACCCAGCGCCCCAGCGAGCTGTCGCCGTCGATCCTGTCGCAGTGCGGCACGCTGTTCGCGCTGCGCATGTCCAACGAGCGCGACCAGGCCTTCGTGTCGTCGTCGCTGCCCGAGAACGCCAAGGGCCTGCTCGACGTGCTGCCGGCGCTCCGCCGCCAGGAGGCGATCGTCGTCGGCGAGGGCGTGTCAGTGCCGATGCGCATGCGCTTCGACGACCTCGCCCCCGAGCACCGGCCGCGCTCGGGCAGCGCCGAGTTCTCCAAGGCCTGGCAGGCCGACGCCGAAGGCCGCGCCTTCGTCGAGGACGCCGTCCAGCGCTGGCGCCGGCAGCTGCGCGGTGCCGCCGCGGCCGAACCGCCGCCGCCGCTCGACCCGGCGCCGCGCCCGGCGCCGGGCGGCAACGGCGGGCCGGCGTTCAAGCCGAAGACCGTGGTGATCTGAGCGGGCGCGGTCGCTCTCAGTAGCTCAGCAACAGCGCGAAATGCAACCTGCCGTCGTCGTTGGCGCCGGTGCTGAGCCCGTCGAGCGGCCAGCCGTAGTCGGCTCGAACGCTGAGGTTCGAGGCGAGCGAGTAACGGAAACCGATGCCGGCCCCGACCAAGGTCGCGTCGTTCGGCAGGCCGGCCCTGGCCGTCTGGTCCATCACGCGGCCGACGTCGAGGAAGGCCAGGGCGCGGAACTCGTCGGTGACGCCGGCGATGTCGAGCAGGCCGGCGAGGCTGACCGGAGGCGAGCGCAGTTCGTTGATCAGCAGCCAGCCCTCGTCGCCGTTGAAGTCCCGCTCGGCGAAGCCGCGCACGCTGTCCCAGCCGCCCAGCCCGATCTGTTCGCTGGACAGCAGCGGTTCGGGCGCGAACTGGACGGTGCCCCGCAGCGACCAATCGGCGTCGTAGGGCAGCTCGGTGAGGCGTTCGAGACCCAGGCGGACGTAATGGTAGTCGGGTTCGGCACCGGCGCGCGCCGCCGCGTAGTCGGACTGGTCGTTGTGCGCCGACAGTTCGCCCGGGCTGACGTAGAGGCCGCCGGTGAAGGCGGTCACGCCCAGCGGGTCCGTCGCCTCGACCCAGTATTCCAGCACGCCCTGGACGACGTCGGTGTCGCTGCGCCCGACCCGGGTGCCACCGAATTCGAGATCGCTGTTGAACCGCTTGAAGTCGGCGCCGAGCCGAAGCTCGTGGCGCACCGAAGCGAAGCGGGGCAGGGGGATCGCGTAGCGGGCGCCGAGCTGGATCGCGCGGCCATCCTGCGCGAAGGGGGCCGGCAGGACCGGGCGGGACTTGGCATAGGCGCCGAACACGTTCAGCTCGTGCCGCCACGGCAGCGGCACGCGATAGCTCAGGGCGTGCGCGAAGAAGCGCAGATCGTCCGGCTGCCCGGCCGGGACGTCGTCGTCGACGACCAGGTCGCCGCTGCTGCTGGCCTGATAGCTGAGCTGATGCCCAAGGCCCCAGGCGTCGCCCCAGTTGAAGCCGGCGAGCAGCCGGTTGCGGCCGATCGACGCCTGTCCGGTGTTCTCGATGCCGCCGTAGACGCGCAGCGGGAAGCGGTCGCTGGTGCGCAGGATGACGTCGCTGAGCCCGGCTTCCTCGGACTTCTGGTAAACGAGGTCGATGCGGCGGAACGGATTGCGGTTGAGCCAGTCGAGATCCGCGATCAGCTCGGATTCGACGATGACATCGCCGGGTTGGGTCCGCACCTCCGACAGAAGCTGCTCCGACCCGAAGTGCTGGTTTCCTTCGACCAGCACCTGGCCGGCGCGGAACTCGACCACCGCGATCTGGACGGTGCCGGCCGAGATGTCCTGTTCCGGGACGACGACGTCGACCAGCGGCCGCCCCTGGGCGCGGTAGTGTTTGACGACGTCGCGCGAAATGCTGCGCAGAACGCCCATGGTCAGCGGCGCGCCGAGGTAGGACTCGATCCGGCGCTGGAATTCCGGATCGGCGAGCAGCGGCAGCTCGCCGACCAGCCGGATGCCCTCGGCCGTGATTCCCGAGGGCTGGATCAGATCGCCGCCCGCGACGAAGGCCACGCCCTTCAGTTCGGGCAGGATCACCCGCTCGGCGTCGTCGGCTTCCGCCGCCGGCAGCGCCGGGCGGTCCACCTGCGGGGCGACGCGCGGCAACTCCCGCGGGCCGGTGCGCTCGAAATCCTGGGCATGGGCGGTGGACGCCGTCACCATGCCCCAGGTGGCGATGGCGGTCGCGAGAAGCCGAAGCCTCATTCGTCGTTTCTCCTGCTCCGGACGTTCTCGTCGGTGGATTCGATTCTGGTGGACTCGGGATTCTCCTCGACGGCCTCGGTGAAGCTCGAACCGAGGATCAGCGGCCCGTCGCCGGGTGCGTCCGTCGCCGGGTGGACGGGCTGGCGGTAGACGACCCTGAGGCCGCCGGCATTGATCGCGGTCTCCAGAATGGCGCCGCCGGTCGGCGGCGGGCTGCCGCCGACCGAACGTGGCGCCGGAACCAGGGTGGCGATCGCGTCGGTCGCCTGCGCCCCGGCCCGCGGCACCGGAGCGGTTTCGGCAAGCCCCGACCCGACCACGTCGGCGTGGTCGACGGCCGCCGGCGGCCTCTCCTCGACCGGCGGCACCGGCGGTGTCGGCGGCGTCGGCGGAGTCGGCGGCTCCGGCGGCGGCACCGGGATGGTCTCGACGATCTCGCCGCCGGCCTGCACGACGACGGTGGTGCCGCGTTCGGCCATCGCGGTCAGCGCGGCCCGCGGCAGCACGGCGTGCGGCACCTGGCGTGCCAGGTCGGGCGCGCCGACCCAGACGCGTCCCGTGCCGCCGTCCGTCGGCGAGGCCGCGAGGATGCGGCCGTGCACGGTGGTTCCGCGGTATCTCATCAGCGCCCCTTCGGTGCTGCCGACCAGGCTGTTGATCGCCGAAACCGGACCCGCCGCGCCGCCTTCGCCGTCGCCCCAGGTCACGGCGCCGGCCTTTGGTGTCGCTCCGTTGTGCCACCAAGTCGAGCTGACCACGTAATTGCCGTTGGTCAGGGCGAACAGGCCTTGCTCGTCTCGCTCATGGACGCCGATCTCCAACGCGACGTAATCGGTATCGCTCGAGCCGATCAGGCTGTTGGCGACCGAGACGATGCCGGTGACGCCGCGGGTGCCGTCGCCCCAGGTCGCCGCGCCGAGGCGATCCGCGTCACTATTGTCTGCGTCATTGTCCCAGTCGGGCGAGGCGACGACGTAATTGCCGTTGCTCAGCGCGATCCCATTCGTCTGCCGGACGTTTACGAGTTGGGCGTTTCCGCCGACATGATCTCCCGGCGCGCTTCCGACCAGGCTGTTGGTGCTCGAAATTGTGCCGCTGATTCCAGCGGTTCCATCACCCCAGGTCGCCGCGCCCCTCTGCCCGTTCCAGTGAGGCGAGTGGATGACGTAGTTGCCGTCGGCCAGCATGAGGATGCCGTGATTGCTGACGGAATCGCCCGGAGAGCCGACCAGGCTGTTGGTGGCCGAGACGGCGCCGACGGTGCCGCCGGTGCCGTTGCCCCAGGTCGCCGCGCCAGCATTGTCGTTCCAGTACGGCGAAGTGGTGATGTAGTTGCCGTTGGACAGTGCCCCGACCTGCCCGATGCCGATCCGGTCGCCGGAGGAGAGGCTGCCGTCGCCGGTGATGGTGCCGACCAGGCTGTTGGCGGCCGAGACCACGCCGATGGTGCCTCCGGTGCCGTCGCCCCAGGTCACGGCACCCGCGCCGAGGTTCCATTGCGGCGAGGCGACGACGTAGTTGCCGTTGGTCAGCGCGGTGATGCGCGTGATGCGTCTGCCACCCACGTGGTCGCCTTCCGCGGCGCCGACCAGGCTGTTGCCCGCAGAGACACCGCCGGTGGTGCCTCCGGTGCCGTCGCCCCAGGTCACGGCTCCCATCCCGCCGTTCCAGTCTGGCGAGGCGACGACATAGTTGCCGTTGGTCAACTCGGCGATGCGCCGCCCCTCGGGATCGCCGCCGACCCGGTCGTGCGCGTGAGTGCCGACCAAGCTGTTTGCGGCGGAGATGGAGCCGACGATGCCGCTGGCGCCGTCGCCCCAGGTCACCGCGCCGGCCGCCGCGGCGGCGCCGTTGCTCCACCTCGTGGAGATCACGAGGTAGTTGCCGTTGGCGAGCGCCAGGATGCCGTCCGATCCGATCATGTCGTTTGGGCTGTTGCCGACCAGGCTGTTGGCCGCCGACACGGTGCCGATGATCCCGGTGGTGCCGTCGCCCCAGGTCGCTGCTCCGACGTCGCGGTTGGCGCCGTCGTCCCAGCGCGGCGTGGCGACGACGTAGTTTCCGCTGGCAAGCGCGGTGACGCTGCCGACGCGATCGCCCCTGGTGCCGCCGACCAGGCTGTTCACCGCCGAGATGGTGCCGACGGTCCCGCTCGTGCCGTCGCCCCAGGTCACCGCGCCGGTGTCGAGCTGCCAGTCGGGCGACGACACCACGTAGTTGCCGTTGGCCAGTGCGACCACCTGCGAGCCCACATACTCCCAGCCGTTGGTGCCGACTAGGCTGTTGGCGGCCGAAATCGTGCCGCTGACGCCCGTCGAGCCGTCGCCCCAGGTCGCGGCGCCGACATAGGCCAGATCGCCGTCGTGCCACAGCGGCGTCGGCACGACGTAGTTGCCGTTGGTCAGGGCGACGATCGGCGACTTGCCGACCTCGTCGGCGTGTTCGGCGCCGCTGCCGATATCGGCCGGATCGATGCCGGTCGAGCCGATCAGGCTATTGCTGGCCGAAACCACGCCTGCCACGCCGTGCTCTCGGCTGCCCCAGGTCACCGCTCCGGCGGAAGCGTTCCATTTCGGCGAGCGCAGGACATAATTGCCGTGGGCGAGGATGGCGGGTTCGGTATCGCCGACCCAATCGCCGCTGTGAGTTCCGACCAGCATCGAGATCAGAGCGCCGCTGGCGCCATCGTACAGGTATGCCGCGCCGGCGGCCTCGGCGCCGGTGTCGTCTGCCGGGTCGGTGACGATCACCGTGCCGGCGTCGAGCGCCGCCACGATGTGGCCGAATCCGAGATAGCGGCCGGGTTCGTCGCTGTATGCCGGGTTCGGCGGATCATAGACGTAGCCGTTCGGAGTCGGATCGACGAGTTCATACCGCGGCAGGTAGTCGGGATCGATCTCGGCCTCGCCGATCACCGCACCGCTTTGCCGCAGCACCAGCCGTCCCGCTTCGCCGGCGACCGCACGGGCGTCGACGCTGCCGGCGAACAGGAGGTCGGCGGCCGAGGCGATCTCGACCTGGCCGCCGTCGCCCGACGTCGTGCCGCCCCTTGCCGAGACCGATCCGGCGAATTCGGTGCCGCCGTTCGACCAAACGACGACGCTGCCGCCAGTGCCCTCGGCGCCGGCATCGGCGACGATCGAGGTCGTCGCGGTCGCCAGGACGCTGGTGGCGTGCGGCGCGTCGCCGCCGCCGCCGCTGTCGCCGCCGATGCGGACCATGCCGCCGCGGGCGGCGCCGGCGACGTCGATCCGCGCGCCGACGAGGCTCATCGTGCCGCCGAACAGGTCGATGCTGCCGCCGTGCTCGGCCGAATGCGTGCCGGACGAGAAGAAGGTGCCGGTTCCCTCGATCACGATGCTGCCGCCGGGGGTGCCGTCGACCCTGGTCACGGCGTCGCGCGTGTCGACATAGTGCCGGATGTAGGCCACGGCGACGCTGCCGCCTGGCCCCGAACTGCCGGTGGCCGAGACCGTGCCCTGGTTGATCACGCGGTCGCCGGCGACGGAGACGCTGCCGCCGGAGGTGCCGTCGGCGGCGATCGTGCCGGTGTTCATCACCATGCCGCCCGAGGCGACGGTCACGCCGCCGCCGCTGCCGTCGGCGTCGCGCGCCTCCATGCTGCCCGAATGAACGACGCTGCCGGATCCGGCCGTCAGCCACACCCGGCCGTTGCGGGTTTCGGTGCCGGTGGCGCGGACGATGCCGCCGTTGTCGCCGGCCAGGGCGTAGATGTTGCCGTCGGCCGCCGCCAGTTCGACCTGGGCCGCCTCGATCGCGTTGCCGGTCTCGACCGCGCCGGTGCCGGCGGTGACGAAGACGCGCCGGCCGCCGGCGGCCTGCCCCTCGGTCAGCAGGACCTCGGAGCCCGCGGCCAGGCCGGCATTGCCGGCCGGCGCGCTGATGCTGCCGTCGTTGCGCACGCTGTGCGCGATCAGGTAGATGTCGCCGCCCGTCGACGAGATGCTGCCGAGGTTGCGGACCTGCGCCGTGCTCGCGCCCTGGAACGTCAGGTCGCCTCCGGTGACGAATGCGTCGGGGTCGACATCGAGCGTCGAGGCGACGAAGTCGCCGCCGGTGGTGACCACCCCGGTGTTGCCGATGACGACGCCATGGGGATTGATCAGGTACACCGAGCCGCTGGCGCTCAGGGTTCCGAAAATCGAAGAGGCGTCGCCGCCGGTGACCCGGTTCAGAGTCGCGCCGGCGCCGTTCTCGAATCGTACGGTGCCGCCCGCCCCGATCGAAAAGCTGCTCCAGTCGACGATGCCGCGCTGGCTGCTTTGCTCGACGGTGAGTCGGGAGCCGGCCGTGGCGATCGTGCCCGCGCCGGCGAAGAAGCTGCCCGACTGGGGCAGGACCGGGGCGCTCTGGGCGAAGGCCGGCAGCGGCGTGATGGCGGTGGTCGCCAGCAGCGCGGCGCCCCACCCGGCGGACCATGCCGCCCGCGCCGGTCGGCGTCCTAGGGGCGGTGTGCAATCCAGGTATGCCAGTTTCTTGCCCATGCCGACCCCCTATTCGTAACCGAAGTGGTCGCAGCCCATGGTAGTGAACTAAATGTCAGGCTTCAATCTCCCGAGACGGGAGAGGCGCGAAAAACTGGAAAGCCCCCGGAAGGTTTCCCTTCCGGGGGCTCGAAGTGGTGCCCAGGGGCGGAATCGAACCACCGACACTGCGATTTTCAGTCGCATGCTCTACCAACTGAGCTACCTGGGCACAGGCGCCGTGCGGCGAGAGCGCTTCTATAAAGGAAAGCTCCCGGCCTGTCCAGGGACGAATTCGCCGAATCAACGGCGCGTCGGCTCACGCCATGCAGAGCAGTTCGACGCGCTCGCAGACGTAGTGATACAGCGTCGTGTGGACCTGCTGGATGTCCGGCGTGTGGGTCGAGGGCACGTCGATCAGCAGGTCGGACAGCGGCGCCAGCTTGCCGCCGCCGCGGCCGGTCAGGGCGATGGTGGTCATGCCGATCTCGCGCGCCTTCTCGAAGGCGGCGACGACGTTGGCCGAATTGCCCGAGGTGCTCAGGCCGAGCACGACGCCGCCGGCCTCGCCGTAGGCCTCGACCTGGCGCGCGAACACCGACTGGTAGCCGTAATCGTTGCCCATCGCGGTCAGCACCGAGACGTCGGCGGCCAGGCTGATGCAGCGCAGGGCGCGGCGCTCGCGCAGGAAGCGGCCGACCAGCTCGCCGGTGATGTGCTGGGCGTCGGCGGCAGAGCCGCCGTTGCCGCACACCAGCAGCGGCTTGTCGGCCCGCAGCGCCTCGGCGATCACCTGGATTGCCGGCTCGACCCGCTCCGCCGCCGGCGATTCGGCCATCGCGTTCAGGGTCTCGACGGCGCGCTGGAGGTGTTGCTTGAGATCCATTCGATCCTCATACCACTGATCCCCCGAACATAGCGCCTCGCCCCGGCGGGCGGAAGCTGGCCGGACGGTTTCTGGCTTCCGGCCGTCCCGCTTTGGGGTTAGCGCGGACGCCGGGCAGCGGCCTCGCCGCCCGCCGGGCCCGGCAGCAAGCCGCGCCGCCGCGCCGCGCCGATCACCAGCACGGTATAGACGGTCTGCAGCGCCACGAAGGGCAGGAACACCAGCACGCGCCCCTCGGCGTCCAGCCCCGGCATCAGCCAGGCGCCGAGCGCCTGCGCCGCCGTGACGGCGCAGTGGTAGAGGCTGACCGCCCGGTGCGAATAGCCGATGCGATTCATCAGCTGGTACAGGTGGGTGCGGTGGGCCCGGGCGATGTTCTCGCCGGCCAGGGCGCGGCGCGCCATCGTGAAGGCGGTGTCCCAGATGAAATGGAACAACAGCAGCGGCACCACCAGGATCGACAGGTCGGCGCCCTGCTGGCGGGACGCGATCACCGCCAGCGCGGCGAAGGTGAAACCGAGGAACTGGCTGCCGACGTCGCCCATGAAGATGCGGGCCGGCGGCGCGTTGAAGATCAGGAATCCCAGGCAGGCGGCGGCGACGGTCCATCCCGCCGCCGCGACCAGTCCGCCGCCTTGCGTCACGCCGAGCAGCGCCAGGGCGAGCCCCGCCAGCGCGGCGGTGCCGCCGGCGAGCCCGTCCAGACCGTCCATGAAGTTGAAGGCGTTGGTGAAGCCGACCAGCCACACGACCGTCAGCACCGGCCCCAGCGCCCCCAGCGCGACGGGGCCCAGCGACTCGACGGAGAGGCCGAAGGCGACCGCGATGATCGCCGCCACGGTCTGAAACGCCAGCTTGGCCTTGAACCCGAGCGTGCGCAGGTCGTCGTAGAGGGCCGCCAGCGCGATCACGGCGCTCGACACGACGAGGCCGAGCAGCAGCCCCTGATCTCCGGGCGGCGCGACGAGCTGCAGCAGGCCGAGGCCGGCGAAATAGCTGCCGACGATGGCGAAGCCGCCCAGGCGCGGGGTCGGCCGCTCGTGCGACGAGCGCTCGTTGGGCGCGTCGAGCGCCCAGCCGCGCCGCGCCAGCGCCCAGGTCACGAGCGCCGAGACGCCGGCGACCAGGGCTGCGTATGCCAGCGCCATGGCCATCCTCAGCCGCAGGCGAGGCGGGCCGGGGCGTCGGCCAGCGGGTCGGCGCCGAGCAGGCGCGGCAGGCTGTTGGCGACGGCCAGCCGCACGCCTTCGTCGGTGTAGTAGTTGCCGTTGACCATGCAGGTGTGCAGCAGCACGGTGCGGAAGGCCTCGAACAGCGCCGGGTCGGGCGGCGTGCGCTCGTGCCAGAACCGCGACAGCGGCCCCTCGCTGGTCAGGCCGGGCAGGTCGAAGATCGCGCGGCCCAGCGCGATCGTCGCGGCGCCGCGCTGCAGCGCCGTCAGGCCGACGGTGCTGTTGACGACGATCACGCCCTGCGCGTGATCGATCAGCGCGTCGAGGTCGCCGCCGTCGATGAAGATCACCCGCGCCTCGACGCCCAGGCTCCGCGCCTTGCGGCGGATCAGGCGGCGGTAGTCGATCCAGCCGTTGTCGAGCGGATGGTTCTTGATCACCAGCGCCGCCGCCGCGGGGGCATGGGCGGCGAAGTCGTCGAGCACCGCCTCGATCGCCGCCGGCAAGGTCTTGAACGCCGAGTGCACCCGGATCTGCGAATCGCTGTCGAGCTGCAGCGGGAACAGGAAATAGGGCGCCGTCCCGGCGCACAGCCGCGCCACCGTGTCGCGGGCTTCGGCCTGGCGCCATTTCAGCGTCGCCAGCCGCCGGCACCAGGTGGCGTATTCGGCCCAGATCGGGTAGGGGCGGTGGGTGCGGTAGTGCGGATAGCGCAGGCGCTGGGTGTAGTTGGCGATCTGCCACTGGAAATCGAACAGGATGCGGTTGCGCATCCCGGCGCCGACCGGCGCGCCCGTCGAGAACGGCGGCAGCCGGCGCGCGGTGGCGCGATACCAGTCGGGATCGTCGGGCAGCCGCGACCAGCCGTTGACGCCGCCGCGCTCCAGCGTCAGCCAGTTCGGCCGCAGATAGCCCTCCTCGCACACGTGCACGACGATGCCGCGCGCCGCGGCGGCGGCGATGGCCGGGCGATGCACCGGGCGCCAGTCGCCGAACAGGACGATGTCGGTGGTTCCGGCTCGGTCGTAGTGCCGGGCGACGAAGTCGGGGAAGGCCTCGGGGCGCTCGCGGAAGTCGGTCGCGCGCCAGTCGCCCCAGAACCGGCGGTCGCCGCCGCACACGTTGACGCGCGCGACCTCGTGCCCGGCTTCGGCCAGGGCCTGCCCGAGCCGCAGGAAGTACCAACTCGCGTTGCCCTGCAGGAACAGGAAACGGCGGCTCATTCGCCGGCGATCGCCGTGGCGGCGTCCCCGGCGGCGACCGGCTCTTCTCCGGCCGGCGTCAGCACGGTGTCCAGCACCAGCCGGCCGAGGGCGTCGGCGGTGGCGTCGAACCGGCAGGGATGGCCGCCGCCCTTGCGCCAGACGAAATAGTCGGTGCGCGGGTCGTCGTAGCGGACCGAGTTGAACACCTTGGGCAGGCTCGGCACGTGATCGCCGAACAGCCCGAACACGGCGTCGTGCGGCCGCGCGTTCAGGGCGTCGCACAGGGTGCCGACCAGCCGGTCGGTGTTGCGCAGATGCGCGAGATACAGTCCCAGCTCCCACGATCCCAGCGGCGAAGCGTCGGCCAGCGGCGCATGACCGGAGGCGGCCAGGCGGTCCTCTTCCCACTTGCCGTGGTTCTCCATCGTGATCGCGAACACGAATTGCGGCCCGTCCCACTCGCCCAGCACCTCGACGATCTTGTCGGCGACCGCGGTGTCGCAGACATAGGGCCCGTAGGTCGGAGCGTCACGGAAGTCCTCGATGTCCAGGAAGACGTCGAAGCCCAGGTTCGGAAACACCGTCCGGCGGTCGAAGAACTCGGCGCTGAACGGGTGGATCACCACCGTCCGGTAGCCGAGCAGCCGCAGCTGGTGGGCCATGGTCCAGGCCGGACGCCGGCGCAGGCGCAGATACGGATTGAAACGGTGATAGGCCAGCGCCGCGTTCGGCAATCCCGACAGGAAGGCGAATTCGGTGCGCATCGTGTTGGCGCCCCAGGCCGGCACTTCCAGCCGGCCGGCAAAGGCCGACTCGGCGACGCACTGGTCGTAGCGGGCCAGCACGCCGCGGTCGATCGACGGATGCAGGCGGCGGGCGTCGAAGAAGGATTCGCTCTGCACCGCCACCACGTCGGGCAGCCGGCGCTCGAAGTCCGGCAGCATGACCTTCGGGCGCAGCCGCCGCCGCTGGCGGGCGCTCGGCTCGGGCTTCGGCGTCGACGGCTCGTTGGCGAAGAAGAAATACAAGATCAGGCAGACCACCAGCCCGAGCGCGTCGATGTCGCGGCGGATGTCGGCGCTGGGCCCGAACCTGCGCAGCAGGTCGCGGAACCCGGTGCGCAGCGGCCCTCGGGTGACGGCGTAGATCAGGCCGAACAGCAGCCCGGCATAGATCATCGCCGGAAAGTAGTCGTCGAGCTCGCGCCTCTGGATGACCGGATTCTCCAGCGTCATGCCGGCGGCGATCGAGCCGGCGGCGGCCAGCGCCACGGCGATCAGTTTCCAGACCCCGACATACTTGACGTAGAGCGCCGGGTGGTTGATCGCCTCGCGCAGCAGCGCGAAGTCCGAAAACACCAGCGGCTCCTTGAGCGCGGCGTATTTGGCGTTGTTGACGACCACGATGGTGGCGAAGACGACGATCGAGGCGACCAGCGAGTAGACCGGCCGGTAGCTGACCATGAAGATGCTGACGTAGAACACCAGCGTCGGCATCGCCGAGAGCAGGCTGATGCGGTGGATGATCGGACGCCGGTCGACGCGCGGCTTGACCAGGCGCTCCATCAGCAGGACCGCCAGCATCGCTGCGCCCAGGCAGACGATGAACATCAGCATCGTGCGTTCCTCGTTTCCATGGGGCCAATGTATAGACCCGCCGGATGGGCGCCGCCAATCTTTGTTTGCGGCCGATCAGGCCTGCGGCCGGACGTGGAAGTGGAAGAACGGCAGGATGCGCTCGGCCGCCCAGGACGGCAGCCGCGACAGCAGCCGGGTGCCGAAGTCCAGCGGGAACGGAAACGAGATTTCGGCCGGATTGCGCTCCAGGCGCCGGCGGATCAGGGCGGCGGCGCGGTCGGCGGGCACCAGGAACGGCTTCGGCCCGACGACGCGCTCGCTCATCGGCGAGGTGACGTAGCCGGGACAGATCACGGTGACGCCGATCCGGTGCGGCGCCAGCCAGCCGCGCAGGCCCTCGGCATAGGCCTTCACCGCCGCCTTGCTGGCGCTGTAGGACGGGCAGGCCGGGAGGCCGCGATAGGCGGCGATCGAGCTCATCAGCGCGATCTGGCCGCGGCGGCGCGGCAGCATCCGTTCGGCGGCGGCGCTGGCGGCCGCCATGCAGCCGACGGCGTTGACGCTCATCACCCGCTCGATGATCTCCCACGGTTCCGGCTCGCCGCCGGGGCCGATGCTCGACGAGATGCCGGCATTGGCGATCAGCAGGTCGATCGGGTGCGCGTCGTCGACGGCGGCGACCCAGGACCGCGTCGCGGCCGGATCGGTGACGTCGACGCAGGCGGTCAGCACCGTCGCGCCGTTGGCACGGCAGCGCTCCGCGACCGCCTCCAGGCGCGCGGAGTCGCGTCCGCTGAGGGCGAGCACGGTTCCCGGCGCGGCATAGGCTTCGGCCAGCGCGCTGCCGATGCCGCCGCTGGCCCCGGTCAGGGCGATGGTGAATCTGGGCTGGGGCATCCGGGGCTCAGTTCGGGGCGGCGCCGGGGGCGGACGCCGGCTGGTCGGCGACGGCGGCCTCGAACCCGGGCAGCGGCAACGGGGCGCTCATCAGGCGCATGGTTCCGGAATGGGTCAGCCGCTCGGCGGGGGCGACGGCGATGTCGCGCACCGCCTCGAATCCAAGGCTGCCGTACAGCGACAGCGCGGCGGCGTTGTCGGCCCAGGCGTGCAGGCTCAGCCGCTCGAATCCCTGCTCGCGCGCCAGGTCGGCGGCGGTGGTCAGCAGCAGCCTGGCGACGCCGCAGCCGCGCGCCTCGGGGGCGACGGCGACGCTGTTGATGTACCAGCTGTCGTCGATGCGGCTGGACAGGATCTCGGCGACGTGCTGCAGACGCCGCCGCGGCACGATCGTCTCGACGATCGGCGGGATGCCGTACTGCTCGGAGGGATAGCCCAGGATCAGGCCGACCGGGCGACCGTCGATCTCGGCCAACAGCGCGTTGGAATAGACCAGCGGCGACGTGGCGTCGGTGACCGCCATCCGGATCAGCTCGCGGGCCTTGATGCCCGGCAGGATGCCGTCGAGCAGGAACTCGAACAGCCCGTCGCCCGCCGACATGATGAAGTTGGTGATGGCTGCGCTGTCGTCGTTTTCGCCGAATCGTACCGTGACGTCCATCGCCGTCCCTCCGCGGGAGTTTCCGTCCAGTAGTGCTCAGGCTTTCCGGACGACGCAAGCACAAAGTGCCGCCGGGGCGGGGCGGCGGCAGCAAAGCCTTGCGCGAAATCGCCGGCGGCCATACCTTCGCGACCGGGGGAAACGAGTGGGAATCCCGATGAAACGCTCCTTGTCGATCGCCGGGCTGGTCTTGAGTCTGGCGGCTTGCGCGCCGACGGCACGGGTTGCCCCGCCGCCGGCTCCGGCGGCCGTGGCGCCCGCGGCGCAGAGCCAGGGCGACGCAGGGCCGCTCCTGACCTTCGTCGGCGCCGGCGCGATCGGTCAGGAGGCGGCCGTCGCCGCCCCGAGCTTCGGCGGGCTGGTCAACGTCAACATCGAGGCCCAGTACGTCTCGGCCAACGGCCGGACCTGCCGGCGCTTCACCGTGCGGTCGAGCCAGGCCGCGCCGCGCACCCATTACGCCTGCCAGGTATCCGGCGGCTGGCAACTGGTGATGTGAGGCGGGGCGGCGGCGTGGGAGCGCCGGGCAAGCTGGCCCACGGGCTGCTGACGACCGAATTCTGGAGCCTTGGCGTCGTCGACGCGCCGGTCGCCGAGATCGTGCGGGCCGGGCGGCTGCCGCCGGTCCGCTGGCTGCCGCGTCCCGGGCCCTGGCGCTTCCTCGCCGATCCGTTCGCATGGTGCGAGGACGGCGTCTGGCACGTCGTCGCCGAGGAGATGGACTATCGCCGCGGCCGCGGCCGCATCGTCGCCACGACCCTCGACTCCGACGGGCTTCCCGTCGGCGGCTGGCGCCCGGCCGTCGCCGCCGCGGCGCATCTCTCATACCCGTCGCTGTTCCGCCACGACGGCACGCTGCATCTGGCGCCCGAGAGCTGGGAGGCCGGGCGGCTCGACGCCTGGCGGCTCGACGCGGCCCCGGCCGACTGGCGCCCGGCCGGCCGGCCGGTGCTGCCCGGCCTCGCCGCCGTCGATCCGACGCTGTTCGAACACGGCGGTCGCTGGTGGCTGTTCTGCACCGACCGGCTCGGCGATCCCAACCGCGATCTGCTGCTGTTCTCGGCATCGGCGCCGTGGGGGCCGTGGACGCCGCATCCCGGCAACCCGGTGCGCCGCGACGCCTGCGGCGGCCGTCCGGCCGGGCCGCTGTTCACGATCGACGGCGTGCTCTACCGACCGGGCCAGGACTGCGCCAGCCGATACGGCGGCGCGGTCGTCGTCCACCGCGTCGACCGGCTGAGCCCCGAGGACTACCGCGAGACCGCGGTCTGCCGGCTGGCGCCCGATCCGGACGGCCCCTGGCCCGACGGGCTGCACACCCTGTGCCCGGCCGGGCCGCGCACGCTGGTCGACGGCGGCCGGCGGCGGGCGCACTGGTGGAGCCTGGGGCTGTCGCTGTGGAATTTCGCGCTCAACCAGCGGCGCCGGCGGCGCCTGCGCAGCCGGTGGAGTGCGGCATGACCCGGGTGCTGATCCCCGACTCCTGGCACTTCCACCGCCGCAACTTCGCGGCGCTGTTCGATGCCTTGCGCGCGGACGGCATTCCGTGGTGGCGGTCGCGCGCCCGCCGGCGCTGGTGGAAGCGCCACGGCGACTACCGCGCCTTCGCCGGCCGCCTCGCGCCGCACCTGCGACGGCTGGAGCCGCTCGACGCCGAGGCCCTGATCGAGCTCCGCCACGCCGGCGTGCCGGTGTTCGCCTGCGCCCGCTCCGAATTGATGTGCCTGCTGCTGCCGCGGCCCGGCTGGCGCGACGGCGGCTACGCCAACGACGCCGCCACGGTGCTGCGCCGTGCCATCGCCGATCCCGAGGACCGCCGCGACCTGCTGCTGTGCATGGCGGCGGCCTGCGACTGGATCGACCACTGGACGGCGCTCCTGCGGCGGCGCGGCCCGTTCACCCATGCGCTGGCGTTCTCGGGCAGCTACATCTACACCCGGACCCTGCAGGAGGTCGGGCGCGCCGCCGGCCTGCGGCTGTTCGCGCTGGAGAGCTTCTTCACCGGCAACGAGTTCTATTTCGAGGAGCGGGCGACGCCGCTGGCCAATCGCTCGCAGCTCGGCGATCCGGCGTTCCGGGCGCGGCTGGCGCTGCCCCAGGATCAGGACCTGCGCGACCGCCTGCGCGCCGAGGCCCAGCGCCGGCTGGCGGCCATGCGCAACAAGAACGTCAAGGTCGCCGTCGGCCAGCCGGTGCCGCCGCCGTTTCCGGGCAGCAGCGCCGGCACGGTGCTGATCGTCGGCCAGGTGCTCAACGACTTCTCGCTGATCGAGACGCCGTCGGCCGAGGCCTCGTCGCTGGCCACCTACCGGCGCCTGATCACCGGCATCCTCGAGCGCACCGACCGCAACGTCGTGTTCAAGGCCCATCCGTGGGAGCGGCGCCGTCCCGGCCTGCGGCGACCGCTGACCCTGGAGTTGCTGCAGGAGACGGCGGCGGCGCTGCCGCCCGGGCAGCGGGCCCGCCTGCGCCTGGTCGAGCGCGAGCCGATCTCGGGCCTGTTTCCGCATGTCGAGCATGCGGTCGGGCTGTGCAGCCAGGGCCTGCTGGAGGCGTGTCAGGCGGGGCTGAAGCCGGTGCAGCTTGGCCACGCCTTCTTCGGCGGCCAGGGCTTCACCCACGACTACGCCGATCCGGACGCCTTCGTCGCCGACCTGGCGGCGGGCCGGGTCGCCGGTGCGCTCGAGCTCGACGAATACCGGCTGTTCGAGGATTTCCTGGTGCGTGCGCTGGTGCTGCATCTGGTGCCGAACGCCCGCGAAGGCGTCGACAAGATCCGCGCCCGTCTGGCCGCCCCGGACGCGGTCGCCGACCCGGCGGCCCTGGCCGCGGCGCTGCCCGAGCCGAGCAGCGGGGCGCCGCTGCGCGACTGGATCGTCGAGATCGCGCAAAATCCGTTGCCGTGGCTGCGGCGGCTGGCGCGGTTGTGAACGGCCCTTAGCCCTCCGGCGCCTCGGCCGCCAGCCGGCGGAGCTCTTCGGCGGTGGCTTCGATGGTGGCGCCGATTTCGTCTTCGGTATGGGCGGCCGACAGGAAGAACCGCAGGCGCGCCGCGCGTTCCTCGACGGCCGGATGGATGATCGGCTGCACGCTGATGCCGCGCTCGAACAGCGCGTTGCTGAGCTGGCCGGCCAGCACCGAGCGGCCGGTGATCACGGGGACGACGTTGAAGCCCTGGGCCAGGCCGGTGTCGAGGCCGTGCCGCTTCGCCAGTTCGAGGAACAGCCGGCCGTTGGCGCGCAGCCGCTCGCAGCGCTCGGGCTCGGACAGCATGACGTCGATGGCGGCCTTGGCGGCGGCGGCGGCGGGCGGCGGCATGCCGACGCTGTAGACGAAGCCGGGCGCGGTGAACTTCAGCAGCTCGACGAGGGCGGCGGAGCCGGCGACGTAGCCGCCGCACGAAACGAAGGACTTCGACAGCGTGCCCATCCAGATGTCGACGTCGGCGCCGGCGATGCCCAGGTGCTCGCCGATGCCGCGGCCGCTGGCGCCGAGAACGCCGGCCGAGTGCGCCTCGTCGACCATCAGGAAGCATTTGTGGCGGCGCTTGACCTCGACCAGGCGGTCGAGCGGGGCGACGTCGCCGTCCATGCTGTAGATGCCCTCGACGACGATCAGCACCTTCTCGTAGCGGCGGCGGGTGTCGGCGAGGATGCGGTCGGCGGCCTGCCAGTCGTTGTGCGGGAACGATTGCCGGGTGGCGCCCGAGAGCTGGGTGCCGAGAAGGATGCTGTTGTGCGCCAGACGGTCGTAGAGGATGAGGTCCCTGGGCCCCATCAGGGTGCCGATGGCGGCGACGTTGGTGGCGTGGCCGCTGACGAAGGCGACCGCGTCCTCGGCGCCGTGCAACGCCGCCAGCGTCCGCTCCAGCGCCCGGTGCGGCGGCCGCTCGCCCGAGACCAGCCGGCTTGCCGAGGCCGAGGTGCCGTAGCGGGCCATCGCCTCGGCGGCGGCGGTGGTGATGCGCGGATCTCCGTTGAGATCGAGATAATTGTAGGTGCCGAAATTGATCAGCGTGCGGCCGCCGATCTCGGTGGTGTCGCGGGCGATTCCGTCGTGCGGGACGAAGAACGGGCTCTTGATGTTCAGCCGCTCGGCCACCGCGCGGTGCAGGTGAAGCTGGGTGTATTGCGGCAGCCGCTCGAAGACGTAGTGCGATTCCGGGATCTGGTCGGTGACGCGGGCATGCGCCGCCGCGGTGCCGCCGACGCCGCCCGAGCGCTGCTCGACGATGCGCTTGAGCAGCGCCTGCTTCGCTTCCGGCGACAGGCCCGAAAGCCGGTTGGGCTTGTCGTTCATCAGGTCAGCCGCACCTTGCCGGCCTCGGCCGCGACCTGATCGACCACCTCGCGGACCATCCGCTGGTCGACGTTGGCATCGTGGCGGCCGAACAGCTCGGTCGTCGAGGCGTCGACCGCCGGCGGCGCGTCTTCGTCGGGCACCTTGACCAGGTGGTCGCGGATGCGCTCGGCGAGCAGGTTGATGCTGGCGCCCTCGGTGGTGGCGATGGCCGGCAGTTCCGTGCCGAAGCTCTCCTCGATGCGCATGCGCAACTCCAGCATCATCAGCGAGTCCATGCCGAGGTCGAACACCGACTGGCGCGGATCGAGCTTGTCGGGCGAGATGCGCAGCACGTGGCCGACCTGCTCGGCGATCAGATCGACCAGCAGGGCCTTGACCTCGTCCGGCGACATGTCGGCGATCAGCGCCTGCAGGTCGATGGCGTTCTCGGCCGAGTCGCCGCCGACGCTTCCGGCGGCGATCTCGCCGAATTTCGGCGCGCGCAGGGCGGGCAGGGCGGCGCGGAGCACCTTCCAGTCCATGTCGGCGACCGCCACGCAGGCGCGGTCGCCGGCCAGCAGGCGCTCGAGATGGCCCAGGGCCTCGCGGGCATCGAGCGCGCCGGCGCCGAGGCGCTCCTCGAGCGAATCGCGGATTTCGGCGTTGCGCGACAGGTAGCCGACGTCGGCGATGGCGCCCCAGCACACGGCGAGTGCCGGCAGACCCATCGCGCGGCGCCGCGCCGCAAGCGCTTCCAGGAAGATGTTGGCGCCGACGTAGTTGGCCTGGCCGGGATTGCCGAACTGCGTCGTCACCGACGAGTAGAGCACGAAGAAGTCCAGCGGCTGGCCCAGCGTCGCCCGGTGCAGCGCCCAGCCGCCGGCCACCTTGGGCGCCAGCACGCGGGTGAATTGCTCGCGGGTCATGTTGGCGAGGATGCCGTCGTCGAACACCGCCGCGGCATGGACGACGCCCTTGAGCGGCCGCGCCGCCGTCGCCTCGGCGATCAGCGCCGTCAGGCGCGCCTCGTCGGCGACGTCGCAGGCCAGCGCGGTCACGCTGACGCCGCGGCGCCGCAGCTCGGCGACGGCCTTCTTGCCGGCCTCGTCGCCGGCGCCGCGGCGGCCGACCAGGATCAGATGGCGCGCGCCCCTCTCCACCAGCCATTCCGCGGTGGCCAGGCCGAAGCCGGAGAAGCCGCCGGTGACCAGGTACTGCGCCTCGCCGTCGATCGCCGGAGCGGTCGCGGGCGCCGCCGCCTCGGCCGGGCGCTGCGGAATCTCGATGACGATCTTGCCGACGTGGCGCGACTGCTGCATGTGGCGGAAGGCGTCGATCAGCCGGTCGCGCGGGAACAGGCGATAGGGCAGGGGCCGGAACACGCCGTCCTCGAACAGCGCCACCATCTCGCGGAACAGCCGGTTGGCCAGCGCCGGGCGCTCCTTCATCACCTGGTCGGCGTCGATGCCGTAATAGGTGATGTTGTTGCGGAACGGCCGCAGCCCGAGGCGGGTGTTGGCGTAGAAGTCGCGTTTGCCGAGCTCGAGGAAGCGTCCGAACGGCCGCAGCACGCCCAGGCTCTTGTGGATCGCCTCGCCGGCCAGCGAGTTCAGCACCACGTCGACGCCCTCGCCGCCGGTCAGCGCCATCACCTGGTCGTCGAAGGCAAGCGAGCGCGAATCGAGCACGTGGTCGTCGGGCACGCCGGCCAGGCGCACCAGGTCGCGCTTCTCGTCGCTGCCGGCGGTGGCGAACACCTCGGCGCCGATGTGGCGCGCGAACTGGACCGCCGCCAGGCCGACGCCGCCGGCGGCGCCGTGGATCAGGATGCGCTCGCCCTTCTCCAGGCGGGCCAGATGGTGCAGCGCGTAGTAGACGGTGAAGAACACCGCCGGCACCGTCGCGGCGGCGGCGAAATCGATGCCGGCCGGCAGGGGCGCCACCGCGCCGGTGGTGGTGGTGACGTGGCTGGCGAAGCAGGCCGGGGCGAAGCACATCACCGGCTGGCCGATCTCGAGCTCCGCGACGCCGGGGCCGACCCGGGTGACGATCCCGGCCGCCTCCATGCCGACGGTGGCGCCGGCGAAGCCGTTCTCGACCGCCTCGTCGGGCAGGATTCCCAGCGCGAACATCACGTCGCGGAAGTTCAGGCCGGTGGCGCGCAGCGCGATCTCGACCTCGCCGTCGCCCGGCGCACGCCGCTGCCCGCGCGTCCAGCGCAGGCTGTCGAGCGTGCCGGGGGTGAAGGCCAGCACCTCGGTGTCGCCGCCGCCATCCGTCTCGCCCGTCGCCGCCGGGCGCAGGCGCAGGCCGTAACGGCCGTCGGCGGTGATCACGGTCTCGTCCTCGCCGTCGCCGCCCGTCAGTTCGGCGGCCAGCGCGCGCGCCAGGCTCTCAAGCGGTTCGTCGCCGGGGCGCAGGTCGATCATGCGGCACTGCAGTTGCGGCTGTTCGTTCTGGAGCACGCGACCCAGGCCCCACAGCGGCGCCTGGTCGGGCCGCGGCTGGCCGTCCAACTCAGGCGCCGTCACGGCGTCGCGGGTGACCAGCACGAGTTGCGGCGCGATGGCCGCCTCGGCCAGCGACTGCACCAGCGTCAGCGTCGTCCAGCCGCGCGTCTCCTGCGCCCGCAGCATCGCCGCGGCATCCTCGCCGGCGGCGTCTCCGATCCCATGGAGATGGACGATGCGGGCGACGGCGACGCCGTCATGGGCGAGATCCCGCCACAACCGCCCCCAGGCGGCCGGGTCGGCGGAATCGAGCACGGCGCCGTCGGCCGTCCGCCGGTACGCGGCGCCGGGCACCACCCGCAGCACGTCCTGGCCGCTGCCCGCGAGCCAGGCTTCGAGCGTCGCTGCCGCCTCGCCCTCGGCACCGCTCTCGGCGGCGAACAGCAGCAGCGCCCCGCCCTCGGCGGTCGCTTCGGCGGCATCGGCCGGCGCCAGCCGGCACTGGTCGGCGGCGGCGGCCAGCAGCAGCCCGTGGCCGCGCGCGACCGCCCGCGCCTTGCCCATGCCCGAGGCATCGGCCAGCGCGTGCAGCGACACCGCGTCGGCGGGCACCGGATCGCGCTCGCCGGGCAGGCGCCCGGCGGCGAGGTCGAGCGCCAGCGACAGCCAGGCCGGCGGCGCCAGTTCGGACATCAGCACCAGGCCGTCCTGGGCGGCGAGGGCGGCGGCGGCCTCCAGCGCGATCGCCGGCACGCCGCAGCGGCGCAGCAGATGCGCCGAGACGACGATGTCGTGGCCGCCGGGCGTCAGCCCGTCCTGGGCGGTCAGCGGCGCCAGCGGATCGAACGCGACCACCGCGACGCCGGCGCCGAGTTCGGCCTCGGCATGCCCGACCTGCTCGGAGGGCACCGCCAGCGTGTAATCGAAGGCGCCGACGGGGAGCAGCGGCAGCAACGCGCGCGCCAGCAGGGTGGCGCCGCCGATCTCGAGCACGCGGATGCGCCGGTTGCGCGGCCATGCGGCGACGGCCGCCGCGAAAGCGCGCACCAGCGCCGCGTTGGCGTCGGCGACGCTGGGCGAGGCCTCGTAGAAGTGCTCGAGCAGCGCGGCGCCGGCCGCCGGCGGCATCTCGGTGCCGGCCAGCAGTGCCGGCAGGTGCCGGCCGGCGCGGCCGAGCAGGGCCAGTTCGGCCAGGCTGGCCGGATGCGCCCCCAGCGCCTGGCGCCACAGCGACTCGGCCGGCCGCTCGGCGATGCCGGCGATGGCGCTGATCCGGTCGAGCAGCGGCTGGCGGTCGGCGGGAACGGCGGCGATGTCGGCGCTGATCAGGGCCTCGCCGGCGAAGGCGCCGGCCAGGTCGCCGAAATCCGGGACCGGCGGCGCCTCGGCCGGGGCGTCCAGCGCCGCGGCGGCGGCGTCGAACACCGCGGTCGGCACCGCGTCGGCCGCGTCGAGCGGCACGGCGTGGTAGCCGAACAGCAGGTCGCCGGCCTTGCGCGTGCGCTTCAGGTCGACCCGGCGCAGGCGGAAGTCGCGCATCTCGGCCAGCACCAGGCCGTCGGCGTCCATCAACGTGAACGAGGCCAGCAGGGCGCGCGGCGTCGCCTTGGTCAGCTCGACCCGGCAGAAGGCGATGGCGCCGCCGCGGCCGTGATGCAGCATGCGGCCGAGCTGGTAGGGCAGATAGGCCGCCTGCCATTCGGTGCCGCGATCGTACATGACGTCGAGCAGCGGCTGCAGGCAGCTGTCGAGCAGGCTGGGATGAAGCTGGAAGGCGTCCGGCATCTCCAGGCCCTCGGGCACCGCCAGCGCGGCCACCGCGACCCCGCCGCACACGTCGACATGGCGCACGCAGCGGAATTTGGGACCGAAGGCGAGGCCGACGCGCTCGGCCAGCGCGTAGTGCTCCTCGGCCGTGTAGCGCCGGGCCGGCCCGGGCAGCGTGCGGTCGCCGGTGCGCGCCGGCAGCGGCTGCGCCTTGCTCAGGCGGCCCGAGACGTGGCGCGACCACGGCTCGTCCTGCATGCGGGTGCGGCTCTCGATGTGGAAGGTGCCGTCCTCGGGATCGTGGATGAACCGCACCATCTTCGACCGCTCGGGATCGAGGACCATCGGCCGGCGAATCTCGACCATCTCGAGGTCGTGGGCCGCCTCGCCGTGGATCGCCGCCGACGCTTCCAGCGCCATCTCGATGAAGGCGGTCGCCGGCAGCAGCACGTTGCCGCCGACGACGTGGTCGGCCAGGAACGGCATCAGCGCGGTGTCGAGCTGGCGCTCCCAGATCGTGACGCCGGGCAACGGCCGTGCCCCGAGCAGAGGGTGCTCGATGCGCTCGAACATGCCGCCGCGCGCCTCGGGCGAGGTGCGGATCCAGTGGCGCTCGCGCTGCCAGGGATAGCTCGGCAGATCGGCGACGCGCCCGGGCACCGGGAACAGCCGCTGCAGGTCGAGCCGGCCGCCGAGGACGTGGAGCTGGTCGACGGAGCGCTGCAGGCGCGGGCCATCGGCCTTCTGCCGCGTCACCAGCGATACCGGCCGGCTGTCGGGGCCGGCCGACTCGCGCATGTAGCTCTGCATGATCGGGTGCGGCCCGACCTCGACCAGCAGGTTGATGCCCGCCGCGCTCATCGCCGCGATGGCCTGGCGGAACAGCACCGGATTGCGGACGTTGTCCCACCAGTAGCCGGCGTCCAGGCGCTCGCCGCCGAGCGGCCCGCCGGTGACCGTCGAATAGAACGGCAGCGCGCCGGCTCGTGGCGACAGCGCGCCCAGCCTGGCCATCAGCGGAGCGCGCACCGGTTCCAGCACGCGGCTGTGGAAGGCGTAGTCGATGTCGAGCAGCCGGAACGGCACGTGCTCGGACTTCAGCCGCTTGCCCAGCGCCGTCAGCGCCTCGGGGTCGCCGGACAGCGTCACCGCCTTGGGGCTGTTGACGGCGGCCACCTCGATCAGGCCGCCGGTCTCGGCGGCCAGCGCGGCGGCGCGCTCGGGCGACAGTCCGGCGGCGGCCATGCGGCCCAGGCCCCGGGTCTCGCCCTGGGCGGCGCTGCGGTGGACGATGACGTGCACCGCCTGTTCCAGCTCGAGGATGCCGGCGGCGTAGGCCGCCGCCACCTCGCCGACGCTGTGGCCGGCGGTCGCCGCGGCGACGACGCCGCGGGCGCGCAGGCTTTCGAACAGGCCGACCTGGACGGCGAACAAGAGCGGCTGCGAGACGCGGGTGTCGTCCAGGCGGCTGTCCTCGGCCGCGGCGCGCAGCTCGTCCAGCACCGAAAGGCCGCATTCCGCCTGCACCAGCGCATGCACGCGCTCGACGGTGGCGCGGAACACCGCATCGTCTTCGAGCAGGGCGACGCCCATGCCCTGCCACTGGGCGCCGTTGCCCGAGAACACCAGCCCGATGCTGGCGTCGCGAGCGACGACGCTGCCGCTCTCGACGGCAGGCGTGATCTCGCCGGCGGCATGGCTGCGCAGCGCCGCGACCAGACTCGCCGCGTCGTCGGCGCGCGCCACCAGCCGGTGGCCGTGATGACTGCGCCGCAGCGCCGCCGTCCAGGCGATGTCGTAGAGCGGCGCGGCGCCGGCCGCGATCGTGTCGGCCGTGCGGGCGGCCAGCGCCTGCAGGGCTGGTTCGCTGCGCGCCGACAAGAGCAGCGCCGCCGTCTCGGGCAGCACCCGCTTGGCCGGCGGCGGCGGCCGGTATTCCTGGACGACGGCATGGGCGTTGCTGCCGCCGAAGCCGAAGGAATTGATGCCGATCACCGCCGGCGGGCCGTCGGCGGGCAGCGCGATCGGCTCGCGCGCCACGGCGACGTTGAGCCCGGCGAAGTCGATGTCGGGATTGGGCTCGTCGCAGTTCAGCGAGGCCGGGATGCGGCGGTGGCGCGCGACCAGCAGCGCCTTGAGCACGCCGGCCAGGCCCGAGGCCGGCTCGAGATGGCCGATATTGGTCTTGACCGAGCCGATCGGCAGCGGCGTGGCGCGATGGCGGCCCAGGGCGCGGCCGATCGACGCCGCCTCGGCGGGATCGCCGACGGCGGTGCCGGTGCCGTGGGTCTCGACATAGGAGACCTCGCCGGGATCGATCCGGGCCTCGGCGTAGACCTTGCGCAGCAGCGCCTCCTGCTGCTCGGGCGAGGGCAGGGCGATGCCGTGGGTGCGGCCGTCGGAATTGGTGCCGACGCCGCGGATCAGGCCGAAGATCGGATCGCCGTCGCGCTCCGCCGCGGCCAGCGGCTTGAGCACCAGCACGACGCCGCCTTCGGCGCGGACGTAGCCCTTGGCCAGCCGGTCGAAGGCCCGGCACTGGCCGTAGGAGGCCAGCATCGAGGCCCGCGAGAAGCCGGCGAACGGGAACGGGCTGAGCAGCAGGCTGATGCCGCCGACCACCGCCATGCCGGCGCGGCCCTCGCGCACGGCGCACACGGCCTCGTGCAGGGCGACCAGCGACGACGAGCAGGCGGTGTCGACGGCCATGCTGGGGCCGTGCAGGTCGAAGACGTAGGAGATGCGGTTGGCGGCGATCGACAAGGTGTTGCCGAGCATGAAATAGGCGTTGCCCGATTCGGCGTCGCCGAGTCGGCTGTCGCCGTAGTCCTTGCTCGATATGCCGACATAGACGGCGCAGTCGGTGCCGGCGACCCGCTCGCCGGCGAGGCCGCCGCGCTCGAACGCCTCCCAGGTCATCTCCAGCAGCAGGCGCTGCTGCGGATCCATCTGCTCGGCCTCGCGCGGCGAGATGCCGAAGAAGGCGGCGTCGAATCCGGAGACGTCGCCCAGGGTGCCGGCCTTGAAGGTGATGGCGCGTCCCGGCTCGCCCGGCCGGGGATGGCCGAAGACGCCTTTGTCCCAGCGGTCGTCGGGAATCTCGGTGATGGCGTCGCGGCCCGCGGTCAGCAGCCGCCAGAACGCCTCGGGCGAATCGACGCCGCCGGGCAGTCGGCAGGAGACGCCGACCACCGCCACGGCCTGGGACGGCTTCTCCGCCCGCAGCTTGGGGTTCACCAGCATGCCGGGCCCTGCGCCGACGATTCACGAAAGCGGCACGAGACCGGGAGATTCATCAGATTTGTCAAGCAACCGCCCCTGCACAACACGCCGGCGCCGCGGGCTGCCGGCTCGCATACTTCCTATACCTACGGCCTGTGGCATTGCAACAGTCGAGGCCCCGTTGGGGGTAGCGGGCGAACGCGGTCTTCGTGCGATCCCGCTTCGCGCCTAGGTTCCGGGCCCCGGGCCCGGCCGGCGCGCCCCGATAGCTACGCCAATCGGCGCTCCGGCGCAACGGGCTGGCACATCGACCAAAGTCTACGTAGACTGCATCCGCCCAAGGGGGGCAGTGAGGGCGTCAGCGCCGCCACATCCAATCTCACGGGGATCGAATTCGCACATGCGCCGGTTCGTCTTGGTCGTTGCCTGCTGTCTGCTTTCCATGTCGCCGGCATGGTCGCAGACCATGGAGGACATAACGCGCGTCGACAACGCGGCGCCGCGGTCGGCGCCGGCCCAGGCGCAGGATCGGGATCGCACCGAGGCGACCGGCGGCGACGTGATCCTCACGCCCGAGCGCAGTCCGACCGCGCCGCTGCAGGTGCTGGAGCGGCCGGGCGAGATCAAGCCGTTCGGCTGGGAGCTGTTCGCCGGCCAGGCGGTGACGGCGCGGGCGTTGGGCATCAATCCGGGCTACATCATCGAGCCGGGCGACAAGATTTCGGTGCAGGTCTGGGGCGCGATGACCCTCGACCAGGTCGCCACGGTCGATCTGCAGGGCAACATCTTCCTGCCCGAGATCGGGCCGGTGCGGGTCGCCGGCATTCCCCAGGGGCAGTTGAACGAGCGCGTGCGCGCCGCGGCGGCGCGCGTCTACACCGACCAGGTCCAGATCTACACCAATCTGCTCAACACGCAGCCGGTCGGCGTCTACGTCACCGGCGCGGTGCCGCGACCCGGCCGCTACGCCGGCGAGCGCAACGATTCGATGCTCTATTACCTGTCGCAGGCCGGCGGCGTCGATCTGGTGCGCGGCTCGTTCCGCGACGTCCGGGTGATGCGCGGCGATCGGATGATCGCCCGCGTCGACCTGTACGCCTTCCTGCTGAACGGCCAGTTGCCGGGGTTCCAGTTCCACGACAACGACACCATCGTCGTCGGGCCGCAGCAGCCGACCGTGGTGGCGGCGGGCGAGGTGCAGAACAGCTATCTGTTCGAGATCGCCGGCGGAACCACCACCGGTGCCGACGTGATCGAGATGGCGCGGCCACTGCCCAAGGTGACCCATGTCGCCATCCGCGGCGTGCGCGACGGCCGGCCCTACAACGCCTACGTCTCTCTGGCCGAGTTCGCGCAGAGTCGCGTGCTCAACGGCGACGAGCTCGTGTTCCAGGCCGATCTGGTCGAGGAGACGATCTTCGTCGGGGTGATCGGCCAGGTCTCGGGCCCGTCCTCGTTCGCGGTGCCGCGGGGCACCCGGCTGTCGCAGGTCCTCGACATGATCGCGATCGATCCGCGGACCGCCGACATCCGCGACATCTATCTGCGGCGCAAGAGCGTCGGCGAACGCCAGAAGCGGGCGCTGGAAATGGCGCTCGACCAGTTGCAGCGCGCCGTCCTGACGACGTCGGCGACGACCTCGAGCGAGGCGCAGCTTCGCGCCCAGGAGGCCCAGCTCGTCCAGGCCTTCGTCGACAAGGCGCGCGCCGTCGAGCCGGAAGGCCGGGTGGTGCTGGACGGCGACGCCGGCGACATGCTGGTCGAGGCCGAGGACGTGATCGTCATCCCGCAGTTCAGCAGCGTCGTGATGGTCACCGGCGAGGTGCAGTTGCCGCAGACCATGGTCTTCGATCCGCGGCGTCCGCTGTCGGACTACATCGCCGGCGCCGGCGGCTTCACCGAGCGCGCCGACGAATCGCAGGTCCTGGTGCTGCGCCAGAGCGGCGAGGTCGTCACCGGCTCCAGCCCCGAGATCCGCCCCGGCGACCAGATCATGGTGCTGCCGTCGGCCGGCAGCAAGACGCTGGCGATCGTCAAGGACATGATGCAGATCATCTACCAGATCGCGGTCTCCAGCGGCGTGGTGATCCGGCTGCTGTGACGCGGGCGGGCGGCCTTGCCGGCCGCCCGTTAACCGCCTGGGAACCTGGTTCGGCGTAGCGTGTCGCGGGGGACGTTCCCCAAGAGCGCCAACGCCAGCCGACAGGGTCCCATGTCCACGCCGACCAGCAATTCCGTCTCGACCTCCACCTTCGCGGTTCCCGACGACGTCGTCCTCGCGGCGCTGCTCGACGGCGTCAAATGGGGCGGCGCGGTGGGCAACGGAGTGTCGTTGACCTACAGCTTTCCCGCCGGCGTCGCCTACCACGACACCAACTACAGCACCACCCACGAGTGGACGAGCTGGAGTTCGCTGAACGACGCCGAGCAGGCCGCCACCAGCTCGGCGCTGGCGACGTGGAGCCAGGTCGCCGGACTCGGCTTCCGCCAGGTCGCCGACGACAGCAGCACGGTGGGCGACTTTCGGTTCGCCAAGAGCGGGACGGTCGACCAGACCAACGCCGCCGCCTGGGCCTATTTTCCCGGCGAATACGTCGCCGCCGGCGACGTCTGGTTCAGCCCGTCCTATTTCGACGGCCGCACGCCGGCCCCCGGCGGCTACCGCTACCTGGTCATCCTGCACGAGATCGGCCACGCGCTGGGGCTGAAGCACACGTTCGAATCGCCCGGGGTGCTGCCGACCGCCCAGGATTCGTTCAAGTACTCGGTGATGTCGTACAACGCCTATCCCGGCGACCGCTCGGTCTGGGCCGACTTCTACCCGACGACGCCGATGCTCTACGACGTCGCCGCCGTCCAGTACGCCTACGGCGCCAACCAGACGGCGCGCGGCGGCGACGACACCTACGCCTTCGCCGAGGGCGGGCGCTACCTGCAGACCATCTGGGATTCCGGCGGCACCGACACGATCCGCTTCGACGGTCACAGCGCCGTGCGCATCGACCTGCGCGACGGCCAGTGGTCGCAGCTCGGCGCGCCGATTCGCTTCAGCAACGGCGCGACCGATCCCGAGACGGTGGCCATCGGCTTCGGCAGCCTGATCGAGAACGCGATCGGCGGCGGCGGCGACGACACGATCGTCGGCAACGGGCTCGCCAACCATCTGGTCGGCGCCGGCGGCGCCGACCGCGTCGACGGCGGCGGCGGCATCGATGTCGCCGACTATTCGGCCTCGCCGCAAGGCGTCGACGTGCGGCTGTGGCGCGACGTGCAGCGCGGCGGCGACGCCGCCGGCGACGTGCTGACCGGCATCGAGAACCTGATCGGTTCGGCGTTCGCGGACGTGCTGGTGGACGGCGGCCGGCTGGACAATCTGTTCGTCGGCGGCGACGGCAACGACGTGCTGCTTGGCTACGGCGGCGACGATCGCCTCGACGGCGGCGCGGGCGCAGACCGCCTCGACGGCGGCGACGGCATCGACACAGCGACATTTGCCGGATCGCCGGCTGGCGTCGACGTGCGGCTGTGGCGCGAACTGCAGCGTGGCGGCGACGCCGAAGGCGATCGCCTGCTGGCGATCGAAACCCTGGAGGGCTCGGCCCATGCCGACGTGCTCGTCGCCGGAAGCCGTGCCGATCACCTGTTCGACGGCGGCGCCGGCAACGACGTGCTGCGCGGATATGGCGGCAACGACCGGCTGTCCGGCGGCCTCGGCGACGACCTGCTGGACGGCGGCGGCGGGGTCGACCATCTCGACGGCGGCGCCGGAACCGACACGGCGAGCTACGCCCTGTCGTCGCGCGGCGTGGATGTTCGGCTGTGGCGCGAACTGCAGCGCGGCGGCGAGGCCGAGGGGGACCGTCTGGTCGGAATCGAGAGCCTGGTGGGATCGGCCCACGCCGACGTGCTGGTCGCCGGTAGCCGTGCCGATCACCGGTTCGATGGCGGCGGCGGCAACGACACGTTGCGCGGCTACGGCGGCAACGACAGTCTGTTCGGCGGCGACGGCGACGATCGGCTCTTGGGCGGCGAGGGCGGCGACCTGCTGTCCGGCGGCGCCGGCAACGACACGTTCGTCTTCGACGAATCGGCGCTCGTGGGCGGGCACGTCGACCGGATTTTCGACTGGGCGCTTGGCGATCTGATCGACCTGCGCGCCATCGACGCCGACCGCGGCCGAACCGGCGACCAGGCGTTCCGGCTCGCACCCGCCAGCGATCCGACCCTTCTGTCCGCGACCGAGCTGACGTGGTGGGCCGAGGGTGCCGACCTGAGGGTGTTCGGCGGCGTCGACGCCGCGGGGGGCGCCGATTTCGAACTGCTGCTGCTGGGCGTGTCGACCCTGACCGAGCAGTCCTTTCTGGCGTGATCGCCGGCCGCCGTCAGAGGGAGTCCAGGAACGCTGCGAAATGGTCGCCGGTCAGGGTCGCCGGGTGGAACAGCACCACGAATCCGGCGCCGGCGGCCATGCGCTGTTCGTACCAGCCCGGCACCATGCCGATCGGGTTCTCGAAGATCACCCGGGGGCCGCCGAGGGAGTCGCTGCCGACCCGGGTGACTTCGCGCGCGAAGCCGTGGCGGGCGACGCGCGCGTCGTCGAGCACCTCGATCGCCTGGAACCACGGCGCCAGGACGGACAGGTCCGGCCGGGCGCCGCATAGCCGCTGGAATTCGGTGTTCATCGGGTTGCCGTGCGCCGAAACCGTCGTCCACTGCCGCCCGAACACCTCGCGAAAGCTGGCGCTCAGCCGCGCCATGTGCGCATCGATCGATCGCTGGGCGGCGGCCAGCCGCGGCGCCTCCGGCCCCTCGGTGGCGAAGTCGCGCGCCAGCTCCGAGACCTCCTCGGCGAAGGCGCGGGACGCGACGTGGCGGCCGGCCGCGACATGATCGCCGCCGAAGCGTTCGCTGATCAGCGCGGTCATCTCCGGCGCGCAATGCAGGCCGAGCTGCACGAAACGGCTGTCGAACAGCCCGAGCGCGGCGAAATGCTCGGCGTGCGCCAACTCGTGCCGGGAATAGTGCCACAGCAACTGGAACGAGCCCGGGATGCCGAGGCGCTCGTGGAGATCGGCCAGGACGTAGGCGGCAAGGAGATCCTGATAGTGCACGTCATAGCGGATGTAGGCGACCTTTTCGGAAAACCTGAGCGAATCTTCCTGGAGCGAAGCAAATTCATAGCCCAAGCTCGCCAGCCAAGCGACCAAGCGGCTAAACCGTGTCTCCAGCGTCGCGGGAACGAGGCGCGCAGCAGTTCGGGCGAAATCGCGGCCCGTGCGGCATTCCTGAAATTCAGCCTTCAGCAGGGAAGGTCTGGACAAAGTGATTCGCCCGGAGCGAGCCATGCGCTGCGTTCTCGGAAGGGTCTCGCTTACGGACGGAACACCGTCGAAGGATGTATGTAGAAAAACAAGGACTTGTGCATTTTAGCCGCATCTTCGACGGTGCGCCACTTCCCAGGCTCAATCTCGCCGTTCTTGATCGGGTCGTATAACCACCCGACCTGCTCGGGATGATTAAGGAAGGGTTCAGTATGGTTAATAACGTAACCGGCTTTGCGGTAAAGTTCCTTCCGGGTCGTGAGCACGTTGATCTCGAGCGATTCAAGCCTCTTCCAAGCGCGCGGATTTTTCTCGCAGTTGATCTGGTTCATTGCTCTGACCAACCCCATGATATTACCATGGCCCGACAGGGTGCTGGATTCTGGAAAGTGCTTCTTGAATCTGCTTGAAATGGCATGGAAATAATATTCTGACCCGGCAACAAATTCCTCGTGAGATCCAAGTGAGCATTTGCCCGTCTCGGCTAATTCCGCGAAATCAGAAGTGGACC
>CAZJFH010000044.1:0-41581 GCA_964545205.1 uncultured Rhodospirillaceae bacterium
CATCATCAAGCAGGTCGGCAATTACGGCGAGAGCTACGAGCGCAACGTCGGCAAGGACTCGAAGCTCAAGCTCGACCGCGGCCTCAACGCGCTGTGGACCGAAGGCGGCCTGATGTACGCGCCGCCGCCGCGGTAACGGACACGGTCGGCCTGGGAGCGCGGGCGTTTCGCCCGCATCCCGTCCAGACGGAGCCATGCGGGCGGGGACGCCCGCGCTCCCAGGGCGCCGTCACGAGCTGAACCAGCCCAGGAAAGTCCATGTCGGCCGGCCATTCCCGCACCGCGTTCTGGAACGACCTTCGGTTCCGCAACGTCCTCTATCAGGTGCTCGTGCTCGGCGGCGTCGCGGCGCTGCTGTGGTACCTGATCGGCAACACGCTGCACAATCTGGCCGAGCGCAACATCGCCACCGGCCTCGACTTCCTCGGCCGCGAGGCGGCGTTCGGGATCAGCGAGGGCCTGGTCGACTACAGCCCCGCCGACACCTATTTCCGGGCGCTGCTGGTCGGTCTGGTCAACACGCTGCAGGTCTCGGTGCTCGGCATCGTGCTGGCGACGATCATCGGCACCATCGTCGGCATCGCCCGGCTGTCGTCGAACTGGCTGGTCGCCAAGCTGGCCCTGACCTATGTCGAGGCCGTGCGCAACGTGCCGCTGCTGCTGCAGCTTTTCTTCTGGTACGCGCTGATCACCGAGGGCCTGCCGCATCCGCGCCAGGCGCTGCAGCCGTTCGAGGGCGTGTTCCTGTCCAACCGCGGCCTGCGCCTGCCGGTGCCGGTGTTCGAGCAGGCGCATCTGGCGATGCTGATCGCCTTCCTGTTCGCGCTCGCCGCCACCGTCGTGCTCGCCAAGTGGGCCACGGCGCGCCAGGAGGCGACCGGACGGCGGCCGCCGGTGCTGTGGCCGTCCCTGGGCCTGCTGCTGGGCCTGCCGCTGGCCGCCTTCGTGCTGATGGGCGCCCCCTTGAGCATGGACGTGCCGGCGCTGGCCGGCTTCAACTTCCGCGGCGGCGGCGCGCTGTCGCCGGAATTCGCGGCGCTGCTGGCCGGCCTCGTCGTCTATACCGCCTCGTTCATCGCCGAGATCGTGCGCGGCGGCATCCTGGCGGTGCCGCACGGCCAGACCGAGGCGGCGCTGGCGCTGGGCCTGAGCCGCGCCAGGGTGCTGCGGCTGGTGCTGCTGCCGCAGGCGCTCAGGGTGATCATCCCGCCGCTGACCAGCCAGTATCTCAACCTGACCAAGAACTCGTCGCTGGCGGTGGCGATCGGCTATCCCGACCTGGTCAGCGTCGCCAACACGGCGATCAACCAGACCGGCCAGGCGGTCGAGGGCGTCGGCATCATCATGGCGGTCTACCTGACCATCAGCCTGTCCATCTCGGCGTTCATGAACTGGTACAACCGCCGGATCGCGCTGAAGGGGGGCCGCTGATGGTCGAGAAGTACCGCCGCCGCCGCCCCGACGAGGAACGGCCCGAAGACATCGAGGCCCGGGTCGAGGAGCCGGGCGAGTCCTCGCTGCCGCCGCCGTCGCGCGGCACCGCCTCGCTGTTCGCGCTGGCGCAGAAGCACCTGTTCAACTCGGTCCCCAACACGATCCTGACCATTCTGTCGCTGTGGCTGCTGTGGGAGACCATCCCGCCGCTGATCGACTGGGCGCTGCTCGGCGCCCAGTGGGCCGGCCAGCCCGACGACTGCCGCGCCGCCGAGGGCGCCTGCTGGGCGGTGATCACCGAGAAGCACCGCTTCGTGCTGTTCGGCCTGTTCCCCTACGAGCAGCACTGGCGCCCGGCGCTGGCGATGGCGCTGTTCGTGGCCATGATCGCCGTCTCGGCGGCGCCGGCGGCCTGGGGCCGGCGGCTGTGGGTCATGTGGACCGCGACCCTGGCGGTCTGCGCCTGGCTGATGTGGGGCGGCTTCCTGGGCCTCGACTACGTGCCCAACGACCGCTGGGGCGGGCTGCCGCTGACGCTGATCCTGTCGGTGGTCGGCATCGGCGCCGCGGTTCCGGTGGGCGTCCTGCTGGCGCTCGGGCGGCGCTCGCACCTGCCGGCGATCCGCGCGGTCTGCGTCGCCTATATCGAGCTGATCCGCGGCGTGCCGCTGATCAGCGTGCTGTTCATGGCCAGCGTCATGTTCCCGCTGTTCCTGCCCGAGGGCGTGACCATCGACAAGCTGCTGCGCGCCCAGGTCGGCATCATCCTGTTCACCGCCGCCTACATCGCCGAGGCGGTGCGCGGCGGCCTGCAGGCGATCCCGCCGGGCCAGTACGAGGCGGCCGACGCGCTGGGCCTGGGCTACTGGCACAAGACGGCGCTGATCATCCTGCCGCAGGCGCTCAAGATCAGCATTCCGCCAATGGTCAACCAGTTCATCTCGACCTTCAAGGACACCTCGCTGGTCATCATCATCGGCCTCTACGACCTGCTGACCACCGCCAAGACGGCGCTGACCGACCCGCCGTGGCGGCCGTTCTACATCGAGGCCTACGTGTTCACGGCCCTGATCTACTTTGGATTCTGTTTCTTCATGTCGCGCTACAGCCAGTTCATCGAGCGGCGGCTGACGGTGCGCAGGTAGGGAGACCACGATGCCCGAGACCGAAACCGCGATTCTGCTCGAGAACGTCAACAAGTGGTTCGGCAACTACCACGCCCTGCACGACGTCAATCTGGCGGTCGCCAAGGGCGAGCGCGTCGTCGTCGCCGGGCCGTCGGGGTCGGGCAAGTCGACGATGATCCGCTGCATCAACCGGCTGGAGGAGCACCAGTCCGGCCGCATCGTCGTCAACGGCATCGAACTGACCAACGACGTCCGCACCATTGAGGCGATCCGCCGCCAGGTCGGCATGGTGTTCCAGAGCTTCAACCTGTTCCCGCACCTGACCGTGCTCGAGAACATCACCCTGGGCCAGATCTGGGTGAAGAAGCTGCCGAAGAAGGAGGCGATCGAGACCGCGATGTCCTATCTGGAGCGGGTCAAGATCCCCGAGCAGGCGGCCAAGTATCCCGGCCAGCTCTCGGGCGGCCAGCAGCAGCGCGTCGCCATCGCCCGCGCCCTGGCGATGAAGCCCGAGATCATGCTGTTCGACGAGCCGACCTCGGCGCTCGACCCCGAGATGATCAAGGAGGTGCTCGACGTGATGATCGAACTGGCGCAGGAGGGCATGACCATGGTCTGCGTCACCCACGAGATGGGATTCGCGCGCACGGTGGCGAACCGCGTCGTCTTCATGGCCGACGCCTCGATCGTCGAGGTCGCGCCGCCCGAGGAACTGTTCAACAACCCCAAGGAAGAGCGCACCAGGCTGTTTCTCAGCCAGATCATCGGCCACTAGGATTTCGCCCGATCGTCTTGCGCCGGCCGTCGCGCCGCAGCATTTGAAGACGAAACCGTATCGGTCGAGTGGCGGTTCATGGACGGATTTCAGGCGCGCGATTCGCGCCTCGACGCACTGGTCGAAGGCATCTCGGACCTGTTCTACGCGCTGGACGGCGATTGGCGCTTCACCCACGTCAACGCCGGCTGCGCGGCGTATTTCGGCGTCGATGGCGCCGCGCTGATCGGCCGGCGCATCCAGGACGTCTTTCCCGAGATGCCCGGCACCGCCATCGAGTCCCGGCTGGCCGAGGCGATGCGCGCCGGCCGCCTGGTCGAGTTCGAGACCGCGGGCGGCCACCGCCCCGACCGCCGCATCGCCGCGCGGGCGTTTCCGTTCGACGGCGGACTGGGCGTCGCGTTCCGCGACGTCACCGTGCAGCGCCAGACCGCGGCGGCGGCGCGGCGCAGCGAGGAGATGTTCAGCACCATGGCCGACAACATCCCGCAGCTCGCGTGGATGGCGGATTCCGAGGGCTGGATCTTCTGGTACAACAAGCGCTGGTACGACTTCACCGGCACCACCCTGGACGAGATGGCCGGCTGGGGCTGGCGCAAGGTCCATCACCCCGACCACGTCGACCGCGTCGTCGCCCGCATCTCCGAATCGTGGCGGTCGGGCGAGCCGTGGGAGGACCTGTTCCCGCTGCGCGGCAAGGACGGCGAATACCGCTGGTTCCTGTCGCGGGCGCAGCCGATCCGCGACGAAGGCGGCCAGGTGGTGCGCTGGTTCGGCACCAACACCGACGTCACCGAGCAGCGCGAGCACGAGCGCGCGTTGCGGCGCCTGGCCGAGGGCCTGGAGCGGCGGGTGGCCAGCCGCACCCGCGAGCGCGACCGCGCCTGGCGGCTGTCGCGCGACCTGCTGGCCATCGCCGATCTCGACGGCCGGCTGATCGGGCTCAATCCCGCCTGGACCGGCGTGCTCGGCTACACCGAGGATCTGCGCGGCCGCTTCTATCACGAGTTCGTGCATCCGGACGATTTCACCGCCGTCGAGGCGCGGTTCCGCGCCGTGGCCCGCGGCGTGCCGCTCGACCAGGTCGAACTGCGCTTCCGGCACGCCGACGGCGGCTGGCGCTGGGTGAGCTGGTCGGCGGTCGCCGACGAGGGCCGGGTCTACGCCATGGGCCGCGACGTCACCAGCCAGAAGGCCGCCGAGGCGGCCCTGCTGCAGGCGCAGAAGCTGGAGGCGCTGGGCCAGTTCACCGGCGGCGTCGCCCACGACTTCAACAACCTGCTGCAGGCGCTCGGCGGCTGTTTCGTCGTCCTCAAGCAACGGCTGGAAGGCGACGACCTCGGCACCACGAGCCTGATCCAGGCCGGCCAGCAGGCGGTCGACCGCGGCGCCAAGCTGACGCAGCAGCTGATGGCCTTCGCCCGGCGCCAGGTGCTGCATCCCGAGCCGCTGGACGTGCGCGACCGGCTGCTCGGGATGTCGGTGCTGCTGGGGCGCGTGCTGCGCGCCGACATCGAGCTGAAGGTCGAAACCGCGCCCGACCTGTGGCCGATCCACGCCGACCCGACCCAGTTCGAACTGGCGATCATCAATCTCGCGGCCAACGCCCGCGACGCCATGCCGGCCGGCGGCGAACTGCTGGTCAGCGCCTGCAATCATGTGGCGCCGGACGACCGCTCCGGGGTGCGGGGCGAGTTCGTGCGGCTGTCGATCACCGACACCGGCACCGGCATGGAGCCCGAGGTGGTGGGCCGCGCCTTCGATCCGTTCTTCACCACCAAGCCGGTCGGCAAGGGCTCGGGGCTCGGCCTGGCGATGGTCCACGGCTTCGTTCGCCAGTCCGGCGGCAGCAGCCGCATCGACAGCGTCCGCGGCGTCGGCACGACGGTGACCCTGCTGCTGCCGCGGGCCGCGGCGGCGCCGGCGGCGCTGGAGAACGCGTTCGAGCAGCCGCCGCCGTCGCTGCAGGGTGCGCGCGTGCTGCTGGTCGAGGACGACGCCATCGTCGGCAATCTGGTCGCCGCCGCGCTCGAACAGCTCGGCCTCGCGGTCGTGCGTGCCGGGAACGGCGAGGAGGCGATGGCCGTGCTGCGCGGCGACGCGCCGCTCGACCTGCTGTTCACCGACGTGGTGATGCCGGGGCCGCTCAGCGGCGTCGACCTGGCCCGCGAGGCGCCGCGCCTGCGCCCCGGCCTGCCGGTGCTGCTGACCACCGGCTACAGCGAGACCGAGGGCGTCGATGCGCGGATGCGCGTCCTGTCGAAGCCCTATCGCATGGAGACCCTGGTCGCGGCGCTGTCGGCCGAACTCGGGCCCCGCGACGCGGCGTGACGGCCGCTACTCCGCATGGGGAACCCTTTCGGGAGGGCCGGCGTTTATCGCACGAACGGAAAGGGAGAGTTCCGATGAACGGGCGTTCGATGACGATCCTGTCGGCCTTGCTGCTGGCGACCGCCGCCCCGGCCCTTGCCGCCAATGGCGGCGGCGGCCCGCCGCCCTGGGCCGAGGAGCGCCGCGCCGAACGCGGCCCGCCGCCCTGGGCCGAGGAGCGCGGCGCCGAACGCGGCCCGCCGCCCTGGGCCGGGGAGCGCCGGGGCTACGACGATTACGGCGGCCGGTGGTCCGAGGAGCGCCGCGACGATGCCGATTACGGCGATTGGCGCGTCGGGGAGCCGGGCGAGCAGGTGGTCCGCGACGTCCTCGAAGGCGTGCTCGGCGGCACCGGCGCCTATCGCGGCGGCACGGTCATCGACGGCGACCGTCCCGAACAGGCCACCGGCATTCCGCCCGGCCACATGCCGCCGCCCGGCGAGTGCCGCGTCTGGCAGCCGGGCGTGCCGCCGGGCCAGCAGCCGCCGCCCTACCGGTGCTGATGCCCGCCCGACCTACCGCATGTCGTGCTTGCGCAGCAGGTGGCGGAACTGGTGGTAGGTCAGGCCGAGGCGTTCGGCGGCGCGCTTCTGGTTGAAGCGGGCCGCCGCCAGCGCCTGGTCGAGCAGCCGCCGCTCGTAGGCGGCGACGCGGGCGCCGAAGTCGCCGTGCGGCTCCGGCTCGGAAGCCGGTTCGGGTTCGCGCGCCGGCGCCGGCGCCCCCGCCGGCCGCCACGGGCTGGCGAAGGGATCGAAATCGAGGGCGCCGATCGGCGCTTCGGGGTCGTCCATCAGCGCCACCGCGCGCTCGACGACGTTCTTCAGCTCGCGCACGTTGCCGGGCCAGGGATGGCCGAGCAGCGCCTCGGTCGCCGCGTCGGTGAAGCCGGGAAAGAACGGCCGACCCAGCTCGCGGGTCATGCCGAGCGCGAAGTGATCGGCCAGCAGCACCACGTCCTCGGGCCGCGCCCTGAGCGGCGGCACCGTCACCACGGCGAAGGCCAGCCGGTCGAGCAGGTCGGCGCGGAAGCGGCCCTGGGCGGCCAGGGCCGGCAGGTCGGAGTTGGTGGCGCAGATCACCCGCACGTCGACGCGGCGCGTCTCGCTGGAGCCCAGGCGCTGATACTCGCCGTATTCGACGACGCGCAGCACCTTCTCCTGCACCGAGGCCGGGGCGGTGGCGATCTCGTCGAGGAACAGGCTGCCGCCGTCGGCGGCCTCGAACCGGCCGGCGCGGCGGCGGGCCGCACCGGTGAAGGCGCCGGCCTCGTGGCCGAACAGCTCGGCGTCGAGCAGGCTTTCCGGCAGGGCGGCGCAGTTGACCTTGACGAAGGCGTTCTGCCAGCGCGTCGACAGGTAGTGCAGCCGCGCCGCGATCAGCTCCTTGCCGGTGCCGCGCTCGCCGATCACCACCACCGGCCGATCGACCGGCGCCAGGGCCGAGACCTCGGCCAGGGTCGCCAGCAAGGCCGGCGCGGCGCCGATCAGCGACGGCGGGGCGGGGGTATCTTCGATCATTTTCGCCACACAATGACGGATTACGCCATGTTGTGGTGAAAACCGCAGGGATCGCAAGGCGGAAAAGGCGGAAAAGCGTCGGTTCGGGCTTGGCACGGCGGTTGCGATGGAAGGGGCGAGAACGCGAAACCGCCGACCGGAGCACTTCCATGGGCATCTTCTCCCGCCTCAGCGACATCATCAATTCCAACATCAACGCCATCCTCGACCGCGCCGAGGATCCCGAGAAGATCATCCGCCTGATCATCCAGGAGATGGAGGACACCCTCGTCGAGGTGCGCTCGGCCGCCGTCAAGGTGATCGCCGAGAAGAAGGAGATCGAGCGCCGCCGCGTCACGCTGGCCGCCGAGCGCGACGAGTGGCAGCGCAAGGCCGAGCTGGCGCTGAGCCGCGACCGCGACGACCTCGCCCGCGGCGCGCTGTCGGCCAAGGCCCGCGCCGAGGACATACTGAAGGCGCTCGACGAGCAGCATCGCAATCTCGACGCGGCGCTGGAGCGCCAGAACGAGGACATCGGGCGGCTGCAGGCCAAGCTGGCCGACGCCAAGAACCGTCAGAAGGCGATCGTCGCCCGCCACGACTCCGCCGCCAACCGCCTGAAGATGCGCGCCCACATCCATGACGACCGCATCACCGACGCCTTCGCCCGCTTCGAGCAGGTCGAGCGCACGCTGGACCGCATGGAGGGCAAGGTCGAGGCCTACGACCTCGGCCGCAAGGCCTCGCTGGCCGACGAGTTCGCCGACCTCGAGACCGACGCCGGCGTCGAGGAGGAACTGGCGCAGCTGAAGGCGCGCATGAGGAAGGGGGAGGTCTGAGATGGGCTTCGGCGGCTTCGTCCTGGGCGTCATCGCGCTGACCGTCGTGGCGCCCATCGCCATCATCGGCCACTTCGTCACCAAGTGGCGCGCCTCGCGCGGGTTGTCGCCCGAGGAGGAGCGCTCGATCGCCGAGTTGTGGGAGACCGCCGAGCGCCTGAAGGCGCGGGTGGTCAACCTCGAGAAGATCCTGGACACCGAAGTCCCCGGCTGGAGGGCTGACGCATGACCGGTACCCAAGCCTATCGCCTGTATCGCGATCCCCAGCGCGGCCGCGTCGCCGGCGTCTGCGCCGGGCTGGCCGAGTACACCGGCGTCGATCTCGGCGTGGTGCGAATCGGCTGGTTCCTCGGCCTGGTGTTCTTCTCGGTGCCGGTGCTGCTGGGCTACGTCCTGCTGTGGGCGCTGCTGCCGGTGCGGCCCGAGCGGGTGTTCGCCTCGCCCGAGGAGGAGAAGCTGCGCCGCGCCGTCCACCTTGGCCCGCGCCGGACGCTGCAGGACCTGCGCATGAAGTTCCGCGACGTCGAACACCGCGTCGCGGCGCTCGAGGCGGCGGTGGTGTCGAAGGAATACGCATTGCGACGCGAGTTTCGGAATATCGATTGAGGGCTCCGCGCCGCAACATAGTTGCTATCGCCACGCAGCATTTGACACTTTCGCCAAACCTCCCTACCTTCCGCCTAGTGCCCCACATCGAAAGTATGAAGGGCGAAGCTGGGAGGGAGAGGACATGCTGGGTCCGCACGATCTGGAAGAATTCTTCGAAGCCGTCGAGCAGCGCAAGGAGCCGTCGGCGCACGACGAGACCCGGGCGGTGTGCCCGCTGTGCATGGTCCCGATGACGGCGATGCCGCGCCTGCCCATGCTGCGCAAGACCCGCCGCGCGGCCTAAGGCGGCCGCCGCGCCCCCTCGAATCGCCATGGCCGGGCTCGTCCCGGCCATTCGCGCGACGATATCAGTCCTCGACCTCGGCGATCTGCGAGCGGATGACCGCGAGCCGCGCCACCGCATGCTCGCTCAGCCGCTGCGCCTCGGCGAGCAGCGCCTCGTCGGCGGCCGAATCGGCGACCGACAGATAGGCCTCCAGCACTTCCTCGGCGTTCCGCAGCGCCAGCCCGAGACTCGTCTCGGCGGTGCCCGTCTCCAGGCCGCCGCCGCGCGCCGCCTCCAGCACGTCGCTCGCGCAGCCCGGCGCGCCGGGCCCGGCCAGCGCCGCGGCGCGGCGGCGGTCTTCGGCGACGACGCTGGCCACCGCCTGCGCCGCCGCGCCGCGGCCGGCGCGGCGCAACGCCTGCTCGGCCAGCGCGTCGATCTCGGCGCTGCCGGCCTCGAGCCCGTGCGCCAGCATGCGGAGCTGGTCGCGGTCGGCCGGAGCCGGCCGGGCCGGCGGGCGGGTGGCGCGTTGGGCGTGGTAGGCGCGCCGGCGCAGCCGCCGCAATTGCGCCAGATGCTCGAGCTCCTCGCGCGCCAGCGCCTCGGCCCGCGCCCGCACCGCCGGCGTCGCGGCGTCGGCGGCCATGTAGACGTAGAAGGCGAAGGCGCGCTCCTCGTTGCGCACCGCGGTGCACAGGGCGCGGTACGGCGTCAGCGGCCCGGAGTCGGCGCGGCCGAAGGTCTCCGGCAGCTCCCACGAGAACTCGCGCGGCTGCGACGAGGCCAGGCCCTCGCGCCGCGCCCAGCGGCCGAGTTCGTCCTCGTGCCGGGCCTCGAGCGCCGCCAGGTCGTCGAACAGCGCCGCCATCTCGCGATCGTGGACGCGCCGCATCTCGTCGGCGAGCTGGCGGTAGCGCAACGCCGCCTCGCGCTCCATCGACACGGCAAGGTCCATCAGCGCCGCGACGCTGCCGACATCCGCGGCCGGCGGCGGGCGGCTGGGGTGTCTGCGTCTGGTCATGGCGGCCACCAGTCCGTTTTGAATGATTGTCTGTTGCGCCATGGTGATCCCAGGCGGCTCCATCATAAACGCAGCGCCGACGCGGAAAACCCGGCAAGTCGCGGTAGACACATTCGATATATTGCGAAACACTCTTTGCTTGCCGAGAGTGGGACGTCCAGAAGCGAGCTCTTCGAAGAAGCATGAGACCCTGTGCCGGTGAACGGCCGAACCTGCCGCGTTCGATCCTGCTCGCGGCGCTGCTGGGCGTCCTCGTCTCGCTGCTGGCGCCCGCCGCCGCGGCCCAGGAGAGCCGGCTTTCCGGGTTCCTGGCCGGCATCGCGCCGTCCGAGCTGTTTCCCGAGGCCGGCCGGCTGGGCGCCGTCGAGGGCGACCCGCCGGCGGCGCCGGTCTACGTCGCCGGCAACCTGGTCGGCTACGTGTTCCTGAACTCCGACGTCGTCGACGCCACCGGCTATTCCGGCAAGCCGATCCACGTGCTGGTGGCGATGGACCTGTCGGGGCGCATCGTCGGCGCGCGGCTGGTCGAGCACAGCGAGCCGATCGTGCTGATCGGGGTCGACGAAGCCCGCGTCCGCAAGTTCGTGCAGGCGCATGTCGGCCATCAGGTGATCGGTCCGGCGGCCTCGGCCGGTCCCGGTCCGGTCGGGGTCGATGCGGTCAGCGGCGCCACCGTCACCGTGCTGGTGATCGGCGACACCATCACCCGCGCCGCGATGCGGGTGGCGCGCGCGCGCGGGCTGGCGCCGGCGGCCGCGGGGCCGCGCATCGACATGGCCCAGGGCGGCGCCAAGGACTGGGCGGCCCTGCGCGAGGAAGGCGCGGTGGCGCGGCTGCGGCTCGGCGTCGACGACGTCGAGCGCGCCTTCGCCGCCGACGGCCGGCCGCCGCCGCCGGCCGCCGGCCAGCAGGGCGGGCGCACCTTCATCGACCTGCATGCGGCGCTGGTCGAGGCGCCGGTGATCGGACGCTCGCTGCTCGGTCCGCACGAATACCTCAAGCTGCGCAACGAGATGGCGCCGGGGGCGCACGCGCTCCTGGTCATGAGCCGCGGCCCCTACGCCTGGCGCCACCTCGCCGACGGCGTCTTCGAGCGGCTGGCCGTGGTCCAGGGCGACGACGTCGTCGCCCTGCGCGAGGACTGGCACCGCCGCCTGGACGAGGTCGCGCCCGGCGACGCGCCGTATTTCTCCCAGGTCGGGCTGTTCGTGCTGCCGCCCGAGGTGCCGTTCGATCCGGTCGCGCCCTGGCATCTGCGGCTGATCGTCGAGCGTTCGGTCGGCGAGGGGCAGTTGCGCGAATTCGTCACCTACCAGCTTCCCTACCAGGTGCCGCGCCGCTACGTGCTGGAACCGCCGCCGCCGCCCGAACCCGCCGCCGCCGCCGCCGGCGCCGCCGAGGCGCCGCTGTGGCAGCGCATCTGGGCCGAGCGCAGCCTCGACCTCGCCATCCTCGCGGCCGGGCTCGGCTTCATGACGGTGGTGTTCTTCGTCCAGGACTGGCTGGTCCGGCGCCAGCGGCTGCAGTACTGGGTGCGCACCGTCTTCCTGGCCTGGACGCTGCTGTGGCTGGGCTGGTGGGCGCTGGCCCAGCTCTCGGTGGTCAACGTGCTGACCCTGACGAACTCGCTGATCACCGGCTTCTCCTGGGACTACTTCCTGATGGATCCGCTGCTGTTCGTGCTGTGGTCGGCGGTGGCGGCGGCGCTGCTGTTCTGGGCGCGCGGCGCCTTCTGCGGCTGGCTGTGCCCGTTCGGGGCGCTGCAGGAGTTTCTCAACCGCGCCGCCCGGCGGCTGCGCATCCCGCAGGTGGCGGTGCCGTGGTGGCTGCACGAGCGGCTGTGGGCGCTGAAATACGTGCTGTTCCTGATGCTGTTCGGCGTCGCGCTGTACGAACTGGCGCTGGCCGAACGGCTGGCCGAGATCGAGCCGTTCAAGACCGCCATCGTGCTGCGTTTCCTGCGCGACTGGCCGTTCGTCGCCTATGCCGCGGCGCTGCTGGCGATCGGGCTGTTCATCGAGCGCTTCTTCTGCCGCTACGTCTGCCCGCTGGGGGCGGCGCTGGCCATTCCGGCCAGGCTGCGCATGTTCGAGTGGCTCAAGCGCCACCGCGAATGCGGCAACCCCTGCCAGCGCTGCGCCCAGGAATGCCCGGTGGTGTCGATCCACCCGGACGGGCGCATCAATCCCAACGAATGCGTCTACTGCATGCACTGCCAGCTGCTGTACTGGGACGATCAGAAATGCCCGGCGATGATCCAGCGCCGGCTCAAGCGCGAGCGCGCCAAGGCGCTGTCGCGGCGCTGACGGCTTGATGGCGGCGCCCCGGTCGGCCATTCTGGAGGCCGTCACACCTCAGGGGCCCCGATGCAGCATCACTTTCCGCACCTGTTCACGCCGATCCACGTCGGACCGCTGGTACTGCCCAACAGAATCGTCATGGGCTCGATGCACACCGGCCTGGAGGAGGCGCCGGACGGCTTCGCCCGCCTCGCCCGCTTCTACGCCGAGCGCGCCCATGGCGGCGCCGGGCTGATCGTCACCGGCGGCTTCTCGCCCAACGCCGAGGGCGGCTTCGACGCCGCCAGCGGCCGCCTGACCGACGAGGCGCAGGTGCCCGAGCACCGCCGCGTCACCGACGCCGTGCACGCCGCGGAAGGCCGCATCCTGCTGCAGATCCTGCACACCGGGCGCTACGGCCAGCACCCCGGCATCGTGGCGCCGTCGGCGATCCGGGCGCCGATCAACCGGCACACGCCGCGGGCGATGACCGAGGACGACATCCGCCGCACCATCGACGACTTCGCGAATTCGGCGGCGCTGGCGCGCAGCGCCGGCTACGACGGCGTCGAGGTGATGGCCTCCGAGGGCTACCTGCTCAACCAGTTCGTCGCGCCGCGCACCAACAAGCGCGACGACGCCTGGGGCGGCAGCCTCGAGAACCGGCTGCGCTTCCCGGTCGAGGTCGTGCGCCGCATCCGCCGCGAGGTCGGGCCGAACTTCCTGGTCATGGTCCGCATCTCGCTGATCGACCTGGTCGAGGACGGCAGCCCCTGGGAAGAGGTCGAGGCGATGGCCGGCGCCATGGCCGATTGCGGCGCCGACGTGCTCAACACCGGCATCGGCTGGCACGAGGCCCGCGTGCCGACCATCGCCCACATGGTGCCGCGCGCCGCCTGGGCCTGGGCGACGGCGCGGCTCAAGCGGGCCGTCGACCTGCCGGTGGTGGCGAGCAACCGGTTCAACGCGCCGGGCGACGCCGAGGCGGCGATCGCCTCGGGCGGCGCCGACATGGTGTCGATGGCGCGCCCGTTCCTCGCCGACCCGGCGCTCGCCGCCAAGGCCGAGGCCGGCCGCGCCGAGGAGATCAACACCTGCATCGCCTGCAACCAGGCCTGCCTCGACTTCATCTTCTCGGGCAAGACCGCCTCGTGCCTGGTCAACCCCCGCGCCGGCCACGAGACCGAATACGCCTACGAGCCGGCCGAGACGCCGAAGCGCGTCGCCGTGGTCGGCGCCGGCCCGGCCGGCCTGGCCTGCGCCACCGAAGCGGCGGCGCGCGGCCACGAGGTGACGCTGTTCGAGGCGGCCGACGAGATCGGCGGCCAGTTCCAGCTCGCCCGGCGCATCCCCGGCAAGGAGGACTACGCCGAGACCGTGCGCTATTTCCGCAACCGCATCGCCGTCACCGGCGTCGCGCTGCGCCTCGGCGTGCGCGCCGCCGTCGACGACCTCGCCGGCTTCGACGCCGTGGTGCTGGCGACCGGGATCGTGCCGCGCCGGCCCGACATCGACGGCATCGATCATGCCTCGGTGGCGTCCTATGCCGAGGTGATCACCGGCGCCCGCGACGTCGGTCAGCGCGTGGCGATCGTCGGCTGCGGCGGCATCGGCTTCGACGTGGCCGAGTTCCTGCTCGGCGGGGATCGCGAGGACTTCTACGCCGCCTGGGGCATCGATCGCGCCCATGCCCGCCCCGGCGGCCTCGCCGAACCGGCGCCGCCGCGGCCCGGGCGGCACCTGACCATGCTCCAGCGCAAGCCCGGCAAGCCGGGCGCCGGCCTCGGCAAGACCACCGGCTGGGTGCACCGCGCGACGCTCGAGCGCCACGGCGTCGACTTCCTCGCCGGCGTCGAGTACCGCCGCATCGACGACGCCGGCCTGCACGTCGCCGTCGGCGGCGCGGAGCGGGTGATCGCGGCCGACACCATCGTGATCTGCGCCGGCCAGGAGCCGCTGCGCGCGCTGGAAGGCCCGTTGCGCGAACGCGGCGTCGCCGTCCACCTGATCGGCGGCGCCGACGTCGCCGCCGAACTCGACGCGCGCCGCGCCATCGAGCAGGGCACCAGGCTCGGGCTGGCGCTCTGAGCCTCAGCCGCCCGAGGCCCGCGCCCGCCGCGCCAGCGAAACCAGCGTCACGCCGGCCAGCGACACCACGGTCAGCAGGCCGTAGGTCGCCGTGTAGCTGCCCAGCGCGCCGTAGATCGCGGTGAAGCCGGTCGGCCCCAGCAGCACGCCGCCGAAGGTGAAGAACAGCGACGCGCCGGTGACCCGGCCGACCTGCTCGACGGGGGTCATGCGCGCCACCTCGGCCAGATAGACGCCGTTCCAGCCGATCGCCGTGATGCCGAAGACCAGCAGCACCGCGACCACCGCTTGCCCCGGCCACGCCGGGCCGAGGCCGCCGCTGACCGCCGCCGCCGCCGCCATCGTCAGGCCGACGCCGACCAGCACGCTCATGCCGTTGCCGACGCGATCGGCGAGCCAGCCCCAGCTCAGACGTCCGACGACGCCCGACACCTGCACCGCCGACAGCACCATGCCGGCCTCGACCAGGCCCATGCCGACGTCGGTGACCAGCATGGTGACCAGGAAGCTGACCAGGCAGAGCTGCACGATCGAGAAGCAGAACGCGGTCAGCGACAGCAGGCGCAGCGGCGGACGCCGCCACACCAGGCCGAGTCCGGCGAGCGGATTGTGGCGCAGCCGCAGGCCGGGGTCGCGGTCGTCGTCCCAGCGCCGGCGCGGCACCTGGAGCAGCGCCGCCAGGACCAGGGCCGCCACGGCGACCACGGCCACCGCCGCCTGCCAGCCGAAGGCCACGGCGAGCGGCGGCGCCATCAGCCCGGCGACGGTGCCGCCCAGCGGCACGCCGGTCTGCTTGATCGAGAAGATCGTGTTGCGGTTGGCCGCCGTCGCCGCCTTGGCCAGCAGATGCGAGGCCGCCGGATTGGTCAGGCCGTATCCCAATCCGATCAGCATCGAGGCGCAGCCCAGCGCCGCCAGCGCCGGCACCGTCGCCAGCAGCGCCCCGGCCCCCGCGAACAGCAGCGCCGCCTGGCTGGTCCGGCAGGCGCCGAAGCGCCGCACGATGGTGCCGCCGGCCAGCGAGGTCGCCATCGCGCCGCCGTAGACGATGCTGACCTGCAGTCCGATCAGCGACGGATCGACGCCCAGCGCCGCCGCCACATTGGGCGCGATCGCCGGCAGGGCCAGGCAGGCCAGCGTGAGCATCGCCTGGACGGCGGTCGTGGCCGTCAGCACGAGCACGACGGCGCCGGAATTCGGTTGGGGGGTCAATGATGCGCTCCGCGTTCCGCCATGCTTTCCCAGAGCGGCGGCCGTCCCGTCAAGCGAATTGAACGCGGTGTGACGGCGGTCACTGGCCGTAAACCCCGCGAGGCGTCTAATGCCGATGGGTGCGTAACAGGTCTATTGGAGTGGTGCCATGTCCGGATTCGCCCGCATTCGCCGGTTTGTTCGCGACGGACGCGGCTCGGTCGCGACGATGTATGCCCTGACCCTGCCGGTCGTGGTCGGATTCGTCGCCCTGGGAACCGAGGTCGCCGTCTGGTACGGCCAGGACCGTCACGCCCAGGCCGCTGCCGACGCCGCCGCGCTGTCCGGCGCCCTGGCCCGCGCGACCGGCAGCTCCGACAGCGAGATCGTCGCCCGCGCCCACGCGGCCGCCAACGCGGCCAAGGTCGACCCCACCGTCGACACGGTCACCGTCAACGTGCCGCCGAGTTCGGGCCATCACCTCACCGACCCGACCGCCGTCGAGGTCATCGTCAGCCGCAAGCAGAACCTGGCCTTCGCCAGCCTGTTCATCGAGGAAGCCTACGTCACCTCGCGCTCGGTCGGCGTCGCCGGCAAGAAGAACGAGTATTGCGTCGTCGGCCTGGACACGGTGAACAGCGGCGCCGTCACGGTGGCCGGCAAGGGACAACTCGACAGCCCGAACTGCGCCGTGGCGGCCAACTCGACGCACGCCTCGTCGTTCTACGCCGAGGGCAGCGCCGTCACCTCGGCTTCGGGCATCTCGAGCAGCGGCGGCATCGACACCGGCTCGAGCATCGTCAACGTGCCGGTCAAGCTGGACCACCAGCAGCCGGTCGCCGACCCCTACGCCAGCCTGTCGGTGCCGACGGTGTCCGGCTGCGACCACAACAGCCTGTCGGTCGGCAAGAACACCCCGATGCCGCTGCAGCCCGGCACCTACTGCAACGGCCTGAGCGTCGCCGGCGGCGCCAACGCCAGCTTCGCGCCGGGCGTCTACGTCATCTCCGGCGGCCAGTTCAAGATCGAGGGCGGCGCGACGCTGTCGGGCACCGACGTGACCTTCGTCCTGACCGGCAGCGGCGGCAACTACGCCACCACCTACATCGCCGGCGGCGCCGACGTCAAACTGCACGCGCCGACCACCGGGCCGTGGGCCGGCGTGCTGTTCTACCAGGATCCGAAGGCGCCGAGCGGCGGCATCAACTACCTGCAGGGCGGCTCGACCAGCTCGTTCCAGGGCGCCGTCTATTTCCCGTCGCAGGCGCTGAGCTTCTCGGGCGGCAACACGACGTCGGGAAGCTGCATCCAGCTCGTCGCGCGCAAGGTGGTCGTCGCCGGCAGCTCCAAGCTCGGCAACGACTGCGAAAACAAGGGCGTGCGGATGATCGGCCGCTGGCGGCCGGGACTGGTGGAATGACTTCACCCCGGAGGGCGGCGTCACCATATCCCTGACAGGAGGTGACGCGCATGCCGGGCTCGGCCGAAACACCGGACTGGCGCGACTGGCACCTGCCGCTGTCGCGCGAGGACGTCACGATGGGGGCGGCACTGGCCGACCTGAAGCGGGTCGGCGCGGCGCCCGACGAGATTCCGCTGGTCGTGCGCCTTGTCGAGAATCCGCGCTACGACATCCCCGGATTCGACATCTTCCACGGCGCCGTCGACCTCGACGCCCACGACTGCATCCACATCCTGCTCGGCCGCGGGCTGATGGCCAAGGACGAGGCCTTCATCATCGGCTTCACGATGGGCAGCACCGGCAAGGTCTCGCCGACCGAGGAGCGGCTGTTCACCCTGGTCGCCCGCCACCTGTATCCCGGCATCTACAAGTTCGGCGAGGACGACGTGCGCATCTTCCGCGATGCGTTGCGCCTGGCGGTGATCTGCGGCTGCCGGCCGCTCGACGCCGTGCCCTATTCCGAATACCGCGACTGGAGGCTGGCCGACCTGCGCCGGCATCTCGGCGTCGAGACCGACCTGCTGCGCGCCTACTACGCCATCGAGCGGCGGCGGTTCCCGGATGCGCCGGAGAGCCGGCGGCTGCTGGACTGAGATTGCGCCGCGTGGATGGCCGGGACAAGCCCGGGCAGGACATCCGAGGGGAAGGTCCAGCCTACTTTTCGCTGGCCTCGAACAGCTCGACGAAGCTGTCGATGGTCAGCACGTCCTCGCCGTCCGGGAGCTGGAAGCCGAACAGGAAGGTGCCGCCCGCCGTCTCGGCGGCTTCGGCGATCTTGCGCAGGACGGCGTCGGCGGCGGCCGGCTGGAATCCCAGCGTGCGCAGGTTGGCGACGACGGCGTCGAAGAACGCCGTCTCGAGATCGTCGTCGTCGGCGCTCATGCGTCGGGCCAGTCCTGGTCGGCGGTCAGGATGTCGTAGACCTGCGCGACGCGGCCGGTCAGGGTCACCCCGCTGTCGGCCAGGGTGTCGGTGTCGTCGCAGGCCCAGGCATGCGCCTCGACCAGTTCGTCGAGTGTCGCACCGGTGGCGATGATGGCGACGATCATGTCGTCGTCGACATTGCCGATGGCGGCGACGACGTCGTCGTGTGTCAGCGGATGCTCGGTCATTCGGCGGGCTCCCTTCGCGACGGCAGGATGCGACGGCGGCCCGCGCCGGTCAAGCCGCGTCCCGCCCGACCCGGCGCAGCGCCTCGGCCTCGCGGACGAAGCACGCCTCCATGAAGCCGGAGACCGGCTCCAGCCGCCGCAGCAGCCATACCCCGCCGTGGCGGCCGGCCTCGTCGCACAGTTCCTCCAGGGACACCAACAGCGCCTCGTGGGCGCGCCGCAGTTCGAGCACCCGGTCGGAGCCGGCCTGGATCAGGATCTCCTCCTCGTGGCCGACATGGCGCTCGAGCAGGCGCAGCGCGTGGATCATCGACTCGCGGCTGCGGCGGACGTCGCCCTGGGCCGCCCAGCCACGGGCGGCGCCGACCAGCGTGGCGAGTTGCGCGTGCTCGCGGTCGAGACGCTCGATCCCGGTCGGCGGCAGTTCGGAGTCCCTGATCCTCATGCGAACCTCCTCGACTCTGTTTCTCAGTTTAGCGAATGGGCGGCCTCGGCGGCGATTCGGGAAAGGGCGGAACCTGCCCCCGCCGAAAGTGTGAAACCGCCGCAATCGACGTATATTTAGACAAATTGTTATATGCTCCGCTAATATGCGCGGCGGCCGCGAATCGCGGCTCCGTTGGTGCGAACGGACCAGGACGCCTCCGGGGGGAGAAGGGGATGACGGGCGCTCGGCAGTGTGCGGACGGCGATGGATGCGCGATTCCCAGGGCGCAAGACGTCGCCAGCCGCAATCTCGTGACCTGCTCGGCCAGGACCAGCGTCGGCGAGGCGGCGGCGCTGATGGCGGCGGCCCGGTGCGGCTCGATCCTGGTCGTCGAGGACGGACGCGTCGACGGCATCTGGACCGAGCGCGACGCGGTGCGCCTCGATTTCGCGGCGCCGGGCGCCTTCGACCAGCCGATCGGCACGGTGATGACCCGCAACGTCAAGACCGTGCCCCCCGACACCCCGATCAGCGAGGTCGGCGTCCGCTTCAAGACCGAGCAGTTCCGTCATCTGGTGGTCGCCGACGCCGAGGGGCGGCCGATCGGCATTCTGAGCCAGACCGACGTCGTCCTGAACCACGGCGTCGAGCATTACCTCACCTTCCGCGACGTCCGCTCGGCGATGACGCAGCGGCCGCTGCTGATCGACGAGCGCTGCAGCGTCTCGGAAACCGCGCGGCGCTTCGCCGGGCAGCGCGCCGAGGCGGCGATCATCGTCGGCGAGCAGCCGCCGGGCATCGTCACCGAGCGCGACCTGGTGCGCGCCGTCGCCGCGCGCCAGGGCGCCACGCCGATCGGATTGCTGGCCAGCCGGCCGCTGGTCACCGTCGCGCCGGGGGCGACGTTGCTGTCGGCGCGCAACCTGTTCGTCCAGCGGGCGATCCGCCATCTGGCGGTGCGCGAGGCCGACGGCACCTTCCTCGGCGTGCTGTCGTTCTCGGACATCCTGACCATCCTGCACCATGAATACGCCTCGCAGCTCAACGCCGCGCTGCGCGAGCGCGACGAGGCGCTGATCCGCTCGCGCAAGGACCTGCTGCTGGCCCGCCAGGTCATCGAGGCGTCGCTGCAAGGGGTGATGATCGTCGGCGAGGACGGGCTGATCGACTACGTCAACCCGGCGTTCACGGCGCTGACCGGCTACGAGCCCGAGGAGGCGCTGGGCCGCCATCCCAGGCTGCTGCGCTCGTCGCGCCACGGCGACGAGTTCTACGACCGCCTGCGCGAGGCGCTCGAGAACACCGGATCCTGGCAGGGCGAGATGTGGACGCACCGCAAGGACGGCAGCGAGATCGCCCTGTGGCTCAGCATCAGCGGCATCGCCGACGGCGACGGCCGCATCGGCAAGCACGCGGCCCTGTTCACCGACATCACCCAGCGCAAGCAGCACGAGGAGAAGGTGCTGCAGATGGCCTATTTCGATCCGCTCACCAAGCTGCCCAACCGGCGGCTGATGGAGGACCGGCTGCACCAGGCCATCGCCGCCGCCCGCCGCCACCAGGAGCCGCTGGCGACGATGTTCCTCGACCTCGACCTGTTCAAGCGCATCAACGACTCGCTGGGCCACGACGCCGGCGACGCCGTGCTGGTCGAGGTGGCGCGGCGGCTGCAGGGCTGCGTGCGCGAGCTCGACACCGTCGCCCGGCTCGGCGGCGACGAGTTCGTGGTGCTGCTGCCCGAGATCGGCAGCCCCGCCGACGCCGCCCAGCTCGCCGGCCGCATGATCGAGGCGGTCAGGGCGCCGCTGACCGTCAAGGGCCGGCGCATGAACCTGACCACCAGCGTCGGCGTCGCGCTTTTTCCGGCCGACGGATCGACCCCGGACGAGCTGCTGCGCAGCGCCGACGGCGCGATGTACGCCGCCAAGCAGGCCGGCCGCAACAGCTATCGCCTGGCCTCGGCCGGGACGCTCGACCGCGGCTCGCGCCAGCAGGCCGTCGAGCAGGATCTGGCGCGGGCGATCGCCGACGGCGCGCTCGACATCGCCTGGCAGATCAAGGTCGACACGAGCACCGGCCGCGTCTGCGGCGCCGAGGCGCTGGCCCGCTGGCAGCATCCGGAGCTCGGGCCCGTCGGCCCCAACGAGTTCATCCCGGTCGCCGAGCGCCAGGGCCTGATGCCGGCCTTGGGCGAATGGGTGCTGCGCGCCGCCTGCGCCCAGAACCGCCACTGGCAGGACCGCGGCCTGCCGCCGATCCGGGTCGCGGTCAACGTCTCGCGCCAGCAGTTCCGGGCCGGCGACTTCGCGGCGATCGTCGAACGGGCGCTGGCCGACACCGGCCTGCCGGCCCGCTGCCTCGAGCTCGAACTGACCGAGGAGGCGCTGAACGCCGACGCCGAAGCGATGGCCGTGTTCCTCGATCGCGTTCGCGGCGCCGGCGTGCTGGTCGCCATCGACGATTTCGGCACCCACCATTCCAGCATCACGGCGCTGCGGCGCCTGCCGGTCGACATGCTCAAGATCGACCGCAGCCTGGTCGCCGGCCTGCGCATGGCCTTTCAGGAGAAGGAGCTGGTGGCGGCGATCGTCGGCGTCGCCCACGCGCTGGGCCTGCGCGCCGTCGCCGAGGGCGTCGAGACCGCCGAGCAGGAGGCACTGCTGCGCCGCATCGGGGTCGACGAGATCCAGGGCTATCTGATCGGCCGCACGGTCTCGGCCGGCGACCTCGAGACCATGTTCGAGCAGCACCTGCTGCCGGCCTCGTGACCCGTCACGGCATGCCGTCCGAACCACTGTCACGGTAGGTTAACTTGCCGCCGCGGCGCCGTTCATGGATGGTGACGCCATGGCCGAAGGGGATGGTGCATGGCATCGGATGGTGAAGTGAGGTCGGTGATCCAGGATCTGGTCGCCGAGGCGTTCGGCCAGGCGGAGCGGCTGGCGCCGCTCGGCGGGGTGGACGCGGTGGCGGCCCTGGCGGCCGCCCGGCTGCGCTACTACGCCCTGCTCTACCACACCATGTCCGACCTGCTGCTGATCGAGGCCCGGCGCCTCGAGCGCCGGCCCTGCGCCGAGGGGCTGGCCGCCTGAGCGCGGCACTTGACCAAGCGCAACGACCGCCGCCGCCGCGGCGGCGAATATGGCGGCTCCGATCCACTGGAGACCAACGCCCCATGAACGCCATCCCGCCTGCCGCCGACCTCAAGAAGGAGTTCCTGGCCTTCCTCGACGCCGCCGCCCGGGCCCATGCCGGCGAGCTGTTCGTGCGCCTCGAAGGCGATCGCGCCTTGGTGATGGCGACCATCCGCGGCGAGCAGGTCCAGGTCGCGGAATGGCCGGCCGCGCGCTGCGAGCCGTTCCTGACCGCCGCCTTCGCGGCCTGCGACAAGGCCGACGCCTACGAATACGGCGCGGCCCGCTCGATGCGGATGTCGGGCGTCGAGACGCCGCTGCCCGAGGGCGTGTCGATGGTGCTGGTGCAGTTCTTCGCGCCCAAGGACGGCGGCCGCCACCTGGTCTGTCGCCTGACCTACGCCGGCGACGTCTGCTGCGGCTCCTGCGGCGGCGCATGAGCGAAGCCTTCCGCTGCGCCCTGACCGCGGCGGACGCCGAGGCGACCTTCGAGCGCTTCCGCGACGCCGTCTGCGCCGGCAAGACCCGGCGCTACGCGCTGCTGTGCAAGGCCGCCCCCGGCATCCGCTGCAAGCTGCAGAACAGCGGCCGCTGCCTCGATCCCGACACGCCCTGGCACATGGTGCGCCTGGTCGTCGCGCCGATGTTCCGGTTCGATCCCTCGGTCGAATGGGTGGCGCTGTTTCCCGTCGAGGACTGGAAGCGGCGCTGCGAGGCCGCGGTGGCCGCCGCGATCGAATCGGGCCGCGACTGGACGGTCGAGCTGTCCGAAGGCCTCGCCGCCGGCCTGGAGGACCGCGCCCGGCTGGTGCTCACGCGCTGACGCCGTTCGCTCACGCCAATTCGCTCTGGGGCGCCGTCGGCTGGTCGGTCGGGGCGAGCGGCAGATGGACCGTGAACGTCGCGCCGGCGCCCGGGCGGCTGTCGACGGCGATGGCGCCGCCGTGGCCGGCGACGATGGCCTGCGCCGTCGCCAGGCCCATGCCGGTGCCCTTGCCGACGCTCTTGGTGGTGAAGAACGGGTCGTAGATCCGGGCCAGCGTCTCGGCGTCCATGCCGGGACCGTCGTCGCGCACCGTCAGCCGCGCGTAGCGCCCGGCCGGCAGCTTGCCGGGCGCCTCGGTGCCGTCGAGGTCGACCTCGTCGAGCGTCACCTCGATCACCCCCGGACGGTCGTCCAGCGCGTCGGCCGCGTTGCCGCCCAGGTTCATGACCACCGTCTGGATCTGGCTGCGGTCGACCATCGCCAGCCGCCCGATCTCGTTCAGCGACACCCGCAGCTCGATGCTCGGCGGCAGCGCCGTGCGCAGCAGTTCCAGCCCCTCCGCGACCACCTGGTCGAGCCGCGCCGGTTCCATCGCCGGGGCGTCGCGACGGGCGAAGGTCAGCACGCGGGCGACCAGGTCGCGGGCGCTCCGGCTGGCCTGCAGCACCGATTCGAGCCGCCGCCGCCCGGGATGGCCCTCCGGCAGCTCGGCGATCGTGAGCTCCGTCAGCGCCATCACCGGCAGCAGCATGTTGTTGAAGTTGTGGCCGATGCCGCCGGCGACGGTGCCCAGCGCATCCATCTTCTGCGCCTGGAAGAGCTGCTGCTCGACGCTGCGGCGCTGGCGCTCGGCCTCCTTGCGTTCGGTCAGGTCCTTGACGGTCGCGACCGCGGTCCAGGCGTCGCCGAGCCGCGCCGAGGCCAGCGAGACCTCGACCGGGACGCGGCTGCCGTCCTTGCGCCAGCCTTCGACCTCGCGCGTGGTGCCGACGTTCGGGCCACGCCCGGTCTCGCGGAAATGGACGAAGTTGCGCTCGAAGGCGGCGGCGTCCTCGGGGCCGGCCAGGGTGGCGTGCAGCGGCCGGCCGAGCATTTCCTCGGCGGAATAGCCGAAGATCCGCGCCGCGGCGTCGTTCCAGAAGGTCACCCGGCCGTCGGCGTCCATCATCACGATTCCATCCTGGGCGGCGGCGGTGACGGTCGCCAGCTTGGTACCGCTTTCGATCAGCTCCGTCTGGTCCCAGGCGCGCCGCAGCGCCAGCCCGAAGATCACCGCCAGCCGCTCGGCCAGCTCCAGATCCTGGCGCTCGTAGTCGCGCGCGGCGTCGGCGAAGGTGAGGCGGCCGACCGGCTCGCCGGCGATCTTCACCGGCACCGAGACCACCCGCTCGACGGCCCTGTCGCCGCAAAGCTGGCCGGCGGAATTGGCGAACACGACCCGGTCGGCCTCGACGCCGCCGCAGCACTCGAGATCGACGTCGACGTCGAGATCGGCATCGCCCGGCGTCGCGCAGACCATCGCGCCGCCGCGACGCTCGCGATGGCAGGCGCTGCCGCGGCGCGAGCCGGTCAGCCGGCGGCCCCTGTCGAGGATCATCTCGGCGATCGCCGACATCGGCACCGGCTCGAGCAGCAGCCTGCCCAGTTCGGCGAAGACGGCGTTGACCTCGGCCTCGCGCTTGAGGGCGGCCTCGTTGCGGTGACGCTCGGTGACGTCGCGGTCGATGCCGCGATAGCCGCGGAAGCGGCCCTCGCCGTCGAAGATCGGCGCGCCGCTGGTCTCGAGGATGACCATGCGGCCGTCCTTGGCGACGTTCAGGTTCTCCAGGCGCTGGAACGGCCGGCGCCGCGCCATGACCTCGGCGAAGGCGGCGCCGACGCGCGTCGCCTCCTCGGGCGGCATCGTGTCGAACGGCGAGTTGCCGATCACCTCGTGCGGCGCGTAGCCCAGCATCTCGGCGACGCGGCTGCTGGCGAAGGTGTAGCGGCCGTCCTCGTCGACCTCCCAGACCCAGTCGGTCAGGTTCTCGATCAGGTCGCGGTACTTCTGCTCCGAATCGCGCAGGGCCGCGCGCGCCCGCCACGCGGCGATGCCGAAGGCAACGTCGTCGGCGAGCTGGTACAGCAGCTCCAGCTCCTCCTCGGCGAAGCCGTTCGGGTCCTCGGGCGCCAGATCGATGATGCCCAGGCGCTCGCCGCCGGCGACCACCAGCAGCGACAGCACGAACGCGTCGGCCGGCGGCTCGGCCGCGGCGGTCCATGCCGCCGCCGGCGCCATGCCGCCGTCGTCCCGGACCAGATCGATGCGCACCGCGCGGCAGGCCAGGTTCGAGCCGATGACGAAGGCCACGACGTCGATCAGCTCGCGCTCGTCGGCGGCGCGGACCAGCGCCTGGTTGCAGCCGACCAGCGCCGCCAGGGCGCCGTTGATGTTGCGCAGCTGGCGCTGCGAGGACTCCAGATCGCGATTGAGCCGCACCACCGAGTGGAACCGCCAGGCCACCGCCGCGGCGACGCTGAACAGCAGCAATGCCGCCATCGCCGCCAGCGTCCGCCCGGCGGTCCAGAACGGCGCGGGCCGGCCGTACCAGCGGGCGAAGACCTCGGCGTATTCCGGCGAGCCGACCACCTGTGCGGCGGCGGTGTCCAGCCGCGCGAGCAGCGGGTCGCCGGCGCGCACGGCGATGGCGCGCTTGATCTCCAGCACCGGCGGGCCGACGACCTTGAGCTGGTTGTCGACGCGGCCGTCGCGGGCGACGCGCCAGGTCACCGGCTCGGGCTGGACGATGGCGTCGGCCTGGCCGGAGATCAGGGCGTAGAGGGTCTCGACATAGGTGGGCAGCGCGAGGATGCGCACGTCCGCACGGTCGCGCAGCAGCGCGGCGCCGACGCTCGTCGGCACCAGCGCGACCGTGCGGCCGGACAGATCGTCCCAGCCGCCGATGTCGGCGGTGTCGTCGCGCACGAACACCGAGACGGCGAAGGTCTCGACCGGCCGCGTCACGGCGAACTGCCGCAGCCGCTCGGGGGTGATGCCCATGTTGGGGATCACGTCCGCCTCGCCGGCCAGCACCGCCGCGTGCACCGCCGCCCAGTCGTCGTAGACGCGGTAGGACACCGACAGCCCGGCGCGGGCGGCGACCAGGTCCATCACCTCGACGGCGAAACCGCCGGCGCTGCCGTCCGGGGCCGTCACGTATTGCGGCGGGAACTGGCGGGGGACGGCCGCCACGACCGTGTCCGGCGCGGCCAAGGCGGCACGGGCCGAAAGCACCTGGAGGGCGAGCGACGAGACCAGAACGAAAAGCAGACCGGAGCGCATGCCGGAAGGGTAGCCTCGCGCGCGCCGCGCGAGAATTAATCGAAGGTATGCTTCGCCACGTTCCGTCGGGTCTTCGGTATGCGGATCCCGACCTCAGTAATCGCGCCGCCAGTTCAGGCCGATGCCGCCGCCACCCTTGCGCCCGACCTCGGCCTCGACGCTGAGCCCGCGGCCGAGCTGGCGCTCGATCGAGACCTGCCCGCCCTCGCCGCCCTCCTCGACGCGGACGAAGGTGTCCTCGTCGAGGTACTTGCCGACCGCGACCCGCGGACTGAGGCCATCCTCCTCGTCCTCGGCGCCGATCTCCAGCAGGTCGAGGCCCAGCGCCTGGCGGATGTTGCCGATCGGATCGAAGCCGCCGCCGCCGGTCAGCGACGCCGCGGCGCGGGCGATCTGCACCTGCTGGGCGACGCTGAGCTGGCCGATCTGCTTGCCGAACAGCATGCGGGCCAGAATCTCGTCCTTGGGATAGGACGGCTCGGAGGCGAGATCGATCGTCGGCGAGGCGGCCGTGCCGGTCACCAGCACCTTGACCGTGAGATCGCGGGCCTGCGACTGGGCCACCACGTCGAGGCGCGGATCGAGCTTGCGGCCGCCGTCGAACACGATCCTGCTGTCGGCGAGCTGGAAGCTGCGCCCGGCGAAATCGAAGGTGCCGCGCGCCGCCGTCAAGTCGCCGACCACCGTCGGCTCCGACAGGGTGCCGCCGATCACCAGGCCGCCGCCCCACACCGAATCGAGTCCCTGGCCGCGCACGAACAGGCGGTCGACCTCGGTTTGGATGCTGAGCGAGACGGTCATCGGCGTCTCGACGCCGGGGGCGTCGGTTCCGGGCGCCTCTCCGGGATCGCGCAGCGCGGCGACCTGGCGCCGCCGGTCCTCGCCGGGGCGGTTGATCTCGACGACCTCCATGGTCGGCACCGAGCCGCCGCCCGGCAGCCGCTGCGAGATGTCGTATTCGGCCGGGCCGATGCTGATCCGTCCGGTGAGGCCGGCCGCATCGCCGATGCCCTCGAAATCGAGGGCGCCGGCGGCCTGGGCCTGGGCGCCGTCGAGATCGACGACGCGGAAGTCCGACATCCGCATGGCGACGTCGTAGCCGAGCCCGGCGGCCCCCGACGTGATCGTGCCGTCGGCGACGAGCCGGCCCTTGCGGCGCCCGTCGACGCCTTCGAGACGCAGCGTGAAGGTCTCGGAATCGGTCGCGGTCAGCCGCGCCTGGACGTCGCGCAGCACGGTTCCGGTCTCGAAGAACTGATAGTAGCCGTCGCGCAGCGTCGCGGCGCCGTCGACCTGGGGCCTGCCGACCGTGCCGGCGACCTCGATGTCCGCCCGCAGCGTGCCGGCGAAACGATGGCCGGCCAGCGGCAGCGCCTCGCTCAGGCGCTCGACGTCGCCGTCGGCCACCAGGCTGGCGCGCAAGGCGCCCTCGGCCGGCACGGTCGGGCCGCCCGGGCCGAGGACCAGCGGCACGGTGCCGTCCAGCGAGGCGGTGAGGCCGCGCGCGCCCGACGCCTCGGCCTGCACCGCCAGCCGGCCGTCCCGCCAGCGCAGGCTGGCCCGGGCGTCGATGCGCTCGCCGGCGGTGCCGGTGAAGCCGAGGCCGCGGCCCCGCAGCTCGGCGACCGCCTGCGGCTGCGCCACGGTGCCCGACACCCGCACCTCGCCGGCCAGGACGCCGGTCGCCTTCCGGCCGGGCAGGAAAGCCTCGGCGATCGCCATCGGCATGCGGTCGATGTCGAGCCGGGCGGCGATCTCGTCGCCGGTCAGGCTGCCCGACAGCGCGACGCGGCCGTCGCCGACGTCGAGAACCGTCGGCGCCAGCCGGTAGCCGTCGGCGGCCAGCACCACCGTCGTCGGCTCGACCAGCCGCGCGGCGATGCCGGAATCGGCGAAGGTCAGCGCGCGCAGCCGCACGGTCCGGTCGCCGGCGAGCGGGCTCACGACGCCTTCGGCCGCGAGCGCCTGGCCGTCGCCGCCGCCGGCGTCGAGGTCGAAGGCGATCGACTCGCCGGTGCCCTCGACGGCCAGGTCGGCGGTCGCGAAACGCAGGCCGGCGACGCCGAGATCGCGCGCGGTCATGCTGGCGCTGCCCGAGGGAGCGGTCGCGACGTCCCGCAGATCGAGCCGGCCCTCGACGGAACCGGCGGCATTGTCGCCGATCACCAGCCCGGCGCCCTCGAAGGTGCCGGCGAGGTTCTGGCTCCCGCCCTCGCCGTCCAGCGTGGCGTCGACGGTCAGCCGCCCGGCCAGCGGCATGCCGGCCAGCTCGGCCCACGGCGCGAGGTCGTCGACGGTGCCCGACAGCGTGCCGGTCACGCTGCCCGAGGGCTGCACCACCAGATCGCCGGTGACGCCGCTGGTGCCGGAATAGATCGTCAGCTCGTTCAGCGCCACCGCCTCGCCGAGCGCGAATCCGGTGCGCATCTCGGCCCGCAGATCGCCGCTGCGCAGCCCCGCCTTGAGGATGCCGGTCGCGGCCGGCGCCAGTTCGTCGAAGCCCAGCGCGGCGACGACCTGCACCGGCGCCGACGCGGCGGTCGGCCGGCCCTCGGCGCTGACGATGGCGCCGACCGCCGGCGCGGCGGCGCGGCCGAGGACGTAGCCGGCCGCCGCCGCCTCGCCGCTCAGGCCGTCGACCGCGAGCACCGCGAGGTCGGGAACGCGCAGCCGCCAGCCGAGTCCGAGATGCGGCGCCATCCGGCCGCCCAGCGCCAGCATCGCGCCGCGGCCGGTCAGCGTCGCGCGCAGGATGGGCACGGCGTCGGGCGAGATCGCCATCTGGCCGGAGAATTCCGGGCTCGAGCCGAGAAGCTGGTCGACCTGCGCCACGCCGGTGCGGAACCTGGCGGTGGCGCCGACCAGCCCGACCTGCATCCGCGGCGCCACCAGGTCGCCGCGGATCGCCAGCCGCACCGTGCCGCGGCCGGCGATGTCGAGGCCGGCGAGGTCGGCGAACTGCTCGAGCCGGCGCCCCTGCACCAGTCCGTGCAGGTCGACGTCGCGGCCCCAGTCGCGGATCACCCCCATCAGGCTGAGCCGGCTGTCGCCGCTGCGCAGCCGCAAATCGGCGACGCGCACCAGCGCGCGGGCGTCGTCGACCTGCGCGCTCACGCCGATGTCCAAAGGACCGCCGAGCGGACCCGGCAGGCCCTGGGCGGTGGCGAGCCGGCCGCTGCCGCCGACCGACCAGGCGCCGCCCTCGTCGGGCGGCAGCCGCCGGACCAGCAGCTCGGCGCCGAGGCCGGTCCACGACAGGCCGGCCGCCGAACCGGCCGCGGAGGCCACGTCGACCTGCACGACGGGCAGATCCGCCGTGCCGGTCAGCGTACCCTGCATGCGCGCCGGCCCTTCGACCGCCACCCCGGCCAGGGCCGCGAAGCGGGCGACGTCGCCGGCGTCGAGGCTGAAATTCAGCGCCAGGGTGTCGGCGATGGTGCCGCTGACCGTGGCGACGCCGGATTCGGACTCGACCCGGAAGGATTCGATCGCGATCGCCTCGGCGGTGGCCGTCGCCGCGCCGGCGAAGCGGGCCGGCGGCTCGCCGAGCAGGTCGCCGGCGACGGTGCCGGGCAGGCAGGCGGCGCGGAACAGCCCCTCGCCGCGCACGCCCGCGACCTCGCCGGCGGACAGGGCGACGGTGGCGTCCAGGCAGGTGATCTCGCCGGTGGTCGCCAGCACCGTGCCGCGCCAGTCCGCGGCCGGCCCCTCGCCGGCGATCCTGATCGCCATCGGCGGCACGCCGCCGCCCGGAACCAGGCGCGCCAGCACGGCGCCGATCGCCTCGTCGATGGCGACGTCGACCTCGAGCGTGCCGGCGCCGGCGTTCCAGTCGACCAGGGCGTGGCCGCTGGCCGCGACCCCGTCGGTGCGGCGCAGCCGCAGGTCGACCCGGGCGTCGCCGCCGGTCATGTCGGCGCGTCCCTCGACGCCCAGCGACAGCCGTCGTCCGGCGAGCCGCTCCGAGATCACCAGCTCCGTCTCCAGCGAATCGACGTCGACGGCGAACGGCAGCCCGGGCAGCGCCCCCTGGTCGGGACCGACCTCGGCGGGCGTCGTGGCCGGCGCCGGCTCGCGCAGCACCACGACCTGCTCGGCGGCCAGCCGGTCGGCCGCGAAGGTGCCGGCGAGCAGGCGCGTCGGCGACCAGTCGAGGACGAAGCCGCTCATCTCCAGCCACGGCCCGGCGTCGTCGGCGACCACCACGCGGCGGGCGCGCAGATCGAGCGGCCAGCCGACCTCGACGCCCTCGACCCGCACCTCGGCATCGGGACCGCCCAGCGCCGACCCCAGCCGGTCGGCGAGCCAGCGCCCGCCGGGCTCGGTCTGCACGAAGCCCAGGAATCCGAGCGCGGCGACGACGACCAGCGCGACCGGCACCAGCAGAATGCCGAGCCCGACGAAGAGCGGCTTGCGGAATGTCATACGGAACTATCTAGAACGCTTGACCGAAACTCAAATAGACCTGGAACGAATCATCCACGTCTTCGCGCGGATTCAACGGCACCGCGATGTCGGCGCGGATCGGCCCTATCCCCGTGTAGTAGCGCACGCCCAGGCCGACGCCCCACCGCAGGTCGCTGCTGAAGTCGGGATAGCGCTCGTCGTAGACCGAGCCGGCTTCGACGAAGGGCACGAGGCCGATATCGTCCGTCACCTTGACGCGCGCCTCGGTGCCGAAGGCCAGCAGCGACAGGCCGCCGGTGGGATCGCCGTTGGCGTCGACCGGGCCGGCCATCTGGAAGCCGAACGCCCGCACCGAGCCGCCGCCGCCGGCATAGAACCGCTTCTGCGCCGGCACCTGCTCGAGACCGCCGGCGTTCAGGATGGTGCCGACGGCGGCCCAGCCGGCCAGGATCACCGACGGCTCCGCCATCACCTGCCAGTAGACGCTGTCCTCGGCCTGGATGCGCAGGAAGTCGTCGACCTCGCCGGTGGCGGCGTAGTACGGCGTGAACTCCAGGGTGAAGCGGCCGCCCTCGGTGGGATCGAGCAGATCGTCGCTGCTGTCGCGGGTCGCCCGCAGCGGCAGGCCGATCAGGGCGAATTCGCGCTCGCGGCCGTGCTCCTCCTCGAAGCTGTATTCGAGCGCCAGCGAGGTCGAGACCTTCCAGATGTCGGTCAGCGCCAGCTCGGCGCCGACCGCGGCGAACACGGTCTGGGTGTCGTAGGCCTCGGTCTCGACGTCCAGCGCCTCGAGATTGGCGATCAGGTCCCAGTCGACGCCGAAGATGTCGGGCTTGCGGAAGGCGGCGTCGGCGCCGTAGCCGAGGCCGTTGTAGTGGGCGCCGGTGCGGACCTTCTCGCCGGCGCCCCAGAAGTTGCGGTGCTCCCAGTAGGCCTCGATGCCGAAGCTCTCGTCGGTGCTGTAGGTCAGGCTGCCGCCGATGGTGCGGTGCTTGCGCTCCTCGAGCTCGATGACGATCGGCAGCCGGCCGCCCTCGTCGACCTGGTCGGCCGGGGTCAGCCGGATGGCGCTGAACAGGTCGGTTGCGACCAGGCGCTCGCGCGCCTGCTCCAGCAGCCGCAGGTCGAAGGGCTGGCCGACCGCCCACGGCAGCCGCTTGCGCACGAACCGCGCCTCGACCTCCTCCAGGCCCTGGATGTCGGCCTCGCCGAAGCGGGCGAACGGGCCGGTGTCGACCAACAGGTTGACGGCGACCGTCAGGCTCTCGTGGTCGACGACGACCTGGCGGTCGACGATCTCGGCCAGGGGATGGGCCCGGCGGGCGAAGGCCAGGATCAGTTCGTCCTGCGCCGACAGGATGTCGGCGGTGACGGCCGGCTGGCCGAGCGCGATCCCCAGCTCGTCCAGAGGAATGATCAGCGGCGCCTCGGACCGGTCGGGGGCGACGCCGCGAACCTCGAAACCGGTCAGCAGGAACAGCGGCCCGGGCTGCACCGAGATGGTGACGGCCGGCGGCACCGCCGTTTCGTCAAGGGCGACCTCGACCTCGCCGGCGTAGTAGCCCATCGCCCGCAGCGCTTCCGAGATCGTCTCGCGATCGTTCTCGACCCGTCGGCGCAGCGCGTCGAGGCTGCCCGGCGGCCGGTCCTGCTGCGAGATCAGCCGCGAGGCCTCGGCGATGAAGTCGGCCAGCTCGCCTTGGGCGCCCTGCAGATCGACCGTGTAGGCGATGGCGGCGGCGTCGGGCGGCGGCGTTTCCTGCGCGAGCGCGGGCGCGGCGGCGAGCGCGGCGGCCAGCGCGAGGGCGGCGAGGCGGCGGAGGGGGGCGTGGAGCGGCTTCATCGCGCCAATCCTAGCCAAAAGCATTATCCGGCCCAAGGCTAACCAATTGCCTGTATGGCGGAGGGATGGCCGGCGCGGCAATATGGCGCCGGGACCAGCGACCGGAGGCGAGGCCGTGCGGGTTTTTCGCGACTACGACCAGGCGGGGCTCGACGCGCAGTACAATCTGCGCCGGCGGGTGCCCGAGCATCCCGAGTTCATCGCCCGCTGGGCGGCCGAAAGCGCCATGGCGCGCCGCGCCCTGCCCTGCCGGCTCGACCTGCGCTACGGCGACGGGCCGCTGGAGACGCTCGACGTGTTCCCGGCCGCCCATGCCGGGGCGCCGCTGCTGGTGTTCATCCACGGCGGCTACTGGCGCACGCTGGACAAGGGCGACTTCAGCCTGCTCGCCCCGGCCTGGACCGCCGCCGGCGTCACGCTGGTCTCGATCGATTACCCGCTGGCGCCGGCGGCGGCGCTCGACGACATCGTCGCCGCCTGCCGCCGGGCGGTCGACTGGGTGCGCCGGCATGCCCGCGATCTCGGCGGCGATCCGGCCGCGCTGCACCTCGCCGGCCACTCGGCGGGCGCCCATCTGGCGGCGATGGTGATGACCGAACAGCCGGTCGCCGGCGCCTGCCTGCTGTCCGGCGTCTACGAGCTGGAGCCGGTTCGGCTGACGCCCTACGTCAACGACGACCTGCGGCTCGACGCCGCCGCCGCCGCCCGCAACAGCCCGATCGCCCTGCGGCCCGCCGCGCCCTGTCCGCTGCTGGTGGCGGTCGGCGCCGACGAGACCGACGAGTTCGTCCGCCAGAGCCGGGACATGGCGGCGGCCTGGTCGGCCGAGACCTGCCTGGAACTCCCCGGACGGCACCATTTCTCGGCGGTCGACGCCCTGGCCGACGGCGACGACCCGCTGTTCGGGGCCGTGCTCGACCTCATCGACGGCCGCCGGCCGCCGGGCTGACCGGCTTCTTGCCGGGCGCAGGCGGCGGCGCCAGCGGATCCTGCCATTTCATCGGGCAGGCGGCGGCGTGCGGGTCGCGGTGTTCCTTGAGCAGCACCAGCCGCATCTCGTTGCCGATGCGGCCCGACGGCGTGCGCACCGTCTGCAACAGGTACCAGTTCTGGGCCGGGAAGTGATTGCCGCTGAACCGGAACCAGCCGCGCACCGAATCGAACTCGGCGCGGCGCAGGCCGGCGCGGAACGCCTCGACCGGGTCCTTCGGCGCGTCCTCGCCCATGGAGTGGCGCCACGCCGCGTCGAGCAGGCGGGCGGCGTCGTATCCGTAGGCGGCGTAGATGCTGGGCGTGCGGCCGTAGGCGCTCTCGAAATCGGCCACCATGCGCTGGTTGGCCGGCACCTCGATGTCCTCGACCCAGGGGGCGACGGCGATGGCGTTGACGGCGGCGTCGCCGGCGGCGGCGGTGTGCGGCTGGTCGAGGAAGCTGCCGGGCGCGAAGATCGCCACGCGCTGGTTCAGCCCGCGCGCCACGTACTGGCGCAGATAGTTGACGCCGAGCCCGGCGCCGAGCAGCGAATAGACGGCGTCGAGCTCGCCGGCGGCGCGGTCGACCGGCACCAGCAGCGGCGCGAAGGCCATGGTCCCGCCGGGCACCAGGGTCTCGCCGACGATCTCGCCGGCGTGATAGGCGCGGAAGATCTCGGCCCCGGCGCGCCCGGACTCGGTGTCCGGGATCACCAGCCAGACGCGGCGGTAGCCGACCTCGCCGAAGTAGCGGGCGATGGCCGCCTGCTCGGCGCGGCGGTGCGGGGCCAGGGAAAACAGGAACGGGCTGCAGCCGGCCTCGGCCAGCGCCACCGGGCTTTCGCTGACCGCCAGCACGAAGGCGCCGGCCGCGGTCGCCGCCCCGGCGGCGGCGGCGTTCGCCTCGGGCGCGGCGCTGGCGAGCACGAACAGCCTCACGCCTTCCGCCAGCATGCGCCGGGTTTCCGCCAGCGCCGCCCCGGCGTCGCGGCCGACGTCGACCGGCACCGCCTCGACCTGCACGCCGGCGAAGCGCCCCGTGAGCTCCGAGAGCACCAGCTCGAACCCGTCCAGGGCGTCGCGCCCCACCGTGGCGCCGACGCCGGAAAAGGTGCCGAGAAAGCCGATCGGCACCGGATCGGCGGCACGCGCCGACGGCGACCACAGCAGCAGCGGCAGCAACAGCAGGATCGCGAGCCGGCGCACGGTCATTCCTTGCGCCGGGCGCGGGCGAAGGCGTCGGCCAGCGCGCCGCCGGCCGGCGGCGACGCGGGCTTCGCCGGCCCCGGCTTGCCGCCCTGCGGCGGCCCGCGCCGCTCGTCCCGCCGCGCCGGACGCTCCGATTGCGGCGCCGGCGTCTCGTCCAGACGCATCGACAGCCCGATGCGCTTGCGCCCCAGATCGACCTCGAGCACCTTGACCTTGACGACGTCGCCGGCCTTGACGACCGCGTGCGGGTCCTTGACGAAGCGGTTGGCCAGCATCGAGATGTGGACCAGGCCGTCCTGGTGGACGCCGACGTCGACGAAGGCGCCGAAATTGGTGACGTTGGTCACCACGCCCTCCAGCACCATGCCGGGCCGCAGGTCGGAGATCTTCTCGACCCCCTCGCGGAACTCGGCGGTCTTGAATTCGGGGCGCGGGTCGCGGCCGGGCTTTTCCAGCTCGCGCAGGATGTCGGTGACCGTCGGCACGCCGAAAGTGTCGTCGGTGTAGTCGGCCGGGTCGAGGCCGCGCAGGAACGGCGCGTCGCCGACCAGCTTCGACACCGGCCGTCCCGTCGCCTTGACGATGCGCTGGACCACCGGATAGGCCTCGGGATGCACGGCCGAGGCGTCGAGCGGATCGTCGCCGCCCTGGATGCGCAGGAAGCCGGCCGCCTGCTCGAACGCCTTCGGCCCCAGGCGCTCGACCTCGAGGATCTGCTTGCGGCGGCGGAAGGCGCCGTTCTGGTCGCGGAAGGCGACGATGTTGCGGGCCAGCGTCGGCGTCAGCCCGGCGACGCGGGCCAGCAGCGGCGCCGAGGCGGTGTTGACGTCGACGCCGACCGCGTTGACGCAGTCCTCGACGACGGCGTCCAGCGCCCGGCCGAGATTGCCCTGGTCGACGTCGTGCTGGTACTGGCCGACGCCGATCGACTTGGGGTCGATCTTGACCAGCTCGGCCAGCGGGTCCTGCAGCCGCCGTGCGATCGAGGCGGCGCCGCGCAAGCTCACGTCGACGCCGGGCAGCTCCTGGGTGGCTATTTCGGAAGCGGAATAGACCGAGGCGCCGGCCTCGGACACCACCAGCTTGGTCAGCTTCAGCTCGGGATGCCTGCGGATCAGCTCGATCGCCAGCTTGTCGGTCTCGCGCGAGGCGGTGCCGTTGCCGATCGCCACCAGCTCGACGCCGTGCCGCGCCGCCAGCCTGGCCAGCGCCGCGAGCGCGCCGTCCCAGTCGTTGCGCGGCGCATGCGGATAGATCGTCGCGGTCTCGACCAGCTTGCCGGTGGCGTCGACGATGGCGACCTTGACGCCGGTGCGCAGCCCGGGATCGAGGCCCAGCGTCGGCCGCATGCCGGCCGGGGCGGCGAGCAGCAGGGCGCGCAGGTTGCGGGCGAAGACCTGGATCGCCTCCTCCTCGGCGGCCTCGCGCAGGCGGCCGGTCAGCTCCAACTCCAGATGCAGGTGAATCTTGGTCCGCCACGCCCAGCGCACGGTGTCGGCCAGCCATTTGTCGGCCGGGCGGCCGCGGTCGCCGATTCTGAAGCGCCCGGCGATGCGCGCCTCGGCCTCGCCGGGGCCGCGGCCGGGCTGGGCTTCCAGCTCGTCGGGGAGCTGCAACTTCAATTGCAGCACGTTCTCGTTGCGGCCGCGGAACAAGGCCAGGGCGCGATGCGAGGGAATCGCCCGGATCGGCTCGCGATAGTCGAAGTAGTCGGCGAACTTGGCGCCCGTCTGCTCCTGGCCGGCGGCGACCGCCGAGGTCATCACGCCCTTGCTCCACAGCAGCTCGCGCAGGCCGCCGATCAGCTCGGCGTCCTCGGCGAAGCGCTCGATCAGGATCTGCCGGGCGCCGTCCAGCGCCGCCTTGACGTCGGCGACGCCCTTGTCGGCGTCGACGAAGGCGGCGGCCTCGGCCTCGGGATCGCGATTGGGATCGCCGAGCAGCGAATCGGCCAGCGGCTCCAGGCCGGCCTCGCGGGCGATCTGCGCCCGGGTGCGCCGCTTGGGCCGGTAGGGCAGATAGAGGTCCTCCAGCCGCGCCTTCGACTCGGCGCCCTCGATCTGGCCGCGCAGCTCGGCCGTCAGCTTGCCCTGCTGCTCGACGCTGTCCAGGATCGCCGCGCGCCGCTCCTCGAGCTCGCGCAGATAGCGCAGCCGCTCCTCCAGCGTGCGGAGCTGGGCGTCGTCGAGGCCGCCGGTGGCCTCCTTGCGGTAGCGGGCGACGAAGGGCACGGTGGCGCCGCCGTCCAGCAGTTCGACGGCGGCGACGACCTGGCGGTCGGGAACGCCGAGCTCGTCGGCGATGCGTTTGCTGATCGGGATCATCTCTGCTCGGTCCGGGATGGCTGCGCCGAGATTTAGCGTTCCCGGCCGCCGAACGCCAGCCCGATGGCGATCCGCCACGCGAATGCCGCATGGCAGCATCGTCTTTTGGATGGTCGAAGGACGCATTCGAGCCTCTCGACTCCGACTATCCTTTTTCGTATAGTCGCGCCGTTCGCCACACCCTGATTTCCGCAGCGCGGCATCGCCGGCCGGAACCCGGGGCAAGGGCGGGTTTCCTCGAAGAGGGTATGCCGGACCGGGGGCTGGTCCGGGCGTTCGCTGCAGACATTCGCAGACGAGAAAACGGCCGCGGCCAATCGGCGCCACGGCCGCCTTCGTATGTGCGGGTGCCGGCGGCGAGGCAAACGAGCCCCGTGCCTTGCAACGGAATATCGCGTCGATGCGCAGGTATGGCTTCGCCGTTCTCGTGCTGATCGCCCTCGCCAATCTCGGCGTCTGGGCCTATCTCAACCGCCCGGTCCAGGACGTCCCCTGGTCGGGGACGCTCAAGGGCGTCTCCTTCAGCCCGAACCAGAAGGACGACGACCCGATCGCCGGCCTCCACCCGACGATCGCCGACATCGACCGCGACCTGGCGCTGCTCGAGGGCCAGGTCCAGACGGTGCGGACCTACACGGTGCTCGACGGCCTGGAATACGTGCCGGCGCTGGCCAGGAAGTACGGCATCCGCGTCATGGCCGGCGCCTGGCTCGACCAGCGCCTGGGCAAGAACGAGGCCGAGCTGTCGACGCTGTTCCGCCTGGTGCGCGAGAACGACAACATCGACCGCGTCATCGTCGGCAACGAGGCGGTGCTGCGCGGCGACGTCACCATCCAGCAGCTCACCCGCTACCTGCGCCGCGTCAAGGAGAAGGTCGGCGTGCCGGTCTCGACCGCCGAGCCGTGGCACGTCTGGCTGAAATATCCCGAGCTGGTGCGCGAGGTCGACTACATCGCCGTCCACATCCTGCCCTACTGGGAAGGCGTGCCGGCCGAGGAATCGGTCGACTACCTGCTGTCGCGCTACTCGCAGCTTCGCCGCGCCTTCCCCGGCAAGCCGGTGGTCATCACCGAGGTCGGCTGGCCGTCCGGCGGCAAGACCCGCCTGGGCGCGGTGCCCAGCCTGTCGAACCAGGCGATGTTCCTGCGCAACTTCCTCAACGTCGCCCATCTGCGCGGCATCGACTACAACGTCATCGAAGCCTTCGACCAGCCGTGGAAGGTGCAGATCGAGCACTCGGTCGGCGCCCACTGGGGCATCTGGAACGCCGAGCGCGAGCTCAAGTTCTCGTGGACCGAGCCGGTCGTCGACATCGCCGACTGGCCGCTGCTGGCCGCCGCCGCGACCCTGATCGCGGTGCTGCCGCTGGCCGCCGTGTTCCTGCGCTGGAACCACCTGAAGCGGCGCGGCATGCTGTTCTTCGGCGGCCTGGTGCAGTTCGGGGTCTCGTTCGGCACCTGGGCGATCGCCATCCCGGTGATCCAGGACTACGCGCCGCCGACGGCCTGGACCTTCGGCCTGCTGCTGCCGTCGCTAGTGCTGCTGATCGTGGTCACGATCATCAACGCGCTCGAGATCACCGAGCTGTCCTTCACCAGCAGGTGGCGCCGCCGCCAGCTCCCCTTCACGGCCGACACCATCAAGCACTTCCCCAAGGTGTCGCTGCACCTGGCCTGCTGCAACGAGCCGCCCGAGATGGTCAAGCTGACCATCGACAGCCTGGTCGGGCTCGACTACCCCAACCTCGAAGTGCTGGTGATCGACAACAACACCAGGGACGAGGCGGTGTGGCGCCCGGTCGCCGAGCATGTCGAGCGCCTGCGCCAGACCATGGGCGAGCGCGTGAAGTTCTTCCACCTGCCGAAATGGCCCGGCTACAAGGCCGGCGCGCTGAACTTCGCCATGACCCGGACCGCGCCGGACGCCGAGATCATCGGCCTGGTCGACGCCGACTACGTCGTGCGCAACGACTGGCTGAAGGCGCTGATCCCCTATTTCGACAATCCCAAGGTCGCCTGGGCCCAGGCGCCGCAGGACCATCGCGAGTGGGAGGGCGACACCTTCAAGGAATGGATCAACTGGGAATACGCCGGCTTCTTCGACATCGGCATGGTCGCCCGCAACGAGGCCAACGCCATCATCCAGCACGGCACCATGACCCTGATGCGCAAGAGCGCGATGGAAGAGGTCGGCGGCTGGGGCGAGTGGTGCATCTGCGAGGATTCCGAGCTCGGCCTGCGCTTCCTCAAGGCCGGCTACGAGGCGGTCTACGTCCAGGAGCGCTTCGGCCACGGCCTGACCCCCGACACCTTCCTGGGCTACAAGAAGCAGCGCTTCCGCTGGGCGTTCGGCGGCATGCAGATCATGAAGGGCCACTGGCGCGCCCTGATGCCGTGGTCGAAGTCGGGCCTGACGCCGGCGCAGAAATACCACTACGTCGCCGGCTGGCTGCCGTGGATCGCCGACGGCTTCTACCTGGCCTTCGTGGTGTTCGGCCTGCTGTGGTCGGTCGGGCTGGTGGTGGCGCCGCGCTACTTCGACTTCCCGCTGGCGATGTTCGCGGCGCCGACGATCGCCATCTTCGTCGCCAAGCTGGTCCACCACCTGTTCATGTACTCGACCCGCGTCAAATGCGGCTGGCGCCAGCGCATCGGCTCGGCGATCGCCGGCATGGGCCTGACCTACTCGATCGCGCTGGCGATCTGGCAGTCGGCCTACAAGAAGTCGACGCCGTTCTTCCGCACGCCCAAATGCGAGGACAAGGCCGCCTTCACCAAGGGCCTGGCGATGGCCCGCGAGGAGAGCCTGCTGATGCTGGCGCTGTGGGCCGCCGCCGCCGCGGTGCTGAACCTGACCAACCCCGAATTCTACTTCCACGCCCGCGTCTGGGCGGCGGTGCTGGTCATCCAGTCCCTGCCCTTCGCGGCGGCGCTGGTGACCTCGATGGCCTCGGCGATGCCGGCCCTGGCGGGCAGGAAGAGCGCCAAGCCGGCCCTCGGCGCCGCGACGGAAGCGGCCCAGGGGTGACGATCTCGGACGGCGTGGGCCCGAAAGGGCCGACGCCAAACTGCAAGGCCCGCGGAGGCGACTCCGCGGGCCTCTTTTTTCGGTTCGTCCCCGAGCGCCGCGTCGCGCCGGGAGCGCGGCCGCCGGCCGCGCGCGACATGATGCCGCGGCCGATTCTTTGAATTCTTCCCGTTCCAGTCTGGCGCGCGGCGGGCCGCCATGCTAATGATGCCCCGGGGGCGATCAACCGACGGGCGAGAGCAGCCGGCGCCGGCATTGAGCCGCCCGGAACCCGTGTCCGGGGGTGACGCGCGTTGCGGACGACCATTCTCGTGGGCCTGGCGACGCTGCTGGGCGTGACACTGGCGACCATGTGCGGCGCGCTGCTGTGGTTGATGGAGGCCGAAGCCGAGCGGGTGGTCGCGGCCGAGATCGAACTGGCGTCCCGCCACATCGCCGCCCGCTTCGAGGATTTCGATTCGCTGCTCGAGGAGGACGAGCGCCGGCTCGACCGGCATCTGTCCGATCAGCTTCCGGCCATCGCGAAGGCGGTCATGGCGAGCGGCGCGCCGCTCGAGACCTCGGTCGAGCGGCTGAACGAGCTGGCCCGCCGCCACGGCGTCGACCACGTCTACGTCATCGACCGCGCCACCGTGGTGCGCGCCACCAACTTCGTCCCCGACCTCGGCTTCGAGCTCGGCACGATCTCCGAGGCGTTCCGCGGCTATCTCGTTTCCCTCTACGGCACCGGCACGACCAGGGTCGACCGCATCAACGTCTCGTCGAAGACCGGCGCCATCAACAAATACGCCTATTACAGCCCGGCCGGCAGCGACCTGATCGTCGAGGCCTCGGTGTCGGTGAAGGACTGGCTGGCGCGCGAGCATTCGCCGCGCTACGTCGCGTTCATCTTCGGCGACCTGTTCACGGGCATCGCCGACAGCTCGCCCTTCATCAGCGACATCGACCTGCTGATCGTCAACAACATCGGCACCTTCTCGCTGATCGGGCGGCCGCCGCCGGGCGATGCCGCGGCGATCGCCGCGCTCCGCGACCGCCCCGAGCTGCGCCAGGTCGCCGACGACGTCGTCACCGTCTACAGCCGGCTCGACTTCAAGGGCACGCGGCTGGCCGGCGCCGAATACATCGCCCTCGTCGCGCGGTTCGACCTGTCATGGCTCAACCCGCTGCGGCGCAATCTGCTGCTGGCGGCGGCGGGCAGCCTGGTGGTCGTCGCCGGGCTCGGTCTCGGCGTCTCGGGGGCTTGGCTCAACCGCACGGTGCTCGGCCGGATCTCGTCGATCCGCGGCGACCTGCTTCGCATCTCCAGCGGCGAGTACTTCCATCCGGTCGCCGTCCGGGGCCGCGACGAACTCGCCGAGATCGCCCGCGCCGCCGAGGAGCTGCGCGTGTGCATCCAGGAGCGCGAGGCCCGCCTGGCCGAGGCCCGCGACGGTCTGGTCGCCCGCGTGCGCGAGCGGACGATGGCGCTCGAGCACGAGATCGCCGAGCGCCTGAAGGCCGAGGACTCGCTGCTGGCCGCCAAGGACCGGGCCGAGGAGGCGGCGCGCGCGAAATCCGAGTTCCTGGCCATCATGAGCCACGAGATCCGCACGCCGATGAACGGCATCCTCGGCATGGTGCGGCTGCTGCTCGACACGCCGCTGTCGGCGCAGCAGCGCGACTACGCCGAGACGGTGCACTATTCCGGCCAGGCGCTTCTGACCATCCTCGACGACGTGCTCGACTTCTCGAAGCTGGACGCCGGCAAGTTCGAGGTGGCGCCGGTCGACGCCGACCTGCCGCGCCTGATCTCCAGCGTCTCCGAACTGATGCAGGCGCGCATCTCCGAGCGCGGCCTGATGCTGCTGGTCGCGATCGCCGACGACGTGCCGCGCTGCGTGCGGGTCGACCCGATCCGCCTGCGGCAGGTTCTGCTGAACCTGCTCGGCAACGCCGTCAAGTTCACCGAAGGCGGCAGCATCGGCGTGGTGCTGACGCTCGCCGGCGGCGACGCCCGGCGGCCGCTGATCCGTTTCGCGGTGATCGACACCGGCATCGGCATGGCCGCCGATGCGCAGGCTAAGCTGTTCTCGGCCTTCA
>CAZJFH010000045.1:0-41567 GCA_964545205.1 uncultured Rhodospirillaceae bacterium
AGGCATGGGCGAAGTCGACGACCTTGCGGGTGGTCTCGACGTTGTAGTCGTAGGAGGCCGGGGTCTTGCCGTCCTCGCGCAAGGACCCGTCCATCATCACCGACGAGAAGCCCGACTGGATGGCCCGCACGCAGACCGCCGGCGAGGTGCCGTGGTCCTGGTGCATGCACACCGGGATGTGCGGATAGGCTTCGAGCGCCGCCAGGATCAGGTGGCGCAGGAACGGCTCGCCGGCGTATTTCCGCGCGCCGGCCGAGCCCTGCAGGATCACCGGGCTGTTGGTGGCGTCGGCGGCCTCCATGATCGCCTTGACCTGCTCCATGTTGTTCACGTTGAAGGCGGGCAGGCCGTAACCGTTCTCGGCGGCATGGTCGAGGAGCTGACGCAACGAAACGAGTGCCATAAGTCTCTTCCTTTCCCCTTGGGAAAACGATGCGGCCGATCCTACAGCCGGGTGGTTACCGCGTCGACAACCGCCTCGGCGGTGATGCCGAAGTGCTTGTAGAGCTGGTCGGCGGGGGCCGAGGCGCCGAAGCCGGTCATGCCGATCACGGCGCCGTTCGGCCCGACATAGCGCTCCCAGCCGAAGGTGCCCAGCGCCTCGACGGCGACGCGCACGCCCTTCGGGTTGCCCAGCACCTTGCGGCGGTACTTCTCGTCCTGGCGCTCGAACAGCTCCCACGACGGCATCGAGACGACGGCGGTGCCGATGCCCTTGGCCTGCAGCGCGGCGCGCGCCTCGAGCGCCAGCGACACCTCGGAGCCGGTGGCGAGCAGCGTCGCCTGGCGCCGGCCCTCGGCCTCGGCGATCACGTAGGCGCCCTTGGCCGTCAGGTTCTCCTTGCGGTACTTGGTGCGCAGGGTCGGCAGGTTCTGGCGCGACAGGGCGAGCACGCTCGGGCCCTTGTCGTTGTTCAGCGCGATCTCGTAGCTCTCCATCGTCTCGACGGCGTCGGCCGGGCGGAACATCAGCACGTTGGGCATTGCGCGGATCGCGGCCACGGTCTCGATCGGCTGGTGGGTCGGGCCGTCCTCGCCGAGGCCGATCGAGTCGTGGGTCAGCACGTAGATCGCCCGCTGCTCCATCAGCGCCGCCATGCGCAGCGCCGGGCGCAGGTAGTCGGCGAAGACCAGGAAGGTGCCGCCGTAGGGGATGAAGCCGCCGTGCAGGGCGAGGCCGTTCATCACCGAGGCCATGCCGTGCTCGCGCACGCCGTAATGCAGGTAGCGGCCGGCGAAGTTGCCGTCCTTGACCGGCGCCGTCGCCTTGGTGATGGTCAGGTTCGAGTGGGTCAGGTCGGCCGAGCCGCCGATCATCTCGGGGATCGCGGCGGTCAGCACCTCCAGCGCCTCCTGCGAGGCCTTGCGGGTCGCCCATTTCGGCTGCTCGGCGGCGACCTTCTTCTTGAAGGCGTTCACCGCGCGCTCCCACTTCGCCGGCAGGCGGCCGCCGGTGGTGCGCTCGAACTCGGCCTTCTTCTTGGCCGACAGGCCGTCGAGGCGCGCCTCCCAGGCCTTGCGCTCCTCCGAGCCGCGGGCGCCGGCGGCGCGCCACGCCTTCAGCACCGGCTCGGGCACGACGAACGGCGCGTGCGGCCAGCCCAGCGCCTTGCGGGCGCCGGCGATCTCCTCGGCGCCCAGCGGCGCGCCGTGGGTCTTCTCGGTGCCGGCCTTGGTCGGGGCGCCGAAGCCGATGATCGTGCGGCAGGCGATCAGGCTGGGCCTGGTGCTCTTGCGCGCCTTCTCGATCGCCTTGGCGACGGCTTCCGGATCATGGCCGTCGACGCGGCAGGCGTCCCAGCCGGCGGCCTCGAACCGCTTGAGCTGGTCCTCGGTGTTGGCCATCGTCACCTTGCCGTCGATGCAGATGTCGTTGTCGTCCCACAGCACGATCAGTTTGTTGAGCTTCCAGGTGCCGGCCATGGTGATGGCCTCCTGGCTGATGCCCTCCATCAGGCAGCCGTCGCCGGCGATGACGTAGGTGTAGTGGTCGACGGCCTTCTTGCCGAAGCGCGCGGCCAGCATCTTCTCGGCCAGCGCCATGCCCACCGCGTTGGTGATGCCCTGGCCGAGCGGGCCGGTGGTGGTGTCGGCGATGGCGACGTGGCCGTATTCCGGGTGGCCGGCGGTGCGCGAGCCGAGCTGGCGGAAGTTCTTGATCTGCTCGATGTCGACGTCGGCGTAGCCGGTCAGATAGGCCAGCGAGTACAGCAGCATCGAGCCGTGGCCGGCCGACAGCACGAAGCGGTCGCGGTCGGCCCAGCGCGGGTTCGAGGGATCGAACTTCATGAAGCGCGTGTAGAGCACGGTGGCGACGTCGGCCATGCCCATCGGCATGCCCGGATGCCCGGACTTCGCCTTCTCGATGGCGTCCATTGACAGGAAGCGGATGGCGCTGGCCATGTCCTTGTGGGTCACTTGCGTCACGGGCTTGGCTTCGGTCTGGGCGGTCATGCGGCTGTCCTTCTGTGCTGTCGGCTCGAGTGGCACGTATACCTAGATTGCGTAATGGCCCAACGCGGCCTTGACCAAGTGGTAGGTGATCAGAAGCTGCGAAAGGGCCAGCGGGTGGCTCAGGCGGGTCTGTCTGCTTTCGTCGATGAACTCACCCAGATTCGCCCGCAGATGGCTGGCCTCGGGGATCAGGCTCCACAGGAGATCCTCCATCTGCTTGGCCCGGCGGTCGTCGATGTCGCCGGCGATCTCGAGCACGTCCACCGGCTTGCCGTCGATATCACGGGCAAGCTCCAGGCGGAAGCCGCTCTTCGCCCCGGCATCCAGAATCGGGCTGAGATCGGGGTGCGGCAGGGTCGGTCGGAGCGTATGGCGCACGTTCAGCCGCGCGCCGGTCTCCTCGGCGTTGCTCTCGGGCGGGAAGAACCGCACCACCATGTCGGCGAAGGTGCGCTGCGGCTGGATGAAGTTGATGCTGTCCCTGCGCTGGTCGTCGAACTGGCGGCGGACCTGCTCGGGCGTGTAGCCGCGCTTCGAGCAGTCGCGCATGGTCTTCCAGCGCAGGCGCAGGCCCTCCTCGGGTTCGAGATAGACCTTGACGTCGTAGCAGTCGCGCAGGTCGCGGCTGGCGTATCCGAGCAGCCCCTCGACGATGATGTATTCGCGCGGCTGGACGTATTGCGGCCGGTCGAGCGTGCCGCCGTCGTGGTTGTAGACCGGCTTGAGCACCGGCTGACCGGCGCGCAGCAGCCGGACGTGCTGTTCGAGGATGTCGAGGTGGTTGGCCGCCGGGTCGAGCGGCGACAGGCCCAGCCCGGCGCGCTCCTTGCGCGTGAAGCGGTGGTAGTCGTCGCTGCAGATCGTGCACACCCGCTCCGGCCCGAGGATCGCGGCGATGCCGGCGGCCAGGGTGGTCTTGCCCGACGCCGAGTCCCCGACGATGCCGAGGATGATGGGGCGGTCGACGCGGCGGTACTTCGGCATCGCGGTCATCTCCTCAGCCGGCGCGACGATGGAAGGTGGTCAGCAACTGGCGCTCGCCGCTCGGCCCGACCATCAGCGTCTGGGTCTTCTCGAAATGCGGCCCGCGCTCGACGCCCTCGATCAGCAGGCCGGTGGTGATGCCGGTGGCGCAGAAGCAGACCTCGTCCGAGCGCACCAGTTCCTCGACCTCGAACCAGCGCCGGGTCGACAGGCCGGCGGCGTCGACCGCCGCCTTCTCGGTGGCGAGCTGCGGATCCAGCCGCGCCAGGAAGGTGCCGCCCATGGCGCGGATGGCGCAGGCCGACAGGATGCCCTCGGGGACGCCGCCGGTGCCGAACAGCGCGTCGACGCCCGAATCCGGGATCGCCGCCATCAGCGCCCCGGCGACGTCGCCGGCCGGATACAGCACGACCCGGGCGCCGGCGGCGTGCAGCCGCTCGACCAGCTCGCGATGGCGCGGCTTCTCCAGCACGTAGATCGACAGCTCGGGCACCGGCTTGCCAAGCTCGCGGCTCAGCACGGCCAGCTTCTCCTCCAGCGGCGCGTTGGGATCGATCTTGCCCTTGACCGCCGGCGGCCCGGCGAACTTCTCCATGTAGAAGGCCGGTCCGGGCTCGAACAGCGTGCCGCGCGGCGCCACCGCCAGCACCGCCATCGCGTTTGTCATGCCGCGGGCCAGATAGCTGGTGCCCTCGACCGGATCGACGGCGATGTCCCAGGCCGCCGGCGCGGCGCCGGCGCCGATGCGTTCGCCGTCGTAGAGCAGCGAGCACTCCTCGCGGCTGCCCTCGCCGACGACGACGACGCCGTCCAGCTTCAGCGCCTCCAGCGCCTCGCGCATCGCCTTGATGGCGGCGGCGTCGGCCTGGGCCTTGTCGCCGCGGCCGATCCACTCGTAGGCCGCCCGCGCGGCAGCCTCGGTCGCCAACCGCAGGCCGTAGGCCAGCAGCGGGTTTCCGACGCGCGCGTCGCGGATCGCGGTCATGCATCCCTCCCGTATTATCGTTGTCTAAGATAATGACCGGGTGGGAAACGGGTGGGAATACCCGCCGGGGGCGGCGGCGGGAATTTTTTTGGGTGGGGTGGGCCCTACCCCGGGCTGCGCAACAAGTCCTGGGAGCGCGGGCGTCCCGCCCGCCATGAAATGCCCCGGGAGCGCGGGCGTCCCGCCCGCCAAGCGCCTCAGGCGGCCGAAGGTGCGGGCGAGGACGCCCGCGCTCCGAGGGGACTCACCGGCTCTCGCGGCCCTTCAGATAGTACGCCACCGCCTGGGCGCGGTTGTTGACGCCCAGCTTGTCGTACAGGTTCTTCAGGTGGAACTTGACCGTGTTCAGCGAGATCGCCAGTTGCCCGGCCATCTGCTGGTTGGTCAGGCCGCCGGCCAGGGCGGCCAGCATCTCGCGCTCGCGCGGGGTCAGGCCGGCGAAGGGATCGTTGGTCAGGCGGCCGACGTCGATGAACGGGAACACCATGCGCCCCTGCGCCACCGCCTGGATGGTCTCCAGCAGGCTGGTCGGCGGATCGCTCTTCGAGCAGAAGCCGGCGGCGCCCAGGGCCATCGCCTGGCGCGGCACGTCGGGATTGGGGCTGCCGGTGTAGACGATGATGCGCGGCGCGGCGGGGCGGTTGCGCAGGGCCTGCAGCACGGCGCGCCCGTCCATGTAGGGCATTTCCCACCCGATGACGCCGACGTCGAAGGGCATCCGCTCGACCGCCTCGACGAAGCGCTCGCCGTCGGCCGCCGTCGCGACGACGCAGAAACGGGGGTCGTCCTCGAACAACCGCACCAGGCTGCTTTGCAGCAGCGGGTTCTTCTCGGCGATGACGATATCGATCGGTCGTGTTTCGACTTCGGCCATTTTTGGTTCGCTCCCTCCCGGGGGGTTGCTTTTTGCCCACCCGTTTTATAGGGAGAATACGGTATTTCAGGAAAATCGCAAATAAGAGTCTCGCACTCTTATCCGCCGCTCACTCCTTCGGGCAGCGCGAAGGCCACTCCCTGGCCGCGATCCCCTTGATTCAGCAGGCGACTGACCTCCGCCGCGGGCACCGGCGGGCTGACCAGATAGCCCTGCATCTCGTCGCAGCGCAGCCTGCGCAGGATGGCGAGCTGCTCCTCGGTCTCGACGCCTTCGGCGACGATTCGCCGTCGCAGCGAATGTCCCATGCTGATGATCGTCTTGATGATTTCATGATCGTCGGTGTTGGTGGCGATGTCGCGCACGAACGAGCGGTCGATCTTGATGGTGTGCAGCGGGAACCGCTTGAGGTAGGACAGCGACGAGTAGCCGGTGCCGAAATCGTCCATCGCCAGATGGATGCCCATCTCGTGCAGCTCGCGCAGCACCGCCACCGCGTTCTCGGTGTCCTTCATGATCATGCTCTCGGTGATCTCGAGCTCGAGCCCCGAGGGATCGACGCCGGTCCGCGTCAGCAGCCGCTCGACGGTCTTGGCCAGGCCCGGCTCGCGGAGCTGGCGCACCGACAGGTTGACGGCGACGCGCAGGCGAAAGCCGGTCTCGGCCCAGGCCTTGTGCTGCAGGCAGGCGACCTCGATCGCCCATTCGCCGACCGGCCCGATCAGGCCGGTCTCCTCCATCACCGGGATGAACTTGACCGGCGAGACCATGCCGAGTTCGGGATTGCGCCAGCGCAGCAGCGCCTCGACGCCGGTGATGGCGCCGTTCTGGACCGAGATCTTGGGCTGGTAGTAGAGCGTGAACTCCTCGCGCTCCAGCGCCTTGGACAGGCCGTTCTTGATGACCAGCCGCTCGTTGACCTCGACGTTGAGGTCCTGGGTGTAGAACTGGTAGTTGGCCTTGCCCTGCTCCTTCGCGCGGTACATCGCGGCGTCGGCGTTCTTGAGCAGGCTGGCGGTGTCGTCGGCGTCGCCGGGGAAGCTGGTGATGCCGATCGAGGCCGAGACGAAGGCCTCGCGGCCGCCGAGCTCGAACGGCTGGCGCAGGGACTCGATGATGCGCTGGGCGACGATCGACGCGTTCCGGATGTCGCGCAGGTCGGGCATGATCACGGTGAACTCGTCGCCGCCCAGGCGGGCGACGGTGTCGGCCGAGCGCACGCAGCCGAGCAGTCGGTTGCCGGCCTCCTTGAGCAGCGCGTCGCCCATGTCGTGGCCGAGGGTGTCGTTGACCAGCTTGAAGCCGTCGAGGTCGATGAACATCAGACCGACCATCTGGTCGGCGCGGGCGGCGGTCGCCACCGCCTGCTGCAGCCGGTCGACGAACAGCGTGCGGTTGGGCAGGCCGGTCAGCGCGTCGTAGTTGGCCTGGTAGCGGATCCGCTCCTCGTCCAGCTTGCGCTGGGTGACGTCGCTGCACAGGATCACGTACTGGGTGGCGACGCCCGCCGAATCCCTGATGGCGGTGATGGCCAGGCGCTCGGCGTAGCGCTCGCCGTTCTTGCGCAGGTTCCACAGCTCGCCGCCCCAGCGGCCGGTCTCGTGCACCGTCTGCCACATCGCGTCGATGACGTCGGCCTCGCACTGGCCGCTGGTGAAGAAGGTCGGCGGCTTGCCGACGACCTCCTCGGCGGCGTAGCCGGTGATGTCGGAAAAGGCCGGGTTGACGGCGGTGACGCGGTGCTCGGCGTCGAGCACCACGATGGCCTCGGTGGCGCGCTCGAACACCGTCGCGGCCAGCCGCAGCTTCGCCTCGTTGCGCCGGCGCTCGGTGATGTCGCGGAACACCATGACGCGGCCGACCTGACGGCCGTCCTCCTCGATCGGCGCGCTGGCGAACTCGCCGGGGAAGCTGCCGCCGTCGCGGCGCAGGAACATGGTCTGGCCGCTGCCCAGGTCGGTGTCGCCGGGAGCCAGCGCCATCAACTCGCCGAGATCGACGCCGACCAGCTCGCCGACGCCGACGCCGAAGGTCTGCGCCGCGGCCGGATTGGCGAAGGTGACGGTCAGGCTGGGATCGAGGCCGATGATGCCTTCGCCGGCCGAGTTGAGGATCTGCCCGGTCTCGCGCGACAGGCGCTCCAGCTCGCGGGTGCGCTCGCGAACCCGCGCCTCCAGCTCGTCGCGGGCGCGGCGCAGCGCCTCTTCGTGGCGCTTGCGTTCGGTGATGTCGCGGATGATGCCGATGAACAGCCGCTCGCGGCCGCGCTTCAGTTCGGTGACGTTCAGCTCGATGGGGAATACGGAGCCGTCCTTGCGCCGGCCCTCCATCTCGCGGCCGATGCCCAGGACCTTGCCGACGCCGCTGCGCAGGTAATCGCTCATCATGCGATCGTGACCGTCGCCGATCGGCTGCGGCATCAGCATCGCCAGGTTGCGGCCGATCGCCTCGCGCGCCGCATAGCCGAAGATGCGCTGGGCCGTCGGGTTGAACGACTGGATCAGGCCGCGCTCGTCGGCGACGACGATGCCCTCGCCGACCGAGTCCATGATGCCCTGCAGCCGCTGCTCGCGCTCGCGCAGCCGCTCGGCGGCGCGCTTGTGATCCGAGACGTCGCGGGCCTCGATCATGAACAGCCGCTCGGCGGCGGCCCCCAGCGGCATCACCTTCAGCTCGACGTCGACCGTGCCGCCGTCCAGCCGGCGCAGTTTCATCGGCACCGGCCGCTCCTCGGCCGCCAGCACATCGAGTTCCTCGAACAGCGGCCGGTAGTCGGCCTGGACGAAATCGGCGAGCTTGCGGCCCTTGACGTCCGAGGCCTCGGCGCCGAGCAGCCGGAGGCCGGCGGCGTTGAGGAAGGTGACCTCGCCGCCCGTGCACACGCAGGTGAAATCGAGCGCCAGCTCGACCAGCCGGCGGTAGCGTTCCTCGCTGCGCAGCAGGGTCTCGGTGGCGCGGGTCCGTTCGGTGATGTCGCGGGCCAGGATCGCCACCATCGCCGCGTCCTCGCCGGGATTCAGCAGGTGGGCCCGCAACTCGACCTCGATCACCCGGCCGTCGGGGCGGACCAGGATCAGCGGCACCGCCTCGGGTTCCTCGGCCAGGACCTCGAGGCCGTCCTCGACGATGTCGCGGAAATCGGCGTGGATGAAATCGACGAGCTGGCGGCCGAGCAGCACCGAACGGTCGCCCACGCCCAGCATCCGGACGCCGGCCGCGTTGATCCGCTCGATGGTCCCGCCGCGGCAAACGCAGATCAGATCCGAGACCAGTTCGACAAGGCCGCCGGACAGGACGTCGTTCAAGGAAGTCGTCATCTCACCACCGCGGACGCCCCTACAGCCGCGCCCCCGTGGCAGCATAGCCCATGTCCGCTCGATTACAATTGACTTGAAGTCTCGGCCGCAGCGGCGCGAGGGCGCGTACCGGCCGGCGCTCGACCGACGCTTCGCCGTCATTCCCGCGCGCGCAGGCATCTATTCCTGACGTCTGCGGGTCGGCGGCGTTTGTTCAGGAATTCACTCCGGCATTCGCGCCCGGCTCAGCGCTGCTGCGCCCGGGCGAGGCGGTCGAGCACCCGGCGGTTGAGCTCGTCGGCGCTGAGGCCGCGCGGCTCGGTGCTGACGTTGCTCAGGCCCTGGCCGCCGGCGCGGCCGCCATAGATGAAGCCGTAGGTGGGGTTGACGCGCCGGCCGTAGCTCCGGCTGGCCTCGTGCCAGACGCGCACGGCGGTCCAGTCGTTCCGGGGCGAGACGTCGATCACCGGCACGTCGCGGGTGACGCGGCCGCGGCCGCGGCCGGTGGTCTCCCAGTTGGCGTGATCGACGCGGATCTCGCGGCTGCCGACCACCCGGCTGACCACCGCGACATGGCCGTGGCGCATCTTGGCGGTCTTCTTGAAGACCAGCACCGCGCCGGCCTGGGGACGGCTGCCGCGCTGGTAGGCGCCCTCGGCGGCGGCCCACCACTGCCAGGCGTCGCCGCGTAGCGACAGGCCGGAGATCTGGCGGGCATAGGGCACGCATTGCTGCGCCACGGCCTCGGCCGAAGCGCCGAGTCCGGACAACAGCAACACCGCCAGCAGGATTCCGCGCATGTCGCCCCCATCGGATGTCCCGGCGGCGATATTGAAGCAGCCGGCGGCGGCTTGGCAACGGGGTATTGAAACACTCCGCAACAATACGTTATCGGGCGGCCTCGGCGGGGGCGATCCGCTCGGCGGGCAGCTCGATCACCGCCGCCAGCCCGCCGGCTTCCGAGGCGCGCAGCGCCAGGCGACCGCCGAACAACTCGGCCAGCGAGCCGGTCAGGACCATGCCGAGATCGGCGCCCTCGCCGTCGCCCGGCGGCGCCGCGTCGTCGGCGACGCTGATCGCGACGCCGCCGCCCTGGCGGCTCGCCGTCACCGTGACGTGGCCGCCCTCGCCCAGTCGGCCGACCGCGTGGTCGAGCAGGTGGACCAGCATCTGCTTGAGGCGCCGCGCGTCGACGCGCAGCGCCGGCATGGCGTCGTCGACGTGAAAGTCCAGGGTGCAGCCGCGCTGCAGGGCGCGTTCGGCGAAGAGCTGCAGGCAGGCGGCGATCAGGTCGCGCGGCTGCACCACGTCCTCGTGCAGCACGATCTCGCCGGCCTCGATGTCGCACAGGTCGAGCACGTCGGCGAGCCGCGCCGTCAGGATGCGGCTGGCGCGGACGATGCCCTGGACGTAGTCGCGGTAGCGCGGGCTGCCCAGTGGTCCGAACAGCTCGCTCTGCACGACGTCCGAGAAGCCGACGATGGTGGTCAGCGGCGTGCGCAGCTCGTGGCTCATCCGGGCCAGGAACGCCGATTTGGCGCCGCAGTCGAGTTCGGCCCGGCGCCGGGCCTCCTGCGCCGCGGCCAGCGCCGTCTCCAGCTCGGCGATGCGCCGCGCCGCCGCCGCCTCGCTGAGCCCGAGATCGCGGCGAACCGCCTGCGCCGCCTCGCTGGCCGCCGCCTCCGACGAGGCGAGCCGCCGGCCGCCGGCGACCAGCCGCACGATGCCGTAGCCGAACAGCACCACGCCGCCGACATAGCCGAGCGCGTGCTCGGCCAGCCACAGCGCCGGCGGCCAGCCGGCGGCCCCGCCGTCGAGGACGTCGATGACCGAGCCCAGCAGCACCAGCAGGGCGCCGGCGCGCATCGGCCGCCAGCCCTCGGCGAGCAGCGGATGCGGGCTGGCGTGGAGCTGGCGATGGAGATAGCCGGCCAGCAGCAGCAGGATCAGGGCGCGGACGGATTCCAGCAGCGACTGTTCCATCCCCGCCCCTCAGCTCATTGGCCGGCCGCCGCCGCCCGGCTCTGCGGCGTCCGTTCGGCGCCGTCGGTGAACCAGACCTCGCGGACGTAGTCGGCGACCGTGCGATCCGACGAGAACTTGCCCATCTGGGCGACGTTGCGCACCGCCATGCGGTTCCATGCGTCGGGCTGGGCGAACAGGGTGTCGGCGCGCTCCTGCGCCGCGACGTAGCCGGCGTAGTCGGCGCAGAGCATGTAGAAGTCGCCGCCCACCGTCAGCGAGTCGTAGATCGGCCGGAACCGGTCCGGCTGGTCGGGCGAGAAATAGCCGTCGCGGATCATCTCCAGCACGGTGCGCAGCTCGGGCTCGGCGTTGATGTAGCGCCACGGGTCGTAGCCCTCGCGCCACAGGTTCGAGACCTCGTGCGCCTTGAGCCCGAACAGGAACATGTCGCGCTCGCCGACCTCCTCGCAGATCTCGACGTTGGCGCCGTCCCAGGTGCCGATCGTCAGGGCGCCGTTCATCGACAGCTTCATGTTGCCGGTGCCCGAGGCCTCGGTGCCGGCGGTCGAGATCTGCTCGGACAGGTTGGCGGCCGGCATGATCAGCTCGGCGGTCGAGACGTTGTAGTTCGGCACGAAGATCAGCTTCAGGCGGCCGCCGACCGCCGGGTCGTTGTTGACGACGTCGGCGACGTCGTTGATCAGCTTGATGATCAGCTTGGCCATCACGTAGCCCGGCGCCGCCTTGCCGCCGATGATCACCGTGCGCGGCACGATGTCGCGGGTCGGGTTCTGGCGGATGCGGACGTAGCGCGCGATCACGTGCAGCACGTTCAGCAGCTGGCGCTTGTATTCGTGGATGCGCTTGACCTGGACGTCGAACATCGACTCGGCGTTGATGGCGACGCCCAGGCGCTGCTCGATCACCCCGGCCAGCCGCAGCTTGTTGGCGCGCTTGATCTGGGCGAAGTCCTCGACGAACTCGGGATCCTCGGCCAGCGGCAGCAGCTTGCGCAGCTCGTCGAGATGATTGACGAAGCGGCCGCCGATGCGACTGGCGATCAGGTCGGTGAGCCCCGGGTTGGCGGCGACGAGCCAGCGGCGCGGCGTGACGCCGTTGGTGACGCAGACGATCTTGCCCGGCTCGAAATGTTCGAAATCGGCGAAGATCGTGCTCTTCATCAGCTCGGTATGGATCTGGGCGACGCCGTTGACCCGGTGGCTGCCGACGAAGGCGAGATGGGCCATGCGCACGCGCCGTCCGCCGTCCTCGTCGATCAGCGACATCCGCCGCAGCACGTCGAAATCGCCCGGCCAGCGGTGGCGGACGTCGTTGAGGAAGCGATGGTTGATCTCGTAGACGATGTCGAGATGGCGCGGCAGCAGCCGCTGGAACATCTCGACCGGCCAGGTCTCCAGCGCCTCGGGCAGCAGGGTGTGGTTGGTGTACGAGCAGGTCCGCCGCGTCAGGTCCCAGGCGCGGTCCCAGTCGAGATGATGCTCGTCGATCAGGATGCGCATCAGTTCGGGGACGACCAGCGCCGGGTGGGTGTCGTTGAGCTGGACCGAGACCTTGTCGGGCAGCATGTCGAAGGTGCGGTGCTTCTTGCGGTAGCGCGCCAGGATGTCCTGCAGCGACGCCGAGACGAAGAAGTACTCCTGCTTCAGCCGCAGCTCCTTGCCGCGCGCCGTCGAGTCCGACGGGTAGAGCACCTTCGAGAGGTTCTCGGACTCGTTCTTGTCCTTGACCGCCTCGATGTAGTTGCCCTGGTTGAAGTATTTCAGGTTGAATTCGCGGGTCGACTTGGCCGCCCACAGGCGCAGATTGTTGACCGTCTCGCCGCCGTAGCCGGGCACCGGGACGTCGTAGGCCATCGCCATGACCTCCTCGGCGTCGACCCAGTGATGGCGGTAGTGGCCGTCGGCGTCCCGGTAGTGCACGACCCGACCGCCGAAGCGCACCGGATAGATCACGCCGGGGCGCTGGAATTCCCACGGATTGCCGTAGCGCAGCCAGTTCTCGGGGGCCTCGATCTGCCAGCCCTGCTCGACGTGCTGGGTGAACATGCCGAACTCGTAGCGGATGCCGTAGCCGAAGCCGGGCACGCCCAGGGTGGCCATGGAGTCGACCAGGCAGGCGGCGAGCCGGCCGAGGCCGCCGTTGCCGAGCGCCGGCTCGACCTCCCAGCCCTGGAGCTCGTCGAAGTCGTAGCCCAGCTCCTCGGTCGCCTGGCGGAAGGCCTCGTAGAGGCCGAGATTGATCATGCCGTTGGTCAGCGTGCGGCCGATCAGGAACTCCATCGACAGGTAATAGACGCGCTTGGCGTCGCGCTCGTCATAGCCGCGCCGCGTGCTCATCCAGCGGTCGACCAGGCGGTCGCGCATCGCGAAGGCGGCGGCGATGAACCAGTCGCGCGAGGTGGCGTTGTAGGCGTCCTTGCCCACGGTGTAGAGCAGGTGGTCGCGCATGCTCTGCTTGATCGCGGCGACTTCCTCGCGCGAGACGCCGGCAGCTTCGGCGACCTTGCTTCTCGACATGCCCGCGAATCCTCCTGAACGAAGATGGCCCGGCACGCCGGCCGGGGAAATGCGCAAATTATAGCGAAGCCTCTAAGAACTGGTTTCCAGATGGGCCGCTCCGCCCCTTCCAGTCAAGCCGATTCGGCAGCGCGCCGGCCACGAAACCGGGTGGCGTCAGCGATCCTCGGCGACCAGCAGCGCCGCCGGGAATCGGGCGAACAGCCGCTCGGCCGGCAGTTGCGGATTGCTGCGGCGCCGGACCGGCTCGACGATCTCGCCGCTCAGGACGTCGCGCAGCGCGCGGCCGTGCGCGGCCTTCGGCACCTCGACATGGGCGGCGCGCCAGGCGCGGCCCAGCGGCGGCGTCTCGGGATCCCTCGGCCACAGCCGGGCGACCAGCCGCGGCGCCACGACGATGGCCAGCCGTTCGCCGTGCTGGCGCGCGAAGGCGACGACGTGCCCGGCGCGCTCGCCGCGCACCTGCAGCGGCTGGTAGGCGCCGGCCGCGAACAGCTCGGGGGCCTCGCGCCGCAGGCTCAGCACGCGCCGCAGGAGGCCCAGCTTGACGGCGCCGTCGTCCCAGTGCCGCAGCAGCTCCGGCAGCGGCCTGGCGGCGTCCTCGCGCAGCATGCGCCGCCGCCGCTCGTAGTCGACCGGGCGGCGGTTGTCGGGGTCGACCAGCGCGAGCTGCCAGAGTTCGCAGCCCTGGTAGATGTCCGGCACGCCCGGCGACGTCAGCTTCAGCAGCGTCTGCGCCAGCCCGTTGACCATGCCGATGCGCCCGATCCGGCGCTGCAGGACCAGGAAGTCGTCGAGGAACGGATTGCGGCGCTCGGGCTCGGCGACGCGGCGGATGAACTCGACCAGCGCCTGCTCGTAGGCCTCGTTGGGCGCCGCCCAGCTCGTGCGGCGCTTGGCCTCCTTGGCCGCCTTGACCGCGGCCGCGCACAGCCGCTCGACGAATTCGGCGCTCTCGTCCGGATCGGCGCCGGTCGGCCAGGCGCCGATCATGGTCTGGTAGACGAAGTACTCGTCGTTGCGCTCCGGTGCTTCCGCGCCGTCGACCTCGCGCTTGTGGGGCTGGTTCATGCGCTGCCAGCGTTCGAGGTGGTTGCGCCACTCGTCCGGCAGTTCCGAGATCGCGTCGATGCGCGCGCGCACGTCCTCGCCGCGCTTGGAATCGTGGGTGGCGGTCGCCAGCATCGTGTGCGGATGGCGCTGCACGCGGTGGCGGTTGACGCGGTGGAAGCTGGCCGGCGAGGTGCCGAAGCGCCGCGGCTCGCCGCCGACCTCGTTGAGCGAGATCAGCCGGTTGTAGCGGTACAGCGCGGTGTCCTCGAAGCCCTTGGCCATCACCGGGCCGCTGTACTGCTGCACGCGCATCGCCAGGTCGACGACGGCGCGGCGCGGATACAGCGGCTTGCGGCCGCGGGCCAGCGAGGTGTCGAGCACGGCGTGCAGGAAATCGTAGATCGAGGCGTCGTATGCGCCCTTGCGCGCCTGCGCCACCGCCCAGCCGACATAGCGCTTGTCCTGATCGCGGGCCCGGCTGGGGGTGAAATAGGTGCGGTAGATCGGGAAGTGCGCGACGATCTCGCGCAGCGCCTCGCGCAGGCCCTCGATGGTGAAGTCGCGCGAGCGCCAGTGCGAGCCCGCCAGCCGCCCGAGCTGCACGCCGAGCACGTGCAGTTCGCTGGCCATGGCGTCGCGGGTGATCAGCCGCTTGGCCTCGCGCACCTCGGTCTCGAAGTCCATCTCCTGGCCGATGAAGCGGGCGTAGATGGTCTCGAGCGCGTCGGCGTTCTCCTGGTCGACGAACAGGTCGTTGACCTCGTTCATGAACTCGTAGCCGGTGGTGCCGGCGACGGGCCAGTCGCGGCGCAGCGTCTCGTGATGGGCCAGGATCTTCTCGACCAGCAGATACAGCGGCTGCTCGCCGGCCTCGCCGAGCAGCTCGGCGGCGCGGCGCTGCAGGCGCTGGCAGTACTGGGCCGGATTGTAGAGCCCGTCGATGTGGTCGATGCGCAGGCCGTGAATCTTGCGCTCGGCCAGCAGCCGGAAGGCCAGCCGGTGGGTGGTCTCGAACACCTGCGGCCGATCCTGGCGCAGGCCGGCGAGGTCGTTGATGTCGAAGAAGCGGCGATAGTTGATCTCGGTGGCGGCGACGCGCCAGAACGAGACGCGGTAGTGCTGGCGCTCCAGCAGCCGGTGTAGCGGCGCGAAGCTCGCCGGCTCGCCCGGCGTGCCCGCCAGCTTCTCCAGCACCGAGTCGATCGCGGCGGCGATCTCGGGCTGGGCGGCCGACAGCTCGGCCAGGCGCGCCTTGGCGGCGGCGGCGCGGCGGCGGCCCTCGGTGCCGGCGCGCTTCTCGACGCGGCCGGTCGAGACCGCCTGCAGCTCGCGCACCGCCTCCTCCAGCGCCTCGCGCGCCGGGCCGGGCGCCATCTCGGCCACGGCGAGCCGCACCAGCCGGGCGTAATGGGCCGGGTTTATCGGCAGGCGGTGGTCCCAGTACCAGACGCTGATCGTGCCCTCGTCGCGGTCGAAGCGCGGCACCAGCTCGCCGCGCTCGAGGACGGCGCCGTAATGGTCGCCGAGGAACGGAAACAGCACCTTGCCGCGCATCTCGGCGCGGCCCGGCCGCCAGTCGATGTCGAAATAGGCGGCGTAGGGCGACTGCGGCCCCCATTCGAGCACGTCGAGCCACCAGGCGTTGTCCTTGCCGCCGATGCCCATGTGGTTGGGGACGTAGTCGAGGATCATGCCCATGCCGCGGCGCTCGAGCTCGGCCGCCAGCGCGTCGAGATCGGCCTCGTCGCCGATCTCGGGGTTGAGGGCGTTGTGGTCGACGATGTCGTAGCCGTGAGTCGAGCCCGGCCGCGCCTTCAGGAACGACGAGACGTAGAGATGGCTGACGCCGAGTTCGTCGAGATAGGGCACGACCGCCAGCGCGTCGCGCAGCGTGAACTCCGCGTTCAGCTGAAGCCGGTACGTCGCGCGCGGGATGCGCGGCGGCTGCGGCATGTCTGGGCCTCCTCTCTTCTCCTCTTCTTCACCCCTCTCCCGCTGGCGGGAGAGAGAGGGGCCCGGCCGCAGGCCGGGAGGGTGAGGGTTGCGCACCGGCGCCGCCGCAGCGCCGCCCCCACCCCGCCCCTCACACCTCCACGATCGGCATCTGCCCCGGCGCCACGCGCGTGTCCTTCAGCCGCCGCGCCGTGTCGACCAGGCGCGGATGCGACGCCATCGTCGTGACGTCCCGGGGATAGCGCCGGCGCCAGTTGGGATGCTGGTCGATGGTGCCGGGCAGGTTGAACTGCATGGCGATGCCCAGCGCGTCCTCCATCTGCACCATCATCAGCTTCGACGGCGCGCGATCGAGGAACACGTGCACCGCCTCGGCCAGCCGGCAGGCCTGGTCCTCCGACAGCGGGCCGGCGGTCGGGAAGTCGTCCGGCAGCAGCTGATGGCCGCGCAGGGTCTCGACCAGCTTGCGGCGGTCGTCGTCGCGGGCGCGGGCCTCCTCGTCGTCCATGCCGGCGCGCGGATAGAGGTGCAGGCGGCGGCGCGCCTCGAGATCGATCGCCTGCCAGTAGCCGAACAGCGACGGCAGGTCGTGGGTGGCGACGGCGACCAGCGCCTGCTCGACGTACTGCTCGGGCGGGCGGAAGTTGCCGGCGTCGTCGCGCTCGAACACGAACAGCCGGTAGCCGTAGACGCCCGAGCCGTACATCAGCTCGCGGAACCCCTCGGGCACGGTGCCGAGGTCCTCGCCGATGACCAGGCAACGGTTGCGCCGGCTCTCCAGCGCGACGATGCCGAACAGGTCGCGCGCCGGCATGCCGACATAGGCGCCGTGCTCGGCCGAGGCGCCCGGCGGCACCCAGTACAGGCGGCGAAGCTGCATGGCGTGGTCGAGCCTGAGCGCGCCGGCATGGCGCATGTTGGCGCGCAGCATGTTCACGAACGGCCGGTAGGCGGCCTCGCGCAGGGCCAGCGGATTGAACGGCATCAGCCCCCAGTCCTGGCCCTGCGGCGCCAGCGCGTCGGGCGGCGCGCCGACGGTGACGCCGCAGGCCATCTCGTCCTGGTTCATCCACGCCTCGGCGCCGTCGTCGGCGATGCCGACGCCGACGTCGCGGTAGAGTCCCACCGGCATGCCCAGGTTGTCGCAGGTGCTCTGGACGGCGGCGAGCTGGGCGTCGGCCTGCCATTGCAGGTACCAGTAGAACTCGACCCGGTCGCGATGCTCGAGCGCGAAGGCCTGCACCGCCGGCGCCTCGGGGCGACGGTAGGTCTCGGGCCAGTGCCGCCAATAGCCAAGATGCGGGTCCTGGCGCAGGAAATGCTCCTGCAGCGCCTCGAAGGTGGCGAACAGCTCGCCGGTGCGCCCGGTTTCGCTCATGAAGTGGCGGAAGGCGTGGCGGCGGTCGCTGTCGACGTGGCGCTCGCGGAAACTGGCGTAGACGGCCTCCAGCACCGGCATCTTGCATTCGGCGACGCCGACGTAATCGATCAGCTCGTGGCCGCGCAGCTCGGCCAGCCGGTTCTGGAACGCGGGGTCGGCCACCATGGCCTTGGCCGCGTCGCAATCGGCGAAGTCGGGAATCGCCGCGACGTCGAGATAGGCGACGTTGAGGAAGGCGCGGCTCGACGCCGAATAGGGGCTGAACTTCTCGGGCCGGCGCGGAAACAGCGCGTGCAGCGGGTTGACCCCGACCGTGCCGGCGCCCAGCCGCCCGGCCCGCGCCGCAAGGTCGCGCAGCGCCGTGTAGTCGCCGACACCCCAGTCGCGGTCCTCGCGCAGCGCATAGATCTGGGTCTGAACGCCCCAGATGCGGCCGCCGCGCTCGATGTGCTCGGGGGTGTAGGCGGTGCCGGGCGCGACGATCAGCGTCGTCTCGAATTCGGCGCGGTCGTGGGTCTCGATTCGGAAACGGTGATAGCCGGGCGGCGGCAGGGTCGGCAGCCGGAACAGCCGCCGGCGGATATGCTTGCCGTCGAGCCAGTGCTCGCCCAGTTGCGGCAGCTCGGCGCCGCGGAAGCTGCCCTGGTGGGCGATGCCGACGTCCTCGTCGAGCACCCAGGCGATGTCCTCGTCCTCGCGCGAGACCGGCAGCGCGATGACGATCTCGGGCGGGCCGTCGGGCTCGTGGGCGACGACCACCGGCTCCAGCCAGCGCCGCCAGCCGCGTTCCTCCAGGGCGGCCAGCGAACGCTCGACCCCGGTGTCGTCGCCGACATCGAAGCCCATCGCGGCGAGGAAGGCGCGGCGGGTGTCGTCGGAGACGAGGCGCCAGTTGCCGAAGAAGTCCCAGAAACCGTCCTCGATGCCGGCGAGTTGGGCCAACCGCTGCAGGGCGTCGCTCATCGCGTCTCCTTTCGGGCCAGATACCAGGTCACGCACCACGCCGGCAGCGCGTCGGGTGCGCCGTGGGTGCCGTAGATCAGCCGGCCCGGCGCCGGCCCGACGGCGTCGGCCGGCTCGGGGCCGAGATTGGCGTGCAGCACCAGCCGGGTGCCGTCGGCGAACGGCCATTCCGCCGACAGCCGCTGGGCACCGTGCAGCGACACCTTGGCGCGGCCGATCCCCGGCAGGCGCGGGACGATCTCGCGCTTGCGCAGGTAAAGCAGGTCGTGGATGAAGTCGCGCCAGCCGTGGTGCGGCTCGCGGTCCAGCGCCGGCCAGTCCAGCACGCAGGCGGCGAAGGTGCTCTCGGCGTTGGGATCGGGGATGCGCTCGCGCGCTTCCGGGGCGCCGAATTCGGGAAAGCTCTTGAATTCGGCGCGGCGGCCCTCGCGCACCGCCTGGGCGAGTTCGTCGTGGAAGTCGCAGAAATAGTAGAAGGGCTGGGCGGACAGCCGCTCCTCGCCCATGAACAGCAGCGGCGGGAACGGCGCCAGCAGCATCAGCGCCTGCAGCGCGCGCAGCGACTCGCGCGGGGCGATCTTGTTGATGCGCTCGCCCAGCGCCCGGTTTCCGACCTGGTCGTGGTTCTGCAGGAACGACACGAAGGCGAAGGGCGGGAGATCGCCGCTGGGCTCGCCGCGCCTGGCGCCGTCGCGGTGCGGCGACGGCTCGCCCTGATAGGCGAAGCCGGAGTCCAGGCAGCGCGCCAGCCAGCGCAGCGGCTCCTTGGCGTAGTCGCGATAGTAGCCCCCCTCCTCGCCGGTGGCGATCACGTGCATGACGTGGTGGAGGTCGTCGTTCCACTGCGCGGTGTAGAGCGGCACCGAGCCGTCGTCGCCACGGGCCAGGAAATGCGCGGCGTTGTCGTCGTTCTCCAGCACCAGATGGACGTGGCGGTCGGATATCTCGCGCCGCACCGTCTCGGCCAGCTCGGTCAGGAAGTGCGTCTCGCTGTCGTCGATGATGGCGTGGACGGCATCCAGCCGCAGGCCGTCGAGATGGTATTCCTCGAGCCAGTAGAGCGCGTTGTGGATGAAGAAGTCGCGCACGACGCGGCTGCCGTCGTCGTCGAAATTGTTGGCCTTGCCCCAGGGCGTGTGGTGGCGGTCGGTGAAGAACTTGCCGGCGTAGGCGTGCAGGTAGTTGCCGTCCGGGCCGAAGTGATTGTAGACGACGTCGAGCAGCACCATCAGCCCGCGCTCGTGCGCCGCCTGCACCAGCCGCTTGAGATCCTCGGGCCGGCCGTAGGCGGATTCGGGCGCGAACAGCAGCACGCCGTCGTAGCCCCAGCCGCGGGCGCCGGGGAAGTCGGCCACCGGCATCAGTTCGACCGCGGTGATGCCGAGCCCCTTCAGATAGTCCAGCCGCGCCTCGACGCCGGCGAAGTCTCCCGAGCGGGTGAAGGTGCCGACATGCAGCTCGTAGATCACCGCCTCGTGCCACGGCCGGCCGCGCCAGCCCTCGTCCTTCCAGTCGAAGGCGCAGGGATCGACGACCGCGCTGGCGGCGTGGACGTCGTCGGGCTGGTGGCGCGAGGCCGGGTCCGGCACCTTGATGCCGCCGTCGATGCGGAACGTGTAGCGGCTGCCGGCATGCGCCTCCTCGCACAGGCAGTCGAACCAGCCGTCGCCGTCGCCGCGCATGCGGTGGACGCGCTCGCCCAAGGGCCCGTCGAGGCACAGCTCGACCGCGCCGGCATCCGGCGCCCACAGGCGGAAGCGCACGCCGCCCGGTTCGATCGTGGCCCCGAAGGGCATCAGGTGCCGTCGCTTCATGGCTGCGCTCCAATACTGTCGCTGACTCCGCCCCGCCGCTTCAGCACGGTCATCGACCGCGGCTTGAGCGGATACTTGGCGCCGGCGTGCCTGACGTCGCGGCTGCCCATGCCGCCGCGCGCCGCCGTGTCGATCACCACCTCCCAGGCCCGGCCGCGACTGGGCGGCGGCAGGACATAGGGCACTTCGCCGTGATAGGCGTTGAGCAGCACCAGGAAGGTGTCGTCCATCTCGTCGTGGCCGGTGCGGGTGTCGACCTCGCCGACGTCGCCGCCCAGGATGAAACCGAGCGAGCGGGCATAGGGCATGACCCAGTCGCCGTGGCCCATCTCGCGGCCCTCCGGCGTGATCCAGGTGATGTCCTTGAGCTCGCCGCCGGGGACGCGGCGGCCGTGGAAGAAGCGCGGCCGGCGGAACACCGGATGCTCGCGGCGCAGGCGGATCAGCGTGCGCACGAACTCCAGCAGCTCGTGGTCCGCCCCGTTCCAGTCCAGCCAGGTCAGCGCGTTGTCCTGGCAGTAGGCGTTGTTGTTGCCGCGCTGGGTCTGGCCGATCTCGTCGCCCGACAGCAGCATCGGCACGCCTTGCGAGAACAGCAGCGTGGTCAGCAGGTTGCGCGTCTGCTGCCGGCGCAGGCGCAGCACGGCGGGGTCGTCGGTCTCGCCCTCGACGCCGCAGTTCCAGCTGTAGTTCTCGTTGGTGCCGTCGAGGTTTCCCTCGGCGTTGGCCTCGTTGTGCTTGTGGTCGTAGCTGACGAGGTCGCGCAGCGTGAAGCCGTCATGGGCGGTGATGAAGTTGACGCTGGCCCAAGGGCGGCGTCCGCCCCACTCGAACAGATCGGACGAGCCGGTCAGGCGCGACGCCATGTCGCCGATCAGGCCGCCGTCGCCGCGCCAGAAGCGGCGCACCGTGTCGCGGTAGCGGCCGTTCCACTCCGACCAGCCGGGCGGGAACCCGCCCAGGCGATAGCCGTCGCCGCCGAGATCCCACGGCTCGGCGATCAGTTTGACCCGCGACATCACCGGGTCCTGGCGCACGGCGTCCAGGAAGCCCGAGCCGCCGTCGAAACCGGCGCGCTCGCGGCCCAGGCTGGCGGCGAGATCGAAGCGGAAGCCGTCGACGTGCATCTCCTCGACCCAATAGCGCAAGCTGTCCGTCACCATCTGCAACACGCGGGGATGGCGCAGGTTCAGGGTGTTGCCGCAGCCGGAATAGTTCTCGTAGTAGCGCTCGTCGCCGGGCACCAGGCGGTAGTACGAGGCGTTGTCGATGCCCTTGTAGGACAGCGTCGGGCCGAGATGGTTGCCCTCGGCGGTGTGGTTGTAGACGACGTCCAGGATGACCTCGATGCCGGCGTCGTGCAGGCGCTGCACCATGGTCTTGAACTCGCCGTGGGCGCTGGCGTGGTAGTAGCGCTGGTCGAGCGCGAAGAAGCAGATCGGGTTGTAGCCCCAGTAGTTGCGCATGCCGCGCTCGACCAGATTGCGCTCGTCGACGATGGCGTGGACCGGCAGCAGCTCGACCGCGGTGACGCCCAGCTTGACCAGGTGATCGATCGCCGCCGGCTCGGCGAGGCCGAGGAAGGTGCCGCGCAGCTCGGGCGGCACGTCGGGATGGCGCATCGTGTAGCCGCGCACGTGCATCTCGTAGATCACCGTCTGCGACCACGGCTGTCCCGGCGGCCGGTCGCTCTTCCAGGTGAAGGCGGTGTCGACCACCCGGCATTTCGGCATGAAGCGGGCGTTGTCGCGGCGGTCGAAGCTCAGGTCGGCGCGCGCCGCGCCGGCGCGGAAGCCGAAATGGCTGTCGTGCCACTTCAGGCTGCCGTGCAGATCCTTGGCATAGGGGTCGATCAGCAGCTTGGCCGGATTGAAGCGGTGGCCGCGCTGCGGGTCGTAGGGGCCATAAACGCGATAGCCGTACAGCAGCCCCGGCCGCGCGTCGGGCAGGTAGCCGTGCCAGATCTCGTCGGTGTACTCGCGCAAGGCCAGCCGCGCGGTCTCCTTCGCGCCCTTGGGGTCGAACAGGCACAGCTCGACCCGCTCGGCATGGGCCGAGAACAGCGCGAAATTGACGCCGTGGCCGTCCCAGGTGGCGCCGAGCGGATAGGGACTGCCCGGCCACAGCCGCCAGCGGTGGTTCATGGGCGGGCTCCCGACGCCGCGAAGAAACTACCGTGAGCAACCATTTTAGCCGTCATGCCCGCGAAAGCGGGCATCCATTCCTGTGACATTTTCAAAACGTTGCGGCGCCTCAGGAATGGGTTCCCGCCTCCGCGGGAACGACGACGGAGTGATCGTGCACGCCCCACCGCTTTCGCGGGGGTGACGACATCCTGCGAGTGCCCCCACTCCCCCCGTCATCGCCTCACCGTTCCAGGCGCATGATCAGCGTCGCCAGCGGCGGCAGGGTCAGGTCCAGCGAATAGGGCTGGCCGTGCCAGGGCTCCTCGTCGGCCTGCAGCCCCTCGCCGTTGCCGCCCCCCGAGCCGCCGTAGACCTCGGCGTCGGTGTTGATCACCTCGCGCCAGAAGCCGCCGCGGGGCGCGCCGATGCGATAGCCCTCGCGCGGCACCGGCGTGAAGTTGCAGACGACGACGCAGACGTCGTTCGGGTCCTTGCCGCGGCGGATGAACGACAGCACCGAATTGTCGCGGTCGCAGCAGTCGATCCACGAGAAGCCGGCCGGGTCGCAGTCGAGCTGGTGCAGGGCGCCGGTGTGGCGGTAGGTCCAGTTGAGATCGCGGACCAGCCGAAGGGCGCCGGCATGCATCGGCTCATCGAGCAGGTGCCAGTCCAGGCTGGTGTTGTAGTTCCACTCGTTCTCCTGGCCGAACTCGCCGCCCATGAAGATCAGCTTCTTGCCGGGATGCGCCCACATGAAGGCGTAGTAGGCGCGCAGGTTGGCGAAGCGCTGCCACTCGTCGCCCGGCATGCGGCCGAGGATCGAGCGCTTGCCGTAGACGACCTCGTCGTGGCTCAGCGGCAGCATGAAGTTCTCGCTGAACGCGTAGAGCAGGCCGAAGGTCAGGCTGTCGTGGTGGTAGCGGCGGTGGATCGGCTCCTTGCTCATGTAGCTCAGCGTGTCGTGCATCCAGCCCATGTTCCACTTGAAGCCGAATCCCAGACCGCCGACATAGACCGGCCGCGACACCATCGGCCAGGCGGTCGATTCCTCGGCGATGGTCATGGCGCCGGGCTGGTCGCCGTAGACGACGGTGTTCATCTTGCGCAGGAAGTCGATGGCCTCGAGGTTCTCGCGGCCGCCGTACTTGTTCGGCACCCACTCGCCCTCCTCGCGCGAGTAGTCGAGGTAGAGCATCGAGGCGACCGCGTCGACGCGCAGGCCGTCGACATGGTACTCGTCGAGCCAGTACAGCGCGTTGGCGTACAGGAAGTTGGTCACCTCCGTGCGGCCGAAATTGTAGATCAGCGTGTTCCAGTCCTTGTGCATGCCCTGGCGCGGATCGGCGTGATCGTACAGGTGCGTGCCGTCGAACATCGCCAGGCCGTGGGCGTCGCTGGGGAAGTGGCCGGCGACCCAGTCGATGATCACGCCGATGCCCTTCTCGTGCATCCTGTCGACGAAGTAGCGGAAGTCGTCGGGCGTGCCGAAGCGGCTGGTCGGCGCGAACAGGCCGATCGGCTGGTAGCCCCAGGAGCCCGAGAACGGGTGCTCGTGCACCGGCATCAGCTCGACATGGGTGAAGCCCATGTCCTTGACGTAGTCGCCGAGCTGCTCGGCCAGCTCGCGATAGCTCAGCGGCCGGTTGCCCTGCTCGGGCATGGTGCGCCACGAGCCGAGATGCACCTCGTAGACCGAGATCGGCTTCTCGCGGTCGTCGCCGTGCTTGCGACGCTCCATCCAGTCGTGGTCGGTCCAGTCGTATTCGCGGATGTCGTAGACGATCGACGCCTGGGCCGGCGGCACCTCGGCGTAGAAGCCGTAGGGGTCGGACTTCAGCGGCAGCAGGTTGCCGCGCTCGTCCAGGAGCTCGTACTTGTAGATCGCGCCGGGGCGCAGGCCGGGCACGAACAGCTCCCAGACGCCGGCGTCGTAGCGCAGCCGCATCGGGTGGCGCCGCCCGTCCCAGTCGTTGAAGTCGCCGACAACCGAGACGCGGCTGGCGTTCGGCGCCCAGACGGCGAAGTTGACGCCGCCGACGCCGTCGACGGTGACGCAGTGCGCGCCCAGCTTCTCGTAGGTGCGCAGATGCGTGCCTTCGGCGAGCAGGTGCATGTCGAGCTCGCCGAGCACCGCCGGATAGCGGTACGGATCCTCGACCTCGGTCGTCACCCCGGCGCCGAGGTCGAGGCGCAGGCGATAGCGGAACGGCTCGTCGCGGCCGGTGCGGCCGACGAACAGACCCTCGTCGACGACGCGCGGCAGCTCGGCGACCTCCGTCCCGCTCTCGGCGTCGATCACCCAGACGCGCGCGGCGCTCGGCTGGAAGGTACGGACCACGTGGTCGTGGCCCGCGCGGTGCATTCCCAGAAAACCGAAGGGATTGCGGTGGTCGCCGCGCACGATGGCTTCCGCTTCGGCGCGGAAGCCGGCGTCGGCGTGATCATCCCGTGGTGCCATCGGTATCCGTCTCCTCGGGTCCCATGAGCGATATCAGGCCCTTGACCGGCACGCCGAGCCATCCGGGGCGGTTTGCCGCCTCGTAGGCTATTTCGTAGCAGGCCTTTTCCACCAGGAACAGCGTCAAGAGCCGGTGGAAGGTATCTTCGTCGGCGGGGCAGGCCGGGCAGCCGGCCATGGTCTCGGCATAGGAGTCCAGGAAGGCGGCGCGCGCGCGCGCCTCCCAATCCATCGCCAGGCCCTGCAGATGCTCGGCGGCGCCCGGCCGCACGGCCTCGGAGTGCATGATGGTGGTCCAGGCGGCGTAATTGAAGGAGCGCAGCATGCCGGCGACGTCGCGCAAAGGAGAATCCTTCGCGCGCCGCTCCTCCAGGGATTTGCGCGGCTCGCCCTCGAAGTCGATGATGTAGGCGTCGTCCTTGACGACCAGCACCTGGCCGAGATGGTAGTCGCCGTGGATGCGGGTCTTGACGACCTCGCCGCGGCGCGGGACCAGGTTCTCGATGCGGTCCATCAGGTCGCTGGCGCCGGTGCGCAGGCGCATCACCTCGGGCGTGTCGACGGCCAGGACGGCGCGCAGCGCCTCCTCGGCCTGGGCGGCGACGCGGCGGGTCCAGATCGAGTAGTCGGCGGCGCTGGCCGTCTCGAGGGCGAAGGCGGCGTCGCCGGTCTCGATGCACAGCGCCTTGTGCATTTCGGCGGTGCGCCGCCCCAGCATGGCGATGAAGGCCAGGTTCTCGGTGTGGGCGCCGCCCTCGAGCCGCTCGGCGACCTCGTCGACCGGCAGCAGGCTGAGCTCGTCGAGGAAGCGCTGCAGATAGTCCAGCAGCCAGTTCCAGGCGTCGCCCTGATTCTGGACGAAGCCGAACACCGAGGCCAGCACGGTCTCGCGGCCGGTGGAATCGGCGGTGTTGACCCAGCCGAGCAGCGGCGGCGTGTTGGCGAAATGCGCCGTCTCGGTCAGGAAGCGGCCCATCTCGATCTCGGTGCTGACGCCCTCCTCGGGGCGGCGGATCACCTTCACCACCGCCTTGGAATCGACGACGATCGAGGTGTTGGACTGCTCGACGCCCAGCCGCTTGACCACCGGCTCCTCGGACAGCTCCAGCCCTTGCAGCGCCGAGGTGCGGTGGCATTCGATGCGGCCGTCGGCGCCGCCCAGGCGCGCGTTCTCGCGCACCGCCTCCAGCAGCGCCAGCCCGAAGGCGTCGTCGAAGGTGGCGTCGTAGAGCACGCCCATGCGCGGCCCGCGGCGCAGCCGCGCCAGCACCGAGCCGCCGGCGGCGCCGTGCTGTTCGTCGCCGCGGCCGTCCCAGGCGGCGGCGAGCGGCAGGAAGTAGTTGCGGCCGACGCCGTCGTCGCGGCGGATGGCGACCAGCGACAGCAGCCAGCTGCCGCGGCTGGTCCGCAGCTCGGCGCTGCGCAGCAGCTCGAGCCCGGTCAGCCGCGAATCCTTGTCGCCGAACCAGCGCTGCAGCGGCATGAACGACTTCAGCACCTCGCGCTCCAGCATCCGCCGCGCCTGTCCGTGCATCAGCGAGTCCCACAGCTCCGAGACCACCAGCGTCGCCGTCTCGGCCATGGCCTCGGGCGCCGGCTCGTGCCAGCGCGGCGCCTCGGTCTCGCTCGCCAGGGTGAACCAGTAGAAGGCGTAGCCCGGCAGGGTCAGGAAGTACGGCAATTCGCCGATCGGCGGGAACACGCTCTGGCCGGTCAGCTCGATCGGCACCCGGCCCTTGAACTCCGACATGTCGAGCTCGACGCCCTGCGCCGAATGGGCCAGGTTGACGACGCACAGGATGCTCTCGCCGTCGTATTCGCGCAAATAGGCCAGGATCTTGCGGTTGGCGGGATAGAGGAAGCGCAAGGATCCGCGGCCGAACACCTTGCGCGACTGGCGGATCGAGATGATCCGCTTCATCCAGTTGAGCAGCGACGACGGATTGCGCTGCTGCGCCTCGACGTTGACCGCCTGGTAGCCGTAGACGGCGTCCATGATCGGCGGCAGCAGCAGCCGCTGCGGCTCGGCGCGGCTGAAGCCGCCGTTGCGGTCCTCGGACCATTGCATCGGCGTGCGCACGCCGTTGCGGTCGCCGAGGAAGATGTTGTCGCCCATCCCGAGCTCGTCGCCGTAATAGATGATCGGCGTGCCCGGCATCGACAGCAGCAGCGAGTTCAACAGCTCGAGCTTGCGGCGGTCGTTCTGCATCAGGGGCGCCAGGCGGCGGCGGATGCCGACGTTGATCCGCGCCCTGGGGTCCGAGGCGTAGGTCGACCACAGATAGTCGCGCTCGCGGTCGGTGACCATCTCCAGCGTCAGCTCGTCGTGGTTGCGCAGGAAGATCGCCCACTGGCAGTTGTCCGGAATGTCCGGGGTCTGGCGCATGATGTCGGTGACCGGGTGCCGGTCCTCGCGGGCGATCGCCATGTACATGCGCGGCATCAGCGGGAAGTGGTAGGCCATGTGGCATTCGTCGCCGTCGCCGAAATAGGGCAGCACGTCCTCGGGCCACTGGTTGGCCTCGGCCAGGAACAGCCGGCCGGGATGGCTCTGGTCGAGGGCGGCGCGCAGCTCCTTGAGCACGCCATGGGTCTCGGCCAGGTTCTCGTTGTTGGTGCCCTCGCGCTCGACCAGATAGGGCACGGCGTCGAGCCGCATGCCGTCGACGCCGAGGTCGAGCCAGTAGCGCATGGCCTGGATCACCGCGCGCCGGACCTGGTGGTTGTCGAAATTGAGGTCGGGCTGGTGCGAGAAGAAGCGGTGCCAGTAGTACTGCTGCGCCACCGGGTCCCAGGCCCAGTTCGAGGTCTCGGTGTCGGTGAAGATGATCCGGGTGCCGGCGTATTTCTTGTCGTCGTCCGACCAGACGTAGTAGTCGCGGAGCGCCGAGCCCTTCTTGGCCACGCGCGCCCGCTGGAACCACGGATGCTGGTCCGAGGTGTGGTTGACCACCAGCTCGGTGATCACCCTGAGCCCGCGGGCATGCGCCTCGCGCACGAAGTGGCGAAAGTCGCGCATGGTGCCGTAGGACGGATTGACGTTGCGGTAATCGGCGATGTCGTAGCCGTCGTCGCGCAACGGGCTGGGATAGAACGGCAGCAGCCAGATGGTGTCGACCCCGAGCTGCTGGATGTAGTCCAGCTTCTCCGTCAGGCCGCGGAAATCGCCGATTCCGTCGCCGTTCGAATCGTAGAACGACTTCACGTGAAGCTGGTAGAGAACCGCGTCCTTGTACCAGAGGGGGTCGTGTTCGGCCATATGTCGCCTCGGTCAGTATGGTCCCCGCTCCCGTTCGCGCCGGGAGTCTCGGTGGTGGTCCGCCGGCCGTCCGGTCAGAAGCAGGGTGTGCGGTAGTCGACGGAATTCCAGACGGTGACGCGAAAGATCGCCGCCGGACTGCTCTTCGGGTCGAGCCGCACCTTGTGTTTGGCGCCGCGCCAGAGGTGGCGCGCGCCGCCCATCAGTTCCTCGACCTCGAAGGTCTCGCCGGCGGGCACGCCCATGTGCTCGAGCGGGAAGTGCAGCACCGCCTCGTGGCTGTCGAAGGGGTCCAGGTTGACGGCGACGAAGATCATGTTCGAACGGTCCAGCGTCATCTTCGAATAGAAGACGACGTTGTCGTCGTCGGCCTGGTGGAAGCGGATGTTCTCGAACTCGTGCAGCGCGGGGTTCTCGCGGCGGATGCGGTTGATCGCGGCGATCTCGGCCTTGATGTTGCCGGGGCGGTCCCAGTCCCAGACCTTGTACTGGTACTTCTCGGAATTGAGGTATTCCTCCTTGCCCGGAATGCCTTCGTTCTCGCACAGCTCGTAGCCGTTGTAGATGCCGTAGATCGAGCTCATGGTCGCCGCCAGCACCAGCCGGATCACGAAGGCCGGCCGGCCGCCGGTCTGCAGGAACTGCGGCAGGATGTCGGGGGTGACCGGCCAGAAGTTGGGCCGGAAATACTCCCGGCTCTCGCTCTGGGCGAGCTCGTTCATGTAGTCGGTCAGCTCGTGCTTGAAGTTGCGCCAGGTGAAATAGGTGTAGGACTGGGCGAACCCCACCTTGGCCAGCATCTTCATCATCTTCGGCTTGGTGAAGGCCTCGGACAGGAAGATGGCGCCCGGGTACTTGCGCTGGACGTTGGCGATCAGCCATTCCCAGAACGGCACCGGCTTGGTGTGCGGATTGTCGACGCGGAAGATGGTCACCCCCTGCTCGCACCAGAACAGCACGACGCGCAGCATCTCGTGCCACAGCGCCTCGGCGTGCGGGCCGTAGAAGTTGACGTTGACGATGTCCTGGTACTTCTTCGGCGGATTCTCGGCGTATTTGATGGTGCCGTCGGGGCGCCAGACGAACCACTCCGGGTGCTGCTTGACGTAGGGATGGTCGGGCGCGCACTGGATGGCGAAGTCGATCGCCGTCTCCATGCCGTGGTCCTTGGCGGCGCGCACCAGGGCGCGGAAGTCGTCGAGGGTGCCGAGATCGGGATGCACGGCGTCGTGGCCGCCCTCGTCGCTGCCGATCGCATAGGGGCTGCCGGGATCGTTGGGCCCCGGCGTGAGCGTGTTGTTGGGGCCCTTGCGGTGGACGCGGCCGATCGGGTAGTGCGGCAGCAGATAGAGCACGTCGAAGCCCAGCGAGCGGATGTAGGGCAGGCGCGCGATGCAGTCCTTGAACGTGGCGCTGCGGGTCGGGTCGGTGCCCTGGCTGCGCGGGCTGATCTCGTACCAGGCGGCGAAGCGGGCGCAGACCCGGTCGACGGCGACCTCGAGCTCGCGGTCGAAGCGCACCGCGGCGCCGCGGTCGGGATTGCGCGCCATCACCTGGCGCAGCATCGTCGACTGCAGCAGGTCGGCCTTGTCGTCGTCGCCCTCGGCGGCGTCGAGATCGGCCAGGATCCGCTTCAGGCGCTCGGCGTCGCCGGCCTCGGCGCGCTCCAGCGCCGCCTTGACCAGGGCCAGGCCCTCGACGATCTCGACCGACACCTTCTGGCCGGCCTCGCGCTTCTTGCCGATGTCGTGGCGCCAGGTCTCGAAGTGGTCGACCCAGGCCTCGACCGTGTAGCGGTAGCGGGTGTTCTTCTCGAGCCGGAAGCGCCCCGCCCAGCGGTCGTTGCCGTCGACCGCCGCCATCGGCGTCTCCTTCCAGCGCGCGGAGTCGCGCTCCTTGTAGAGCACCGCGGCGGCGATCTTGTCGTGGCCGTCCTTGAAGATGTCGGCCCCGACCTCGAGCACGTCGCCGACCTCGCGCTTGACCGGAAACCGGCCACCGTCGATCTGCGGGCTCACGCCCTCGATGATGATCGGCCGGCTCGCCAGGCTGTGCATCAGCGTCTCCGCGGTTCCCCCGATATGCGCCCCGCCCGCCGAGGACGTCGGGGCGGCGGCCTGGTATCCGGGGCCCGCCTCGGCCTTGCCGGCGCCGGCGGCGCGGGTGCGCATCAGGCGGAACTCGAACGGGCCCAGCCGCACGCGCTCGGACGGCGCCGCGCCGGCGCCGCCGGGGGTGGCGTCCTCGAAGCGGTCGACGGCGAAGCCGGTCGGGCGCAGCAGCGCCGCCAGCTCGACGTCGAAGTTCTGCTGGTTGCTGGTGTTCATCAGCAGCATCGCCGCCTCGGTGCCGTCCGGGGTGCGGCGCAGCAGCACGACCAGCGGGTTGTCGGGGCGGGTCAGGCGCTCCTGCGGGCCCTCGCGGTTCATCGCCGGCGTCGTGCGCTTGCGCTCGTTGACGGCGGCGACGAAGTCGCTGATGTCGAAGCCGGACTTCTCCCAGTCGTCGGGCCGCGAGCCGACGACGTCGAGTGGCTTGCCGAAGCCGAACTCGTAGCCGATCGGCATCATCCAGCCGCCCGAGAAGAAGGCCGAGAACAGCGCGCGCAGCCGCGAATGCTGCGCCGGATCGACGCCCTTGGGGGTCTCGGTGACCAGCCGCGGCGTGTCGTGGCTCTCGGGAAAGGCGATCGACGGCGCGATGCCGCGCAGGGTGTCGTACTGGTCGAGCAGCCAGTCGCTGCGGAAATCCCACCACTTGGCCGAGTTGAACAGGAACTGGAAGCCGGCCCCGGCCAGGGCCTCGATCTCGTCGACGCGGCAGCCCAGGGTCTCGGCCGCGAACACCGCGTCCGGCACCTTGCCGCGGACGTCGGCGATGATTCCGGCCCAGACCTCGGCCGGCACCTTGTAGGCGGCGTCGCAGCGGAAGCCGGCGAAGCCCAACTCGGCGAAATGGCCGGCGACCGCCGACCACTGCTCGATCAGCGCCGGCCAGATGGCGCGGTTGGCGTATTCGATCTCGGCGAGGTCGCCCCACTCGGTGTATTTGGCGGGGTCGTCGGGGTCGACGGCGCGCGGGCTGCGCACCGAGCCGTCGGGATTGCGCGCGAACCATTCCGGCCGGCTCTCGACCAGCGGGCTGTCCTTCGAGGTGTGATTGACCACCAGATCCATCATCACCTTCAGCCCGTGCGCCCGCGCCGCCTCGACGAAGCCGCGCAGCAGCTCGTCCGGCGTCTGGGAGGCGTCGCCCTGGAACACCGGATGCAGCCGGTCGTATTCCTTGACGGCGTACAGGCTGCCCGAGAATCCAGGATAGTGGAACGGGTTCAGGTAGATCCAGTCGAACCCCATCCGCGCGATCCGCGGCAGATGCCCGTGCCAATCCGACACCGAACCCGCGAGAAGGGGAAAAAGATTATAGATGCGGGGCCCTGCCTCCACGCCAGCCTCCTTCGGCAAGTCGTCGCTTGCGGCCTATGCGCTTCGCTTCACTGGGTTGGGATGTCTGACGGCGCGATGCTATTTCAATGCCCAGTACGCCGGAAAACAACTCTGCCGCTTGGGCAGCTTGGACTTTCGTATTAGGACCCGGCCCGACCGGATAATGGACATCCCGCCCCATATACCCTATTTGCGGAACCCGACTGGCCGGATGAGGCATTCGGCCGCCCGCGAACAAGGAGACGCCTGGTGTCGGTTGCAGCAAAAACCTTCGGGACGATGGCCATCGTCCTCGCCTTCATCCTACTGAGCCTCTCGCCGTTCCTGTTCGGCTTCCACGCCCTGCTCTACGTGGCGCTGCCGCTGACCTTCGTGATGCTGGGCATCATCCTGTGGCTGGGCAGCGGCCGTGGCTGACGCGACCGCTCAGTCGATCTGAATCCACACCGCTTCCCGCCCCTTGGGGGTCGGCGAGGTGTTCATGGTCACCCGCTGGCCCTCGGCGAGTTCCTCGATGCCGCAGCGGCGCAGGACGTTCTTGTGCACGAACACGTCCTTGCCGCCGTCGTCGGCGAGGATGAATCCGAAGCCCTTCTCGGGGGCGAACCACTTGACCGCGCCGGTGACGCCCTCCTCGCCGCTCTGCTCGGGCAGCACCATGGGCGCGTCGAGGATGCGCACGACCTGAAGCCCCTTCGGGCCTTCGACGATCTCGCACACCAGCTCGGCCCCCACCGGCAACTGCGCAAGCCCGGCCTTCTGCAGCGCCGAGGCGTGGACGAAGGCGTCGCCGCCGCCGTCGACCGGCGCCACGAAGCCGAAGCCCTTTTCGGTGTTGAACCATTTTACGCGCGCCCGCATCTCCACTCCCTCGCTCGGGAGCCGGGGCTTGGCAATCGTATTGATGTTCGACACGGAACGAATCCCACTCTTGTCGCCCGCAGGCGTTCCCCCTTCTTCAGCCGCAAAACGGCCGGGTACCATTTTGCACGATCTCCGCCGGTTGACCAGCCCCTTGCGCCGAATACATTCACGCGCGTTATCCGCGCCACCGCGGACCCGGGCGTCGCGGTGCGGAACGGGGGCGGCGCCAGGGGAGGCTTTCGCCGGGGTGGCGCGCGGCGGTCGCGCGCGGCGGGGTCAGTCGCAGCGGCGGTATTCGGCGCCGACCTCGGTGCGCTCGCTGGCCGCCTGCCGGCGCAGGGCGCCCCAGCCGCCGCGGCCGATCTCGGCCAGCATGCCGTCGAGATGGCGGCAGTACGACTGCGTCAGCGGCCGGTAGCGGAAATACTGCAGGTCGCGGGCGTCGACGGTGCGCATGCGGGCGGCGGCTTCGGCCTCGAATTCGCGGCCGAAGGCGCGCGCCCGCTTCTCGACCTCGGCCGCCATCGGCTCGGCGAACTGGGCGGCCAGATCCTGCCAGCGCGCATAGGCGCCGGTCGTGTAGCCCATCTTGTCGCAGCGCCAGGCGCCCTCGCGCAGGCGCACGGAATGCCGGATCAGCCCCTCGGCGCGCGCCTCGCCGGCGCTGAAACAGCCCTTCGGCTTGGCGGCGGCCGGGCCGGCGGCGGCGAGGCAGGCGGCGAGCGCGCCGGCGAGCAGCTTCCAGATCATGCCGGCAGTCTAACCCGGCCCGACGGGCGAGACCAGGGTTGCGCCGCGGCGCCGGCCGCGCGACAGTGCGCCTCTCCCGTCAACGAGGGGTTTCCGCCATGCTCCGCACCACCGCCGCCGCCCTGACGCTCGCGACCGCGGCCCTGGCCGCCGCGCCCGCCGACGCCGCCGAGATCGGCCGCATCGGCCTCGACATCAAGGGCAACGACATCGTCGTCGAGGCGCTGGAAGATCCCGAGGTCTCCGGCGTGACCTGCCACATCTCGCGCTTCGACCGCGGCACGATCGACCGGCTGATGGGCGGCAACTGGTTCGAGAACCCGTCGAACTACTCGATCGCCTGCCGCCAGACCGGACCGATCACCATCGGCGACATCGACCGCGACGACGACGGCGAGGTGGTGTTCAGCCAGCGCGAAAGCCTGGTGTTCAAGCACGTGCGCATCCGCCGCATCTACGACGAGGCCCACGACACCCTGATCTACGTCGCCTATTCCACCGAGATCACCGAGAGCTCGGCCAAGAACAGCATCAGCACCGTCAGCCTGTTCGGCGCCAGGCGCGACGACCGGCCGTAGCGTCGGAACTTCTCGCGGCGGCCGGCGTTGTTGTCCGCGGAGCCACCGACTGGAGGTAGACATGATCAAGCAGACACTGACTGCTTCGGCGTTGCTGATGGCGCTGGGCGTCGCCGCGTGCGACGATTACGAGGAGCAGGCCAGCGAGCCGGTGCAGATCGAGGAGCAGGAGCGGGTCATCGAAGAGGAGCGCACCGTCGTTCCGCCGGCAGCCGCCCCCGAGCCCGCCCCGGCCGAGCCGCCGGCGCAGCAGCAGCAGTGATCGCAAAGGCGGGCCGGAGCATCGTCTCCGGCCCGTCGACCGTCCGGTCAGTGCACGGCGTCGCGGTTCTTCACCGCGGCGATCATGTCGAGCCAGTTCTCGACGGCCTGACGGAGCTGGTCCTCGTCGGCATCCTCGGCAAGGATGCCCTCGCGGACCAGCATCTCCTTGAGCCGGTTGTACATCCATATGTGGGAACTGAGCTCGAGATGCGTCTCCAGGGGCCTCATCCTACCCTCCTCGCGGGTGCGCACCCGCGCTCGCGATGACCATCTTCCTTCGCCGAGTCCGAGCATAGCACGAAGCGCGGCCGTCGTCGTCGCCGCGATGCGCGACGCAGGTCTTCTCGGACCGCGCGGCGGCGCCCGCGCCGGACGCGGCGCGCCTCCCTCCTTGGTCCTAGCACGAACGCGCACTCTCGCCCGCTCGACGTACCCACTACATTGGAGGGGACGGAGTTTCAGTTCGCGTGGGCTAGTCGATGCGGTCGGTACTGGTGGTGGAGGACGAGGCGTCGGTGCGGCAGGGCTTGTGCCTGGTCCTCGAGTTGCACGGCTACACGCCGCTGTGCGCGAGCTCGACGCAGGAGGCCCTGGAACTGCTGCGCGAGGCCGAGGAGGCGCCGACCGCGATCGTCGCCGACTATCGCCTGCGCAACGGCGACACCGGCATCGCCGCGGTGCACGCCGTCTGCCAGCGCATGCAGCGCGACATCCCCGGGCTGATCATCAGCGGCGACAAGGATCCCGGCCGCATGGCGGCGATCACCGACAGCGGGCTGCCGATGCTGCACAAGCCGGTGTCGCCCGACCTGCTGATGCGCATGCTCGACATGATGGTCGACGCGGGCGTCGGCCACTGACCATCCCTCTGACATGCGGCTTATACCGATGCGCCGCTTCGCGCGCCGCGGCGCGGGGCGCAAAATAGGATGCAAATCCTTTGGGGGGAAAAGACGATGAACGAACGGCGGCTTGTCGAGCACCTGCGCCAGGTGAGGAAGGAGTTGCGCGACAAAGGCCAGGACCACCTGGCCGACGGCGTCGCGAAGGCGATCGCCGAGGTCGAGCAAGCCAGCGCGTTGCGCGCCGAACTCGACCGCTGTCCCGGCTGCCTCGGACTTTGACATCCTCCTTTTCTTATATTGCTGGCGCGAAGTGTAATGCTGCACTGCGGCGCGCCCTTGCTTCGTGACTAATACTTTGGATGGATGTATGCTGCATCCTCAGGTGTCACATGAACGCCATGAGGATTTACGCCATGCACCCGATGATGCTGCCCTGGGTGGCGGGCTGGTGCCTGTACTGGTCCATGCTGCTGCCCCCGGCCGAGCGCCGGCCGGCGGAAGTCGTCGACCTCGCCCAGTGGCGCCGCGCCCACGGCCGCGGCTGACCGGCGCCGCGCACCACCCCATCCCCGACGTTGTTTCTCTCGACAGCTGTGTCCGCCGCAACGGGATGACCCATGCCCGAGGAACGAAACCGCGCCCTCAGCGAGGTCCTTGACCAGCTCGAACGCTCGGTGCACGACGAGAGCGTGACGGTGCACGAGGTGGTCGAGACGCTCGGCCGCAAGTCCTTCGCCGCCCTGATGCTGATTTTCGCGCTGATCTCCACCTCGCCGGCCAGCGCGATTCCCGGCATGACGGCCACGGTCGCGGCGATCGTCGCCGTCCTGGTCGTGCAGATGATCATGGGGCGCGACTGCGTGTGGCTGCCCCGCTTCGTCAGACGCCGGCGCATGTCGACCAAAAAGCTGTGCAAGGGCATCGGCTGGCTGCGCAAGCCCGTCGCCTTCGTCGAGCGGTTCCTGAAGGCGCGCCTCGACTTCCTCCTTCACCGGCCGTGGCTGCTGCTGCCGCTGGTCCTGATCCTGGCGCTGACGCTGTTCATGCCGTTCATGGAGGTGATCCCGACCTCGGGCTCCATCGCCTCGGCCGCGATCACCTTCTTCGCCGCCGGGCTCCTGACCCGGGACGGCGCGCTGGTCCTGATCTCGCTGATCCTGCTGCTGGGGGTGCCGGTGGCGGTGTGGCAGTTCGGGTTCGGTTCGTGACCGCCCCTACTCCCACTCGATCGTCCCCGGCGGCTTGCTCGTGATATCGTAGGTCACGCGGTTGATGCCCTTGACCTCGTTGATGATGCGGTTGGCGACCCGGCCGAGGAACTCCATCGGGAACGGATAGAAATCGGCGGTCATGCCGTCGGTCGAGGTCACGGCGCGCAGGGCGCAGGCGTAGTCGTAGGAGCGGGCGTCGCCCATCACGCCGACGGTGCGAACGGGCAGCAGCACGGCGAAGGCCTGCCAGATGGCGTCGTAGAGGCCGGCGTTGCGGATTTCCTCGAGATAGATCGCGTCGGCCCTGCGCAGGATGTCGAGCTTCTCGCGGGTCAGCTCCTGGCCGGGGATGCGGATCGCCAGGCCGGGCCCGGGGAAGGGGTGGCGGCCGACCATCGCGTCGGGCAGGCCGAGCTCGCGGCCCAGGGCGCGGACCTCGTCCTTGAACAGCTCGCGCAGCGGCTCGACGAGCTGCATGTTCATGCGCTCGGGCAGGCCGCCGACATTGTGGTGCGACTTGATGGTGACGCTGGGGCCGCCGATGAACGAGACGCTCTCGATGACGTCGGGATACAGCGTGCCCTGGGCGAGGAAGTCGGCGCCGCCGACCTTCGTCGCCTCCTCCTCGAACACGTCGATGAAGGTGGCGCCGATGGTCTTGCGCTTCTTCTCGGGGTCGGTCATGCCGGCGAGCTTGCCGAGGAACAGCTCCGAGGCGTCGCGGTGGACCAGGTTGATGTTGAAGCGGTTGCGGAACACGTCGACGACCTGCTCGGCCTCGCCGGCGCGCATGAAGCCGTGGTCGACGAAGACGCAGGTGAGCTGCTCGCCGATCGCCTCGTGCAGCAGCGCCGCGACCACCGAGGAATCGACGCCGCCCGACAGGCCGCAGATCACCCGGCCGGCGCCGACCTGGGCGCGCACCTTGTCGATCGCGTGCTGGCGGAAGGCGGCCATGGTCCAGTCGCCGGCCAGGCCGGCGACCTGGAACAGGAAGTTCTTGATCAGCGCGTGGCCGTGCGGGGTGTGGACGACCTCGGGGTGGAACTGCACGCCGTAGAACCTGCGGGCGTCGTCGGCGATGGCGGCGAAGGGCGCGGCCTCGGAGGTGCCGACGACGCGGAAGCCGGGCGGCAGCGCGACGACGCGGTCGCCGTGGCTCATCCACACCTGCTCGCGGGCGCCCTTGGCCCAGACGCCGTGGAACAGGGCGCAGTCGTCGACGACGTCGACGAAGGCGCGGCCGAACTCGCGGTGGTCCGAGCCCTCGACCTTGCCGCCGAGCTGGGCGCACATCGTCTGCTGGCCGTAGCAGATGCCGAGCACCGGCACGCCGAGCGCGAAGACCTTGTCGTGGGCGCGCGGGGTGTCGGTGCCGACGACCGAGGCCGGGCCGCCCGACAGGATCACCGCCCTGGGCGCGAACTCGGCCAGGCTGGCGTCGGTGACGCGGTTGAAGGGCTGGATCTCGCAATAGACCCCGGCCTCGCGCACCCGGCGGGCGATGAGCTGCGTGACCTGGGAACCGAAATCGACGATGAGGACGCGGTCGCTCATCACACCCCTCCGCTAGTGAATTGCGGGCGAATGTAGCGACTGGCGCGGGGGAGGGAAAGAGAAGAGAGCGCCGCGGCGCGGATGTCCGCGGCGCTCGGGAGGTCAGCGGATGCGGGTCTCGATCCGCTCGCTGTGCACGACGGTGCCGGTGCCGGGAACGACGACCCGCTCGACATAGGCCGGCGTGCCGTAGACCATCGGCTGTTCGACGACCACCGGGGCCGGGGCCAGGGCGACGTCGGGCTGGGTCTCGACGGTGCAGGCGGACAGGCCCAGGCCGGCGACGGCGATCATGGCGTAACGGTACATCTCGCACTCCTTTCGATGTCCTCGCGACAGCTACAACGCCGCGACGGGCGGCGGAATTCCGCGCCCGATCCCATTGCGCGCGCCGCTACCTCAGTCGAACTCCATGAAATCGCCCGAGAACCAGCCGCGATTGTCGTCGATGGTCTCGAAGTCGGGGTTCTGGATCACCGCCGGGTCGAGGGTGACCTGGCGGCCGCCGACGACGACCGTGCGCTCGGGCACGAAGGCGACGTTGGCCGATTTGTCGAAGCTGACCATGTCCTCGGTCGCGAAGGCGACGCCTTGGACCGGCGGCGAGGTCTCGGCCGCGCAGGCGGCCAGGGCCAGCGGGAGCGTCATCAGGGCGATCGGTCGCATCATGCTTTGCCTCCTTGCGGGTGCCACTACGGTATGGAGGCAACAACGACCGCCGGCGCGGGCGTGCTCCGGCCGCTATCCCGAAGCGCGCCCGCCGCCGCCCGATCGGTCAGTCGAGGCCGAGATCGCCCTCGAACACGCCGACGCCGTCGTCGATGACCTCGTAGTCCGGGGCATAGCCGAACTCGGGGCCGAACCGGTCGACGCCGAAATCGTCGTCGTAGCCGACGGTCTCCTCGTAGATGCCGACGTCGTTGTCGTAGACGCCGAGATCGTCGTCGACGAAGGCGCGGTCGGTCTCGGCGGCGGCGCAGCCGGCGAGGCCGAGCGCCAGAATGGCCGCGATGCCGTGACGGAAGGTCATGAACGGTCTCCTTTCACGTCCGTTTCCCTATCCCTTCGTGAACGGGCGACGGCGCGGAAGCGTTTCGCCGCCCCTCCCACCGCGCGCTTGCCTGCCCCGATGGCGGCAGGCCTTGACCGCCGGCCGCCGAAAGGCCACCTTGTCGGCGCCAGACGGCCGGACGGCCGCCTTCCGCCTCGGCGGGGGGAGGAAAGTCCGGGCTCCACGGAAAGACGGTGCCGGATAACGTCCGGCGGGGGCGACCCCAGGGAAAGTGCCACAGAAAGCAGACCGCCGGCACCCGCCCCGCCAGGGACGGCTGCAGGCAAGGGTGAAAGGGTGCGGTAAGAGCGCACCGCTCCTCCGGCAACGGAGGGGGCACGGTAAACCCCACCGGGAGCAAGACCAAGTAGGGACGGCAGGGCCTTCGCGGCCCAGGCGGTTTTCCGCGCCGCCGTCCGGGTCGGTCGCGCGAGGCGCCGGGCAACCGGCGTCCCAGATGAATGGCCGTCCAGCGCCGCGAGGCGTGGACAGAACCCGGCTTACAGGCCGTCTGGCGTTTTCTATCCCCTGGGAGCGCGGGCGTCCCGCCCGCATCCTCGCCCTGGGAGCGCGGGCGTCCCGCCCGCACCCTCGCCCCTGGGAGCGCGGGCGTCCCGCCCGCACCCTCGCCCCTGGGAGCGCGGGCGTCCCGCCCGCACCCTCGAACGCCTGAGGCGCTTGGCGGGCGAGGACGCCCGCGCTCCCAGGGCGGTGGTGCCGCGGGAAACCTTTGCCGGCGTCCTTCCCATGCCGTCCCATGCCCGCCGGGAACACGGCCCCTTCCCGCCCAGAACATTCCAGGAACAATATTTGCCCCGCCGCCGCGCGCATTTGCACGGCATTTTCTTTGAATCCAGTCACTTCGACCACGACCCTGACTATTTGCTTAAGCGGCGGCAGGAACTTTGGCCAAGTGTCTGCGTTCCCACGGTTTTACTATGGGTTTCCATTGACGCCCATGCTGCCCCATGTTATCCCATCAATACCCACTCTGCGCCCAAGCCATGGGGAGAGGTGCCGGCGCCGGTGGGGTCAGTGGGACATCGCAACTGGGCAAACGCGGGCAAGGAATGGCGCTCTTCCTGTCCACATACACGAACAAGGTCGACAAGAAGGGACGGGTCTCCGTCCCGGCGACCTTCCGTGCCGCCCTGTCCGCCGGCCCCGCGGCGCAGCAGGGATTCGTCGCCTATCCGTCCTTCACCTCCCCCGCCGTCGAGGGCTGCAGCCACGACTTCATGGCCCAGCTGGCCCAGTCGGCCGAAAGCTTCGACGCCTTCTCCCCCGAGCAGGACGTCTTCAATTCCCTGATCTTCGCCGAATCCAAGCCGCTGTCCTGGGACCCCGAGGGCCGCATCATGCTGCCCGAGGAGTTCATGGCCCACGCCGGCATCACCGACTCCTGCGCCTTCGTCGGCAAGGGCAACACCTTCCAGCTCTGGGAGCCGGAGGCGCTCAAGACCGCGCTGGCCGAGCTGCGCCAGCGCGCCCTGCGCGAACGTCCGACCTTGCCGCTGCGGCGGCCGAACGGGGAGCGCTGAGATGGGCACCCCCGCTTACGGCCACGTCCCGGTGCTCCGCGACGCGGTCGTCGCCGCGCTGTCGCCGCGCGCCGGCGCCGCGTTCGTCGACGGCACCTTCGGCGCCGGCGGCTACAGCCGCGCCCTGCTCGACGCCGCCGACTGCACGGTCTGGGGCATCGACCGCGACCCCGGCGCCGTCGCCCGCGGCCAGGAGCTGGTGCGCGCCTACGGCGGCCGACTGAAGCTTCTGCACGGCCGCTTCGGCGACATGGACGCCCTGCTCGCCGCCGAGGGCGTCGCCGCCGTCGACGGCGTCGCGCTCGATATCGGCGTGTCGTCGATGCAGATCGACGACCCCGACCGCGGCTTCTCGTTCCAGCACGACGGCCCGCTCGACATGCGCATGGAATCGGCCGGCCCCGGCGCCGCCGACGTCGTCAACGGCATGGAGGAGAAGGACCTCGCCGACCTGATCTTCCGCCTGGGCGAGGAGCGCCACGCCCGCCGCGTCGCCCGCGCCATCGTCGCCGCGCGCAAGGACAAGCCGTTCGAGCGCACCGGCGAGCTGGCCGAGGTGGTGCGCCGCGTCGTGCCGCGCTCGGCCGACGGCATCGACCCGGCGACGCGGACCTTCCAGGCCCTGCGCATCCACGTCAACGACGAGCTGGGCGAGCTGCGCCGCGGCCTCGCCGCCGCCGAGCGCCTGCTGGCGCCGGGCGGGCGGCTGGCGGTGGTGACCTTCCATTCGCTCGAGGACCGCGCGGTCAAGGATTTCCTGAAGGCCCGCAGCGGCGCCGGCCCGCGGCCGTCGCGCCATGTCCCGGTCGCCGCGGCCGGCCCGGCGCCGACCTTCACCCTGCTGAGCCGGCGGCCGCAGGTCGCGGACGCCGCCGAGACCAGGGCCAACCCGCGCGCCCGCTCGGCCAAGCTGCGCGCCGCCGAACGCACGGCGGCGCCGGCCTGGCGCCAGGACGGAGAACGGCGATGATGCGCGGCATGACCATCCTGTGGACGGGCCTGGCGCTGATCGTCGGCGTCGGCCTGTTCCTGCTCAAATACGAGGTCGTCACGCTCGAGGACCGCCTGAGCGCGCTCAACCGCGACATCCGCGGCAGCCAGGAGGCCATCCACGTCCTGCGGGCCGAGTGGAGCTATCTCAACGACCCCGGCCGGCTGCAGGATCTGAGCGAGCGCTATCTGGCGCTGAAGCCGTTCCGCCCCGAACAGGTCGCCGATCTCGCCGATCTGCCGCTGGCCCCGGCCCCGGACCTGCCGCTGCCCGCCCCGGCGCCCGAGGCGCCGGACCCCAACGTCGCGCCGGAGCCCAAGGGCCGCATTCTGGTCGAGGCGCCGGCCCCGAAGCCGGCGATCAGGCC
>CAZJFH010000046.1:0-41409 GCA_964545205.1 uncultured Rhodospirillaceae bacterium
CCGCGCCCCGCCGCGCCCCCGCCGGCCGTGGCGGCCGCCGTCTCGAAGCCGCCCGTGGCGGTCGCCGCGCCCAAGCCCCGCGCCGCCGAGCCGCGTCCGGTCCGCGCCGCCAGCGCGCCGGCGCTGCCGGCCCCCGTCCTGCCGGCCCCCGTGCTGCCGGCGGCGACGCCGGCGGTGCCGGTGGCGACGACCACCCCCGACAACGTGCTGGTGATCAAGTCGCCGGCGCTGCTGCGCGCCGAGCGGGGTGCGCAATGAAGCTGCGGCTGTTCCAGCGCCGTCACGAGCCGGTCTACCACGCCGGCGCCGACCTGCGTGCCGAGCCCGACCGGCTGCGGCTCGACGGCGTCAGGCAGCGGGCGATCGAGACCGGTCGCAACCGTCTGATCGTCACCGGCGCGCTGTTCCTGATGGCCTTCGCGGTCGTCGGCGTGCGGATGGTCGACCTGACGGTGGTCAACGGCGGCGGCGACGCCCGCAGCCAGCTCGCGGCGCGCGGCGGCGACCTGGCGATGGACCGCGCCGACATCCTCGACCGCAACGGCGTCATCCTGGCGACCAGCCTGCCGACGGTGTCGCTGTACGCCAATCCGCGCGAAGTCATCGACGCCGACGAGGCGGCGGCCAAGCTGATCAAGGCGCTGCCCGAGCTCAGCCACGCCGAGCTGGTGGGCCGGCTCGGCGGCGATCGCACCTTCGTCTACCTGAAGCGCCACCTGACGCCGCGCCTGCAGCAGGAGATCAACGACCTCGGCATCCCCGGCCTGTATTTCGAGGACGACGAGCGCCGGGTCTATCCCCAGGGCCACCTGGCGGCGCACGTCGTCGGCCTGACCGACTGGGACAACGCCGGCATCGCCGGCATCGAGAAGACCTTCGACGGCCAACTCCGCGGCGCCCGCCAGCCGGTGCGGCTGGCGCTCGACATCCGCGTCCAGGCGGTGATGCGCGCCGAACTGGCCCGCGCCGTCCAGGAGTTCCGGGCGATCGGCGCCACCGGCATGGTCCTCGACGTTAACACTGGCGAAATGCTGGCGATGGTATCGCTGCCGGACTTCGATCCGAATGCCCCGGCAACGACCACCTCCGAAGCGATGTTCAACCGCGCCACCCTGGGCGTCTACGAGATGGGCTCGACGTTCAAGCTGTTCAACACGGCGATGGCGCTGGATACCGGCCGCGCCTCGACCGAGTCCAGCTACGACGCCACCAAGCCGATCCGCGTCGCCCGCTTCACGATCTCCGACTTCCACCCCGAGAACCGCTGGCTGTCGGTGGCCGAGGTGCTGAAGTTCTCGTCGAACATCGGCTCGGCCAAGATGGCGCTCGACGTCGGCACCCAGGGCCAGCGCGACTACATGGCGCGATTCGGCATGCTGCGCGCCGCGGCGCTGGAGTTGCCCGAGGTCGGCGCGCCGCTGGTTCCCAGCCCGTGGCGCGAGATCAACACCATGACCATCTCCTACGGCCACGGCATCGCCGTGACGCCGCTGCAGCTCGTCGCCGGCGTCGCCAGCCTGGTCAACGGCGGCAGCTACGTGCAGCCGACCCTGGTCAAGCGCGAGCCCGGCGCCGAAATTCCGGCCCGCGCGGTGATCTCGCGCAAGACCTCCGAGCAGATGCGCCGCCTGATGCGCCTGGTGGTCGCGGAAGGGACCGGCGGCAAGGCCGACGCGCCCGGCTATCTGGTCGGCGGCAAGACCGGCACCGCCGAGAAGCTGGGCGCCGGCGGCGGCTATCGCCGCAAGGCGCTGCTGTCCTCGTTCGTCGGCGCGTTCCCGATGGACGATCCGCGCTACGTCGTGCTGGCGATGATCGACGAACCGCAAGGCACCAAGCAGACCTTCGGCTACGCCACCGGCGGCTGGACCGCCGCGCCGGTGGTCGGGCGCGTCGTGGCGCAGATCGGGCCGATGCTGGGCATGCGCCCGGCCGACCCGCCGCAGCCCGCAATCGTGAAACAGGCCGTCGCGAAGGACGTCGATCTTGCCGCGACTCAGTGACCTCGCCGGCCGCCCGATGCCGTTCGACCCGCCGATCGCCGGCATGACCGCCGATTCGCGCGCGGTTTCGGCCGGCTTCCTGTTCGCCGCCCTGCCCGGCGCCAAGGCCGACGGCCGCGACTTCATCCCGCAGGCCGTCGCCAACGGCGCCGTCGCCGTGCTGGCGCCCGAGGGCACCACCCTGGAGTCTCCCGGCGTCGCCCTCCTCGCCGACGCCGAGCCGCGGCGCCTGTTCGCGCGGATGGCGGCGCGGTTCTTCGAGCGCCAGCCGGCGACGATCGCCGCCGTCACCGGCACCAACGGCAAGACCTCGGTCGCCAGCTTCACGCGCCAGATCTGGACCCGGCTCGGCCTGGCGGCGGCCAGCCTCGGCACGCTCGGCGTGGTCTCGCCGCGCGGCGCCGTCGCCGGCAGCATGACGACGCCCGATCCGGTCGCGCTGCACCGTCTCGCCGCCGAACTGGCCGACGACGGCGTCTCGCATCTGTGCCTCGAGGCCTCCAGCCACGGCCTCGACCAGTTCCGCCTCGACGGCCTGCGCCTGAAGGCCGCCGCCTTCACCAACCTGACCCGCGACCATCTCGACTACCACCGCGACATGGAGGCCTACGCCCGGGCCAAGCTGCGGCTGTTCGCCGAGCTGCTGCCCGCCGACGGCACCGCGGTGGTCAACGCCGATTCCGACTACGCCGGCCGCTTTGCCGCCGCCGCCCGCGGCCGCGTGCTGAGCTACGGCGAGAACGGCCGCGACCTGCGCCTGCTCGCCCGCGCCGCCGAAGCCGACGCGCAAGTGCTCGAGATCGAGCTTCTGGGCCGGCGCCACGCCGTCCGGCTGCCGCTGGTCGGCGCCTTCCAGGCCTCCAACGCGCTGTGCGCGCTCGGCCTCGCCGTCGCCTGCGACGCCGATCCCGACGCCGCCGTCGCCGCCCTGGCCGGCCTCGAGGGCGTGCCGGGCCGGCTGCAGCGGGTCGCGGCTTTCCGGGGCGCGCCGATCCTGGTCGACTACGCCCACACCCCCGCCGCGCTGGAGACGGTGCTTCAGGCCCTGCGCCCGCACGCCGCCGGCCGTCTGGTCGTGGTGTTCGGCTGCGGCGGCGACCGCGATCCCGGCAAGCGGCCGCAGATGGGCGCCATCGCCGCCCGGCTGGCCGACGATGCCGTGGTGACCGACGACAATCCGCGCGGCGAGGATCCCGCCGCCATTCGCGCCGCCATTCGCACCGCCTGTCCGAATGCGCGGGAGATCGGCGACCGGGCGCGGGCCATCATGGCCGCCATCAGCGATTTGCGAGAAGGAGATGTGCTGGTGGTAGCCGGCAAGGGACACGAACGCGGCCAGACGGTCGCCGGCGTGGTGCATCCGTTCGACGACGCCGAGGAATGCCGCAGGGCGGTGGAAGCGCTGGAGGGCGAGCGATGAGCGCGCTATGGACCGCCGCCGAAGCCGCCGCCGCCACCGGCGGCCGCGCCAACACCGACTGGAGCGCCACCGGCGTTTCGATCGACAGCCGCACCATCGGGCCCGGCGAGCTGTTCGTCGCCCTGCAGGGGCCGGTGCACGACGGGCACGACCACGTCGCCGCGGCGCTGGCCGCCGGCGCCGTCGCCGCGCTGGTGCACCGGGTGCCGGAGGGCCTGGCGCCCGACGCGCCGCTGCTGGTGGTCGAGGACACCCTCGAGGCGCTGCGCGGTCTCGGCCGCGCCGCGCGCGAGCGCATCGCGGGCAAGGTGATCGCGGTCACGGGCAGCGTCGGCAAGACCGGCACCAAGGAGATGCTGCGCCTGGCCTTCGGCTGCCAGGGCGAGACCCATGCCAGCGTCGGCAGCTTCAACAACCACTGGGGCGTGCCGCTGTCGCTGGCGCGGATGCCGCGCGACACCGCCTGGGGCATCTTCGAGCTGGGCATGAACCATGCCGGCGAGATCGCGCCCCTGTCGCGCATGGTCCGGCCGCACGTCGCCATCGTCACCACCGTCGAGGCCGTGCACATCGAGTTCTTCGATTCGGTCGAAGGCATCGCCGACGCCAAGGCCGAGATCTTCGAGGGCGTCGAGCCCGGCGGCGCCGCGGTGCTCAACCGCGACAACCGCCATTTCCAGAGGCTGGCCGCGGCGGCGCGGGCCCGGGGCATCGAGCGCATCCTCGGCTTCGGCAATCACATCGAGGCCGACGCGCGGCTGCTCGACTGCGGCCTCGACCCCGAGGCCTCCAGCGTCTTCGCCCTGGTCGCCGATCACGCCATGGCCTACACGATCGGCGTTCCCGGCGTGCAGTGGGTGATGAACAGCCTGTCGGTGCTGCTGGCGGTCAAGGCCGCCGGCGCCGACGTCGAGGCCGCCGCCAAGGCGCTCGGCGGCATGACGGCGCCGCAGGGCCGCGGCGCCCGCAAGGTGGTGACGACCGCCGCGGGCAGCTTCGCGGTCATCGACGAGAGCTACAACGCCAGCCCGGTGTCGGTGCGCGCCGCCGTCGCCACCCTGGCCGCCGCCAAGCCGGCCAAGGGCGCGCGGCGCATCGCGGTGCTCGGCGACATGCTCGAGCTCGGCGCCGACGCGCCGGCGCTGCATGCCGGCCTCGCCGGCCCGCTGGTCGAGCGCGGCATCGACCTGGTGTTCTGCGCCGGCCCGAACATGCGCCGCCTGCACGATGCGCTGCCCGAGGCGATGCGCGGCGGCCATGCCGCCGACTCGGCGGCGCTGGCGCCGATGGTGCTGGCGGCGGTGCGCGCCGGCGACGTGGTGATGGTGAAGGGTTCGGCGGGCAGCCGCATGGGCGTGGTGGTCCGGACTCTCGTCGAACAGGCGCCGCAGGCGGCGCCCGGCGGCGGTTGAGGAGGCCGGCCGATGCTCTACAACCTGCTGTTCCCGCTGGCCGACCAGATCAGCTTCTTCAACCTGTTCCGCTATCTGACGTTCCGCACCGGCGGCGCCATGCTGACGGCGCTGATCGTCGCCTTCCTGCTCGGCCCGCCGCTGATCCGATGGCTGCGCACCAAGCAGAAGCAGGGCCAGCCGATCCGCCTCGACGGGCCGGAGAGCCACCTGCTGACCAAGAAGGGCACGCCGACCATGGGCGGCGTGCTGATCCTGGTGGCGCTGACCATCGCCACCCTGCTGTGGGCCGACCTGACCAACGACTACGTCTGGGTGGCGATGCTGGTGACCGGCGGCTACGGCCTGATCGGCTTCGCCGACGACTACCTCAAGGTCACCAAGACCAATCCCAAGGGCCTGCCCGGCAAGACCAAGCTGCTGGGCCAGATCATCATCGCCGGCGCCGCCGCGCTGATCGTGATGAACGCCAGCGATCCCGGCCTGCGCGGCGACCTGGCGCTGCCCTTCGTCAAGAACCTCGTCATCGAGATGGGCTGGCTCTACGTGCCGTTCGCGGTGTTCGTGATGGTCGGCGCCTCCAACGCCGTCAACCTGACCGACGGTCTCGACGGGCTGGCGACGATGCCGGTGATGATCGCCGCCGGCGTGTTCGCGCTGATCGCCTACCTGGTCGGCAACGTCGTGTTCGCCAACTACCTGCAGGTCCATCACGTCGCCGGCGCCGGCGAGCTGGCGGTGTTCTGCGGCGCGCTGATCGGCGCCGGCCTCGGCTTCCTGTGGTTCAACGCGCCGCCGGCGATGGTGTTCATGGGCGACACCGGCTCGCTGGCGATGGGCGGCGCCCTGGGCGCGGTCAGCGTCGCCACCAAGCACGAGATCGTGCTGGCGATCGTCGGCGGATTGTTCGTGCTCGAAACGGTGTCGGTGATCGTGCAGGTGACCTCGTACAAGCTGACCGGCAAGCGCGTCTTCCGCATGGCGCCGCTGCACCACCACTTCGAGAAGAAGGGCTGGGCCGAGCCGACCATCGTCATCCGCTTCTGGATCATCGCCACCATCCTGGCGCTGATCGGCCTGTCGACGCTGAAGCTGAGGTGAGGCCGTGATCGCGCTCCCGTTCCTCTCCGGAAAGACCGTCATGGTGATGGGCCTGGGCAAGTCGGGCGCCAGCACCGTGCGCGCGCTGCTCGCCAGCGGCGCGACGGTCCTGGCCTGGGACGACGGCGAGGCGGCGCGGCGGCGGGCGGCGGCCGACGGGGTGCCGCTGCGCGATCCGAGCACGGTCGACTTCCGCGCGGTCGACATGGTGGTCTGGAGCCCCGGCGTGCCGCACACCCATCCGGCGCCGCATCCGGTGGCGCAGGCGGCGCGCGCCGCCGGCCGCCAGCTCCTGTGCGACGTCGAGCTGCTCGGCCGCGCCTGCCCCGAGGCGGCGATGGCGGCGGTCACCGGCACCAACGGCAAGTCGACCACCACCGCCCTGCTCGGCCACATCCTGAAGGCGCAGGCCGGCGGCAATCTCGGCACGCCGGCCCTCGACCTGGCGCCCGGCGGGCCTTACGCGCTGGAATTGTCGAGCTATCAACTGGAGCTGATCGAGCGCATCCGCTTCGACGCCGCGGTGTTGTTGAACATCACCCCCGACCACCTCGCCAGGCACGGCGGCATCGAGGGTTACGTCGCCGCCAAACGACGCATTTTCCTGCACCTGAAGCCGGGCGGCACCGCGATCGTCGGCGTCGACGACGAACACTGCCGCGGCATCCGCGCCGGCCTGCCGGGCAAGGTGGTGCCGATCTCGGCCGAGGGGCCGGTGGCCGGCGGCGTCTACGTGCTGAACGGGGTGCTGGTCGACGACACCGGCGGCGAGTCGCGCCAGGTCATGGACCTGCGCGGGCTCGCCGCGCTGCCCGGCCGCCACAACTGGCAGAACGCCGCCGCCGCCTTCGCCGCGGCGCGGGCCATGGGCGTCGCCGAGGACGCGATCCGCGACGGACTGCGCGGCTATCCCGGCCTCGCCCACCGCCAGCAGCGGGTGGCGGTGATCGACGGCGTCGCCTTCGTCAACGACTCCAAGGCCACCAACGCCGACGCCGCCGAGAAGGCGCTGGCCTGCTACGACCGCGTGTTCTGGATCGCCGGCGGCCAGGCCAAGGAGGGCGGCATCGCCAGCCTGGCGCCGCAGTTCAAGCGCATCGCCCACGCCTTCCTGATCGGCGAGGCGGCCGAGCAGTTCGCGGCGACGCTGGAGGGCAAGGTGCCCTACACGCTGTGCGGCACGCTCGACGCCGCCGTCGCGGCGGCGGCGGCGGCGGCGCGCGGGCGCCGCGACGCCGTGGTGCTGCTGTCGCCGGCCTGCGCCTCGTGGGACCAGTTCGCCAGCTTCGAGGCCCGCGGCGAGGCCTTCCGCCGCCTGGTCGAGGCGCTGCCCGGCGCGAGGAGCGCGGCATGAGCCTGGGCCGCACCGATACCAGCACGATCGGCCGCTGGTGGTGGACGGTGGACCGCTGGACCATCGCCGCCGTGCTGCTGCTGATCGTCTTCGGCGCCATTCTGACGCTGGCCGCCAGCCCGGCGGTCGCCGAGCGCATCGGCGCCGACAGCTTCCATTTCGTGCGCCGCCAGTTCGCGTTCCTGCCGCTGGCGGTGCTGGTCATCCTGGCCGTGTCGCTGCTCGAGCCGAAGGCGGTGCGGCGGCTCGGCAGCCTCGCCTTCCTGGGGGCGCTGGCGCTGCTGGCGCTGACGCCGCTGATCGGCCCGCAGATCAACGGCGCCACGCGCTGGATCAGCCTGGGCGGCATCACCGTCCAGCCGTCGGAGTTCATCAAGCCGACCTTCGCCGTCGTCGCCGCCTGGATGTTCGCCGCCCATCGCCTGCATCTCGGCTTCCCCGGCATTCCGATCGCGATCGGCCTCTACGCCGTCGTGGTGGCGCTGCTGCTGGTGCAGCCCGACGTCGGCCAGACCCTGGTCGTCTCGGCGGTGTGGTTCACCCAGTTCTTCCTGGCCGGCCTGCCGCTGTTCTGGGTGGTGCTGCTGATCGCGCTGGGCCTGTTCGGCTTCGCCGGCGCCTATTTCGCGTTTCCGCACGTCGCCAGCCGCGTCGACCGCTTCCTCGACCCGGCGTCGGGCGACAGCTACCAGGTGACCACGGCGCTGCGCGCCTTCGAGAACGGCGGCCTGTTCGGCCAGGGTCCCGGCGAGGGCCGCATCAAGATGGTGCTGCCCGACGCCCACACCGACTTCATCCTGGCGGTCGCCGGCGAGGAGTTCGGGCTGGTGGTGTGCCTGATCATCCTGGCGCTGTTCGCCTTCGTGGTGCTGCGCGGCTTCAGCCGGATGCTGGGCGAGGACAACCTGTTCGCGCTGCTGGCCACCACCGGCCTCTTGGTGCAGTTCGGCCTGCAGGCGCTGATCAACATGGCCTCGACCCTGCACCTGATGCCGACCAAGGGCATGACGCTGCCGTTCATCTCGTACGGCGGCTCGTCGATGGTGGCGCTGGCCTTGGGCATGGGCATGGTGCTGGCGCTGACCCGGCGCCGCGTCGCGGTGGGGGACGACGATGCCTGAGCCGACGACCATCGTCCTGACCGCCGGCGGCACCGGCGGCCACGTCTTCCCGGCCGAGGCGCTGGCGCAGGAGCTGCGCCGCCGCGGCCACGACCTGGTGCTGATCACCGACCGCCGCGGCCAGGCCTATCGCGGCGCGCTGGGCGAGCTGCGCACCTTCCGCATCCGCGCCGGCGCCATCGCCGGCCGCGGCGTCGCGCGCAAGATCCAGGGCGCGCTGGAGCTGGTGGTCGGGCTGTTCCAGGCGCGGGCGCTGCTGCGCGAGATCCGTCCGGCGGCGGTGGTCGGCTTCGGCGGCTACGCCGCGCTGCCGGCGGTGTTCGCTGCCACCCGGCTCGGCATCCCGACGGTCATCCACGAGCAGAACGCGGTGCTCGGCCGCGCCAACCGCCTGTTGGCGAGCCGCGCCAAGCGCATCGCCACCGCCTTCGAGCACGTCCGCTTCGTCGGGCGCGACTCCGGCCGCGCCGTCCGCACCGGCATGCCGGTGCGCCCCGCCGTCGCCGAGATGCGCGACCGGCCCTATCCGGCGCTCGCGGCCGAGGGTCCGGTGCGGCTGCTGGTCATCGGCGGCAGCCAGGGCGCGCGGGCACTGTCCGAGGTCGTGCCGGCGGCGCTGGCGCGGCTGCCCGAGCCGCTGCGCCGGCGCGTCGCGGTCAGCCAGCAGTGCCGGCCCGAGGACATCGACGGCGTGCGCGCCGCCTACGACGGCACCGGGATCGACGCCACCCTGGCGACCTTCTTCGACGACGTGCCGCAGCGCCTGGCCGAGGCCCATCTGGTGATCTGCCGCTCGGGCGCCTCGACGGTCGCCGAGCTGACCACGGTCGGCCGTCCGGCGATCCTGGTGCCCTATCCGCACGCCGTCGACGACCACCAGACCGCCAACGCCCACGCCATCGAGGAGACCGGCGCGGCCTGGCTGATGCCGCAGGGCGCGTTCACGCCCGAGAGCCTGGCGTCGCGGCTGGAATCGCTGCTGACCCTGCCCGAAAGCCTGAACCACGCCGCCGCGGCCGCCCGCGCCGCCGGCCTGCCCGACGCCGCGCAGCGCCTCGCCGACCTGGTCGAGGAAACCGCCGCGCGCAAGCAAGAGGTCACGTCATGAGGTCCATGCCGCTCGACATCGGCACCATCCATTTCGTCGGCATCGGCGGCATCGGCATGAGCGGCATCGCCGAGATCCTGTGCAACCTCGGCTATTCGGTGCAGGGTTCGGACATCGCCGACAGCGCCAACGTCAAGCGCCTGCGCGCCCTCGGCATCCCCATCGAGGTCGGCCATCGCGCCGAGAACATCGGCGAGGCGCGCGTCGTCGTCGTCTCGTCGGCGGTCAAGGCCGACAACCCCGAGGTCGCCGCCGCCCGCGCCCGCCTGGTGCCGGTGGTGCGCCGCGCCGAGATGCTGGCCGAGCTGATGCGCCTGAAATGGGCGATCGCCGTCGGCGGCACCCACGGCAAGACCACCACGACCAGCCTGGTCGCGGCGATGCTCGACGCCGCCGACCTGGACGCCACCGTGATCAACGGCGGCATCATCAACGCCTACGGCACCAACGCCCGCCTGGGCGCCGGCCAGTGGATGGTCGTCGAGGCCGACGAGTCCGACGGCACCTTCACCAAGCTGCCGGCCACCATCGCCGTGGTCACCAACATCGACCCCGAGCACATGGACCACTACGGCAGCTTCGAGCGGCTGCGCGAGGCGTTCCGGACCTATATCGAGAACATCCCCTTCTACGGCTTCGCCGTGCTGTGCTCCGACCATCACGAGGTCCAGGCGCTGATCCCGCGCGTGCCCGACCGCAAGATCGTCACCTACGGCTTCAACCCGCAGGCCGACGTGCGCGCCACCAACCTGCGCATCGGCACCGGCGGCGCCCGCTACGACATCGTCATCACCGACCGCGCCAGCGGCCAGTCGCGCACCATCGCCGACGTGCGCCTGCCGATGTACGGCGAGCACAACGTGCAGAACTCGCTGGCCGCCGTCGCCATCGCCAACGAGCTCAAGCTGTCGGACGAGGTGGTGCGCAAGGGCCTGGGCTCGTTCGCCGGCGTCAAGCGCCGCTTCACCAAGACCGGCGAGTGGCACGGCGTGACGGTGATCGACGATTACGGCCACCACCCGGTCGAGATCGCCGCGGTGCTCAAGGCGGCGCGCTCGGCCTGCACCGGCAGCGTCATCGCCGTCGTGCAGCCGCACCGCTACAGCCGCCTGCAGAGCCTGTTCGAGGAGTTCTGCGCCTGCTTCAACGACGCCGACACCGTGGTCGTCGCCGACGTCTACGCCGCCGGCGAGACGCCGGTCGAGGGCGTCGACCGCGACGCCCTGATCAAGGGCCTGCAGGAGCGCGGCCACCGCCGGGTGCTGCCGCTGGCCGGCCCCGAGGCGCTGGCGGCGACCATCCGCGAGCTGGCCCGCCCCGGCGACCTGGTCGTCTGCCTGGGCGCCGGCAACATCACCGCCTGGGCGCACGCGCTGCCGGGCGAACTGGCGGCGCTCGGGGAGCCCGGCCCATGACCGCCTCGCGCCACCCCCATCTGATCGACCGGCTGCCGCCGGTGCGCGGACGGCTGACCGCCGACGCGCCGCTGGCCGGCATGACCTGGTTCGGCGTCGGCGGCCCGGCCGAGGTGCTGTTCAAGCCGGCCGACGCCGAGGATCTGGCGACGCTGCTGGCCGGCAAGCCCGCCGACGTGCCGGTCACCGTGCTCGGCGTCGCCTCGAACCTGCTCGTGCGCGACGGCGGCGTGCCGGGCGTCGTGCTGCGGCTCGGCCGCGGCTTCGCCGGCATCGAGGCCGCCGACGGCACCATCCGCGCCGGCGCGGCGGCGCTGGACGGCAACGTCGCGCTGGTCGCCCGCGACGCCGGTCTGGGCGGGCTGGAATTCCTCTCGGGCATCCCCGGCACCATCGGCGGCGGCCTGCGCATGAACGCCGGCGCCTACGGCCGCGAGTTCAAGGACGTCGTCGTCTCGGTCGAGGCGCTCGACGGCCATGGCGAACGCCGCACCCTCGACAACGCCGAGATGAGCTTCGGCTACCGCCATGCCGGCGTGCCCGAGGGCTGGATCTTCACCAAGGCGGTGCTGCGCGGCGAGCCGGCCGAGCCGGCCGAGATCGCCCGACGCATGGACGAGATCCGCGCCAGCCGCGAGGCCAGCCAGCCGGTCCGCAGCCGCACCGGCGGCTCGACCTTCGCCAATCCGCCCGGCGCCAAGGCCTGGCAGCTGATCGACCGGGCCGGCTGCCGCGGCCTGCGCGTCGGCGGCGCCATGGTCTCGGACAAGCACTGCAACTTCCTGGTCAACCTGGGCGAGGCCACGGCCGCCGACATCGAGGCGCTGGGCGAGGAGGTCCGCCGCCGGGTGCGCGAAACCAGCGGGATCAGCCTGGAATGGGAAATCCGCCGCATCGGAATTCCAGCGGGAGCAAGCCAATGACGAAGCAGGTCGTCGTCCTGATGGGCGGCTTCTCCGCCGAGCGGGCGGTTTCGCTGAACAGCGGCGCCGCGGTGGCCAAGGCGCTGCGCGAAGCCGGCTACGGCGTGCGCGCGGTCGACGTCGGCCGCGACCTCCACGCGCTGCTCGGCGCCCTGGAGCCGCGCCCCGACGTCGTCTTCAACGCCCTGCACGGCCGCTGGGGCGAGGACGGCTGCGTCCAGGGCCTGCTCAACATGCTCGGCATCCCCTACACCCATTCCGGCCTGCTGGCCTCGGCGCTGGCGATGGACAAGCCGACCGCCAAGCGGGTGATGGCGAGCGCCGGCATCCCGGTGCCCGAGGGCGCGGTGCTCGGCCGCGACGCGCTGCTGGCCGGCGATCCGATGCCGCGGCCCTATGTCGTCAAGCCGGTCAACGAGGGCTCCAGCGTCGGCGTGCGCATCGTGCGCGCGGGCGACAACCTCGATCCGCTGGGCGGCGAGTCGTGGTCCGAGGTGCTGGTCGAGCGCTTCGTGCCCGGCCGCGAGCTGACGGTCGCCGTGATGGGCGACCGGGCGCTGGGGGTGCTGGAGATCACCAGCGAACGCGGCTTCTACGACTACGACGCCAAATACGCGCCCGGCGGCTCGATCCACCTGTATCCGGCGCCGATCCCGGCCGCGGTGCACGACGAGGCGATGCGGCTGGCGCTGCTGGCCCACCAGTGCCTGGGCTGCCGCGGCGTCTCGCGCGCCGACCTGCGCTGGGACGAATCGACCGGCGTCGCCGGCCTCTACGTGCTCGAGGTCAACACCCAGCCCGGCATGACCGCGACCTCGCTGGTGCCCGACGTCGCCGGCCATGTCGGCATCTCGTTCCCCGAACTGGTCTCCTGGATGGTGGAGCACGCCGCATGCGACGCCTGAGCCCGGACACGGTGCTGTGCCTCGACGCGGGCCGCCCGGCCGCCAGACGCTGGGTGGCGCCGCGCTGGTGGCGGCCGGCCCTGCGTGCGGCCAAGGTCGGCGCCGCCCTGGTGCTCGGCGCCGGCGTGCCGGCCTGGGCCTGGCATTCGGGCGTCGTCGCCGGAGCCGCCGAGACCGCCGTCGCCGAGGCCCTGGCGCTGAGCGGCGCCGCCGGGCTGCGCGTGCAGGAAGTCCTGGTCGAGGGCCGCACCAATACCCGGCCCGAGGAGCTGCGCGCCGCCCTGCGGCTGCAGCGCGGCGATCCGATCCTCGGCTTCGACCTCGCCGCCGCCAAGGAGCGGATCGAGGCGCTGCCGTGGGTCGGCGACGTGGCGCTGGAGCGGCGGCTGCCCGGCACCATCACCCTGCGCCTGCGCGAACGCGAGCCGGTGGCGCTGTGGCAGAACCAGGGCGCCTTCATCCTGGTCGACGCCGAGGGCACGCCGATCCCCGACGCGGTCGGCGCCTATCTGCACCTGCCGCAGATCGTCGGCGAGGACGCGGCGCAGCACGCCGGCAAGCTGCTGGAGATGCTGGCGGGCGAGCCGGCGCTGGCGGCGCGCGTCAAGGCCGCGGTGCGGGTCTCCGGCCGCCGCTGGGACCTGGTGATGGACGACCTGCGGACCGGCATCCGGGTGCGGCTGCCGGAAACCGATCCGACGACGGCCTGGCGCCGGCTGGCGCGGCTGGAGCGCGAGCAGGGCCTGTTGGGGCGCGACATCGGCATGGTCGACCTGCGCCTGCCCGACCGGCTGGTGGTGCGCCGCGGCGAGGGCCAGGGCACCGGCCCCGGCGACGACACGCCTGCCCGGCCCCCGGCCGGCAAGGAAGCTTGAGGAAAGGGAGCGGACGCAAGCCTTGTCGAAGACCAAGATGCGCAACGGCCTGATCGCGGCCCTGGACGTCGGCACCACCAAGGTGTGCTGCTTCATCGCGCGCGCCCAGGAGGACGGCTCGACGCGCGTGCTCGGCATCGGTCACCAGGTGTCGCGCGGCATGCGCTGCGGCGCCGTCGTCGACATGGACGAGGCCGAGACCTCGATCCGCGCCGCCGTCGACGCCGCCGAGCAGATGGCCGGCGAGCGCATCCGCGAAGTGGTGGTCAACCTGGCGGCCGGCCAGCCGCAATCGACCAACGTCAGCGTCGAGGTCGCGATCAACGGCCACGCCGTCAACGATTCCGACATCCGCCGCATGCTCGAGCACGGCCGCCAGCACGGCGAGCAGCAGGAGCGCGAGCTGATCCACTCGATCCCGATCGGCTACACGATCGACGGCAACGACGGCATCACCGACCCGCGCGGCATGTACGGCGACCGCCTGGGCGTGACCGTGCACCAGGTCAGCGCCGCCGCCGGGCCGATCCGCAACCTCGCCACCGTCGCCGCGCGCGGCCACCTCGACATCGAGGCGCGCGTCGTCAGCCCCTACGCCTCGGGCCTGGCCTGCCTGGTCGACGACGAGAAGGAGCTGGGCGTCACCTGCATCGACATGGGCGGCGGCACGACGTCGATGGCGGTGTTCCTGGACGGCCATCTGGTCAGCACCGACGTCATCGCCGTCGGCGGCATGCACGTCACCAACGACATCGCCCGCGGCCTGTCGACGCCGCTGGCCCAGGCCGAGCGCATGAAGACGCTGTACGGCAGCGCCATCCCCTCGCCCTCCGACGACCGCGAGATCCTGAAGGTGCCGGTGGTCGGCGAGGACGAGGACGAGGCCGCCAACCAGGTGCCGCGCTCGATCCTGGTGCAGATCATCCGGCCGCGGCTGGAGGAGACGTTCGAGCTGGTGCGCAACCGTCTGGAGGCCTCGGGCTTCAACGGCGTCGCCGGGCGCCGGATGGTCATCACCGGCGGCGCCAGCCAGCTCCAGGGCGTGCGCGAGCTCGCCGCCCACATCCTCGGCACCCAGGTGCGGATGGGCCGGCCGGTCGGCGTCCACGGACTGGCCGAATCGACCGCCGGCCCGGCCTTCTCGACCTGCGCCGGATTGCTGCGCTACGCCGTGCTCAACGCGCCCGAGGCGGCGCCGGGCAAGGCGCGCGAGGAAGCCGCCGCCGGCCCGCTGGGCCGGATCGGCGCCTGGTTTCGCAAGAATTTCTGAGGGAGGGCAGAGCGATGTCGATGCAATGCCCCAACTGAACGGCGCCGGAGGACCCGGCGAGCGGACGCTTTCAAAAAGACATTAGAGAGAACGAGCAGCGGAGGGTTAGGTCACATGAGCATCAACTTCCTGCCCCAGCAAGGGCCAGAACTGAAGCCGCGCATCTCCGTCGTCGGCGTCGGCGGCGCCGGCGGCAACGCGGTCAACAACATGATCCAGTCCCATCTGGCCGGCGTCGAATTCGTCGTCGCCAACACCGACAGCCAGGCCTTGTCGCAGGCCAAGACGGACCGTCGCATCCAGCTGGGCCACACCACCACCCAGGGCCTGGGCGCCGGTTCGCGTCCCGACATCGGCCGCGCCGCCGCCGAGGAGAGCCTCGACGAGATCATGCAGCAGATCACCGGCGCCAACATGGTGTTCATCACCGCCGGGATGGGCGGCGGCACCGGCACCGGCGCCGCTCCCGTGATCGCCCGCGCGGCCCGCGAGCACGGCATTCTTACCGTCGGAGTGGTTACCAAACCGTTTCACTTCGAGGGCCGTCACCGCATGCGCACGGCCGAGAACGGCATCGAGGAGCTGCACCAGTACGTCGACACGCTGATCATCATCCCGAACCAGAACCTGTTCCGGGTGGCCAGCGAGAAGACGACCTTCGCCGACGCCTTCAAGATGGCCGACGACGTCCTGCACGCCGGCGTGCGCGGCGTCACCGACCTGATGGTGATGCCGGGCCTGATCAACCTCGACTTCGCCGACATCCGCACCGTGATGAGCGAGATGGGCAAGGCGATGATGGGCACCGGCGAGGCCGAGGGCGACAAGCGCGCCCTGGACGCGGCGGAAGCGGCGATCTCGAACCCGCTGCTCGACGACACCTCGATGAAGGGCGCCCGCGGCGTGCTGATCAACATCACCGGCGGCAACGACATGACCCTGTTCGAGGTCGACGAGGCCGCCAACCGCATCCGCGACGAGGTCGACCCCGACGCCAACATCATCTTCGGCTCGACCTTCGACGAAGGCCTGGCCGGCAAGATGCGGGTCTCGGTCGTCGCCACCGGCATCGAGTCGGAAGCGGCGGCCCAGCCCAGGCCGACGGTGATCTCGCTGACCGGCACCGAGCAGCCGCGCAAGCCGGCCGGCTTCGTGCCCAATCTGGCCAGCGCCCGGCCGTCGCCGGCCCTGCGCACCGCCGCCCAGGCCGCCGCCGCCATCTTCAAGGAGGAGCCCGGGCAGGAACAGGCGCCGGTCGAGGCCGAGGCGAGCGCCGCCGAGCCCGAGGCCGACGCGCGCTCGGCCGCCGAGACCGCGCTGGCCGAAGCCGTCGCCGAGCAGGCGCCCGAGCCGGCCGCGCCGGCGCCCGCCGCCGCCGAGGGCGAGCCGGTGGTGAGCGTCCGCCCGGCCGAGCCGCGCAAGGAAGCGCCGCAGCCGGTGATGGCGCCGCGCCCGGCCGCGCCCGCCGCCCGACCGGTGCCGCAGCCGCCGCGCGCCCCCGCCCCCGCCGCCCCGGCGGCCCAGGGCGAGCAGCGGCGTCCGCCGACGCTGTTCGAGCGGGTGATCGGCACCGCCCGGCGCACCGCCGGCCACGACGAGGCGCCGGCGGCTCCGGTCCAGCCGGCTCCGGCGCCGCGCGCCGCCGCGCCGGCCCCGCAGCAGCCGGCCCAGACCCGTCTGGCCGTCGACCGCGACGACCGCGCCCCGACCTCGGCCGCCCGCGAGGACGACCTCCTCGACATCCCGGCCTTCCTGCGCCGCCAGGCCAACTAAGGGCCGGTCAACCTCGGTATGGTATGGGCGGGGGGCATCCGAACGGATGCTCCCCGTCCCGGCCATCAGGACTATCCCCGGTAACATTTCGTAACAATCATTGATTTGAGCCGGATTCACCGCGCTGATACATGTTGCGGTGTCGAGGGGTTGTATAGCCAAAGGCTTGTAGACAGATGCTCGAGATCGTCGACGCCTACCGTCCCGACGCCGAAGTCGGAATGTCCCGTCCCGGCGGGTCCGACGCGCCGCGTCAGCGCACGCTGAAGACCAGCATCCGCTGCAAGGGAGTCGGCCTGCACTCGGGCGCCGCGGTGACGCTGACCCTGCGCCCCGGCGCGCCGAACACCGGCGTCGTCTTCCGCCGCACCGACGTCGCCGAGGACCGCGCGCTGATCCCGGCGCGCTGGGCCAACGTCTCCGACACCCGCATGAACACCTGCATCGCCAACGAGCACGGCACCGCGGTGCGCACCATCGAGCACCTGATGGCGGCGCTGGCCGGCCAGCAGGTCGACAACGCGCTGATCGACATCGACGGCCCCGAGGTTCCGGTGATGGACGGCAGCGCCGCGCCGTTCCTGTTCCTGATCGAGTGCGCCGGCGTCGTCGAGCAGCCGGCGCCGCGCCGGGCGGTTCGCATCCTCAAGCCGGTGACCGTGCGCGACGGCGAGAAGTCGGCGACGCTGATGCCGGCGGCCGGCGGCTTCTCGCTGCAGTTCGAGATCGACTTCGCCGATCCGGCGATCGCCCGCCAGGAGTGCTTCGTCCATCTGGGCGACGGCGCCTTCAAGACCGAGATCAGCCGCGCCCGCACCTTCGGCTTCGAGCACGAGGTCGAGGCGCTGCGCGCCGCCGGCCTGGCCCGCGGCGGCTCGCTGGACAACGCGGTGGTGATCGGCACCGACCACCGCATCCTCAACGAGGACGGGCTGCGCTACGACGACGAGTTCGTCCGCCACAAGGTGCTGGACGCCGTCGGCGACCTCTATCTGGCCGGCGCGCCGATCATCGGCCATTTCGAGGGCGTCCGGTCGGGCCACGCGCTCAACAACGCCCTGCTGCGGGCGCTGATGGCCGACGAATCGGCCTGGGAGCTGGTCGAGGAGCCGGCCCCGGCGGCGGCGCCCCAGCGGCTCTACGCCGTCGGCTGATCGGATCGCGCGAGGATGCGGCGGGGTGTCGGCGACGGCGCCCCGCCGATTCGTTTCCCACGGGCGCGAAGGCCTTGCCGCATCCGGTCCGCCCCGTGGTATAGTCCCGACCGCCCGTTCAGGTTTACCGAGACGACAATGCGCCTTCCGAGGATCCTGCGTCCCTGCGCCGCCGCGCTGCTGGCGGTCTCCGTGCTTGCCGGCTGTTCCGGCACCGAGGAGGACGAATACGTCGAACGCCCCGTCGAGCAGCTCTACAACCAGGGCATGGACGCCCTGAAGGCCGGCGAGTACACCGCCGCCGTGAAAGCCTTCGACGAGGTCGAGCGCCAGCACCCCTATTCGGTGTGGGCGACCAAGGCGCAGCTGATGGCCGCCTATGCCGCCTACGAGAACAACAAGTACGACGACGCCATCGGCGCGCTGGACCGGTTCATCCAGCTCCACCCGACCAATCCCGACATCCCCTACGCCTATTACCTGAAGGCGCTGAGCTACTACGAGCAGATCAGCGACGTCGGCCGCGACCAGGGCATGACCGACCTGGCGCTGCGCTCGCTGCAGGAGGTGGTGGCGCGGTTCCCGGAATCGAACTACGCCCGCGACGCCCGCCTGAAGCTCGACCTCGCCCGCGACCACCTGGCCGGCAAGGAGATGGCGATCGGCCGCTGGTATCTGCGCCAGAACCAGTACCTGGCGGCGATCAACCGCTTCAAGAACGTGGTCGCGCAGTACGAGACCACGACCCACGTCCCCGAGGCGCTGCACCGTCTGGCCGAGGCCTACACCGCGCTGGGGCTGACCGACGAGGCCGAGAAGGTGGCCGCCGTGCTCGGTCACAACTTCCCCGGCAGCGAGTGGTACATCGACAGCTACACCCTGGTCGACGGCCCCCAGGCCGAGGAGTTCCGCCGCGACGAGGACAAGGGCTGGATGGACTGGCTGTGGTGAGCCGCGGGCCGGGACGATGCTGCTGACCCTGGCGATCCGCGACGTCGTTCTGGTCGACCGCCTCGACATCGCCTTCGCGCCCGGCCTCGGCGTGCTGACCGGCGAGACCGGCGCCGGCAAGTCGATCCTGCTCGATTCGCTCGGCCTCGCCCTGGGGGCGCGCGCCGACAGCGGCCTGGTGCGCGCCGGCGCCAGCCAGCTTTCCGTCACCGCCGAATTCGACGTCCCCGCCGGCCATCCCGCCCGCGCGGCGCTGGCCGAGCAGGGCATCGAGGCCGACGGCGAGCCGCTGCTGCTGCGCCGCATCGTCAGCGCCGACGGCCGCTCGCGCGCCGCCATCAACGACCAGCCGGCCAGCGTCGGCCTGCTGCGCCGCATCGGCGACCTGCTGGTCGAGGTTCACGGCCAGTTCGAGAGCCACGGCCTGCTCGACCCCGCCAGCCACCGCGGCGCGCTCGACGCCTTCGGCGGCCTCGACGACCAGGCCGCCGGCGTCGCCGCCGCCTGGCGCGCCTGGCGCGACGCCGCCGCCCGCCGCGCCGAGGCCGAGGCGGCGCTGACCCAGGCCCGCGCCGAGGAGGAGCTGCTGCGCCACGCCGCCGACGAGCTGGCGGCGCTCGACCCGCGCGCCGGCGAAGAGGCCGAACTGGCCGAGCGCCGCACCATGATGCAGCACGGCGAGAAGCTGCTGGAGGCGATGAACGGCGCCTTCGGCCTGCTGACCGCCAACGGCGGCGTCGAGAAGATGCTGCAGGGCGCCCTGCGCGGCCTCGAGCGGGTCGCCGACAAGGCCGAGGGCCGGCTGGACGCCGTCATCGCCGGCCTCGACCGCGCCGCCGTCGAGGCGGCGGAAGCCGTCAGCCTGCTCGAGAAGGCCAGCGCCGGCATCGACCTCGACCCGCGCCACCTCGAAGCGGTCGAGGAGCGGCTGTTCGCGCTGCGCGCCGCCGGCCGCAAGCACGGCGTCGCCGCCGACGAACTGCCCGAGCTGCGCCGGCGGCTGGCCGAGCAACTGGCGGCGCTGGAATCGGGCGGCGATTCCGTCGCCCGCCTCGCCGTCGCCGAGCGCGCCGCCCGCGCCGCCTTCGTCGAGGCCGGCCGCGCCCTGTCGCAGTCCCGGGCCGCCGCGGCGGCGCGGCTCGACGCCGCGGTGATGGCCGAGCTGCCGCCGCTGAAGCTGGACAAGGCGCGCTTCCAGACCCGCGTCGCGCCGCTGGACGAGCCGCAGTGGAGCGCCGCCGGGCTCGACAGCGTCGCCTTCGAGGTCGCGACCAATCCCGGCACCGCCCCCGGGCCGCTGGGCAAGATCGTCTCGGGCGGCGAGCTGTCGCGGTTCATGCTGGCGCTGAAGGTGGTGCTGGCCCGCATCGGACCGGTGCCGACCATCGTCTTCGACGAGGTCGATTCCGGCATCGGCGGCGCCGTCGCCGCCGCGGTCGGCGAACGCCTGGCGCGGCTGGCCGCCGACCTGCAGGTGCTGGTCGTCACCCACTCGCCCCAGGTCGCCGCCAAGGGCCACCACCACTGGCGTGTCTCGAAGCAGGAGCGCGGCGGCGCCATGGTCACCGGCATCGAGCCGCTGACCGGCCAGGCGCGGCGCGAGGAGATCGCGCGCATGCTCGCCGGCGCCAGCGTCACCGAACAGGCCCGCGCCGCCGCCGACAGCCTGCTGGGGGCTTGAGGCCCGGCATTGACGCCGCCCCGGCGGCTGCGTATCTTCATCGTATATACGAGAGGAGCTCGCCATGCGCACCCAGGTCGCGAAGTGGGGCAACAGCCTTGCCGTTCGCCTGCCCCGCCGGATCGTCGAGGAGGCCGGAATATCCGAAGGCGCCAGCGTGGAAATCGACGTGACGCCGGAAGGCGAGGTGCGCATGGTCGCGGCGCGGCCGCGCTATTCGCTGGACGAACTGCTGGCGGGGATCACCCCCGACAACCTGCCCGACGAGGTTTTCGACGACAGGCCGCGCGGAGCGGAGCGCATCTGATGGCCGCGCCGGACCGGGGGGATCTGGTGTGGCTCGATTTCGACCCGCAGGCCGGCGGCGAGCAGGCCGGCAGGCGCCCGGCCCTCGTTCTCTCGCCGCGGGCCTATCATCAGGTTACCCGATACGCCGTCGTCTGCCCGATCACCAGCAAACCAACCTCCTATCCATTCGCCGTCGCGCTGCCCGATGGCCTGCCGGTCTCCGGCTGGGTGCTGTCGGATCAGGTCAAATCCGTCGACCGTCGCGTCCGCCGCATCGAGTCGATCGCACGCGCGCCGGAAGCGGTGGTGGCGGAAGTCGCGGCGAAGCTGCGAACGCTTCTGCCGGAATAGATCCCGCCCGATGACCACCGCCGCCATTCCCGTCGAAGAACTGACCCAGGACCAGGCCGCCGCCGAGCTCGCGCGGCTGGCCGCCGAGATCGCCGCGCACGACGCGCGCTACTACCAGCAGGACGCGCCCACCGTATCGGACGCCGAATACGACGCGCTGCGCCGGCGCAACGCGGCGATCGAGGCGCGCTTTCCCGAGCTGATCCGTTCGGACAGCCCCAGCCGCAAGGTCGGCGCCGCGCCGGCCGCCGGCTTTTCCCGGGTGCGCCACCGCAAGCCGATGCTGTCGCTGGAGAACGCCTTCGACGACGACGACGTGCGCGACTTCTTCGCCGGCGTGCGCAACTTCATCAAGGAGCTCAAGGACGACCCCGGCCTGCCGATCCCGATCGTCGCCGAGCCGAAGATCGACGGGCTGTCGATCAACCTGCGCTACGAGAACGGCGTCTTCGTTCAGGGCGCCACGCGCGGCGACGGCGCGGAAGGCGAGGACGTCACCGCCAATCTGCGCACGTGCAAGGACGTTCCGGAGCGGCTGCAGGGCGCGGCGCCGGCGCTGATCGAGATCCGCGGCGAGGTCTACATGATCCGCGACGATTTCCTGCGCATGAACGCGCAGCGCGCCGCCGCCGGCGAGGCGCCTTTCGCCAATCCGCGCAACGCCGCCGCCGGCTCGCTGCGCCAGCTCGACCCGCGGATCACGGCGAGCCGGCCGCTGCGACTGTTCGCCTATGCGATGGGCGACTGTTCGGAACCGGTCGCCGACAGCCATTCGCAATACCTGGAGCTGCTGCGCCGCTGGGGCTTTCACGTCAACCCGCGCGCCCAAGCCTGCGCCGGCGTCGACGAGGCGCTGGCGGTCTATCACCGCATCGCCGACGAGCGCGCGGCGCTGCCCTACGACATCGACGGCGTCGTCTACAAGGTCGACCGCTTCGACTGGCAGGAGCGCCTGGGCATGGTCAGCCGCGCGCCGCGCTGGGCGGTGGCGCACAAGTTCCCGGCCGAGCAGGCGACGACGGTGCTGCGCGCCATCGAGATCCAGGTCGGCCGCACCGGGGCGCTGACGCCGGTCGCGCATCTGGAGCCGGTGACCGTCGGCGGCGTCGTGGTCAGCCGCGCCACCCTGCACAACGAGGACGAGATCCGGCGCAAGGACGTGCGCGTCGGCGACACCGTCGTCGTCCAGCGCGCCGGCGACGTCATCCCGCAGATCGTCGGCGTCGTCCCGGACAAGCCGCGCGGCGGGCAGGAATTCGTGTTTCCCACCGAATGCCCGGAATGCCACGCCCACGCCGTGCGGCCGGAGGGCGAGGCGATCCGCCGCTGCACCGGCGGCCTGACCTGCCCGGCCCAGGCGGTCGAGCGGCTGCGCCATTTCGCCAGCCGCGACGCCTTCGACATCGAGGGCCTGGGCGAGAAGAACGTCGAGTTCCTGTGGCGCGAGGGCTTCGTCAAGGGCCCGGCCGACATCTTCCGCCTGCGCGCCATCAACGAAGAGCGGCGCGGCGGCATGTTCGCCGACCTGCTGGCCCCCAAGCCGCTGGAAAAGTACGAAGGCTGGGGCGAGACCTCGGTGCGCAAGCTGTTCGACGCCATCGACCGCCGGCGCTCGGTGCCGCTGGAGCGCTTCATCTACGCCTTGGGCATCCGCCAGGTCGGCGCGGCGACGGCCAAGCTGCTGGCACGGCACTACGGCACCCTCGACGAGTTGCTGACGGCCGCCGAGCAGGCGCAGCCGCGCGAGGGCGAGGCCTACGAGCAACTGGTCAACATCGAGAGCATCGGCCCCAAGGTCGCCAAGGACATCCTCGACTTCTTCGCCGAGTCGCACAACCGCGAGGCCATCGACGATCTGATCGCGGCCGGCGTCGTCGCCGAACCCTATGCCGGCCCGACCGGCGCCGCCGAATCGCCGGTCGCCGGCAAGACGGTGGTGTTCACCGGCACGCTGGAGAAGATGACCCGCTCGGAGGCCAAGGCCCGCGCCGAGGCGCTGGGCGCCAAGGTCGCCGGCTCGGTCTCGGCCAGGACCGACTACGTCGTCGTCGGCGCCGATGCCGGCTCGAAGGCCAGGAAGGCGCAGGAGCTGGGGGTGGCGATGCTGTCCGAGGACGAATGGATCGCCATGATCGGGGGGTGAAGGTCTGGAGCCCCATAGGCGCCGAGTTAAACTCCCTCTCCCGCTGGCGGGAGAGGGGCGGGGTGAGGGTGGCTTACGGCCGAAGGCCGGAAAAGAACGCTTTATCAGGCGCCTGCGGCGCCGACACCCTCACCCTCCCCACCGCTCCGCGGTGGGTCCCCTCCCTCTCCCGCTGGCGGGAGAGGGCCTAAGGAGACCCGCGCTTCGAGGGCGCTGGAATTCCCGCTCGGCGGTCACCATCTGCCACCAACCGACTCCGATGATGAAACCCGTGCTCGCCTCCCTTCTGCTTCTCCTGGCGCTGATGATCGGCGGTCCGGCGGGCGTGCTCGCCTTCGGCGGCGGGCGCATCGACGGCGACTGGAGCACCGCCACCCACCGCGCCACCGGCCAGGCCCCCGATCCCGCCGCGACGCCCGAGGCGGTCGTGCAGGTCTATGCCGCGCGCGCCTTCGCCTGGCGGGGGCTGTTCGCCGTCCATACCTGGGTGGCGGTCAAGCCGGCCGGCCTGCCGCACTACACCCGGTTCGAGGTCATCGGCTGGAACGTGTTCCGCGGCGGCAAGGCGGTGGTGGTCAGTGGCCACCGCGCGCCCGACGCCGAGTGGTTCGGCGCCCGGCCGTGGCTGCTGGCCGATCTGCGCGGCGAGCAAGCGCAGGCGGCGATCGATGCGTTGCCGGCGGCGGTGGCCAGCTATCCCTGGCCCGACAGCTACGTGCCCTGGCCGGGTCCCAACAGCAACACCTTCATCGCGCATCTCGCCCGCGAGATCCCGATGCTGAACCTGACCCTGCCGCCGCACGCGCTGGGCAAGGACTATCTCGGCGACGGCTGGTTCGGCTTCGCCGCGACGCCCAGCGGCACCGGATGGCAGGTCTCGGTGCGCGGCCTGTTCGGCCTCGCCGTCGGCCTGCGCGAAGGCCTCGAGCTCAACCTGCTCGGCCTGGTGATGGGACTCGATCCGCTCGGCCTCGGCCTGAAGCTGCCCGGCCTCGGCACCCTTACCCCAAAGGGGTGGCGCTGACGCAACTCGGTGTTAACACCTTGCTACCCCTACCGTCGTAACCACCTTTGGCGCTATTGAAGGGTTTGCGGCGCCGGCTACCTCCACGGCCATACCACGCCGCGCATCTTGTTCAATCGGGCGGACGGATGATCAGGCGGCTGATGGAGACGATGACGGGACGGCTGGGGCTGCGGACGCGGCTGGTGCTGCTCGTCCTGTTCGCGTCGCTGCCGGCCTTCGCGGTCGCCTACCACGTCGCCCAGGAGGCCCGCCAGGAGACGGCGGAGTTCCTGCAGAGAGATTCCTTGCGTCTGGCCCACAAGGTGGCGGCCGAACAGGATTCGGTGGTCGAATCGACGCGCCAGCTGCTGACCGCGCTGGCGGCGGTGCCGGAAGTGCGCTGGGGCACCGGCTGCCAAAGCGTGCTGCAGTCCGTCGTCGCCAGCCCGATCTACAACTGGATGGCGGTTCTCGACAGCCGCGGGGTGGCGGTGTGCGGCGCGCCGGAGTCCGCCGTCCGCCACGGCGGCGAGGACTGGTTCCGGGAAGCGGTCCGGACCGGCAGCTTCACCCTGAGCGGCTTTCAGATGGGCCGGGTCGCCGGCAGTCCGGTGGCCATCGCCGCGCTGCCGATCCTGGACGACGCCGGCGTGTCCTCGCGCGTGCTGACCGCCAGCATCGACCTCGGCTGGCTCGGCCGCCGGCTGGCCGAGGCCGAGCACCCCGAGGCCAGCATCACCATCGTCGATCAGCAGGGAACCGTGCTCGCCCGCCATCCCGAGGCGGCCGCCTGGGTCGGCCGCTCGCTCGCCGACCATCCCGCCGTCGCCGCGGCGCTGACCCGCGGCGACGGCACCATGCTGGCGCGGGGGCTGATGCAGGACCAGCGCGCCTACGGCTTCACGCGCCTGGGCTCGACCGAGGCGCACGTCATCGCCGGCCTGCCGATGGACCGCGCCTGGCTGGAGGCCGACGCGATCTATTTCCGAACCCTGGCCCATCTGACCGGCATCGGGGTGATCGTGCTGCTGCTGGCGCTGTTCGCCGCCCAGCGACTGGTGGTGCGCCCGGTGGCGGCGCTGGCCGCGGCGGCCGGCCGGCTGTCGCGCGGCGACCTGCACGCGCGCAGCGGACTGCCGGCCGGCGGCGACGAGGTCGGAGAGCTGGCGGCGCGCTTCGACAGCATGGCGGCCGCGGTCGAGGAGATGGTGCAGGCCCGTACCGAGGAATTGCGGGAAAGCGAAGCGCGCTTCCGCCTGGCGCTGCGCTCGACCCGGGTCGTGGTGTTCAGCCAGGACCAGGGCCTGCGCTACACCTGGATTCACGGCCCGGGGCGGGCCTTCGCACCGGAACGCTGGCTGGGCCGCTCGGACGACGAACTGTTCGCGCCCGAGGACGCGGGGATCCTGGCCGCCTTCAAGCGCCGGGTGATGGAGACGGGCGTCGGCGCCCGCGAATTCCTGGCGTTGCGCGGCGAAGGCGATCCGAAGGTCTACGACGCGCTGGTCGAGCCGCTGCGCGACCGCGCGGGCGTGGTGGTCGGCGTGATGGGCTCGGCGATCGACGTCACCGAGGAGCGCCGCCGCCAAGGCGAGTTCGAGGCCGCCCGCGCCGCCGCCGAGAACGCCGACCGGGCCAAGACCCAGTTCCTGGCCGCCGCCAGCCACGACCTGCGCCAGCCGCTGCAGGCGCTGTCGCTGTACATGCACCTGCTGAACGGCAAGCTCGAGACCCCCGAGCAGCGCAGCCTGGCCGACTTGGTCACCCAGAGCAGCGAGGCCGCCTGCCGGCTGGTCGACACGCTGATGGGCCTGTCGGCGCTCGAGACCGGCCAGGTCCAGCCCCGCGTCGCCAGCGTCGCGGTGGGGCCGCTGCTGTGCCGGATCGCCGAGGAGGCGCGGGGCGAGGCCGCCGACAAGGGCCTCGACATCCGCGTGCGGGTCGCCGGGATGATCGTCGACACCGATCCGGTGCTGCTGGAGCGCATGGTGCGCAACCTGGTCAAGAACGCCCTGCGCTACACCGAGCGCGGCAGCATCCTGATCGCCGGTCGCCGCGACGGCGACGGCTGCCGCGTCGAGGTCTGGGACACCGGCCCCGGCATCCCCGCCGAGAAGCTGCAGGTCATCTTCGAGGACTTCTACCAGCTTCCGGGCGCGCGCCGGCCCGGCGAGCACGGCCTCGGGCTGGGGCTGTCGACGGTGGCGCGCATGGGGCGGCTGCTGGGGCACGAGATCGGCGTGCGCTCGCGCGTCGGCCGCGGCTCGAAGTTCTTCATCCGCTTGCCGCGGGGCAGCGCCTCGCTGGCGGCGTGAGCGGCCGCGCGAAGCTTCCCGTTGCGCGGCCGCCGGCCGCCGCATAGGCTAGAGGACGAGACGCAAATCCCGTCAACGCCTCGATGACTCCACCGGAACCCCAGGTCTTGAAAGCCTTCAGCAGGCATCTGGCATGGCTGGCGCAGCTGTTCCAGCGCCGCGCCGAGGCCGCCGGCGATCCCGGCGCCGCCGTCGGGCCGCAGCCGTTCGCGGTGGCAATCGCCCCGATCGACGGCGATGTCGAGCACGCGGCGCGCCAGCGCCTGGTCCAGGCGCTGGAGGGCCGCAAGGGCCTGCTCGTGCGCCCGGCGGCCGAGGCGCCGGTCCTCGAGAAGGCCGAAGGCGCCGCCCCCTTCGCCGCCGCCGCCGCCCAGGCGCGGCGGATCCTCGCCGCCGAGAAGGCCGACCTGCTGATCTGGGGCGCGGCGGCCGGCCGCGGCATCGAGTTGTTCATGACCCCGGCCGGCGAGGAGGGGCGCTGGGTCCATCTCGGCCTCGGCGCCCGGCTCGAGCTGCCGTCCGGCATCGACGGACAGGCGCCCGACCTTCTGCACGCCCTCGCCCTCGCCACGGTCGAGCCGCGCAACGACGCCCAGCGGGCCCTGCTCGACGAATTGCTGCGATCCGCGACCGCCGTCGTCGAGGCGCTGCTGCGGCGGCTGCCGAGCGGCCTGACGCCGCGGCAGCAGGCCTCGGTGCTGTCGGCCTGCGGCCGGGTGGCGGCGGCGATGGCGGCCGCCGCGCCGGACGGCGACTGGCTCGGCCGGGCCGAAACCGCATACGCCACCGCGCTCGCCCGCCTGCCGACCCGCGACCGCACGGCGCTCGACGACGTGCTGCCGCCGCGCCAGCGCGCCGCGCTGCTGAGCCTGCGCAGCGAGCACAGCGGCGAGGACGCCGACCGCGAGGCGGCGATCGCCGCCTGGCGCGAGGCGGTGGAGGCGCTGCCGCGCGCCGCCTTCCCCGTCGACTGGGCCGAGGACCACAACCGACTCGGCCTGGCGCTGTACCGCTTCGACCTCAAGGCCGGCCGCACCGACCTGCTCAAGCAGGCGGTGGCCGACTTCCAGGCGGCGCTGCAGGTCCACACCCGCGCCGAGCAGCCGCGCCGCTGGGCCGAGGTCGTCAACAACCTGGCCCAGGCGCTGCAGGTCTATGGCGACGCCATCCGCAGCGTCGAGGTGCTGGACAAGGCGGTCGAGGCCTGTCGCGCCGTGCTCGAGGTCCGCACGCGCGAGACCGATCCGCTGGGCCGCGCGGCGGCCCTGAACACGCTGGGCACGGCGCTGTTCCTGCGCGACAAGCACGCCGACGAGAGCGCCCATCTCGACGAGGCCGCCGAGACGCTGCAGGCGGCGGCGGAGGAATACCGGGCGCTGGGGCTGGAGAAGCTGGCCGGGCTCGCCGAGAAGAACCGCGGCCATGTCGAGCGCCTGGCCAAGGACCGCGCCGACCGCCGCGCCCGCTTCGACTGGGCCGAGGACTGACGCCGCGGAAGCGGGAGCCCATTCCTGAGGCGCCGCAACCTACTGAAATGTCACAGGAATGGATGCCCGCTTTCGCGGGCATGACGGCTGAGATTGGGTTCATCGCCGAATTCCGGGGAGAGCCACGGGCGCTTCCTCCTCTCCCTCTCCCGCCTGCGGGAGAGGGTCAGTTACGCATCCCCGGAATTCGGCGATGAACCAATTTTTCCGCACGCTCGAGGCGACCGTCGCGTCAGACTCACACCGCCCGCGTCGCCGCGGCGAGCCAGGCGGCGGTTTCGGAATCGAGCAGCGGCGTCAGGATCTCGCGCACGCGGGCGTGGTAGTCGTTCAGCCACGCCGCCTCGGCGTCGTCGAGCAGGGCGCGCTCGACCAGGGCGAGGTCGATGGGGGCCAGAGTCAGGGTCTCGAAGCCGAGCATCGGCCGTTCGGCGCCGGGCACCGTCTCCTCGCGCACCGCGACCAGGTTCTCGATGCGGATGCCGTAGGCGCCGGTCTTGTAGTAGCCGGGCTCGTTCGACAGCACCATGCCCGGCCGCAGCGCCACGGGATTGCCGACCTTCGAGATGCGCTGCGGGCCCTCGTGCACCGACAGGAAGCTGCCGACCCCGTGGCCGGTGCCGTGGTCGTAGTCGAGCCCGTCGCCCCACAGCGCCCGCCGCGCCAGCACGTCGAGCTGGCTGCCGGTGGTGCCGGCCGGGAACCGCGCCGTGGCGACGGCGATGTGGCCCTTGAGCACCAGGGTGAAGCGGCGGCGCTCCTCGGCCCCGGCGGCGCCGATCGCCACCGTGCGGGTGACGTCGGTGGTGCCGTCGAGATACTGGGCGCCGCTGTCGAGCAGGTACAGCGCGCCCGGCTCGAGGACGCGCTGGCTAGCCGGCGTCGCCCGGTAATGGACGATGGCGCCGTTGGGGCCGGCGCCGGAGATGGTCGGGAAGGACAGGCCGGCGAAGCGCTCGTTGTCGGCGCGGAACGCCTCCAGCCGATCCGCCGCGGCGATCTCGGCGAGGCCGCCGCCCGGCGCCGCGCGCGACAGCCAGGCCAGGAAGCGGACCAGCGCGGCGCCGTCGCGGCGATGGGCGGCGCGCATGCCGTCGAGCTCGACCGGGTTCTTGCAGGCCTTGGGCAGCGCGCAGGGATCGGCGCCGCGGTCGACCTCGGCCTCGACCGCCTGCAGCCGGTCGGCGATCCAGGCCGGCGTCGTCGCCGCCTCGACCCGCACCCGCCTGCCGGCCAGCGCGTCGAGCCCGGCGCCGAGTTCGGCGGGATCGCGCACCGTCACCTCGGCATCGAGGTGGCCGGCGATGGCCGGCGCCAGCTTGCGGCGGTCGACGAACCACTCGACGCGGCGGTCGGCGTGGACGATGGCGAAGGACAGCGGCAGCGGCGTGTAGGGCACGTCGTTGCCGCGCACGTTGAGCAGCCAGGCGATGCTGTCGGGCGCCGTCAGCACCGCCGCCGCGACCTTGTCGGCGGCGAGGGCGGCGGCGATCTCGCGCCGCTTGTCGGCGGCGGCGCGCCCGGCGAAGGCCTCGTCCTGCGGCACCACCGGGCCGAGCGGCGCCGGCGGCTGGTCGCGCCAGACGGCGTCGACGGGATTGTCCTCGCAGGCGACCAGCAGCGCGCCGGCCCGCGCGCAGGCGGCGCGCAGGCGCTCGACCCCTTCGATGGCGTGCAGCCACGGGTCGTAGCCCAGCCGCGCGCCCTCGGGCAGCGTCTCGGCCAGCCAGCGGTGCGGCGGCATCTCGATCAGGTGCAGCGGCCGGAACACCGCCGTGTCGACCTCGTGGCCGACCTGCAGCGTGTAGCGGCCGTCGACGAAGATCGCCGCCGCCTCGCGCAGCGCCACCGCGACCCCGGCCGAGCCGGTGAAGCCGGTCAGCCAGGCCAGGCGCTCGGCGCGGCGGGCGACGTATTCGCCCTGGTGCTCGTCGGCGCGCGGGATGACGAAGCCGTCGAGATTGCGCCGCGCCAGCTCGCGGCGCAGCGCGGCGATGCGCTCCGGCCCGGCGCCGGCCGCCGGTTCCGGCGGCACCAGCGCGTCGCGGGCGGCGATCAGCAGCCGCCGCAACTCGGGCGAGGGCCGTTCGGCGATCAGCGACAGCCAGGCGTCGTCGCGCGCCGGCGGCGCCGCGGCGATGCCGGCGAGGACGTCGCGCACCTCGGCGACCGACAGCGCGATGCCGTCGCGACGCAACGCCGTTTCGAGCCGGTCGTCCTCGATCGCCTGCGCGTGTTCGCCGTCGCGGGGTGCGGCCATGTCGTGCGTCCTCCTGTGCTGTCGGAGAAGCTAAGCCCAGGCCCGCCGCCCGGCAAGACCGCCCGACCGCACACTCGAACGGCGCCGCCGCCGGCGGAGGTTATGCTGCAGCGCAGCACAAGGCGGCGGCCGCGGTCGCCCGCCGCGCCGCGCCAACCGGAATGGCCGCTCGACGCGTTGAAAATCCGCTATTTGGGCGAATATTGACGCGCATTCGACCTAAAGTTAACGAACCGGAAAGGGCCCATGCGCGCCACGAATTGCTGCGATGCGAAATCTCGAACCCACCCCGGATGCCTATTCCTATATCGTTACCTCGACATCGGCGGAAGGCCGGTCGACCTATTCATTTCGTAAGTGGTGAGTGCCATGTGGTCCTATGAACAGCAACCCGACTGGCTGGACCGGTCCAACGACGTCGAGCACCTGATCGCCCAGGCGCGCGTGGCGCGCGCGCAGGCCGTGGCCCATTACGTGAAGCTCGGCGCCGCCCGGCTCGCCCACGGGGTGGCCGCGCTGCTGCGCCCTTTTCGGCAGTGGCAGGAGCGGCTGGCGCTCCGCGCCGAACTGGATCACATGAGCGACCTCGAGCTGCGTGACATCGGCCTGTCGCGTTGCGACATCGACGCCGTCGTCGACGGCAGCTACCGCGACGAGCGGGCGCCGGTGCGCCGCCGGCCGCTGCTGGTGCGCCTCGATCCCGGCCCGCGCCGCGTCGAGCCGCAGCCGGGCGGCACCAGGCACGCCGCCTGACCGTTCTCAGCCGGCCAGGACCAGCGTCGTCCAGCCGTTGACGGCGACGCGGCCGGCCAGGCGCAGGCCCTGGGCGCGGTGGGCGTTGAGCACCATCCGCTCCTGGCGGCTCAAGAGACCCGACAACACCGCCATGCCGCCGGGCGCCAGGTGCGCCCGGAGGTCCGGCGCCATCCGGCACAGCGGCCGCGCCAGGATGTTGGCGGCGATCAGGTCGTAGGGCCGCCCGGCCCCGACCGCCGGATCGCGGTAGCCGTCGCTGACCACCGCCGTGATCCGCGCCGCCAGGCCGTTGCGCCGCGCGTTGAAGCGCGACACCCGCACCGATTCCGGATCGATGTCCGAGGCCGTCACCGCCACCGGCCACAGCTTCGCCATCGCCATCGCCAGGATCGCCGAACCGCAGCCCATGTCGAGCGGCCGGCGGAACCGGCGGCGCTTGGCCAGTTCGCTCAGCGCCAGCAGGCAGCCGAAGGTGGTGGCGTGCTCGCCCGAGCCGAACGCGGTGCCGGCGTCGACCAGCAGCGGAATGCTCGCCGCCGGCGGCCGACCCTGCCAATGCGAGCCGTGCACGAAGAACCGCCCGGCGCGGATCGGCGGGAAGGCGCGCAGGTTCTCGGTCAGCCAGTCGACCTGCGGCAGGCGGCCGTAGTCCGGCCGCGGCACCGCCAGCCCCAGCGCCGTGGCCGCGAGCTGCAGCGACAGCTCGACGGCGGCGTGGTCGGGCGGCGTGCGGCACACCGCCTCCAGCCGCCAGTCGGCGCCCTCGCCGGGGTCCTTGCCCTCGGGCAGCATCATCGAGACGGCATCCGAATGCCCATCCAGCGCCGCCTCGAAGGCGTCGAGGGCGTGCTCGGGGACGGTGACGCTGATGCGCCAAAGCTCGGCGGTCGGCTTGCTCATTCTGGTTCCAACGTCCTTCTGGAGCGCGGGTCTCCAGACCCGCACCGCTGCTTGCGCGTCGGGATACGCGCGCTCCTGGGAGAGGGCAAGCACTTAAGCCGCGGTGACGAAGCTGTCCATCACCTTCTTGTGGCCGGCCTTGTCGAAGGCGATCTCCAGCTTGTTGCCGTCGGCGGCGATCACGGTGCCGTTGCCGAATTTCTGATGGAACACCCGGTCGCCGACGCCGAATCCGCCGGCCTGCGCCTGGCGCGGCTCGACCCTGTAGGAACTGGCCTCGACGGTCTTCCAGCGCGACTCGCCGCGCTGGTTCCAGCCGCCCCACGGCTCGGCGAAGCCGCCGGTGCGGTTGCCCAGCAGGCCCTGGTCGGCGCTGCGCTCGACATGCGCCTCGGGCAGCTCGGCGACGAACCGCGACGGCAGATTCGATTGCCACTGATTGTAGACGCGGCGGTTGGCGGCGTAGGTGATCATCACCCGGCGCCGGGCGCGGGTGATGCCGACATAGGCCAGGCGGCGCTCCTCCTCCAGCCCCGAGGCGCCGGACTCGTCGAGGGCGCGCTGGTGCGGGAACACGCCTTCCTCCCAGCCGGGCAGGAACACGCAGTCGAACTCCAGGCCCTTGGCGGCGTGCAGGGTCATCAGCGTGACCTTGTCGCCCTCGGCCCTGTCGTCGTTGTCCATCACCAGGCTGACATGCTCGATGAAGCCGGCGAGGCCGTCGTAGTCGTCGAGCGAGCCGACCAGCTCCTTCAGGTTCTCCAGCCGGCCCTGCGCTTCCGGAGTCTTGTCGCGCTGCCACATCTCGGTGTAGCCGGACTCTTCGAGAATCGTCGCCGCCAGCTCGGAGGCCGGCATCGCGTCGAGCAGCCCGCGCCAGCGCGCCAAATCCGCCATCAGGCCGCGCAAGGTGGCGCGGGCCTTGGGCTTGATCTCGTCGGTCTCGATCACCGCGGCCGCCGCCTGCAGCAGCGGAATCTCGCGGGCTTGCCGCAGGCGGTGCAGCACCTGCAGGGTGGCGTCGCCGAGCCCGCGCTTGGGCGTGTTGACGATGCGCTCGAAGGCGAGGTCGTCGGACGGCGACAGCACGACGCGGAAATAGGCGATGGCGTCCCGGATCTCGAGGCGCTCGTAGAAGCGCTGGCCGCCGAGCACCCGATAGGGCACGCCGCAGGTCAGCAGCCGCTCCTCGAATTCGCGGCTCTGGAAGCCGGCGCGGACCAGGACCGCCATCTCGGCCAGCGAATGGCCGGCGCGCTGCAGCGCCTCGATCTCGTCGACGACGACGCGGGCCTCCTCCTCGCCGTCCCAGACGCCGCGCACGGCGATCCGGTCGCCGTCGAGGTCGGTGCGGCCGGGCCGCAGGGTCTTGCCCAGCCGGTCCGCGTTGTTGGCGATCAGGCCCGAGGCGGCGGCGAGGATCTGGGGCGTCGAGCGGTAGTTGCGCTCCAGCCGCACCACGACGGCGCCGGGGAAGTCGCGCTCGAACTTCAGGATGTTGCCGACCTCGGCGCCGCGCCAGGAATAGATCGAATTGTGGGTGACGATCCCGTTGGCGACGAAGTTGTGGGTGCCGTCGACGTCGAGGTCGTGCACGGTGCCGCGGTACGGCACGCGCTCGGCCTCCGTCACCACGTCGTGGCGACCATCGGCAAGCGCGACCACCATCCCCGGAACCACCTGGGACGCCGGCCGCATCGTCAACGGCGTGCCGAGCACGTTGGCCTTGCGGACCACCGTAAGGTCGAACCGCGTGGCGATCCGCGTCTTGATCTCCTCGATCCGGCCGAAATCGCGGAACGCCGTCTCGTAGCGCCAGTTGGCCGGGTTGCGCCTGTAGGCGCGGGCCTTCAGCCCGACTTCGGCCAGCGCCGCGGCGCCTTCGGCATCGTTGCCGCTTATCGCGATGCGATGCATCGGCGTCGTACCGCGGCGGTCGGCGTTCATGGTCATGATGAGGTTGCGCCGTCGGCCGGGGGCGGCCTGCGGAACGAAATGCGGATGCTCCGGACTGAGCCCGTGCGCATCCATCAACTCCACCACCCGGGCGGTTGCCGCCAGTTCGCGATGCAGTGCGTCGAGCCGTTCCTGGTCATTGACCAGACCGTTGGCCGCGGCCCCGCGCCGCGCCACGAACGGCAAGGTGGTGATGCCGTACAGCAGGCTCAGGCGATGTTCCATCGCGCGGGCGTCCTGCTCGGTCTCGAACGCATGCACCAGCCAGACGGCGTCGGCGTGTTCCTGCAGGCAGCGCTGCTGATAGCCGACGACCGCGTGGCGCTGCCCCCGCGTGTAGATCTGCGACGTGCCCAGCCGATAGCCGTATCCGCGCTTCATCATCAGGTAGGTGAAATGCTTCTGCGGGCTCTCGTGCAGGACGACATCGGCGAAATGCACGTGCTCGGGCGTGGTCAGGAGTTCATGGCCGGCTGCCGTCCGGATTTGGACCATCTCGCCGGAGAAGCGCCGACGGTGGACGCGGCCGACTCGGGCCGGCCGGAAATCGCCGCTGCCGTAGGAGGACAGCACCAAGTCGCCGGCCTTGACGTCCTCGACCCGGCGCAGGCCGCCATCGCCCATGCGGACCATCGTCCCGGCGGCGACGCACTGGTCGTCGTCGCCGACGCAGCAGATGTTCCTGTGGCCGCCGGCCAGCAGCCGCAGCCAGAGGTACTGGGCGACGTTGGTGTCCTGGTACTCGTCGACCAGGATGTAGCGGAAGCGCCGCCGGTAGTCGTCGGCGATGTCGGCGTGCTGCTGGAAGACGGTCAGGCAGTGCAGCAGCAGATCGCCGAAATCGCAGGCGTTCAGCGTCTTCAGCCGCTCCTGGTAGGCGGCGTAGAGCTGCGCGGCGCGACCGCCGGCGAAGTCGCCGGCGTCGTCGCCGCCGCCGACGCGGGCCGGGGTCAGGCCCTTGTCCTTCCAGCGCTGGACGATGCCCATCAGCGCCTGGGCCGGCCACTTCTTGGCATCGACCGCCTCGGCCTCCATCACCTGCTTGAGCAGCCGGATCTGGTCGTCGGTGTCGAGGATGGTGAAGTTCGAGGTCAGGCCGACCAGCTCGGCGTGGCGGCGCAGGAAGCGCACGCCCAGGGCATGGAAGGTGCCCAGCCACACGTTCTCGGCCACCGGACCGATCATCGCCGCGACGCGCTCGCGCATCTCGCGCGCCGCCTTGTTGGTGAAGGTCACCGCCAGGCATTCCCACGGCCGCGCCTTGCCGCTGAGCAGGATGTGGGCCAGCCGGGTGGTCAGCACCCGGGTCTTGCCGGTGCCGGCGCCCGAGAGCACCAGCACGGGGCCCTCGGTGGTCTCCACCGCCTGGCGCTGCTCGGGATTGAGGCCGTCGAGCCAGGGCGCGGCGGCGGCGGCCGGCGCACCGGGCTGGTCGAACGGAATGTCGTCGTCGAGTTCGAAAGGATCGGGCATGGCGCGTAATATAGGCGCTCGATCCGCGTCCGGCCCACCCATTTTCTCGCAACCCGAACCGGCCCTCGGGTGTTTGCCCCGGCATGAAGGTCGGCAAGGTGTTGCGCGGGATCCTGGGGCTGGCGGCGCGGCCGGTGCGCAAGGCGCAAGGTCGCGGCGGCGTCGTGCTGCAGCCCTATCGCGGCTACGGCTCGCGCGACGAGATCTTCCTGATCGGCCGGGTGTTCCGCCAGTCGCCGGCCTCGGCGCGCTCGGCGACGGACGCGCCGGCGCGGCAGTTGCGCGACGTCGCCCGCCGGCTGATGCGCCGCGCCGTCCGCGGCGCCACCGTCACCGCCCGCTTCTGCGGCGCCGAGCAGCGCGTCGAGACCGACCGCGACGGCTATTTCCGCATCCACCTGCGCCCGGCAACGCCGCCGCCGGACGACCGCGACTGGCACGAGGTGGCGCTGTCGCTCGACGGCCCGGAGCCGTGCACGGCCAAGGCGCGCGTCTTCGTCCCGCCGGCGCATTGCCGCTACGTGGTGATCAGCGACATCGACGACACCGTCATGTACACCGGCGTCGCCAACAAGCTCGGCATGCTGTGGCGGCTGTTCGTCGAGGGCCCCGCCAGCCGCACGGCCTTTCCCGGCGTGCCGGCCTTCTACCGGGCGCTGCACGACGGCGCCGGCGGCGACGAGCGCAACCCGATGCTCTACGTCTCGCGCGGGCCATGGGGCATCTACGACATCCTGGACGCCTTCTTCCGCGCCCACGACATCCCCGTCGGGCCGATCCTGTTCCTGCGCGAATGGGGCGTGCACTGGACCAGCCCGCTGCCGCGCCGCGCCACCGAGCACAAGCGCGAGCTGATCGACAACATGCTGGCGCTCTATCGCGACCTGCCCTTCGTGCTGATCGGCGATTCCGGCCAGCACGACCCCGAGGTCTACCGCCGCATCATCGCCGACCATCCCGGCCGGGTGCTGGCGGTCTACATCCGCAACGTCTCGAAGAGCGGCAGCCGGGCGCGCGAGATCGAGGCCATGGCCGCCGAGGTCGTCCGCGAAGGCTCGAGCCTGGTGCTGGCCGCCGAGAGCCCGGCGATGGCCGAGCACGCCGCCGCCCTCGGCCTGGTGCCGCCCGACGCCATCGCCACGGTGCGCGCCGCGATGGCCGCCGAGCACGCGGCGCCGCATGTGCGGGCGACCCGCATCGTCCACGCCGACGCGCCCGAGCAGGCGGAAGAGGCGATCGGCGAGGCCGGCGAGAGCGAGAACGTGCGGATAGAACCGAAGCGGCGGCGGCGGTAGAAGCGAATTGGAGCGCGCGTCTCCAGACGCGCAGGCCTTTCGCGGCGGGGAAACACAGCGGGTCCGGAGACCCGCGCTCCAGCCCTTCCCCGATTTTCCTCTTCATAGACACATAAAGATATGTTTATATCTCTCGCACCAAGCGGGAGGCGACTCTGTTGACGACCATGGATCAGGTACTGGCGGGACTGCGCGCGGCGGCGGAGCCGACGCGGCTGCGGCTGCTGGCCCTGTGCGCCCGCGGCGACCTGACCGTGACCGAGCTCACCCACATCCTGGGCCAGAGCCAGCCGCGGGTGTCGCGCCATCTCAAGCTGATGGTCGAGGCCGGTCTGCTGGAGCGCTTCCGCGAGGGCGCCTGGGCCTTCTACCGCCTGGCCGATTCGCCGCTGGCCCGCAACGTGCTGGCGCTGCTGCCCGACGGCGACACGACGCTGGAGCTGGATTCGCGGCGCCTCGACGACATCAAGCAGGAGCGCGCCGCCGCCGCCGCCGAATACTTCCGCGAGAACGCCGAGCGCTGGGACGCCATCCGCTCGCTGCACGTCGACGACGCCGAGGTCGAGGCGGCGCTGGTCGACCTCGCCGGCGAGCTTCCGGTGCGCGACCTGGTCGACGTCGGCACCGGCACCGGCCGCGTGCTCGAAGTGCTGGCGCCGCTGGTCGATCGCGGCCTGGGCGTCGATTCCTCGCGCGAGATGCTGGCCCTGGCCCGCGCCCGCCTGGAGGAGGCCGGCATCAAGAACTGCTACGTGCGCCAGGGCGACATGTACCAGCTGCCGCTGCCGCCCGACAGCGCCGACCTGGTCACCATCCATCAGGTGCTGCATTATTCCGAGCGGCCCGCCGCCGCCGTCGCCGAGGCGGCACGCGTGCTGCGGCCGGGCGGCCGCCTGGCGGTGGTCGACTTCGCGCCGCACGAGCTGGAATATCTGCGCGAGGAACACAGCCACCGCCGCCTCGGCTTCGCCGACGGCGAGGTCGAGGGCTGGCTGCGCGCCGCCGGCCTGAAGCCGGCCGAGACCCGGCACCTGCCGGGCGAGCCCCTGACCGTCACCATCTGGCTGGCGCGACGCCCCGACGGCGCCGCCGCCCACCGTAAGCAAACCGCAGGAGCGAGAGCGTGAGCCTGGAGATCCATCCCTTCGGAAAAGACTTGCCGGTCGCCGGCCCCCGGAACCCCATCCAGGTGTCGTTCGAGTTCTTTCCGCCGAAGACCGACAAGATGCACGAGACGCTGTGGAACAGCATCAAGCGCCTCGAGCCGCTGAACCCGGCCTTCGTCTCGGTGACCTACGGCGCCGGCGGCACCACGCGCGAGCGCACCCACGAGACGGTGGTGCGCATCCGCAAGGAGACCGGCCTGGCGCCGGCCGCGCACCTGACCTGCGTCGGCCACGTGCGCGGCGAGATCGAGGACATCGCGCGCCGCTACTGGGACGAGGGCATCCGCCACATCGTCGCCCTGCGCGGCGACATGCCGGAGGGCGGCGTCTACGAACCCACGCCGGGCGGCTACGACTACGCCGTCGACCTGGTCGCCGGACTGAAGAGGATCGCCGATTTCGAGATCTCGGTCGCCGCCTATCCGGAGACGCATCCCGACGCGCCCAGCGCCGACTTCGACCTCGACAACCTCAAGCGCAAGATCGACGCGGGCGCCACCCGCGCCATCAGCCAGTACTTCTTCGACGTCGACGCCTTCCGGCGGTTCCTCGAGCGCGCGCGCAAGGCCGGCATCACCGTGCCGATCGTGCCCGGCATCCTGCCGGTGACCAATTTCGCCCAGGTGCAGAAGTTCTCGGCCGCCTGCGGCGCCTCGGTGCCGAAGTGGATGGCCGACCTGTTCGAGGGCCTCGACGACGACCCCGAGACCCGCAAGCTGGTCGCCGCCACCATGGCCGCCGAGCAGTGCCGCGCCCTGGCCGCCGACGGCGTCAAGGACTTCCACTTCTACACCCTGAACCGCGCCGACCTGACCTACGCCATCTGCCACATCCTCGGGGTGCGGCCGGCGGCGAAGGTGGAGGCATGACCCCCCTCTCCCGCTGGCGGGAGAGGGGCTGGGGGTGAGGGTGGAACGGCGCCCGAACATTCCGATAGCCAGAGCACTGCGCCGTGAACGGGCAACCGAGGTCGAGAAACGGTTGTGGCTGGAGTTGCGCGACCGGCGGCTGTGCGGCGCCAAGTTCCGCCGCCAGTACACGCTCGGCCGCTACATACTCGATTTCGTCTGCCTGGAACGGCAACTGGTGATCGAACTGGATGGCGGCCAGCACGGCGAACCGGTCGGCGCGGCGGCCGACGAGGAGCGGACCAACTGGCTGAAGGCGCAAGGCTTCCGGGTGCTGCGCTATTGGAACAACGATGTGACAGAGAACTTGGCCGGTGTGCTGGCGAACATAGCCGAAGCGCTCAACCAACCACCCTCCCCCCAACCCCCTCTCCCGCCGGCGGGAGAGGGGCTTCAAACCGAGCAGGACGACGCACGATGACCAACATCCTCGACCATCTCGCCAACCGGGTCCTCCTCTGCGACGGCGGCATGGGGTCGCTGGTGCAGGCGATGACCCTGACCGTCGACAAGGACTTCGACGGCCACGAGAACTGCACCGACGTGCTGAGCCGCACCCGCCCCGACGTCGTGCGCGAGATCCATACGCGCTATTTCGAGGCCGGCGCCGACATGGTCGAGACCAACACCTTCGGCGCCTCGCCCATCACCCTGGGCGAGTTCGGGCTGCAGGACGAGGCGTTCGACCTCAACAAGCGCTCGTGCGAGATCGCCCGCGAGGCCGCCGAGCAGTTCAAGGACGGCCGCGCCCGCTTCGTCATCGGCTCGATCGGCCCCGGCACCAAGCTGCCGAGCCTGGGCCATGTCGACTACGACGCGCTGGAGGCCTCGTTCGGCGTGCAGTGCGCCGGCCTGGTCGCCGGCGGCGCCGACGCCATCCTGATCGAGACCTGCCAGGACCCGCTGCAGATCAAGGCCGCCGTCAACGGCGCCAAGATCGCCCGCGCCAAGGCCGGCACCGACACGCCGATCTTCGTCCAGGTCACGGTCGAGACCACCGGCACGCTGCTGGTCGGCGCCGACATCGCCGCCGCCGCCACGGTCATCCATTCGCTGGGCGTGCCGCTGATCGGCCTCAACTGCGCCACCGGGCCGCAGGAGATGAGCGAGCACGTGCGCTGGCTGGCCGACAACTGGCCGGGCCTGATCAGCGTGCTGCCGAACGCCGGCCTGCCCGAGCTGGTCGACGGCCAGACGCATTACCCGCTGAGCCCCGACGACCTGGCGATGTGGCACGAGCGCTTCGTGTTCGAGGACGGCGTCAACATGCTGGGCGGCTGCTGCGGCACCCGGCCCGAGCACATCATGGCGACCGACGCGATGCTCAAGCGCCGCGGCGACGGCTACCGCCCGACGCCGGTCAAGCGCAAGCCGGTGTGGATCCCCTCGGTGGCGTCGCTGTACGGCCAGGTGTCGCTCAAGCAGGAGAACGCCTTCCTGTCGATCGGCGAGCGCTGCAACGCCAACGGCTCGAAGAAGTTCCGCGAGTTCCAGGAGAACCAGAACTGGGACGGCATCGTCGGCATGGCCCGCGAGCAGGTCAAGGAGGGCAGCCACACCCTCGACGTCTGCACCGCCTTCGTCGGCCGCGACGAGAGCGCCGACATGATCGAGGTCGTCAAGCGCCTGCGCGGCCAGGTCAACGCGCCGCTGGTCATCGATTCCACCGAGCTGCCGGTGATCGAGGCGGCGCTGAAGCTCTACGGCGGCAAGGCGATCATCAACTCGATCAATTTCGAGAACGGCGAGGAACCGGCCGCCGAGCGCATCGCCCTGGCCAGGAAGTTCGGCGCCGCGGTCATCGCCCTGACCATCGACGAGGTCGGCATGGCCAAGGGCGTCGACGAGAAGGTGGCGCTGGCGCACCGGCTGCACGAATTCGCCTGCGTCAAGCACGGCCTGCCGGCGTCCGACCTGCTGTTCGATCCGCTGACCTTCACCGTCTGCACCGGCAACGAGGACGACCGCAAGCTGGCGGTCCACACCCTGGACGCCATCGAGCGCATCGCCAAGGAGCTGCCCGAATGCGGCATCATCCTCGGCCTGTCCAACGTCTCGTTCGGGCTGAAGCCGGCGGCGCGCCACGTGCTGAACTCGGTGTTCCTCGACCACGCCGTCAAGCGCGGCATGACCGGCGCCATCGTCCACGTCTCGAAGATCACGCCGCTGCACGCCATCCCCGAGGAAGAGGTCCGGACCGCCGAGGACCTGATCTACGACCGCCGCCGCGAGGGCTACGACCCGCTGCACGCCTTCATCGCCCTGTTCGAGGGCCGCACCGCGTCGACGGTCAAGAAGGAGCGCCCGGCCGAGGTCGAGGCGCGGCTGAAGCAGCGCATCGTCGACGGCGACCGCCAGGGACTCGAGGACGACCTGGCCGAGGCGATGGCCAAGCATCCGCCGCTGGAGATCATCAACACCATCCTGCTCGGCGGCATGAAGGTGGTCGGCGAGCTGTTCGGCGCCGGCAAGATGCAGCTTCCGTTCGTGCTGCAGTCGGCCGAGACGATGAAGGCCGCGGTCGCCTGGCTCGAGCCGCACATGGAGAAGATCGAGGGCCAGGAGAAGGGCATCATCGTCCTCGCCACGGTCAAGGGCGACGTCCACGACATCGGCAAGAACCTGGTCGACATCATCCT
>CAZJFH010000047.1:0-41170 GCA_964545205.1 uncultured Rhodospirillaceae bacterium
CCAACTGCGACAAGATCACCCCCGGCATGCTGATGGCGGCGATGCGCCTGAACATCCCGGCGGTGTTCGTCTCGGGCGGGCCGATGGAGGCCGGCAAGGCCAAGCTGTCCTCGGGCAAGGAAGAGACCGTCGATCTGATCGACGCGATGATCAAGGCCGCCGACGAAAGCGTCTCCGACGCCGACGCCGCCGAATACGAGCGCTCGTCCTGCCCGACCTGCGGCTCGTGCTCGGGCATGTTCACCGCCAATTCGATGAACTGCCTGACCGAGGCCCTCGGCCTGGCGCTGCCCGGCAACGGCACGCTGCTCGCCACCCACGCCGACCGCCGCGAACTGTTTCTCGAGGCCGGCCGCCGCGTCGTCGACCTGTGCAAGCGCTACTACGAGCAGGAGGACGCCTCGGTCCTGCCGCGCAACGTCGCCAGCTTCCAGGCGTTCGAGAACGCGATGATCCTCGACATCGCCATGGGCGGCTCGACCAACACCGTGCTGCACCTGCTGGCCGCCGCCGCCGAGGGCGAGGTCGAGTTCACGATGGCCGACATCGACCGGCTCAGCCGCAAGGTGCCGCACCTGTGCAAGGTCAGCCCGTCGACGCCCGACTTCCATATGGAGGACGTGCACCGCGCCGGCGGCATCATGGCGATCCTGGGCGAGCTCGACCGCCAGGGGCTGATCCGCCGCGACGTCTCGACGGTTCACGCGAAGACCATGGGCGAAGCCCTTGAAAAGAACGACGTTCTGCGCAACAAGGACGAGGCGCTGCACACCTTCTTCCGCGCCGGACCCGGCGGCGTGCGCACGACGCAGGCGTTCTCGCAGGACAAGCGCTATCCGACGCTCGATCTCGACCGCGCCAACGGCTGCATCCGCGACAAGGCCCACGCCTATTCGCAGGACGGCGGCCTGGCGGTGCTCTACGGCAACATCGCCGAGGAGGGCTGCATCGTGAAGACGGCCGGCGTCGACAAGGAGATCCTGAAGTTCTCCGGCCCGGTGGTGATCTGCGAGAGCCAGGAGGAGGCGGTGGCCAAGATCCTGGGCGGCGGCGTCAAGAAGGGCGACGTCGTGCTGGTGCGCTACGAAGGGCCGAAGGGCGGCCCGGGCATGCAGGAGATGCTCTATCCGACCAGCTACCTGAAGTCCAAGGGCCTGGGCAAGGACTGCGCCCTGATCACCGACGGCCGCTTCTCGGGCGGCACCTCGGGCCTGTCGATCGGCCACGCCTCGCCGGAAGCGGCCGAGGGCGGCGCCATCGGCCTGGTCGAGGAAGGCGACTTCATCGACATCGACATCCCCAACCGCACCATCAACGTCCGCGTCTCGCCCGAGGAACTGGCCAAGCGCCGCGCGGCGATGGATGCCAAGGGCGGCGACGCCTGGAAGCCGGCCAAGCGCAACCGGCAGGTCTCGGCGGCGCTGCGCGCCTATGCCGCCCTGACCACCTCGGCCTCGCGCGGCGCGGTGCGCGACGTCAGCCAGGTCGAGCGTTAGGGCCGAGGCACGGCCGGCGGCCCCGGACCTTCGTCGGGGCCGCCTCGGCCATTGGTCGCAATTCAAGACGATTTCCACCGAATCGGCCGGCCGCTATGGCATGATGGGGCAGAACGGAATCGGGAGGCAGGCGATGAGCACGCTCCTGGAAGCTCTGCTCTTCTTCCTTGGCGCGCCGGTGGCGCTGGGACTGACATGGTGGCTGCTGGTCGGCCGCCGGCAAGGCCTGAGCGCGGGCCTGCGCGACGATCTGGTCCACCGCTAGGACGACCCGACCAGACGGGCCGGACGCCGCGGCGGGTCGAAACGCGCCGCGAACCTTCGGCCGCGCGCGCGGTTCACAGTGGCATGAGAGCCAATCCAGCACTTCAGCGATCTTTCCCCGTGGGCGGCGCAGCGTGTAGGCTGTCGCCAAAACCAGACGGGGAGGAAGCCATGATGACGCCCGAAGCCTTTCGCGAAATGATGCTGCCGGTGACCCGCGCCATCGCCGGCCGGCCGGTGGACCGCGGCCTGGCCGACCATCTGAACGCCGTGCTGCCCGGCGACGGCGAGCAGGTGAGGGCGATCGAGGCGGCCTGCCACGACGCCATCGCCGCCGGCTGGATGTGCAGCCAGGGCGGCGAGGGCAGGCGCTTCGGCCGCGTGGTCGAGGCCGACGACGCGACCAGCCGACTGAGCGTCGACGTCGTCGACCTCACCGACGTGGTCGGCCCGCACCACCGCCACCCCAACGGCGAAATCTGCCTGGTAATGCCGGTGACGCCCGCGGCCAAGTTCGACAAGCGCGGCCGCGGCTGGTGCGTCTATCCGCCCGGGTCCGCCCACCGCCCGACCGTCACCGAAGGCCGCGCCCTGGTGCTCTACCTGCTGCCGGAGGGCGCGATCGAGTTCACCGGGCAGTAGCCGTGGCCGGCGAGGACGACGCCAGCCGCTTCCTGCCGGCGCAGCGCGACCTCGACCACCTCGCACGGGCGGCGAGCGGCTGCACCGCCTGTCCTCTGCACGAGAACGCGACCCAGACGGTGTTCGGCCAGGGACCGCAGACCGCGGTGGCGATGCTGGTCGGCGAACAGCCCGGCGACGCCGAGGACCTCGCCGGACGGCCCTTCGTCGGGCCGGCCGGCAAGCTGCTCGACCGGGCGCTGGCCGCCGCCGGCATCGCCCGCGAAGCCGTCTACGTCACCAATGCGGTCAAGCACTTCAAGTGGCAGCCGCGCGGCAAGCGGCGCATCCACGGCAAGCCCAACGCCCGCGAGATCCGCGCCTGCCACCCGTGGCTGGAGGCGGAAATCGCCGCCGTGCGGCCGAAGGTGATCGTGTGCCTGGGCGCCACCGCCGCCCAGGCGCTGCTCGGCGGCAAGGTCAAGATCACCGAGCAGCGGGGCGGCTTCGTGCAATCGGCGCTGGCGCCCTACGTCACCGCCACGGTGCATCCGTCGGCGCTGCTGCGCATCCCCGACCGCGACAAACGCCACGCGGCGTTCGAGGCTTTCGTCGGCGATCTCGAAAAGGTTTCAGAATTGTTGCAGTAATCGGGGCGGCGTGTCGGCGAAGACAAAAAGAAAGGGCCGCGAAAACGCGGCCCAAGTTCAGGGAGGAAACGCCGGAGAGGGTTAGGTTTAACGCTCGCCGGCGGAACGGCTGGTGTTGCGAGGACAAAAACACCGCAAATCCGCCCGGCGTTCAAGCTTGAACTTAAGCATGCGCTGATATGTCGCAGCGTCAGTGCAGCGTGCCGCGATTGGCGCTGGCCCATATGGCGTCGAATTCTTGCGGGTGGCTGGCGAACCAGTCCTCGGAGGCGTCGCGGTGGGCGACCTCGGCCGAGACGGCGTAAACGACGGCCTGATCGGCGTCGGCGACCCGCGGCGCTTCCAGGCGCTCGATCATCGCCGCCACCATGTGCGAGAAGTCGACCTCGGGCTCGATCGCGGGAAACTTCTCGGCGTTCAGGGTCAGCTTCTCGTAAGTCGAGGCCAGGAACACCCGCATCGTCTGCCAGTCCGAAAACCGCGCATACGCCACCAGTCGGTCGACGATCTGCTGATAGGGCGGAATCAGCGACTGATAGATCTGCATCGAAGGATCTCCTGCTCTTTGCTGCCACGTTGGGCCGGCGCCGCCGTCGTTCAAGGCAACCGAAGGCTTTAGCACCGGCGCGGGTGGGGCGGCGCGGGCGGCCGCAGCCCGTCCCGGCGAGTGGGGGCGCCTACTCGGAAGGCCGAGACCCGATCGAATCGTTGCGCGAAGGGGGCTGTTTTTGGCAACATCATTACTTGCTAATGAAGGCGCCGGAGAGCGCCGGCCCATCTCAACGACGACCGAGGGAGAGACGTCATGTACTGCAAGACCATTCTGGGCCAGCGAGGCGGCCGCATTTTCACGATCGCCCCCGGCGCGACCCTGGCCGAGGCCGCGCGGCTGATGAGCGAACATCGGATCGGCGCGCTGCTGGTGCTCCAGGGCGACGGTCATCTGATCGGAATCCTGTCCGAGCGCGACCTGACCCGCGCGCTGTCGCGGCACCGCGAGGCCGCGGCCACGCTGCGCGTCTCCGACTTCATGACCGCCGACGTGGCGACCTGCAGCCTCGACGATCATCTCGACGACGTGATGGAGCTGATGAACCGCCGCCACGTCCGTCACCTGCCGGTCGTCGAGGACGGCCGCCCGGTGGGCATGGTGTCGATCCGCGACGTCGTCGAGAGGCTGCTCGAGGAGACGGCGACCGAACGCGACATGATCCGCGAATACGTCGCCGCCGCCGCCTGCTGATCAGGACCGCTGCGCGGCGGCGAGCAGCAGTTCCAGCGCGATCGCCGCCGCCGCCCGGCGGACCCCGTCGCGATCGCCGGGCAGGATTTCGCGGCGGTGGACGACCTCGCCGCCGCGGCGCGCGGCGGCGAAATGCACCAGCCCGACCGGTTTTGCGGGAGACCCGCCGGTCGGGCCGGCGATGCCGGTGACCGCCACCGACAGGCCGACCGGCGCCCGCGCCAGGGCGCCCAGCGCCATCGCCCGCGCCACCGGCTCGCTGACCGCGCCATGCGCCGCGAGCACGTCATCGGGAACGCCCAGCAGGTCCATCTTCGCCTGGTTGGAATAGGTCACGAATCCGCGCTCGACCACCGCCGAACTGCCGGATACCGCCGTCAGCGCGGCGGAGACCAGCCCGCCGGTGCAGGACTCGGCCGTCGCCAGCATCAGCCCGCGCGCGCCGCAGGCGGCGACCACCGCCGCGGCGCGTTCGACCAGATCGGCGGGAAGCGCGGTCACAGCGCCGCCACCGCGGCCATGATCACCAGGCCGTAGACCGCGGCGAGCACGTCGTCGAGCATGACGCCGACGCCGCCCTTGACGTAACGGTCGGCCCAGCGCACCGGCCACGGCTTCCAGATGTCGAAAACCCGGAACACCACGAAGCCGAGGATGTAGAGGCCGAGGTCGAGCGGCACCGCCAGCAGCACCAGCCACTGGCCGGCGACCTCGTCGATGACGATGGCGCCGGGATCGTCGATGCCGGCGTGCCGGCTGTAGATTCCGGCCGCCCAGCAGCCGAGCAGGAACACCAGCGCCGCCGAAACCGCCAGCGCCGGCCATCCGCCCAGGCTGACGATGATCCAGGCGAAGGGCAGGGCGGCGAGCGAGCCCCAGGTGCCGGGCAGCTTCGGCAGCAGGCCGGCGCCGAACCAGGTCGCGGCCAGGGCCGCCGGATGCCAGCCCGAGATCATCGGCAAGGTGTCGCCGGCGGCGGATTCGCGCATCATCTCCTCGCGGACGGCTCGTCTCTTCATGCCGGCATCGGCGCGGAACGCCGCTCCGCCCCGCCCGGCACTTGGCATGTGGTCGCGGCCTCGGCGGCGTCCACCCTCGCCAGAAGGTCGTCGATCGCCGGCAGCACCTCGTGCTCGTCGAGGGCCGGCGCGTGGCCGCAGCCCGGGACCACGATCCTGGTCATGTGCGGCATCGCCGCCGCCATCCGCTCGAAACCGGCCTCGGTGAGCACGTCGGAAACGCCGCCGCGCACCGCCAGCACCGGCACCCGCTTCAGGCCGAGGAACAGCGGCCACAGCGCCGGCATGTCGCCGTCGGCCATACGCCGCACGTTCTCGACCAGGCGGACGTCCCAGTCGAAGTGCAGCAGCCCGTCGGCGCCCTCGCGATAGGTGTTGCGCGCCAGCTTCAGCCAGCCGTCGTGCGTCTTGAAGGACAGCGTCGGGAACATCTCGCGCAGATGCGCCGTCGCGGCGGCGAGGTCCGGCTGCGGCCGGTCCTGGCCGATGTAGTCGATGATGCGCCCGAGGCCGTCGCGGGCGACGTCGGGGCCGATGTCGTTGATCACCGCGCCGGCCACCGCCGCCGGCAGCAGCACCGACAGCGCCATCGCCAGGATGCCGCCCAGCGAGGTGCCGACGACGACGCAGCGGTGGACGCCGGCGGCGGCCAGCAGGTGGCGGACGTCCTGGAGGTAGACCCTCGGGTCGTAGTTGCGCGGGTCGGGGTCGTAGTGCGAGCGGCCGCGGCCGCGGTAGTCGGGGCAGATCACGCGCCGCTCGGGCGCCAGGCGGCTGGCGAGGTCGTGGAAGTCCTTGCTGTTGCGGGTCAGCCCGGTCAGGCACAGCACCGGCACCCGCGGCGACAGCGCGTCGCCATAGTCGCGCCAGTACAGGCGCAATCCGTCCTGCGCGGTCAGGAAGCGTTCCGCGAAGCCGTTCACGACCCGAGCAGCCCCGGCAGGGCGCTGAGATCGGCGATCACGGCTTCGGCGGCGGCGGGCAGCCGCTCGGGGGGCGCCGCGGCGCGGTTGACCCAGACGACCCGGAACCCGAACGCCGCCGCGCCGGCGACGTCCCAGGGATTCGAGCTCATGAAGGCGATCGCGGACGGCTCGCCGCCGAAACGGTCGAGCGCCAGGCGGTAGACCGCCGGCGCCGGCTTGAACACCCCGGCCGATTCCACCGACAGCACCGCGTCGAACTGGCGGCCGAGTTCGGTGGCGTGGCAGGCGGCGGCCAGCATCTGCGGCGAGCCGTTCGACAGGATCGCCAGCTTGCGGCCGCTCTCGCGCAGGGTCCGCAGCACGCTCGGCACCTCGGGGAACGGTTTCGGCGTCAGGAAGTCCTCCATCAGCCGCGAGCGCAGCACCGGGTCGTCGACGCCGTGGGCCGCCATGGCGTAGTCCAGGCTTTCGCCGGTGACCTGCCAGAAATCGGCGTGGCGCTTCATCAGGCTGCGCAGCCAGGAGTATTCGAGCTGCTTGCGCCGCCACAGCGCCACCAGCTCGCCCGCCGTCTTCGCCCCCAGCGCCGTCTCGGCCTTGCGCGCCGAGGCGGCGATGTCGAACAGGGTTCCGTAGGCGTCGAAGACGCAGGTCGTGATGCCGTCGAGATGCTGTGCGCCGGTCATGCCTCCTCCCTATCGTCTCAGGTCCCGTTCGAGCGAGCGCTGAAAGTCGGTCGCGCCGAGTCGACGGCGGTAGACCTGCAGGCTCTCCAGCACGCGCTGGACGTAGTTGCGGGTCTCGCTGAACGGGATGTTTTCGATCCAGTCGATCGGATCGACCTCGGGGTTGCGCGGATCGCCGTACTCGCGGATCCAGCTCCGCACCCGGCCGGGGCCGGCGTTGTAGGCCGCCAGCGACAGGATGTAGGAGCCGTTGAAGCCCTCGATCAGGTCGCCGAGATAGCGGGTACCCAGTCGCACGTTGTATTCGGGCTCGTGCAGGCGCTGGGGGGCGTAGCCGACCTTCATCAGCCGGGCCATGCTCCTGGCGGTGGCCGGCATGAGCTGCATCAGCCCGCGGGCGCCGACCGCGCTGACCGCGCGCTCGTGAAAGCCGGATTCCTGACGGATCAGGGCGAGCACCAGCGCCTTCTCGGGCCGGGTCACGTCGAGCTTCGGCACCGGGTAGCCCGAGCCGATCATCGGCACGCCTTCGCGGTCGGCGCGCCGGGCGATGCTGACGGCGAGGTCCGGCCGGCGCACCGAGGCCGCCAGGCTGGCGGCGAGCGCGCGCTGGCCCGGCGTCTTCGCCAGCTCGTGCAGGCGCAGGACGAAGGGTGCCGCCTGCTCCTCGCGGCCGATCTCGGCCAGCATCCGCGCGACCTGGACCAGGGGCTGGCGCTCGAAGGCGGCGATGTCGTCGGCGTCGGGCAGGGGGTCGGCCGGCAGCGGCCAGCTATGGTCCTTCGACAGCCGCCCGGCCGCGAGCTGGCCGTAATAGGTGGTGACGTGGGCGGCGGCGCGCTCGTACCAGGTCTCGGCCGCCTTGGCGTCCTTCATCGCCTCGGCGGCGCGACCGGCCCAGTAGGCGCCGCGCGAGCGGCTGATCGGCGTCTCGACGTTGTCGTACAGCCGTTTGAAATGCTCCAGCGCCACCTTGCGGTCGTCGAGGAAGCGCAAGGCGATCCAGCCGGCCAGCCATTCGGCCTCGGCGAAGCTGGCGCCCTCGTTCAGGCCATGGTGCTTGGCGATGTCGTAGGCGCGGCTGATGAAGCCTTTCTGCAGGGCGCGGCGGGCCAGGATGGCGCGCTCGGTCCACCACGAATCGCCGCGCGGCCCGAGGGCCGGGCGGGTGCGCAGCAGTTCGTAGGCGCCGTCGTCGAGGTCGTGCTGGCGCCGCCAGCGCACGCGCTCGAAGATCAGCCCGGGATCGTTCGCCAGCGCCTTCGGCACCCGGTCGACGGCGGCGTCGACGCCCGGCTTGTTGTTCATCAGCGCCAGACGCGCCTGCGCCAGCAACCGGTGCGGCATGTCGACGCGCAGCACCATGCGCTGGGCGGCGTCCTCGTGACGGTCCCACAGCAGCCGGTCGAGCCGCGCGACGTGGTCCTCGGGCCGCATCATGTCGCCGAAGCGGGCGACGAAGTTGCGCTCCTGCAGCACGCCGAAGGTGCCGCCGACCCAGGCGTCGCGCAGCACGGCGATGGCGTGGTCGCGACGCCCCGCCGTCAGGAGGGCGCCGCCGTAGGCCATCTTGCCGTCGACGGTCACCGGCGGATTGGCGTCGAACCACGCCAGCATCTCGGCGGCCGGTGTGGCGACGGTGATCGCCTCCTCGGCCCGGCGGCGCAGCGTCGTCTGCTGCGGCCAGCTCGGGTTGGCGCTGATGAAGCGGGTGATCTCGGCGAAGCTCGCGCCCGAGCGCGGCTCGACGTAGTGCATCCACTTCAGCGCGGTGCCGAGCAGCTTGTCGGATGCCCGCGCCGCCCATTGGTGCGCGTCCTCGAAACGGCCGCGCTGGGCGTGGGCGAAGGCTTCCCGGTAGGCCTTCTCGTCGGACGGCGACAGCAGATTGGCGCCGGCTTCGGGCGCGGACAGGGCGGTCGCCGCGGCCAGGGACAAGGCGACAAGTAACGACTTCAAGACGGCAGCCTCTCGGGATGGCGCGCGGCGACGGCCGCAATTCGGCGCGACTCCGCTCGGCAGGGATTGTATCGGGACGGCGGGGTGGGCGGCAAGGGCGGGGCGGGTCTGCCGGACGTCTTGCCCGAAACGGCGGCAACGGCTAACGTGCCACTCCTTCGAATACGCGCGCGATGGAGTTTCAAATGTTCAAGGGGTCCATTCCGGCACTGATCACGCCCTTCCGCGATGGTCGGGTGGACGAGAAGGCGTTCCAGGCCTTCGTCGAGTGGCAGATCGCCGAGGGCAGCAGCGCCGTCGTGCCCTGCGGCACCACCGGCGAATCGCCGACGCTCTCGCACGAGGAACACATGCGCGTGGTCGAACTGGCGGTCGAGGCCGCGGCCGGCCGGGTGCCGGTGATCGCCGGCACCGGCTCGAACTCGACCGACGAGGCGATCAGCCTGACCCGCCACGCCAAGCAGGCCGGCGCCAGCGCCGCCCTGGTCGTGGCGCCCTACTACAACAAGCCGCCCCAGGAAGGCCTGTTCCAGCACTACAAGGCGATCAACGACGCCGTCGATCTGCCGGTGATCATCTACAACATCCCCGGCCGCTCGGTCGTCGACATGAGCGTCGAGACGATGGCGCGGCTGGCCAAGCTGCCCAATATCGTCGGCGTCAAGGACGCCACCGCCGATCTGGCGCGACCGCTGAAGACCCGCGTCGCCATCGGCCCCGACTTCTGCCAGCTCTCGGGCGAGGACGCCACCGCGACGGCGTTCCTGGCCCAGGGCGGCGTGGGCTGCATCTCGGTGACCGCCAACGTCGCGCCGCGCCTGTGCGCCGAGATGCACGCCGCCTGGCAGAACCGCGACCTGGAGGCCTGCTTCGCCATCCGCGACAAGCTGATGCCGCTGCACGACGCCATGTTCTGCGAGACCAGCCCCGGCCCGGTGAAGTACGCGGCCAGCCTGCTCGGCAAGTGCGAGCCGACGGTGCGGCTGCCGCTGGTCGAGATCACCGATTCGAGCAAGGCCAAGGTCCGCGACGCCCTGAAAAGCGTCGGGCTGCTGTAGGACCCGATGGCCCAGACAGCTCCGGCCAACGTCGCGGCCCAGAACCGCAAGGCGCGACACGACTACATCATCCAAGACACCTTGGAGGCCGGCATCATGCTCGCCGGCACCGAGGTGAAGTCGCTGCGCCAGGGCAAGGGCAACATCACCGAGGCCTATGCCGGGCAGATCGAGGGCGAGCTGTACCTGTTCAACGCCTACATCCCCGAGTACCAGTCGAAGACCTTCTTCACCCACGAGACCCGCCGCCCGCGCAAGCTGCTGGTCCACAAGCGCGAGGCCCGCAAGCTGCTCGGCGCCATGACCCGCGAGGGCATGACCCTGGTGCCGCTGTCGATCTATTTCAATCAGCGCGGCATCGCCAAGGTTCAGCTCGGGGTCGCCAAGGGCAAGAAGAAGCATGACCGGCGCGAGGCGGAGAAGGAAAAGGACTGGAAACGCCAAAAAGCCCGCCTGATGCGGGACAAAGGCTGAACTAGCGGCGACTCGACTCGGCGGCCATCGGTGTTCCTCGCTCAAGGCGCGGGGGGGCAGGCCCCCCGCATCGGTTCAGCGAGTATGCGCGAGCGGATTTAACAGAGCGCTAAGCCGCCGCAGGGCGGCGACGATGGCGGTCAGCGAGCCGCCCTGATCGCCGGGCTTGGCCGACACCACCAGGTGATCGCCGTCGCGCATCGGCCGGTCGACGATGGCCTCGCCGGCCTCGACCAGCGATTCGCCATTGCAGAGCAGCGCCCGCAGGCCCTCGCGCGGCACCCCGAGATGGGCGAGCGCGTCGGTGACGGTGGCGCCGTCGTGCAACGAAAGCGAAAAGGCGCAGCCGCCACGGCGCGCCTGGGCCAATTCGTCGCAGAACCTTACCTCGATCCGCACGGCGATCCTCCACATCCACCGGACTTATACAAAAGTCGGAGGCGTGAAGTCATTGACGGAGGTCAAACCCGTAACAGTCGAGCAATGTCGCCGACCACGGCGTCGAACATTGCCGGGGTCAGTCGCCCGGTATTCGTGTTATACCGCGAGCAGTGATAGCTATCGATCAGAACTTGGACGTCGCCAAGACGATGACTGGCGCCATGGGCGAAGCGGCAGGCCGATTTCTTCAGTCCCCGTGCCGACAGAACCGCGTCATGGGCCACCGCGCCCAGCGCCAGGATCACCCGCAGGCGCGGCATCGCCGCCATCTCGTCGACGAGGAACGGGCGGCACGTCGCCGCCTCGGCCGGCAGCGGCTTGTTCTGCGGCGGCACGCAGCGCACGGCGTTGGTGATGCGGGTGTCGACGAGTTCCAGCCCGTCGTCGGCGCGCTCGTCGTAAGTGCCGCGCGCCAAGCCGTGGGACAGCAGGGTCGGATAGAGCAGGTCGCCGGCCCAATCGCCGGTGAAGGGCCGGCCGGTGCGGTTGGCGCCGTTCAGCCCCGGCGCCAGGCCGACGATCAGCAGTCGCGCGTCGAGCGCGCCGAACGACGGCACCGGGCCGTTGAAGCCGTCCGGCATGGTGGCGCGGTTGACCTTGCGGAATGCGACCAACCGCGGGCAGCGCGGGCAATCGCGATCCGGGCAGGACGGCACGGCGCCCAGGACTCCCGACGACGCCTCAGCCGCCATAATCGCCGTTGCCCGAGGGGGGCGGAGGCGTCGCGCGGTCGTCGCGGCCGGGGCTGTTGCGCGCGATGCGCGGCTCGAGTTCGAGCAGCTCGACGAACGTGTCGGCCTGCCGGCGCAGCTCGTCGGCGACCATCGGCGGCTGCGAGCGGACGGTGCTGACCACGGTCACGCGCACGCCCTTGCGCTGCACCGCCTCGACCAGCCGGCGGAAATCGCCGTCGCCGGAGAACAGCACGACGTGGTCGAGATGCGCCGCCATCTCCATCACGTCGATGGCCAGCTCGATGTCCATGTTGCCCTTGATCTTGCGCCGGCCGGTGGCGTCGGTGAACTCCTTGGTGGGCTTGGTCACCATCGTGTAGCCGTTGTAGTCCAGCCAGTCGACCAGCGGACGGATCGGCGAATACTCCTGGTCCTCGACCAGGGCGGTGTAATAGAACGCGCGGACCAGGCGGCCCTCGGCGGCGAAGAGTTCGAGAAGGCGCTTGTAGTCGATGTCGAACCCGAGGGCGCGGGCGGCGGCGTAGAGATTGGAGCCGTCGATGAACAAACCGATGCGCTCTTGTGGATGAAAAATCATGGCCATAGATTTCTCTCGGAATATAAATGAGGCGGGCGAACCGCGGCTCGGAACCAATATTCGGAACCGGCTCCGCAAACACGAGCGGCCGGTTTCCCTAACGTAAGCGGGGCCGTGGGGGGCCGCAAGGGAATAGCAGGTGAGGGCAAACGGGTGATCATGGTGGCGATCGGCGGCAATCTCGACAGTCGGTTCGGGCCGCCGTTGCAGACCTGCCGCGCCGCTTGCGCCGCGCTCGAGGCGCGCGGCATGGCGGTGACGGCGCGCTCGCGCTGGTACCGGACGGCGCCGGTGCCGGTTTCGGACCAGCCGTGGTTCGTCAACGGCGTCGTCGCCGTCGCGACGGACCTCGGGCCGGAGCGGGTGCTCGACGTCCTGCACGCGATCGAGGGCGAATTCGGCCGGGTGCGCACGGTGCGCAACGCCGCCCGAATCGTCGATCTCGACCTGCTGGCGCACGGCCAGGCGATCCTGCGCACGCCGCGTCTGGAACTGCCGCACCCGCGCCTGCACGAGCGCGGCTTCGTGCTGCTGCCGCTGGCCGATGTCGCGCCCGACTGGCGCCACCCGGTCTCCGGCATGCCGGTCGCGGCGATGATCGCGGCCCTGCCGCCGGGCCAGGCGGCCGAGCCGATACCCGAGTAAGCCTTGCCTTCGGGGCGCCGCCCCAATATATACTGCCTGATTAGCCGAATCCTTCTTCATGTCGCTGGGAGTAGCTGGGTATGGCCCGTGTAACGGTTGAAGATTGCGTCCTCAAGATCCCCAACCGCTTCGAGCTGGTCATGGTCGCTGCGCAGCGTGCGCGTGACATCTCGTCCGGCGCCCGGCTGACCATCGAGCGCGACAACGACAAGAACCCGGTCGTTGCGCTGCGCGAGATCGCCGACGAGACGGTCGGCATCGACAACCTCAAGAATTCGCTGATCCAGGGCCTGCAGAAGCACGTCGAGGTCGACGAGCCCGAGGAGGAGGAGATGGACACGCCGCTGGTCGTCGAGGCCGGCGACGAGGCCGCCACCGACGAGGAGATCGGCGAGGACCTGCTGTCGGTCCAGGACGACGCCGCCGACATCGAGCCCGACTTCTCGGCCGACGACCTGGGCAACCTGGACGAGGAATGAGCCTCTGGCCGGCCGCCGCAGCCCCGGGCCGCGCGCGGCCGTGCGTCCGTTCGGCCGGCGCCTGCCGCCGCTCCGGCCCGTTCGCGGTGGGTGACGCGGCATGATGCGCCAATTCGAACTTGTCGAGCTGGTCAAATCCTACGATCCGGCGGCGGACGAGGACGCGATAAACCGCGCCTACGTCTTCGCGATGAAGATGCACGGCTCGCAGACGCGGGCTTCGGGCGATCCCTATTTTTCGCACCCGATCGAGGTGGCGGGCATCCTGACCCGCTACAAGCTCGACAGCGCCTCGATCATCACCGCGCTGCTGCACGACACCATCGAGGACACGCCGGCCAGCCAGGAAGAGATCGAGCGGCTGTTCGGCCCGGAGATCGGCCGCCTCGTCGACGGCGTCACCAAGCTCAGCCGCATCGAGCTGCAGTCCGACCAGACCAAGCAGGCCGAGAACTTCCGCAAGCTGCTGCTGGCGATGAGCGAGGACATCCGCGTCCTGCTGGTCAAGCTGGCCGACCGCGTGCACAACATGCGCACGCTGCACTACATCCAGAACCCCGACAAGCGCCGGCGCATCGCGCTGGAGACCCTGGAAATCTACGCGCCGCTGGCCGAGCGCATCGGCATGCAGGAGATGAAGGCCGAGCTCGAGGATCTCGCCTTCGCGGAGCTGCACCCCGACGTGCGCGCCTCGCTGCTGGCCCGGCTCCAGTTCCTGCGCGAGCAGGGCGGCGACCTGATCAGCCGCATCCTGGAGCAGCTTCGCTCGACCCTGGCCGAGGCCGGCGTCGAGTGCAGCGTCTCGGGCCGCGAGAAGTCCGTGTTCAGCATCTGGAAGAAGATGCAGCACAAGAACGTCGGCTTCGAGCAGCTCTCGGACATCATGGCGTTCCGGGTGATCGTCAAGTCGATCGAGGACTGCTATCGCGCGCTGGGCGTCATCCACAGCACCTATTCGATGGTGCCGGCCCGCTTCAAGGACTACATCTCGACGCCCAAGCCCAACGGCTACCGCTCGATCCACACCGGCGTGTTCGGCCCCGAGCGCCACCGCATCGAGGTGCAGATCCGCACCCAGGAGATGCACGAGATCGCCGAGATCGGCGTCGCCGCGCACTGGAAGTACAAGCAGGGCAGCAAGACCACCGACGGCCGCCAGTACCGCTGGCTGCGCGAACTGCTCGACATCCTCGAGCACGCCGCCGGGCCCGAGGAATTCCTCGAGCACACCAAGCTCGAGATGTTCCAGGACCAGGTCTACTGCTTCACGCCCAAGGGCGACCTGATCGAGCTGCCGCGCGGCGCCTGTCCTGTCGACTTCGCCTACGCGGTCCATTCCGAGGTCGGCGACACCTGCGTCGGCGCCAAGATCAACGGCCGCATCATGCCGTTGCGCACGCGGCTGCAGAACGGCGACCAGGTCGACATCATCACCTCGAAGGCGCAGACGCCGTCGCCGACCTGGGAGCGCTTCGTCGTCACCGGCAAGGCGCGCGCCCGCATCCGCCGCTTCATCCGCACCCAGCAGCGCACGCAGTACCTCGACCTCGGCCGCGCCATCCTGCAGCGCGCCTTCAAGCAGGAAGGCTACGACTACACCGAGAAGGGCCTGGAAGGCGTGCTGAAGATATTCAAGGTCTCCAGCGTCGACGACCTGTGCGTCGCGGTCGGCGAGGGGGTGCACACCGGCCGCGAGGTGGTCAGCGCCGTCTATCCCGAGCTCAAGACCGCCAAGCAGACCGCCGACAACGTCGTCGCGCTGAAGTCGGCGCGCCAGCAGCAGAAGCCGCGCCGCGACCACGCGGTGCCGATCAAGGGCCTGATCCCGGGCATGGCGATGCATTTCGCCGGCTGCTGCCATCCGCTGCCCGGCGACCGCATCGTCGGCATCGTCTCGACCGGCAAGGGCGTGACCATCCACACCATCGATTGCGACTCGCTCGAGCAGTACGCCGAGACGCCCGAGCGCTGGCTCGACCTCGCCTGGGAGGACGACGTCGGCAGCGAGGTCCATGTCGGCCGCATCCATCTGGTGGTGCTCAACGAGCCCGGCTCGCTCGGCAGCCTGTCGACGGTGATCGCCAAGAACCTCGGCAACATCCGCAATCTCAAGATCACCAACCGCACGGTGCAGTTCTTCGAGATGATCATCGACGTCGAGGTCCGCGACGTCCGCCACCTCACCAACATCATCGCCGCGCTGCGCGCGACGCCGGCGATCAATTCCGTCGAACGGGCGCGCAATTGAGCGCCCTCTCCCGGGTGGGGCTCGGGAGAGGGCGTCGGCGTCAGTGCCGCGAGGCCTTGTTGTCGCCCTTCTCGCGCTTCTCGACCGTGTCGCGGCCGACGATCTTCGAGAACATGCCGTCCTTCTCGTAGAGCAGGGCGAGGTTGCTCTGCTCGAACTGCGCGAAGAACTCGTCCCACGAGATTTCGGTCAGCGCCTCGTGCTCGGAGTTCGGCGCGTCGGGGAACATGATGCGCACGATGCCGGTGTCGCCGCCCTGATGGGTGCGCTTCACCGCCGCCGGCTTGCCGCCCTTGCTCTCGGCCCATTTGCGGATCTGGTCGTGGTTGGTCGTGGCTTCGGCCATGGCTCACCTCACCGATGATTTTCCTCGCCATGTGAACGTTGCGCGCCGCCATGCGTTCCGCTGGCCCATCCCGAAGTTGACGGGCGGGGCGAACACTACCTATTTGTTGGGGCGATTTTTTATCCGGAGCTTCGGCCATGCCGCGTCCCCTGCGCCTCGGCGTCAACATCGACCACGTCGCCACCATCCGCAACGCCCGCGGCGGCCGCCATCCCGACCCGGTCCGCGCCGCCATGCTCGCCGCCGAGGCCGGCGCCGACGGCATCACCGCGCATCTGCGCGAGGATCGCCGCCACATCTCCGACGACGACATCGAGCGGCTGATCGACGGCATCGACCTGCCGCTGAACCTGGAGATGGCGGCGACGCCCGAGATGCTGGAGATCGCTCTGCGCCACCGGCCGCACGCCGCCTGCATCGTCCCCGAGCGGCGCGAGGAGCGCACCACCGAGGGCGGGCTCGACGTCGCCGGCAATGTCGAGGCGCTGCGTCCGTTCGTCGGCGCGCTGGGCGAGGCCGGAATCCGGGTGTCGCTGTTCATCGAGGCCGATCCGCGCCAGCTCGACGCCGCCAGGGCGATCGGCGCGCCGGTGGTCGAACTGCACACCGGCGCCTATTGCGACGCGGTCGCCGGCACGCGCCAGCGCGAACTCGAGCGCATCCTCCGCGCGGCGGCGCATGCCGAGGCCCTGGGCCTGGAATGCCACGCCGGCCATGGCTTGAGCTTCGACACCGTCGGGCCGGTGGCGGCGATCCCGACCGTCGTCGAACTCAACATCGGCCATTTCCTGATCGGCGAGGCGATCTTCGGCGGCCTCGACCAGTCGATTCGCCGCATGCGCGCGCTGATGGACCGGGCGCGGGCGGAGCAGGACGCATGATCCTCGGCATCGGCTCCGACCTCATCGACATCCGGCGCATCGAGCGCACGCTGGAGCGCTTCGGCCCGCGCTTCGTCGAGCGGGTGTTCACCGCCGAGGAGCGCGCCAAGGCCGAACGCCGCGCCGCCGGCTCGGAGCGCCAGCGCGCCAGCACCTACGCCAAGCGCTACGCCGCCAAGGAGGCGTGCTCGAAGGCGCTGGGCACCGGGTTTCGCGACGGCGTGTTCTGGCGCGACATGGGCGTCGTCAACATGGTCAGCGGCCAGCCGACGCTGGTGCTGAACGGCGGTGCCGCGGCGCGGCTGGCGGCGATGATTCCGCCGGGCATGTCGGCGCGCATCGACCTGACCATGACCGACGAATATCCCATGGCCGAAGCGGTGGTCATAATCTCGGCCGTTCCGCAGACGACCGGGCGTCCCGGCCCGGTATGACTTGACTTCGACCCCTCCGGCTGGCTTGATCGGCCGGCTCCAACAGGCCGGACAGAGATGAAGCTCGGCAAGTCCCCCACAAACGAATCGGCGACGATGGCAGACAAGAACAGCGGCGGCGTCTGGGAGACGGTCAAGACCGTCGTCTACGCGGTCGCGGTGGCTCTGGTCCTGCGCACCGTCGCCTTCGAGCCGTTCAACATTCCCTCGGGATCGATGCTGCCGACGCTGCTGGTCGGCGACTATCTCTTCGTGTCGAAGTACTCCTACGGCTACAGCCGCCATTCGCTGCCGATGAGCCCGAACGTGTTCGACGGCCGGGTGATGTTCACGCCGCCCGAGCGCGGCGACGTCGCCGTGTTCAAGCTGCCGTCGCGGCCGTCGATCGACTACATCAAGCGCATCGTCGGCCTGCCCGGCGACCGCATCCAGGTCAAGGGCGGCATCCTGCACATCAACGGCGAGGCGGTGCGGCGCGAGCGCGTCGAGGACTTCGAGCATCGCGACCCGGGCGGCAACGTGATCCGCGCGACGCAGTACCTCGAAACCCTGCCCGGCGGCGTCAGCCACCTGATCATCGAGACCGGCGGCGACACCTGGCCGACCGACAACACCCCGGTTTACGTGGTGCCGCCCGGGCATTTCTTCGTCATGGGCGACAACCGCGACAATTCGCAGGACAGCCGGTTCCTCGACGTCGTCGGCTTCGTGCCGTTCGAGAACCTGGTCGGCCGCGCCGAGTTCCTGTTCTTCTCGACGGATGGCAGCGCCGCGTTGTGGCAGATCTGGCAATGGCCGTTCGCCGTGCGCTGGAGCCGTCTGTTCGACGGTGTCGGCTGACGCCCCGATGGCGCGCGACGCCGCCCTGACCGAGCCCCTCGGCCACCGTTTCGCCAGGCCGGAACTGCTGGAGGAGGCGCTTACCCATCCCAGCGTCGCCGGCCGCGCCGGCGGCACGCGCCTGTCCTACGAGCGGCTCGAGTTCCTGGGCGACCGGGTGCTCGGGCTGGCGATCGCCGAGATGCTGATCCACCGCTTCCCGGACGAGCCCGAGGGCGCCCTGGCGCGCCGGCTGGCGGCGCTGGTCAGGCGCGACAGCCTCGTGCGCGTGGCCGAGGACATCGATCTCGGCCGCCACATGATCCTGTCGAAATCCGAGGAGGACGCCGGCGGCCGCGGCAATCCGGCGATCCTGGCCGACGCCTGCGAGGCGGTGATCGGGGCGCTGTACTGCGATGCCGGGCTCGAGGTCGCGCGCGCCTTCATCCAGCGCCACTGGAGCCGGCTGATGGAAGAGGCGCTGACGCCGCCCAAGGACGCCAAGACGGCGCTGCAGGAATGGGCGCAGGCGCGCGGACGGCCGCTGCCGGTCTACGAGACCGTGGCCATGCACGGGCCGCCGCACGAACCCCAGTTCGAAGTGTTGGTGAAGGTCGAGGGCGAGGCGCCGGAGACGGCGCGGGGCGCCTCGAAACGCGCCGCGGAACAAGCCGCCGCGGCGGCGCTGCTGAACAGGGTCAAGCAATGAGCGAACCGGACAACGCACAACCGACCCGCGCCGGCTTCATCGCGGTCCTGGGTGCTCCCAACGCCGGCAAGTCGACGCTGGTCAACCGGATGGTCGGCACCAAGGTGTCGATCGTCTCGCCGAAGGTCCAGACCACCCGCACGCGGGTGCTCGGCATCATGATGGCCGGGCCGGCGCAACTCGTCTTCGTCGACACGCCCGGCATCTTCCGCCCGAAGCGGCGGCTCGAACGGGCGATGGTCACCGCCGCCTGGGGCGGCGCCGCCGACGCCGACCTGGTGCTGCTGCTGGTCGACGCGGCGCGCGGCTTCGACGACGACACCCGCGACATCGTCGACCGGCTGAAGCAGGGCGGCCGCACCGCGGTCCTGGCCCTCAACAAGGTCGACCTGGTCAAGAAGCGCGAGGCGCTGCTGGCGCTGACGGCGCAGCTCGCCGAGGCCTATCCGTTCGAACGCGTGTTCATGATCAGCGCCGAGACCGGCGACGGCGTCGACGACCTCGTCGCCTGGTTCGCGGAACGGGTGCCGCAGGGCCCCTGGCTGTTCCCCGAGGACCAGGTCTCGGACATGCCGGCGCGCATGCTCGCCGCCGAGGTGACGCGCGAGAAGGTGTTCCTGCAGCTCCACCAGGAACTGCCCTACGCCACCACCGTGGAGACCGAGACCTGGGAGGAGCGCCCCGACGGCAGCGTGCGCATCGACCAGGTGATCTACGTCCAGCGCGAGAGCCAGAAGGCCATCGTGCTCGGCAAGGGCGGCCAGCGCATCAAGGCCATCGGCGCCGCCGCCCGCCAGGAACTCGAAGACCTGCTGGAGCAGCGGGTCCACCTGTTCCTCTACGTCAAGGTGCGCGAGAACTGGCTCGACGACCGCGAGCGCTATCGCGAGATGGGGCTCGACTGGCAGGAATAGGGGGGGCGCGTCCGGCGACGCGCGCTCCTCGACGCGGTGGCCCTACTTCTTCTTCTCGCCGATCCTGCTCTCGGTGCCCTTGACCAGCCGGCGGATGTTGTCCTGGTGGCGCAGGAAGGCGAGCAGGGCCAGCGCGGCCGCCATCGCCGCGTGGTTCGTCCCGGCGAGATACCAGGAATAGACCGGCGCCGCGGCCAGCGCGATCAGCGCCGACAGCGACGAATAACGCGACACGGCCGCGACCAGCAGCCAGGTGGCGCAGGCGGCCAGGCCGACCGGCCAGGCGGTGGCGACCAGCACGCCGAGCGTCGTCGCGACGCCCTTGCCGCCCTTGAAGTTGAGCCAGATCGGGAAATTGTGCCCGAGCACGGCGCCGAAGCCCGCGGCCAGGGCCGCCTCGTGGCCGATCAGCCACCAGGCGAGCAGGGCGGCGATGGCGCCCTTGCCGGAATCGAGCAGCAGCGTCGCCAGGGCGAGGCCCTTGCGGCCGGTGCGCAGCACGTTGGTGGCGCCGATGTTGCCCGAGCCGATGCCGCGCAGGTCGATGCCGACCGCGCGCGTCAGCACCAGCCCGAAGGCCACCGAGCCCAGCAGATAGCCGGCGATCGCCGTCAGGCCGAGGGTGAGGACGACAGGATCGCCCTCAGCCATGTTCGTACACCGTGCGGCCGTCGACGACGGTGCGCATCACCATGCCCTGCACCGGCCGTCCGTCGAAGGGCGAGTTCTTGGACTTGGAGCGGAAGCTGTCGGCGACGACCTTCCAGGCGCGGTCGGGATCGAACAGCATCAGGTCGGCCGGCGCTCCGGCGCGCAGCCGCCCGGCGTCCAGGTTCAACAGGTCGGCCGGGGCGCAGGTCAGCCGCCGCAGCACCTCGAGCAGCGACATGCGGCGGTTGTGGTGCAGTTCGAGCGACACGCCGAGCAGCGTTTCCAGGCCGACGCCGCCGAACGCCGCCTGGGCGAAGGGCAGGCGCTTGGAATCCTGGTCCTGCGGCGCGTGGTCCGAGGCGATGGCGTCGATCGTGCCGTCGGCGAGGCCGGCGCACACGGCCTGGCGGTCGGTCTCGATGCGCAGCGGCGGCGACAGCTTGGCGAACGTGCGATACTCGGCCACCGCCAGATCGTTGAGCGCGAAATAGGGCGGGGCGGTGTCGCAGGTCACCGGCAGCCCGCGCTTCTTGGCGCGGCGGATCGCCTCGACGCCCTCGGCGGTCGAGACGTGGCTGGCGTGATAGCGGCCGCCGGTGATCTCGACCAGGCGCAGGTCGCGCTCGATCACGATGACCTCGGCCATGCCGGTGACGCCGGTCAGGCCGAGCCGGGTCGCCATCTCGCCCGACGCCATCTGTCCGCCCTCGGCCAGGGTCGGCTCCTCGGGGTGTTGCAGGATCATCTGATCGAAGGTGGCGGCGTAGAGCAGCGCCTTGCGCATCACCGCCGCCGAGGCGATGGCCTTGGTGCCGTCGGTGAAGCCCAGGGCGCCGGCATCGGCCAGGATGCCCATCTCCGACAGTTCCTTGCCCTCCAGCCCCTTGGTGGCGGCGGCGTAGGCGTAGACCTTGGCGAGGCCGTTGAGCCGCGCCCGCCGGGCGATGAACTCGACGCCGGCGGCGTCGTCGATCACCGGCTTGGTGTTGGGCAGGCAGACCATGGAAGTGACGCCGCCGGCGACCGCGGCCTCGCCGCCGGTGCGCAGCGTCTCCTTGTGCTCCTCGCCGGGATCGCGAAGCTGCACGCGCATGTCCACCAGGCCGGGCGCCAGGCACAGCCCGTGGCAATCGACGACCTGCGTGCCCTCGGGCACGCCGTCGGCGAACAGGCCGGGGCCGAAGTCGGCGATCTTCTCGCCGTCCGTCAGCAGCGCGCCGGGCGCGTCGAGCTTGCCGGCCGGATCGAGCAGCCGCGCGTTGACGTAGGCGACGCGGCCGGGGCTCGTCTTGCGGTGCGTCATCTCAGGCCTCTCCCCGCAGGTTCCGCGCCAGCACTTCCAGGCAGGCCATGCGCACCGCCACGCCCATCTCGACCTGCTCGCGGATCACGCTGCGCTCGTAGTCGTCGGCCAGGTCGGAGTCGATCTCGACGCCGCGGTTCATCGGCCCCGGATGCATGATCAGCGCGTCGGGCTTGGCCAGGCCGAGCTTGGCGTAATCGAGGCCGAAGAAGTGGAAATACTCGCGAATCGACGGGATGAAGTTGCCGCGCATGCGTTCGTTCTGCAACCGCAACATCATGATGATGTCGCAGTCGGCGAGGCCGCGGCGCATGTCGTGGAACACCTCGACCCCGAGGCGCTCGACCTGGGCCGGCAGCAGGGTCTTCGGCGCGATCAGCCGCACCTGGGCGCCCATCGTGTTGAGCAGGTAGATGTTCGAGCGCGCCACCCGGCTGTGCAGGATGTCGCCGCAGATCGCCACCTGCAGGCCGGACAGCCGGCCCTTGCGGCGGCGAATCGTTAGCGCGTCGAGCAGCGCCTGGGTCGGATGCTCGTGGCTGCCGTCCCCGGCGTTGATCACCGCGCAGTTGACCTTCTGCGACAGCAGCTGCACCGCGCCCGAATCGCCGTGGCGCACCACCAGCACGTCCGGGTGCATGGCGTTCAACGTCGTCGCCGTGTCGATCAGCGTCTCGCCCTTGGCGACCGAGCTGGTCGCGACCTCCATGTTGATGACGTCGGCGCCCAGCCGCTTGGCGGCCAGTTCGAACGAGGTCCGCGTCCTGGTCGAGTTCTCGTAGAACAGATTGATGATCGTGCGCCCTTCCAGCGCCGAATGCTTCTTGTCGGCGGCCCGGTTGCGTTCGACATGGCCGTCGGACAGGTCGAGCAGCAGGGTGATCTCCTGCGGCGAAAGCCCCTGGATGCCCAGGAGATGGCGGTGCGGAAAGGTCGGCTGGGTCATGGCCGGGACTATACGTCGGGCCGGATGGGCCGGCAAGACGGGGCGAGCGGCGGGGAGGGCCTGCGCTGAATCGACGACCCTCGTTGCACCCTTCGGCGGATTTGCCGGCAGGGTCGCCGGGTGTACCGTCGATGAGAAGTTTCGGATATGCGGAGGTGCATCATGGCGACCTCTACCGCGGGCGAGCGCCGCGATTTCGAAAGCTGCGTCGACATCCAGATCATCGCCAACCTGTGGCGCGGGAAATGGGCGGTGCTGCGCAACACCCCGCACACCCCCGCCGAACGCCACCGGAAGCTTTCGGATCTCAACGCGATCGGCCGCCATCTCGCCGCCCTGGCGCGGGGGCGCCGGCTCGACCTGGCGGAACTGCGGCACGTCTCCGACGTCGAACTGGCGATCCTGAAGGAAGAGCTGCACTGGCCACAGTTCGGCCAGACGCTCTAGGGGGCCGCGGCACGCGCGGGGCAGAGTCATGCGAGACGATAAGGTCGGCGGGAACTCGTCGATATTTGCCTTGATGCTGCTCGCAGTCAGCTTCGCCGCCATTGCCGCGTTGTCGCTGCTGCCGGGCGAGCGCGGGCCAGTGGCGGCCCTGTTCCCGCCGGACCGTTCGGTCGGCCAGGTCCTGGCGGCGGTGATCGGCGCCGATGCCCGGCTGGTGCGTTTCGGTGCCTGGGACTGGATCGTCGTGGTCGCCGACGACGCGCCCGGCCTGTCCGAACGCATGCGCGCCGCCGGGGCATGGGCCATCGTCAATCCGTACGCACTGGGCGGGTGCTCCGCGCGCGCTCCGGGAGGGGGGAAACCATGAGCCGCGAACCGCAAGGCCTCAAGCTGCTGCGCGACCGTTCCAGCCGGTTCTTCATTCTCCTGCTGTGGGCGCACCTGCCGCTGATCCTGCTGGTCGGCTGGTCGCTCGACGAGTCTCCGCTGCCCGCCCTGGCGCTGGCCACCGGCCTGGCCGCCGCGGCGACCGCGGCGTGGCGGCTGCTCGGCTGCGTCTCGGCCGCCTTCCAGGTGATCGCCGTGGCCATGGTCGGCATGCCCGCGACCCTCGTCTACCAGCTTCTCGGGCACCCCTGGCAGATCGACCTGCACATGTATTTCTTCGCCGTGGTGGCGATGATCGCCATCTACGCCGACTGGCGCAGCCTGATCATGGCGGCCGCCGCCATCGCCGCCCATCACCTGATCCTGAATTTCGTCTTCCCGGCGGCGGTGTTCCCCGACGGTGCCGACCTTTGGCGCGTGGTGCTGCATGCGGTCATCGTGGTGCTCGAGACGGGCGTCCTGCTGTGGCTCGCCACGCATTTCCTCTCGGCGCTCGACAGCGCCGAGAGGGAGACCGGCAAGGCCCAGGAGGCGCTGGAGGAGGTCCGCCGCCACGAGGCGATCGAGGCCGAACTGAAGCAGGCCGCCGCCGCCGACCATCAGCGGACCATCACCGACCTTGCCGACAGCTTCGAGGTCAGCGTGAAGGGCATCGTGCAGATCGTCTCGGGCTCGGCCGAAAGCGTCCGCAGTGCCGCCGCGCGTCTCGCCGAGCTTTCCGACCGGGCGTCCGAGCAGTCGCGCACGGTCGCCGAAGCGGCGCATCACGCCTCGGACAACGTCGGCACCATCGCCACCGCCAGCGGCGAGCTGTCTTCGTCCATCTCCGAGATCGCGGCGCAGGTCGAGGAATCGGCCAAGGTGTGCGGCAACGCCGTCAAGGAGGCGCGCCGCGTCGACGCCATGATGCAGGAACTCGCCGCCGCCACCGGCCGCATCGACGACATCGTGCAGCTCATCACCGGCATCGCGTCCCAGACCAACCTTCTCGCCCTGAACGCCACCATCGAGGCGGCGCGCGCCGGCGAGGCCGGCAAGGGCTTCGCCATCGTCGCCAACGAGGTCAAGAGCCTCGCCAACCAGACCGCCCGGGCAACCGAGGACATCTCCAGCAACATCGCGGCCGTCCAGCAGGCGACGCGGGAAGCGGTGGGCGCCATCCACGGCGTCACCGAAACGATCGGCCGCATCGATCAGATCACCGGCACGATCGCCTCGGCGGTCGAGGCGCAGGGCAGCGCCACGCGCGGGATCGCCGACAACACCCATCAGGCCGCCGCCGGCACGCGCCACGTCTCGACGACCATCCGCGAGGTCAACACCGAAACGGTGGAGGCCGGCAAGGCGGCGCGCGACGTGCTGGCCGCGTCCAACGAGCTGGCGACGGAAGCCGAGCATCTGCGCCACGACGTGGAGCGGTTCATCCACCACATCCGGACGTCGTGAGCCGGCGGCCGTCGCCGGCGAGCGGCGTCAGGCTTCGAGCAGCCGCGCCGCCTCGACGGCGGCGTAGGTCAGCACGCCGTCGCAGCCGGCGCGCTTGAACGCCATCAGGCTTTCGAGCACCACCGCGTCGTTGTCGAGCCAGCCGTTGGCGGCGGCGGCCTTGAGCATCGCGTACTCGCCCGAGACCTGGTAGGCGAAGGTCGGCACGCCGAAGCTCTCCTTCACCCGCCGGCAGATGTCGAGATAGGGCATGCCCGGCTTGACCATCACCATGTCGGCGCCCTCGGCGATGTCGAGCGCGACCTCGCGGATTGCCTCGTCGGTGTTGGCCGGGTTCATCTGGTAGGTCTTCTTGTCGCCCTTGAGCAGGCCTTTGGAGCCGACCGCGTCGCGGAACGGGCCGTAGAAGGCGGAGGCGTATTTGGCGGCATAGGACATCAGCCGCACCCGCTGGTGCCCGGCGCCGTCGAGGGCGTCGCGGATGGCGCCGATGCGCCCGTCCATCATGTCCGACGGCGCGTTGACGTCGCAGCCGGCCTCGGCCTGGACCACGGCCTGGCGGCACAGCGCCTCGACGGTCTCGTCGTTGGCGACATAGCCGTCGATGACCAGCCCGTCCTGGCCGTTGGCGTTGTAGGGATCGAGCGCGACGTCGCAGACGACGCCGACATCGGGACAGGCCTTCTTGATCGCGCGCACGGTGCGGCAGATCAGGTTGTCGGGATTGTAGGCCTCGCGCGCGTCCTCGGTCTTCAGCGCCGGATCGCAGCTCGGGAACAGCGCGATCGCCGGGATGCCGAGATCGGCGGCGGCGCGGACCTCGTCGACCAGGCGGTCGATCGAGTGGCGGCAGACGCCGGGCATCGAGGGCACCGCCGCGCTGACACCCGAACCCTCGACGACGAAGACCGGCCAGATCAGGTCGTCGACGGACAGACGGTTCTCGGCCACCAGCCGCCGCGACCAGTCGTCGCGGCGGTTGCGGCGCATGCGGGTGCGCGGATACGCACCCGGCGCGAAGATGCCCTGCACTGCTTAAGCGGCCTCCAAAGCCTGGCTCAGATCGGCGATGATGTCGTCGATGTGTTCGATTCCGACGGACAATCGCACATAGCCCGGCGAAACGCCAGTCGCCAGCTGGTCCTCGGCCCCGAGCTGCGAGTGCGTGGTCGAGGCCGGGTGGATGGCCAGCGAGCGCGCGTCGCCGATGTTGGCGACGTGGTAGAACAGCTGCAGCGCGTCGATGAACGCCTTGCCCGAAGCGACGCCGCCCTGCAGCTCGAAGCCGACCAGGCCGCCGTAGCCGCGCTTGAAGATGGCGTCGGCGCGCTCGCGCTCGCTGCCCGAGGACAGGCCGGGGAAGATGACCTTGGTCACCTTGGGATGCTTCGCCAGCCACTCGGCGACCTGCCGCGCGTTGTCGCAATGGGCGCGCATGCGCAGCGGCAGGGTCTCGATGCCCTGGATGGTCTGGAAGGCGTTGAACGGGCTGATCGCCGCGCCGATGTCGCGCTGCAGGATGACCCGCGCCCGGATGATGTAGGCGATCGGGCCCAGCGGCTTGACCGCCTGGGTCCACACCGCGCCGTGATAGCTGGGATCGGGCTCGTTCAGCAGCGGGAACCGGGCGGCGTGCTTCTCCCAGTCGAATTTGCCGGAATCGACGATCATGCCGCCGATCGAGGTGCCGTGGCCGCCGATGTACTTGGTGGTCGAGTAGACGACGATATGGGCGCCGTGCTCGATCGGCTTGCAGATCACCGGCGCCGCGGTGTTGTCCATGATCAGCGGAATGCCGAGCTCGTCGCCGATCGCCGCCACTTCGCGGATCGGAAAGGCGCGCAGCTTCGGGTTGGGCAGGGTCTCGGCGTAGAAGGCGCGGGTGCGCGAGTCGACGGCGCGGCGGAAGTTCTCGGGATCCGACGGGTCGACGAAGCGGGCCTCGATGCCGAACTGCTTGAAGGTGTTGGCGAACAGGTTCCAGGTGCCGCCGTACAGGTCGGTCGAGGTGACGAAGTTGTCGCCGGCCTGGGCCACGGCGAGGATCGAGAAGGTGCTGGCCGCCTGGCCCGACGACGTCGCCAGCGCCGCGACGCCGCCCTCGAGCGCGGTGATCCGCTGCTCGAGAACGTCCTGCGTCGGGTTCATGATGCGGGTGTAGATGTTGCCGAGCTCGGACAGCGCGAACAGGTTGGCGGCGTGCTCGGTCGACTTGAACTGATACGACGTCGTCTGGTGGATCGGCACGGCGACCGACCCGGTGGTCGGGTCGGCGCGGAAGCCGGCGTGCAGGACGATGGTCTCGGGATTCTGGCTGGTCATGTGGTGGTCCTCTCGTGTCTCCGATGCCCACGAGGACGGACCCCGTGGCGCTTTAGCGTTTTTTTGCGCGGCGCAAGCTGCCCTTCAAATTGCCGCGGACGCGGAAGCCGCGTCGAAAAGGAAGGAACCACAGCGTGCCGGGGCTGTCAAGGGGGTGCGCAGCCGGCAGTGTGGTTCCTGGTAAAACAACACTACGTTCTGCGGGTATTCGGCCGCCGCCGTCGCAGCGCCAGCACCGCAGGCAGCCCGAACAGCGACAGCGTGCCCGGTTCCGGCACCACCGCCGCGAACGGCCTGCCGCCGCCGTTGCCGCCGCCATTGCCGCCGCCGTTGCCGCCGCCACCGTCGTCGCCACCGTCGTCGCCGCCGCCCGACCCGCCGGCGAGGACGGTCTCGATCCAGGTCAGATAGCTGTCGACGCGGGTATGGCCCGAGGCGTCGCCGTAGTCGGAATCGACCTCGCCGTCCCAAGCGAAGCCGAAGGAGTGCACGCCGATCAGCAATTCGCCGATCGTCGGGAACGTCGCGAACAACCCGCCACCGCTGTCGCCGGGCGCGATCAGGAACTCCAGGGGCAGGGGATCGGCGGTGCCGAAGCGATTGTTGCCGCTGGTGCCGTCGTCGAAGTCGACCATCACCACCGTCTCCGGAACGTGCTGGGCCACCGGATGGCCGTCCAGCGCCGCCGGGTCGCCGTCGAGCACGTTCTGTCCGGCGCGGCGCCGGCCGTCATAGGTGGTGTAGCCGGTTTCGCCGGTTCCGGTCATGCCGTAGCCGACTGCCACCGTTTCGATGCCGCCGCTCAAGTCGAGCGCGCCGCTCGGCAGCGTTGCCGGGGTTGCGGTGGACGGCGATTCCAGACGCATGAGGGCGATGTCGTTGCCGTCGGCCGCCGACCCGGTCCAGCCGTCGTGCACGTATGTTCCGGCGACGCCATGGCTGACGTCGCCGACCGTGAAGGACAGTCCCTTGGCATGGTCGAGCACGTGCGCGGCGGTCAGCACCCAGTCGGGTCGGATCAAGGTGCCCGAGGCCAGCAGCGAGCCGCCGCGGGTGCGGCCGCCGACCCTGCCGACGCTGCCGTAGGCATCGGCCAGCGCGAGGTAGTCCTCGTCGGTGATGGTGTCGTGCATGTGGATCACGCCCGCCCGGGCGGAAAGCGGCCACAGGCAAGCCGAAGCCAGCGCGACGGCGATTATCCGGTTCATTTCCTCCTCCCTTGTTGCCTTTTGCGAACAGGCTAGCGGCGACGCCCCGCCAATTCATGCGAGCGGACGGCGACGGCCGCGCGCCGACGGCGGACGCCGATCGGGGAGATCGCGCCATCGAAGGGTCGGATCGGTTGACGTTTCCGTAAACGTAAGCTTGCCGATGCCGCATGGTCGGCTATCATGGCCGGCAAAGCAGCGGAGGAAGCGATGGACTTCGAGCTGAGCGAGGAGCAGCGCGCATTCCAGGAGGCGGCCCGCGACTTCGCCGCCGGCGAGATGGCGCCGCACGCGGCCGAGTGGGACGAGAACCACGTCTTTCCCGAGGCGGCGCTACGCAAGGCGGCGGCGCTGGGGTTCGCCGGCATCTACGTCCGCGAGGACGTCGGCGGCTCGGGGTTGGGCCGGCTCGACGCCGCGGTGATCTTCGAGGAACTGGCGGCGGCGTGTCCGTCGACGGCGGCCTACATCTCGATCCACAACATGGCGTCGTGGATGATCGACCGTTTCGGCAGCGACGAGCAGCGGCGCAAGTGGCTGCCGGGACTGACCGCGATGGAGACCTTCGCCAGCTACTGCCTGACCGAGCCCGGCGCCGGCTCCGACGCCGCCGGCCTGAAGACCCGCGCCGAGCGCGACGGCGACCACTACGTGCTCAACGGGACGAAGGCCTTCATCTCGGGCGGCGGGCGCTCCGACGTCTACGTCGTGATGGTGCGCACCGGCGGGGCGGGGCCGAAGGGCATCTCGACGGTGGTGGTCGAGAAGGACACGCCCGGCCTGTCCTTCGGCAAGCAGGAGCAGAAGCTGGGCTGGCACAGCCAGCCGACCGCGGCGGTGATCTTCGAGGACTGCCGGATTCCCGTCGCCAACCGCCTCGGCGCGGAGGGCGAGGGCTTCAAGATCGCGATGATGGGCCTCGACGGCGGGCGGCTGAACATCGGCGCCTGTTCGCTCGGCGGCGCCCGGGCGGCGCTCGACGCGGCGCGCGAGTACATGGGCGTGCGCCAGCAGTTCGGCCGCCGTCTCGCCGACTTCCAGGCGCTGCAGTTCAAGATCGCCGACATGGCGACCGAGCTCGAGGGCGCGCGGCTGCTGCTGCACAAGGCGGCGTGGATGCTCGACCGCAAGCACCCCGAGGCCACCCGCTTCTGCGCCATGGCCAAGCGCCTGGCCACCGACGTCGGTTTCGAGGTGGTCAACCAGGCGCTTCAGTTGCATGGTGGATACGGCTATATCCGGGAGTACCCGATCGAGCGCCTGCTGCGGGATCTGCGCGTTCACCAGATCCTGGAGGGCACCAACGAAATCATGCGGGTGATCGTCGCCCGCAAGCTGCTCGAGGATTGAAGACGCGTGGAACAAGAACCGGAACTCATGCTCGAGGTCGGCGGTTCCGTCGGCCGCATCACCCTCAACCGGCCCAAGGCGCTGAACGCGCTGACGCTCGAGCAGATCGAGCGGATCGACCCGGCGCTGCGCCGGTGGCTCGACGACCCCGAGGTCCAGGTGGTGGTGATCCGCGGCAAGGGCGGCAAGGCCTTCTGCGCCGGCGGCGACATCCGCACCCTGTTCGAGACCCGCAAGCGCGGCGACATGGCGTATTTCCGCCGCTTCTACTGGGAGGAATACCGCCTCAACCGGCTGATCAAGCACTCGACCAAGCCCTACATCGCGCTGCTCGACGGGATCGTGATGGGCGGCGGCGTCGGCATCTCGGTGCACGGCTCGCACCGGGTTGCCACCGAGAACGTGCTGTTCGCGATGCCGGAGACCGGCATCGGCATGTTCCCCGATGTCGGCGGCACCTTCTTCCTGCCGCGGCTGCCCGGCGAGATCGGCATGTACCTGGCGCTGACCGGCGCCCGGCTGAAGGCGGCCGACGCGGTCTATGCCGGCGTGTGCACCCATTACGTCCCGGCGGCGCGGCTGCCCGAACTGCAGACGGCGCTGGCCGAGTCGTCGGAAGGCGCGGCCGCCGACCTGCTGCTCGATTCCTACGCCGAGGAGCCGGAAGGCGAGCCGCCGCTGGCGGCGGTGCGCGCGGTCATCGACCGCTGCTTCGCCCAGCCGTCGGTCGAGGCCATCCTCGACGCGCTCGACGGCGAGGGCACGGAATGGGCGGCCGAGACCCGCAAGGCCTTGCTCGCCAAGGCGCCGATGGCGCTCAAGGTCACCTACAGGCAGCAGCGCCTGGGGCGATCGCTGGAATTCGACGACGCGATGAAGGTCGAATACCGGCTGTCGCAGCGCTTCATGGCCGGCCACGACTTTTTCGAGGGCGTCCGCGCGGTGATCGTCGACAAGGACAACGCGCCGCGCTGGGACCCGGCCCGGCTCGAGGACGTCTCGGACGAGGCCGTCGACGCCTATTTCAAGCCGCTGCCCGGCGGCCGCGAGCTGGAATTCGATTGACGGGCCCGGGAACTTCCGCGGGCACGACGATCGGGATGATCCGGCCGGCGCCTCGCGCACGGTTGCAACGACAGATCAACACGGGAGGGTAAGCGTATGGCCAAGATCGGTTTCATCGGACTCGGCAACATGGGCGGTCCGATGATGCGCAACCTGCTCAAGGCGGGCCATCAGGTGAAGGCCTTCGACGTCGTCGCCTCGGCCGTGCAGGCGGCGAAGGACGCCGGCGCCGAGACGGTGGCGAGCCCCGCCGCCGCCGCCCGCGACGTCGACGCGGTGGTCACCATGCTGCCGGCCGGCCACCACGTGCGCCAGGTCTACCTGGGCGAGGACGGCGTCATCGCCGCCGCCGCCAAGGGCACGCTGCTGATCGATTCCTCGACCATCGACGTCGACAGCGCCCGCGCCGTGGCCGCGGCGGCCGAGCAGGCCGGCCATCCCATGGTCGACGCCCCGGTGTCGGGCGGCGTCGGCGGCGCCGAGGCCGGCACGCTGACCTTCATGGTCGGCGGCAGCGACGAGGCGTTCAGGCGCGCCGAACCGATCCTGCAGAACATGGGCAAGGCGGTGATCCACGCCGGCGGCCCCGGCAACGGCCAGGCGGCGAAGATCTGCAACAACATGATCCTGGGCATCTCGATGATCGCGGTGTCCGAGGGCTTCGCGCTGGCGCGGAAGCTGGGCCTCGACGCCCAGAAGCTGTTCGACATCAGTTCGAAGTCGTCGGGCCAGTGCTGGTCGATGACCAGCTACTGCCCGGTGCCCGGCCCGGTGCCGGCCTCGCCGGCCAACCGCGACTACAAGCCGGGCTTCACCGCCCAGATGATGCTCAAGGACCTCAAGCTCGCCCAGCAGGCGGCCAGCAGCGCCGGCGCCGCGACGCCGATGGGGGCCGCGGCCGAGTCGCTCTACGCGTTGTTCTGCAACTCGGGCAAGGGCGATCTCGACTTCTCGGGCATCATCAAGATGATCGAGGGCAAGTAGGCGGAGAGATCCGTGGCCGGCGACAGGCGCGAGATTCTGTTCGAATTCATCCGGCGCGGCGCCTTCGTCAAGGTGACCGCGCTGGACCCGGTCACCGGAACCGAGGCGTCGATCGTCGGACCGCCCTCGGCCGGCGCCGCGGCGCTGAAGGCGCTGGCGGTGCGCAAGCTCGACTACGTGCTGAACAAGAACAAGCCGCGGCCGCGCTGACGGGACTTTCCGTCGACCGGCGGAACGCGAACGGGCGGCCGACCGGCCGCCCGCATTGCTGCCTGCGGATCCTTCGTCGCGCTACTTCGCCCGGCCCTTGCGGGCGCGCGCCGGCGCCGAATCGGCGCTCTTGCGGCCAAGCCCGATCTTCTTGGCGAAATCGGACCGCTGCGCGGCGTAGTTCGGCGCCACCATCGGATAGTCGGCCGGCAGGCCCCACTTCGCCCGATACTCGTCGGGCGTCATGTTGTAGGTCGTGCGAAGGTGCCGCTTGAGCATCTTCAGCTTCTTGCCGTCCTCGAGGCAGACGATGTAGTCGGGCGTGACGGAGCGCTTGACCGGTACCGCCGGTCGCGGCGCCTCGGCCTTCATTTCCTGACCGCTGCCGTCCAGGCCGCTCAGAGAAGCGTATACGCTCTGGATGATTTCCGGGATCTGCCCGGCCGGCAACTGATTCTTGCTGACATAGGCTGCGACCACGTCAACGGCCATGCGGAGGATGTCGTCCTTCGACACCTTGTCTTCGGCGATCTCGTTCATATTGGGCGCATCCGAGAATTCTGAGTCCGTGAGCCCTATCTAATGCATGAACCAATTTTCGTGTCAATTCCTGAAGTTTTCGGTATCGAGTATTCAATGCTTCCGGCTGCGGTACGGACGAGTAAAACAGCCGGCTTGGCGGCGCCGGCGCCGGCTGCCGCCTGTATTGGGGAAATTCGCGGCAAGTGGGCGGCGGGGTCGCGACGGGCGGGGCGGCCGGGAGGGGCGGACCCCCGCCTTGCGCGGCAGGTTGGCAACCGGCCCCGAGATATGGTACGAGACGCCTTCCATCCGCCATATCCAATGTTGCAGCCATGTCGCCGAAGACCATCGCCATCGCCTCGGACCACGGCGGTTTCGAGATGAAGACCATTCTCAAGGAAGAGCTCGCCAAGCGCGACGTCGCCGTGATCGACCTCGGCACCGACGGCCCGGGCTCGGTCGACTATCCCGATTTCGCCGCCGCCATGGCGAAGGCGATCCGGGACAAGCGCGCCGAGGCCGGCGTGCTGATCTGCGGCTCGGGCATCGGCATCTCGATCGCCGCCAACCGCTATCCCGAGGTGCGCGCCGCGCTGGTGCACGACGCCTACACCGCGCGCATGTCGCGGCTGCACAACGACGCCAACGTCCTTTGCCTCGGCGGCCGCATCATCGGCATCGAGATCGCCAAGGACTGCCTGGATGTTTTCCTGAACACCGAGTTCGAGGGCGGCCGCCATGCGCGCCGCGTCGAGAAACTCGGCAACCCCGCCTGACAACTGGACGAGAGCCCGCTCCATGCCCGTCGCCAACGGCTTCTTCACGGCCACCCTCGCTGACTCCGATCCCGATCTCTTTGGCTCGATCCGCAAGGAACTCGGTCGCCAGCAGGATCAGATCGAGATGATCGCTTCCGAGAACATCGTCTCGCGCGCCGTGCTCGAAGCGCAGGGCTCGGTCCTGACCAACAAGTACGCCGAAGGCTATCCCGGCAAGCGCTACTACGGCGGCTGCGAGTTCGTCGACATCGCCGAGCAGCTGGCGATCGACCGGGCCAAGCAGCTGTTCGGCTGCGAATACGTCAACGTCCAGCCGCATTCCGGTGCCCAGGCCAACACGGCGGTGCAGTTCGCGCTGCTCAAGCCCGGCGACACCATCCTCGGCATGTCGCTGGCCGCCGGCGGCCACCTGACCCACGGCGCGCCGCCGGCGTTCTCGGGCAAGTGGTTCAACGCCGTCCAGTACGGCGTCAGCCGCGACGACCACCGCGTCGACTTCGACGAGGTCGAGCGCCTCGCCAACGAGCACAAGCCGAAGATGATCATCGCCGGCGGCTCGGCCTATCCGCGCGAGCTCGACTTCGCGCGCTTCCGCGCCATCGCCGATTCGGTCGGCGCCTATCTGATGGTCGACATGGCGCATTTCGCCGGCCTGGTCGCCGGCGGCGTCCATCCGAGCCCGCTGCCGCACGCCCACGTCGTCACGACGACGACCCACAAGACCCTGCGCGGGCCGCGCGGCGGCATGATCCTGTCCAACGACCTCGACCTGGGCAAGAAGTTCAATTCGGCCGTGTTCCCGGGCACCCAGGGCGGTCCGCTGATGCACGTCATCGCCGCCAAGGCGGTGGCGTTCGGCGAGGCGCTGCGGCCCGAGTTCAAGCAGTACGCCAACAGCGTGCGCGACAACGCCCGCGCCCTGGCCGCGGTGCTGGTCGAGCGCGGCCTGGCGATCGTCTCGGGCGGCACCGACACCCACCTGATGCTGGTCGACCTGCGGCCCAAGAAGCTGACCGGCAACATCGCCGAGCACAGCCTCGAGCGCGCCGGCATCACCTGCAACAAGAACGGCATCCCGTTCGATCCCGAGAAGCCGACCGTGACCTCGGGCATCCGCCTGGGCTCGCCGGCGGCGACCAGCCGCGGCTTCGGCCTGGACGAGTTCAAGCTGCTCGGCAACCTGATCGGCGACGTGCTCGACGGTCTGGCGGCCAACCCCGACGGCAACACCGCCGCCGAGGCCAAGGCGCGGGAGACGGTGGCCGACCTGTGCCGCCGCTTTCCGATCTATCCCGGCCTCTGAGCCGGTCGCGGGGGAAGGGGACCAAAGGCCATGCGCTGCCCGTTCTGCGGCAATGACGACACCCAGGTGAAGGACTCGCGTCCCACCGAGGACAATTCCGCCATCCGCCGCCGGCGCTTCTGCACCGCCTGCGGGCAGCGCTTCACCACCTTCGAGCGGGTGCAGATCCGCGAGCTGATGGTGGTCAAGAAGAACGGCCAGCGGGTGCCGTTCGACCGCGACAAGCTGGCCCGTTCGATCGACATCGCGGTGCGCAAGCGCCCGGTGTCGCCCGAACAGGTCGAGCGCATCGTCAACGCCATCCACCGCCGCCTGGAGACCTCGGGCGAGAGCGAGATCCCGACCGACGTCCTCGGCCAGATGGTGATGGAGGCGCTGGCCAACGTCGACCAGGTCGCCTATGTCCGCTTCGCCTCGGTCTATCGCAACTTCCGCGAGGCCAAGGATTTCGAGGAGTTCATCGGCAAGCTCGGCGCCGACGCCAACTGACGCCGCGCGGCAGGTGACGCCCGGGGCCGCGATGGTGTATTAGAAAACCGTCATGTCCAATCGGGGCATGGCGTGACGCCCAGGGACGATCTCCGCCACATGTCCGTGACCGCCGACGACATTCACCACATGCGCGCCGCCCTCGGGCTGGCGCGCCGCGGCCTGGGCGCCACCTGGCCCAATCCGGCGGTGGGCTGCGTCGTCGTCAAGGACGGCCGCGTCGTCGGCCGCGGCTGGACCCAGCCCGGCGGACGGCCGCACGCCGAGACCGAGGCGCTGGCCCGCGCCGGCGCGCTGGCGCGCGGCGCCACCGCCTATGTCACGCTCGAACCCTGCAGCCATCACGGCAAGACCCCGCCCTGCGCCGACGCGCTGGTCGCCGCCGGGCTGGCCCGGGTGGTGGTCGCCAGCGGCGATCCCGACCCGCGGGTGTCGGGGACCGGGATCGAGCGGCTGCGCGCCGCCGGCATCGCGGTCGCGACCGACTGCTGCGCCGCCGAGGCGGCCGAGCTCAACGCCGGCTTCTTCCTGCGGGTGCGCGAGGGGCGGCCGCTGGTGACCCTGAAGACGGCGACGACCCTCGACGGCCGCATCGCCACCCATGCCGGCGACAGCCAGTGGATCACCGGCGCGCCGGCGCGTGCCGCCGGCCACCGCCTGCGCGCCGAGCACGACGCCATCGCCGTCGGATCGGGAACGGTGCTGGCCGACGATCCGATGCTGACCTGCCGGCTGCCGGGCCTGCATGGGCGCTCGCCGGTGCGGGTGGTGTTCGACAGCCACCTGCGGCTGCCGCTGACCAGCCGCCTGGTCGCCAGCGCCCGCGAGGTGCCGCTGTGGGTGGTCACCCTGGAGGGCAAGGACTCGGTGCGGCGCAAGGCGTTCGAGGATTGCGGGGTCGCGATCGTGCCGGTGCCGGCCGACGCCGACGGCAACCCGCATGCGCTGGCCGCGCTGCGGGCGCTCGGCGACCGCGGCGTGACGCGGGTGCTGGTCGAGGGCGGCGCGCATCTGTCGGCTGCGCTGCTGCGACGCGGCCTGGTCGACCGGATCGCCTGGTTCCGCGCGCCGATGCTGATCGGCGGCGACGGGATTCCGGCCGCCGCCGGGTTCGGGGTCGACGCGCTGGATCAGGCGCCGCGGTTCCGCCGCCTCGCGCTGGCGGAAACCGGCGACGACGTTTTCGAACACTATGCACGCGCCTGAAGGCGCGGCGGGGCAGGGAGGTTGGACATGTTCACCGGGATCATCACCGACGTCGGCGACGTCCGCGCAGTCAGTCGCGACGGCGACACGCGGTTCGAGGTGTCGACCCGTTTCGACACCGAGACGATCGCGCTCGGCGCGTCGATCGCCAACAACGGCATCTGCCTGACGGTGATCGACAAGGGGCCGGGCTGGTTCGCGGTCCAGGCGTCCGAGGAGACGCTGTCGGCGACGACGGCGCGCGGCTGGGACGTCGGCACCCGCATCAATCTCGAGCGGGCGCTCAAATTCGGCGACGAGCTCGGCGGCCATATCGTCTCGGGCCATGTCGACGGCGTCGCCCGCATCGTCGACATCCGCCCCGACGGCGATTCGCTGCGCTACACCTTCGAGGCGCCGGCCGGCCTGGCGAAGTTCGTGGCGCCCAAGGGCTCGGTGGCGCTCGACGGCGTCTCGCTGACCGTCAACGAGGTCGACGGCGCCCGCTTCGGCGTCAACATCATCCCGCACACCCAGAAGGAAACCACCTTCGGCGGTTACCGGGTGGGCGATCTCGTCAATATGGAAATCGACATGCTGGCAAGGTATGTTGCCCGCCTGCTCTCGAAGGACTGATTCCGTGCCGCACAGCCAATACCTGTCCTCCATCGAGGAGATCATCGACGAGGCCCGCAACGGCCGGATGTTCATCCTGGTCGACGACGAGGACCGCGAGAACGAGGGCGACCTCGTCATTCCGGCGCAGATGGCCACGCCCGACGCCATCAACTTCATGGCCAAATACGGCCGCGGCCTCATCTGCCTGTCGATGACCCAGGAGCGCGTCGACCAGCTCGGGCTGCCGCTGATGGCGCGCGACAACGCCGACCGCCACTCGACGGCGTTCACGGTGTCGATCGAGGCCCGCGAGGGCGTGACCACCGGGATCTCGGCCGGCGATCGGGCGCGGACCATCGCCGTGGCGATCGACCCGGCAAAGGGCAAGACCGACATCGTCACACCCGGGCACGTCTTCCCGCTGGTCGCCCGCGAAGGCGGCGTGCTGGTGCGCGCCGGCCACACCGAGGCCGCGGTCGACGTCGCGCGGCTGGCCGGGCTCAATCCGTCGGGCGTGATCTGCGAGATCATGAACGACGACGGCACCATGGCGCGGCTGCCGGAGCTGGTGAAGTTCGCCCAGTTCCACGGGCTCAAGATCGCCACCATCGCCGACCTGATCGCCTATCGGCGCCGCCACGACAAGATCGTCCAGCGTCTGGTCGAGGCCGATTTCCGCTCGATCTACGGCGGCGACTGGCGCATGCACGTCTACGTCAACTCGGTCGCCTATGCCGAGCACATCGCGCTGGTCAAGGGCGACATCGCCGGCGGTCCGCCGGTGATGGTGCGCGTCCACGCGCTCAACGTGCTCGACGACGTGCTCGGCGACCGCGACAGCGACAAATGCGGCCAGCTCCATGCCGCGATGCGGATGATCGGCGAGGCCGAGCGCGGCGTCGTGGTGCTGATCCGCGAGCCCATGCGCACCAGCCTGAGCGACCGCGTGCGGGCGCGGCTCGGCGCCCAGCCCGGCGACCATCACCTGCGCGACTACGGCGTCGGAGCCCAGATTCTGCTCGATCTCGGCGTCCGCGAGATGGTGCTGCTGTCGAACACCGAAAAGCACATCGTCGGGCTCGAAGGCTACGGCCTGAGCGTGGTCGAGACCCGCGCGATCCCGGTGGTCGAGGAGGATCGCCTGCCATGACCCGCGTCCTGATCGTCGAGGCCCGGTTCTACGACCACATCGCCGACGGCCTGCTGCAGGGCTGCGTCGCCGCCCTGGCCGAGGCCGGCGTCGATTACCGCAAGATCACCGTGCCCGGCGTGCTGGAGATTCCGGCCGCCGTCGCCTACGCCCTTCGCGCGGCGGAACAGTCGGCCGCGGCGGATCGTTACGACGGCTACGTGGCGCTCGGCTGCGCCATCCAGGGCGAGACCAGCCATTACGATCATGTCTGCACCCAGAGCATGCGCGGCCTCCAGGATCTCGCCGTCCGCCACTGCCTGGCGGTCGGCAACGGCATCCTCACGGTCCCCGACGAGGCCCGCGCCCTGGACCGCGCGTTGCCGGAGCGCAAGAACATCGGCGGCCTTGCCGCGCGGGCCTGCCTGCGCATGATCGAACTCAAGAGCGAGCTTTCGCTGAACCAGTGATGAAACGCCGTCCTCCTTCCGCGGGCACGCGTCGCAAGAGCGCCGCCCGACTCGCCGCCGTGCAGGCGCTCTACACCGTCGACGTCGGCGAGATCTCGCCCGACGCGGTGCTGCGCGACATCCTGCAGCACGGCCTCGGCGCGACCACGCTGCATTCCGTTCCCGACGAGTACGACCTCGACGAGCGCGAGATCGAGATGCCGCTGGTCGAACCCGACAGCCAGCTCCTGACCGGCATCGTGCGCGGCGTGCTGGCCCGGTGCGACGACTTCGACCGGATGATCGCCGGCGCCCTGTCGCGCGACTGGACGCCCGAGCGGCTCGAAGCCGTGCTGAGGGCCATCCTGCGCGCCGGCGCCTGGGAGCTGGCGACGCGCACCGACATCCCGCCGCGGGTCACCATCTCGGAATACGTCGACGTCGCCCACGCCTTCTACGCCGGCACCGAGCCGGGGCTGGTCAATGCGGTGCTCGACCGCATCGCCAAGGTGGTGCGGAACGAGGAGCTGAGTGGTGGCGGCGACTCCGCCCGGCGATGAATTCGCGCTGATCGCGCGGCTGTTCCGACCGCTGGCGGCGTCGTATCCCGGCGCCCTCGGCCTGACCGACGACGCCGGCCTGATCGAGGTCCCGGCCGGCCGCCGCCTGGTGGTGACCACCGACGCGATGGTGGCCGGCGTGCATTTCCTGCCCGACGATCCGGCCGATCTGATCGCCCGCAAGCTGCTGCGCGTCAATCTCTCCGACCTCGCCGCGATGGCCGCCGAGCCGCTGGGGATCGTGCTGGCGGCGGCGTTTCCGCGCCATCTCGACGCCGCGTGGATGGACGCCTTCGCCGCCGGGCTGGGCGCCGACCTGCAAGCCTTCGGCGTGGCGCTGATCGGCGGCGACACCGTGGCGACGCCGGGGCCGCTGACCCTGACCGTCACCGCCTTCGGCAGCGTCGCGCCGGGTTGCGAGCTGCGCCGCTCCGGCGCCAAGGCCGGCGACCGGGTGTGGGTGTCGGGGACGATCGGGGACGCCTTCCTCGGCCTGGCGGTGCTGCAGGATCGGCTGGCCGCTCCGGCCGGCGCCGCGGCGGAGCTGGCGCGGCGCTACCGCGTGCCGGAGCCGCGCTGCGGCCTCGGCCCGCGCCTGGCCGGCGTCGCCGGCGCCGGCATGGACGTCTCCGACGGATTGCTGGCCGATCTCGGCCACATCTGCGCCGCCTCCGGACTGGCCGCCGTGGTCGATGCCGAGGCGGTGCCGTACTCGGCCGCGGCGCTGGCGGCCATTGACGGGCGGCCGGATTTGCGGCTCCAATCGCTGGGGGGCGGCGACGACTACGAGTTGCTGTTCACGGCACCGCCGGAGGCCGACTCCGCGCTTCGCCGGATCGCCGCCGAGACCGGGGTGCCGCTGACGCCGATCGGAGTCATGGTCGAGGGCTCCGGCGTGCGGCTGACGGATTCGAAGGGCAGGGAGCTGACGCCGCCGCGCAGCGGCTACCGCCACTTCCGCGAGGACGCATGATGAAGGCGGTGGTCATCGTTCTGCTGCTGGCCCTCATCGCCGGCGGCACCCTGGGCGGCCTCGGCCTCGTCGGCATGGGGCCGCTGGCGGCGTACGTGGGGAAGGCGGCCGACGGCGAGACCGCCGCGGCGCCGCCGCCGGGCCCGAAGCTGCGCAACATCCAGCTCGACACCATCGGCGTGCCGGTGTTCGAGGGCCAGTCGGTGCGCGCGCGCATCTTCTTCAATCTCCAGCTCGAGGTCGATCCGGCGGTCGCGCCGCAGGTTTCGGCCAACCTGCCGCGGATCCAGAGCGCGCTGCTCGAAGACATGATGAGCTATCTGCCCTATCACCTGCGCGACCGCGAGCAGGTCGACGCCGCAACCGTGCAGGAACGGATGCTGAAGGTCGCCCGTCACGTGATGGGCGATGCCGTCCACGGCGTCGTGGTCGTCAACGCCTTCGTCCAGTAAGGCACCGGTTTCGCCCCCCACTAGGGTAGTATTCGAAGTACCTAATTTAGCGTAGTCTGCTTCTCGCCTTCCGCCTATGCGGATCGGCGCAGAGTTGGTTGCCTTCGGTCGGGTCTTCTGTCACTTTGAGCCGCCGCCGTGGGACCCCTGTCAGACCAGTAGTCGACGCGCGGGCAAATTCGTTTGCCCTGTAGCCATGGCGGGGGAAACCACAGTATTCAGGGGGAAGACACAAAAATGGCATACGCTTTGATCATTGCGCTCGGCGTCGCCGCGGCGCTGGCGTACGCATACTATGCGTATCAGCAGGTCATGAGGACCTCGGCCGGCACCGAGCGCATGCAGGAAATCGCCTCGGCGATTCAGGAAGGCGCCGCCGCCTACCTGAACCGCCAGTACAAGACGATCGGCATCGTCGGCGTCGTCGTGGTGGTGATCCTCGCCGCCACGCTGGGCTTCAAGACGGCGTTCGGCTTCATCATCGGCGCCGTTCTGTCGGGTGCCGCCGGCTACATCGGCATGAACGTGTCGGTGCGCGCCAACGTCCGCACCGCCGAGGCGGCCCGCGAGGGTGGCCTTGCCCCGGCGCTGGACGTCGCCTTCAAGTCCGGCGCCATCACCGGCATGCTGGTGGTCGGCCTCGGCCTGCTCGGCGTCGGTGCCTATTACGGCATCCTGTCGGCGGCGGGCGTCGAGGAGCGCGGCATTCTCGAGGCGCTGGTGGCGCTGTCGTTCGGCGCGTCGCTGATCTCGATCTTCGCGCGTCTCGGCGGCGGCATCTTCACCAAGGGCGCCGACGTCGGCGCCG
>CAZJFH010000048.1:0-40909 GCA_964545205.1 uncultured Rhodospirillaceae bacterium
CAAGTCGCGCTTCCTCGCCGCCGCCAGCCACGACCTGCGCCAGCCGCTGCAGGCGACGCGGCTGTTCCTCGAGGTGCTGAAGCTGCGCCTCGACGAGCCGTCGCTGAAGGGAATCGTCGAGAAGGCGATGACCGCGCTGGAGGCCACCGACGGCCTGCTCAACGCGCTGCTCGACGTCTCGACCCTGGAGGCCGGCGTCATCCGGCCGGAGGTCGGCGTGTTCCCGGTCGACCGGCTGCTGCGCCGGCTCGCCGACGAGGGCGCGCCGCAGGCCGCCGCCCAGGGGCTGCGGTTGCGGGTGGTGCCCTGCACCGCGCTGGTGCGCAGCGATCCGGTGCTGCTGGAGCGCATGGTGCGCAACCTGCTCGCCAACGCCCTGCGCTACACGGCCAGCGGCGGCATCCTGATCGGCTGCCGCCGCGCCGGTGCCGGCACGATGCGCATCGACGTCTGCGACACCGGCCCCGGCATTCCCGCGGACAAGCTGCAGATGATCTTCGAGGACTTCTATCAGATCGGCAACGCCGAGCGCGACCGCAGCCGCGGCCTCGGCCTCGGCCTGTCGGTGGTCGAGCGCATGGCCCGGCTGCTCGGTCACAAGGTCGAGGTGCGCTCGACCGTCGGTTCGGGCTCGCGGTTCTCGATCGTCGTTCCGCTCGCCGGCATGCTGCCGGCGGCGCGCTCGGAATCGCTGCCCGAGCTGGCCTCGGCCTGATCCTGCCCGCGCGCCGGCAGCGTGAACACGAAGCGGCTGCCGGCCCCCGGCTCGGATTCGACCCAGATGCGGCCGCCGTGGCGCTCGACGATGCGCCGGCAGATCGCCAGCCCGACGCCGGTCCCGGGATAGCGGTCGACCGGGTGCAGGCGGCGGAACACCTCGAAGATGCGCTCGTGGTACTCGGGCGAGACGCCGATGCCGTTGTCGGCCACCGCGAACAGCCATTCGCCGCCGCGCCGCCACGCCGTGACGGCGATCCGCGGCGGACGGTCGGGCGCGTGGAACTTCAGGGCGTTGACGATCAGGTTCTGGAACACCTCGATCAGCGCCGTGGCGCTGGCGCGGACCACCGGCATCGGCCCGACCGTGACTTCGGCCTCGCTCTCGGCGATCGACAGCGCCAGGTTCTTCAGCACGGTGTCGAGCAGCCGGCGGCAGTCGACCGCCTGGGTCGGCAGCTCCTGCATGCCGGCGCGGGAGTAGGTCAACAGGTCGTCGACCAGCTCGCGCATGCGCCGGGCGGCGCCGGTGAGATAGTCGAGGAACTCGCGCTCCTCCGGCGACAGCCGGTCGCCCAGCCGCCGTTCGAGAAGCTGGGCGTAGCTGACGACCAGCCGCACCGGCTCCTTGAGGTCGTGCGCCGCCACATGGGCGAACTGCTGCAGCTCGGCGTTCGAACGGCCGAGCTCGTCGATGCTGGCCTTGAGGTCGGCCTCGCGCCGCAGGATGGTCGCCGCCATGTCGTTGAAGGCGCCGGCCAGGGTCGACAGCTCGCCGGGGCCGCCGGGCGCCGGGACGGCGAGGTGGTGACCGCCGTGCAGCGCCTGCACGGCGGTCGACAGCCGCCGGATCGGCCGGGTGATCGAGCGGTCGAGCAGGAACAGCCCGCCCGGCAGCAGCACGGCCGCGACGGCCAGCAGGCCGAACAGGGCGGCGCGGCCGAACGCCGCGATGCTGGCGCGCAACTGGCTCTTCTCGGCGCCGATGACGAAAAAGGCGAAGCCGCCGTCGGCCAGCGGCAGCCGCACGGCGCCCAGGAACATGTCGGGATGCGGCAGCCGCCAGTCGGCCTCGCTGGCCGGCGGCGCCTCGCCGAGCACCGGCAGCCCCGCCGCCGATTCGGCCAGATCGACCCCGAACACCACCAGCCGCCCGTCGGCGGCCGACACCAGCGCGAACTGCAGGCTGGTGCCGCGCACGATGTCCTCGAGCGCGGCGCCGTCGAGCACGGTGCCGACGGTGACGCCGCCCTGCGCCTCGGCGGCCGCCCCGGGCAGCGTGTGGACCACCGGCAGGCCGGCGCGCAGCACGATGCGCCCGTCGAGCCCGCGGCGCTCGCTGTTCCCGGCGACCGGCGGCAGGGCCAGGAGCGACGGCGGCGCCACCAGCGGCCGGCCGCCGTCGCCGGCCACGCTCATCAGCACCGGCCCGCCGTTGTGGAACGAGCCGTAGCCGGTGGTCTCGGCGCCGCTCTCGGCGGCGTAGAAGGCGGCGATCTCGCCCTCGCGGTCGTGCAGGACGATGAAATCGACATGCGCCGCCCGCGCCTGCTTCGCCAGCTCGACCGCCAGCCCGGCCTTCTCGACGTCGAACACCAGCGGCTGCGGCCGGGCCCGGTCCTCGTAGCGGCTGATCAGATGCAGCCCGGCGACGACGTCGCGACGCGCCGCCAGGATGCGGGCGTTGCGCGCCAGATGCGCCTCGATGCGGGCGACCCGCGCCTCCAGCGCCTCGAAGGCGCGGGCGATCTCGTTGCGCGAGGTGGTCTCGTGCAGGTCGCCGAGCAGCAGCCGGAACAGTACCCCGACGACCGCGAGCGCCAGCGCGACCGAACCGAACCACAGCACCAGAAGGCGGATTCTGAGGGTTTTTGGCATCGTCTCAAAAGATCGGCTCGACGGCGTCGACATTGTCGCGGGTCACCATCACCGACTCGGCGATCACCTCCCGCGGCACCGTTTGGCCGCGCAGCAGCCGCATCGCCAGCTCGGCCCCCTCCTTGCCGAAGGTCGGATAGGTGAACGAGGCCGCCTGCTCGCCGGCGCGGATCGCCTCGCGGGCCTCGGCGATGTAGTCGATGCCCACGGTCGGCACCGTGGCCGGATCGATGCCCCGGCCGCGCAGCGCCATGCGGGCGCCGGCCGCCATGCTGTCGCTCTGGGCGTAGATGGCGTCGAAGCGCAGGCCCGAGGCCAGCGCCTGCTCGACCGCGCGCAGCGCCTTGGCCCGCAGCGAGTCGCCGCGCAGGATCGCCACCACCTCGACCTCGGGATGGCCGGCGATGCCCTCGAGGAAGCCTTCGGTGCGCTGGATCGCCGGCGTCGTCGTCGGGATGTGCTGCAGCATCAGGATGCGGCCCCGCCCGCCCAGCCGCTCGGCCAGGAAGACGCCGGCGCGGCGGGCGATCGCCCGGTTGTCGGCACCGACGAAGCTGGTGTAGGCGTCGCCTTCGACGCGGCGGCTCAGCAGGATCACCGGGATGCCCTTGGCGTGGACGGCGGCGAGGACCGGCGCCATGGCGACGGGATCGAGCGGGCTGGTGATCAGCACGTCGACGCCCTGGGCGGCGAAGGTTTCGATGTCGAGCACCTGCCGCGCCATGCTGCCGCCGGCGTCCGAATGCACGAACCGCACCTCGGGATGCCCGGCCAGCGCGCGGCGGACGTCGCGAACCTGGGCGGCGCGCCAGTCGTTGGCCATGGTGTCCTGGGCGAAGGCGACGACGTAGGTGCGCCCCGGCTCGGGGAATTCGGCGGCGGCAGGGCTGCAGATCAGTGCCGCCAGGGCGGCGAGCGCCGCGAGAAGTCGGGCCATGCGAGCCTCCTGCCGGACGGGATTCCAGCATCCCATGCTAGCACGGCGCCATGGGCGGCTCTGTTGTACGAGGGTCGGTGCCGTCCCGCCGAAAGTCGCAGGCTCAGGCCGCCCGACGACGGATCAGCCGCCAGGCCAGCGACGAGGCGACGCGCGCCGCGGCGCCCCGCGGCTCGAAGCCGACCGCCTTGCAGACCATCGCGGTGCTGCGCTCGACGATGTCGGGCCGGTAGAAGCGGTAGGCGTGGCGGCCGTAGGCCTCGGTGCAGCGACGGCGCTCGTAGGCGGCGTCCGGCTCGTTGGCGCAGTGCCAGGCGAAGGCGAGTTCGTCGTCGCCGCTCTCGCGGATGCGCCCCAGCGCCGTCGCCAGCCGCCGCCAGCGGCCGACGCCCTCGGTGTCGCGATAGCGCTTCTGATGGCCGTAGAACAGCTTGAAATGGCGCAGCTCGTCGGCGGCGATGTTGCGGCAGATCGTCGCCAGCACCGGCTCGTCGCAGCCGCGCGCCAGCGAGGTGTAGAACGAGCTGGTGCCGACCTCGACGATGCAGCGCGCCACCAGCTCGCCGGTGCGCGAGCCGCGCACGGAGTCCGGCGCGTCGACCGCGATCCTGTAGCCGTCTGCGAAGCGGCGGAAGGCGTCGGCGAACGAGAATCCGGGATCGGCCATCTCGGCCCAGCGGCCCAGCGCCGCGCCGTGGCGCACCTCCTCCTCGGCCCAGCGCCGCGCCGCTTCCTGGAACGCCGGATCGTCGTGGAAGACGTTGCACAGATAGGTCGCGTAGTCGGCGCCGTTGCGCTCGACCAGGGCCGCCGCCTTGGCGACCCGCAGCCGCGCCGGGTCGACCGCCCGCGGGTCGAATTCGTGCCAGGGGATGTCGTCCAGCGTCCAGTTTCGCATGCAATCTCCGCCTCGAGCCGCGTCCCTGGTCCATATCGGCCGGCTTCATGCGCAGGCAAGGGCCTCAGTCGGAGGACGGCGGCCGCTTGCGGGGGAGGGCGACGCCGGCGAGCGGGTGGTGGCGCTGCACCAGACCCTTCAGGCGCTCGTCGAGAACATGGGTGTAGATCTCGGTGGTGGCGACGTCGGCGTGGCCCAGCATCTGCTGCACCGAGCGCAGGTCGGCGCCATGGGCGAGCAGGTGGGTGGCGAAGGAGTGCCGCAGCACGTGCGGCGACACCCGCGCCGGCGACAGGCCGGCCTCGACGGCGAGCTGCGCCAGCATCTTGGCGAAGCCGTCGCGGGTCAGGTGGCCCTCGGCGGCGCCCGACGGGAACAGCCAGCGCGACGCGGTCTTCGGCGGCAGGCTCGCCGGGCGCAGGCGCAGCCACTCCGCCACGGCCTGGCGCGCCGGCTCGCCGACCGGCACCATGCGCTCCTTGGCGCCCTTGCCGCGCACCACCAGGACGCGCGGGTCGCGCGCGACCGCCGCCAGCGGCAGCGAGACCAGCTCGGAGACGCGCATGCCGGTGGCGTAGATCAGCTCCAGCAGCGCCACCGCGCGGGCGCCGGCGACCCCGGACCGCCGGCGCGCGGCGGCGAACAGCGCCTCGACCTCGTCCTCGGTCAGGTACTTGGGCAACGGCCGGCCGAGCCGCGGCCCGTCGATCGCGGCGGTGGGATCGTCGCCGCGGCGGCCCTCGGCGACCAGGAAGCGATGGAACTGGCGCAGCGCCGACAGGCGGCGCGCGGCGGTGCGGGCGGCGAGGCCCTGCGCCGCCATCTGGCCGACATAGGCGCGCACGTCCTCGGTCGCGGCGGCGTCGACCGCGACGCCCGCGCCGGCCAGGAAGGCGGCGAAGTCCTCGAGGTCGCGGCGGTAGGCGGCCAGGGTGTTGGCGGCGGCCGCGCGTTCCGCCGCCATCATCTCCAGGAAGGTCTCGACGTGCCGGCGGCCCCCGTCGGAGGCCATCGCCGTCAGACGCCGTTGGCCAGCGCCGCCTCGACCGCCAGCGCCCGCGCCTCGTCGTCGAAGCCGACCAGGCGCAGGGCGGCGATGACGCGGTACAGGCTGGTCGGCTCGACGGCACCGGGGCCGTTGGGGCCCAGCGAGACCAAGGACAGCAGGATGGTCTCGCCCAGGCGCAGATCCTCGGCGGCGATGCGCTGGGCGTGCCACAGCGCCGGCTGCGGCAGGTTGCCGGGCAGGGTGGTCGGGCCCTCCATCAGCGCCAGCCATTCCTCGCTGCCGACCCGGTCGCCGAGGGCGTCGAACAGCCCGAACAGCACCGCGGCCTGCCGGTTCGCCTGCTCCGGCGCCAGCGTCTTGCGGTCCTTGAGCCACGACAGCAGCTTCTCGGGACCGAGCGGCTGGTCCTCGCTGGCCTCGTGCAGGCGCATCAGCGGCCACACCGGCCCGGCGTCCGCGGGCGAGCGCTCGCACAGCGCCACCCACTTCTTCGCCGCCTCGGCGCGGCCGGCGGCCAGCAGGGCGCGCAGGGCGTCGCCGGCGAAGAAGCCGAGATCGGGCTGCGGCGCCATCTCCTGGATCAGCGGCGCGTGGACGCGGGCGGCGGCGGCGAACTGGCCGCGCTTGCGCGCCAGGGCGAACGACTTGGCGATGATCTCGGCCCGCGCCGAGGCCGAGGTCTGGAGCTGGGCGGCCCGGAACAGCAGGGCGCGGCTGCGGGCGCCGGCGTCTTCGGCGGCGTCGTCGAGCGAGCGCTCGGCCTCGTTCTCCTTCAGGGTGGTGCCGGCGTAGAGCTGGCGCAGCACCTCGGTGTCGAGGGCGCCGACGCCCTCGGCCTTCTCGGCGGCCAGCAGCCGGGTGTCGAGCGGCGCGTTGACCGACAGCGCCACCGCGCGCAGCACGGCGGGATCGTTGCCCAGCGCGGCGTCGATCGGCAGCGGCCGCTTGGCCTCCTTGAGCATCGCGAGGTGCAGCGGCCGCGGTTGCGGCAGGGTCTCCAGCTCGGGTCCCGGCACGCCCAGCAGCACTTCCAGCGTGGCGTAGAAGGCGGGATCGATGTGGCCGCGCTCGCGCAGCCACGACGCCATCAGCCCGGCCTCGGCGACGCGGCCGGCGACGGCGTGGCAGAACGCCTCGACCTTGGCGAGATAGCCGTCCGCGTCCTCGCCCCGGCGCGCGGCGGCGATGTCGGCGCAGGCGGCCTCGTGGCGCCCCTCGAGCAGCAAGCCGTCGATGCGGTGGCGCAGCAGCCGCGTGGTCTCGCCGGCGCGCGGCGCGGCGTCGATCAGCGCCAGCATGCCCTCGACGTCGCCCATCGCCCACAGCCGCTCGACGCGCTGGGCCAGCAGCGACGGACCGAGCGGCGCCTCTCCTTCGGGCACCGCCGCGGTCGACAGCAGCAGCTTGCGCATCATCGCGCGCATGGTCCGCGACGGCGTGGTCGCGGGCAGGCTGGGCAGCAGTTTCTGCACCAGCGGGCGCATGCTGCCGCTCCACATGTCGATGCCGAGCCCGCCGCGGCGCTCGTCGAGCACGCCGACGGCGTTGAAGTCGGGGGCGGCCAGCGATTCGACCTGCACGCCGGAGCCGCCGGAGGGGCGCGAGTCGGGCTTGGTCACGGGAGCGACGACGGCGGCCGGGCGCTCGGCCGCGGGCGCGCGGCGCAACGGCGTCGGCGCCGTCTCGGCCGCGGCGGCGCCGGCCCAGGCGGCGGCCGCCAGGGCCAGCAGGCCGATCGCCGCGTTAGCGGGGGAAGCGGTCATTCGGAATGACCTTCTCGATCCTGGCGGTCGGCGCCGGCGGATCCCACGTCGCGAGATAGGCGCCGCCGCCGACCACGACCACGCCGACCAGGAGGACCAGGAAACGGGACAACTTGCTCATGACGAGTCGGCACCTGCGATTGTACTCTATGGACAGCCCCGCCCGGCGGCGGTTACAAGCGCGGGGCGGCTCGACGGGGCGCGACGATCTGCCCGCGCTCTTGTATACGCCCGCGACGTTAACAGAGGGTTGAGTTTGGATTCATCCGACATGGCGAGCGACGTCCACTCTACCGGCCCCGGCGGCACCTTTCAACCGGCGCCCTGCCGCATATCGCCTGGGTCGAGGCGGCGATGACCGAACTGGCGCTGACCCGGCCGGTGGTGCTGATCGGCCTGATGGGGGCCGGCAAGAGCTGCATCGGCCGGCGCTTGGCGGCCCGCCTGGACATTCCCTTCACCGACGCCGACGCCGAGATCGAGGCGGCGGCCGGCTGTTCGGTCTCCGACATCTTCGCGCTGTACGGCGAGGCGGCGTTCCGCGAGGGCGAGCGCAAGGTGATGGCGCGGCTGCTCGGCGGGCCGGTGCGGATCCTGGCCGCCGGCGGCGGCGCCTTCATGGACCCCGAGACGCGCCGCTGCATCCGCGACAACGCGATCTCGCTGTGGCTGCGCGCCGACCTCGACCTGCTGGTCAAGCGCACCGCCGGCCGCGACCACCGGCCGCTGCTGCGCGAGGGCGATCCGCGCGAGACCCTGCGGCGGCTGATCGAGCAGCGCTATCCCGTCTACGCCGCGGCCGACGTCGTCGTCGACAGCCTCGACGAGCCGCCCGAGCGCACCGTCGACTCGGTGCTGGCGGCCTTGCGCCGACATGTGGAGAAGGCAGCGTGAGCGACACCGACTTGGTCCGCGTCGAGCTCGGCGCCCGTTCCTACGACATCCATGTCGGCCACGGCCTGATCGAGCGCGCCGGGGCGCTGATGCTGCCGGTGATGCGCCAGAAACGGGCCTTCGTGGTCACCGACGCCAACGTCGCGCCCTTGCATCTCGGCCGCCTGCTGGCGGCGCTGGACGCCGCCGGCATCGCCCACGGCCATGTCGTGCTGCCGGCCGGCGAGCACACCAAGAGCTTTTCCCATCTCGAACGCCTGCTCGACGCCATGCTCGACGCCCGCTGCGAGCGCGGCACCATGGTGGTGGCGCTGGGCGGCGGCGTGATCGGCGACCTCGCCGGCTTCGCCGCGTCGATCCTGTTGCGCGGCGTCGATTTCGTGCAGGTGCCGACGACGCTGCTGTCGCAGGTCGACAGCTCGGTCGGCGGCAAGACCGGCATCAACACCCGCCAGGGCAAGAACCTGGTCGGCAGCTTCCACCAGCCGCGACTGGTGCTGGCCGACATCGGCGCCCTGGCGACGCTGCCGGCGCGCGAGCTGCGGGCCGGCTACGCCGAGGTGGTCAAGTACGGCGTCATCGACGACGACGCGTTCTTCGCCTGGCTCGAGGACAACGGCGCCGCGGTGCTGGCCGGCGAGCCGGCGGCGGTGCGCCGCGCCGTGGTGACCTCGTGCGAGGCCAAGGCGCGCATCGTCGCCGCCGACGAGCGCGAATCGGGCCTGCGCGCGCTGCTCAATCTCGGCCACACCTTCGGCCACGCGCTCGAGGCCGAGACCGGCTACGGCCCCGAGCTGCTGCACGGCGAGGCGGTGGCGATCGGCATGGTGATGGCGCTGGAGCTGTCGGCCCGGCTCGGCCTCGCCCCGGCCGCCGACGCCGCCCGGCTGCGCCGCCATCTCGCCGCCTGCGGCCTGCCGGTCGCGCCGCGCGCGGTCTCGAACCGGCGCTGGGACGCCGCCCGGCTGATCGGGCACATGGGCGGCGACAAGAAGGTCCAGGACGGCCGCGTCACCTTCGTGCTGGCGCGCGGCATCGGCCGGGCGTTCCTCAGCCGCGACGTGCCGCCCGAAGCGTTGCAGGCGGTGATGGACGCCGCCGTGACCGGCTGACCGGAGACCCGTCATGACGATCACCATCGCCATCATCGTGGTGCTGCTGTGCTTCTCGGCCTTCTTCTCGGCCTCGGAGACGGCGCTGACCGCGGTGTCGCGGCCGCTGATGCACCAGCTCGAGCAGGAGGGCCATGTCCGCGCCGGCATCGTCAACCGGCTGCTGGAGCGCAAGGACCGGCTGATCGGCGCCATCCTGCTCGGCAACAACCTGGTCAACATCCTGGCCTCGTCGCTGGCCACCAGCGTGCTTATCGCCATGGCCGGCGAGGCCGGCGTCGTCTACGCCACCGCGCTGATGACCGTCGTCGTGCTGATGTTCGGCGAAATCCTGCCCAAGACCTACGCCATCCACAACGCCAACAGCATGGCGCAGAACATCGCCCGCATCATCACCGTGCTGGTGACGGTGCTGGCGCCGATCGTGCAGGTGATCCAGCTTGTGCTGAACGGGATCCTGCGGCTGTTCGGGGCCAAGTTCTCGACCAGCACCGACATCGAGGCGGCGCTGGCCGAGCTGCGCGGCGCCATCGAGATGCACACCACCGAGGAGGTGCGCCACGAGCGGGCGATGCTGCGCTCGATCCTCGACCTCGACGAGGTCGCGGTCGGCGAGATCATGACCCATCGCAAGAACGTGGTGATGATCGACGCCAGGCTGCCGGCGACCCGCGTCGTCGACGAGGTGCTGGAGAGCCCGTACACCCGCCTGCCGCTGTGGCGCGAGGACCACGACAACATCATCGGCGTCATCAACGCCAAGGTGTTGCTGCGCGCCGTGCGCCAGCACGCCGACGCCATCGACGAGCTCGACGTCGCCAGCCTGGCCTCGCCGCCCTGGTTCATTCCCGAATCGACGACCCTGCTGGAGCAGCTCCAGGCGTTTCGCGAGCGCCGCGAGCATTTCGCGCTGGTGGTCGACGAATACGGCACCCTGATGGGCGTGGTGACGCTCGAAGACATCCTGGAGGAGATCGTCGGCGAGATCTCGGACGAGCACGACGTCACCGTGTCGGGGGTTCGCGCGCAGTCCGACGGCTCCTATATGATCAACGGCGACGTCACCATCCGCGACCTCAATCGCGAGTTCGAATGGCGGCTGCCGGACGAGGAGGCGGCCACCATCGCCGGACTGGTGCTCCACGAATCGCGCCAGATTCCCGAGGTCGGCCAGACCTTCCTGTTCCACGGCTTCCGCTTCGAGATCGCGCGCCGCCAGCGCAACCAGATCACGCTGCTGCGGGTGACGCCGCCGCCGAAGCCCAAGGACACCGAACCGGAGTAGCCATGCCCCTCTCGCCCCCCGCCGCCCGGCAGCCGATGCACGCGCGGACCGTCGAATGCCAGGGCTTCCGGCGCGAGGACGGGCTGTGGGACATCGAGGGCCGGCTGCTCGACACCAAGGCCTACGGCTTCGACAACGCCGACCGCGCGAGCGGTCGCGTCGAGGCCGGCGAGCCGCTGCACCTGATGCTGGTGCGCCTGACCATCGACGACGACTTCCTGATCCGCCGTGCCGAGGCGGTGATCGAGGCCGGGCCGTTCATCCCCTGTCACGCCGCGGCGGCGCCGTTCGCGGCGCTGGAGGGCATGCGGATCGGCCCCGGCTTCCGGGGCGAGGTGCGCAAGCGCTTCGGCGGCGTGAACGGCTGCACCCACATCGTCGAGCTGCTGGGGCCGATGGCGACGACCGCCTACCAGACCCTCTATCCGGTGCGCGAGAAGCGCGCCGCCGAAGCGCCCGCCCGCGAGCGGCCGAAGATCATCGACACCTGCCAGGCGATGGCGGCCGACGGCCCGGTGGTCAAGCGGCTGTGGCCGGAGTTCTACGAGGGGCCGGAGCGGGCCGATTAGGCCGCGGCGTCGAAAGGCCGCCTCCCCGCTTGCGCGGCCCGGAATTCCCAAAGAACCGCGCGCTCGGCCTCGGAACGGGCTCGACTCGCGCCCGGCGGCACCCGATATTGGTCGGGGCCGCGCCGGGGGAGTTTTTCCCCTTGGGCGATCGTCGGGGCTGACTCGCGGTCGAATTGCTGCTATCGACGACGGCTCGAACGGTTTTGGACGGTGGAACGAAAAAGATGGACCTTGAGTCTGTGCGCCGGGCGTACCGGCGGTATGCACCTGTCTACGACGTGGTCTTCGGCCCGGTGATGAACTACGGCCGCACGCGCTCGGTGCGGGCGATCAACCAGCTCAAGCCGGAACGGCTGCTGGAGGTCGGCGTCGGCACCGGCCTGTCGCTGCCGCATTACGACCGCGGCATCAGGATCGTCGGCATGGACGTGTCCGGCGACATGCTGAACGTGGCGCGCGAGCGGGTGCGCCAGCGCGGCCTGACCAACGTCGAGGCGCTGCACGAGATGGATGCCGAGAACCTCGATTTCGAGGACGGCTCCTTCGACACCGTGGTGGCGATGTACGTGATGAGCGTGGTGCCGAACCCGGTCCGCGTGCTCTCCGAGATGCGCCGCGTGTGCAAGCCGGGCGGCACGATCGTGATCTGCAATCACTTCCATTCCGACACCGACCGCAACACGCCGATCGTGCAGATGCTCAGCCCGATGGCGCGCTGGCTCGGCTGGCGGCCGGACTTCCGGCTCGACGCCATCCTGTCGGACAGCGAGCTGGAGGTGATCTCCAACCAGCCGGTGCCGCCGCTGGGGCTGTTCAACGTCCTGCACTGCCGCAACGGCCTGGCCGCCGCCTGACGGCGGCCGGGCGAGCAAGGGGAGGCTCGGATGGTCAGCCGCAGGGACGTCCTGATCGGCGCGGCGGCGACCGCCGCCGTCGCCGCGGCGCCGCGCCGCGGCCGCGCCGCCCAGCCGGTGCGTGTCGGCGAGATCAACAGCTACACGGCGGTTCCCGCCTTCACCCTGCCCTACCGCAACGGCTGGCGGCTCGCGGTCGAGCAGATCAACGCCGCCGGCGGCGTCGCCGGCGGGCGCCCGCTCGAGGTGGTCTCGCGCGACGACGGCGGCCGCCCCGGCGACGCGGTCACGGTCGCCAACGAGCTGGTCGGCCGCGAGGGCGTCGACCTGCTGGCCGGCACCTTCCTGTCGCATGTCGGGCTGGCGGTGTCGGACTTCGCCAAGCAGCGCCAGGTGCTGTTCGTCGCCGCCGAGCCGCTGACCGACGCGCTGACCTGGTCGCGGGGCAACCGCTACACCTTCCGCCTGCGGCCCAACACCTACATGCAGTCGGCGATGCTGGTCGAGGAGGCGGCGAAGCTGCCGGCCAGGCGCTGGGCGACGGTGGCGCCGAACTACGAGTACGGCCAGTCGGCGGTCGACAGCTTCAAGCGGCTGCTCCGGGAGCGCCGGCCGGACGTCGAATTCGTCGCCGAGCAGTGGCCGGCGCTGGGCAAGCTCGACGCCGGCGCCACCGTGCAGGCGCTGGCCCGCACCGCGCCCGACGCCATCTTCAACGTCACCTTCGCCGGCGACCTCGCCAAGTTCGTGCGCGAGGGCCAGGTGCGCGGCCTGTTCGCCGACCGCCCGGTGGTCAGCCTGCTGACCGGCGAGCCGGAGTACCTGGACGTGCTGGGCGCCGAAGCGCCCGAGGGCTGGATCGTCACCGGCTATCCCTGGTACGACATCGACGATCCCGCCCACGCCGCCTTCGTCGCCGCCTATCGCGAACGCTTCGGCGCACCGCCGATGATGGGCTCGCTGGTCGGCTACAACACCTTCCTGGCGATCGCCGCGGCGCTGGACAAGGCCGGCGGCGCCGACACCGAGGCGATGATCGCCGCCTTCCGGGGCCTGAGCTACGAATCGCCGTCGGGACCCATCACCTTCCGCGCCGCCGACCACCAGTCGACGATGGGCGCCTGGGTCGGGCGCACCGCCGTGCGCGACGGCCGCCCGGTGATGGTCGACTGGCGCTACGTCGACGGCGCCGCCGTGCTGCCGCCGCCCGACGTCGTCCGCCAGATGCGGCCGGGTGACTAGCCGGCTGTCCGGCCCGGCATGAGCTTCTTCGCCGTCCAGTTCCTCAACGGCCTGGCCAGCGCGTCGTCGCTGTTCCTGGTCGCCGCCGGGCTGTCGCTGATCTTCGGCGTCACCCGGGTGGTCAACTTCGCCCATGGCGCGTTGTTCCTGCTCGGCGCCTTCCTCGCCTTCACCCTGACCGGGCATGTCGGCTTCTGGGCGGCGGTGCCGCTGGCGGCGGTGATCGTCGGCGTGGTCGGCGCCGCGCTGGAGACGACGGTGCTGCGCCGGGTGTACCAGGCGCCGGAGCTGTTCCAGCTTCTCGCCACCTTCGGCCTGGTGCTGGTGCTGCAGGACCTGATGCTGATGGTCTGGGGGCCGACCGACCTGCTCGGGCCGCGCGCCCCGGGGCTCGGCGGCGCCATCCCCATCCTCGGCCAGCCGTTTCCGACCTACGATCTGTTCCTGATCGGCCTCGGGCCGCTGGTGCTGCTGGGCTTGTGGCTGCTGCTGACCCGCACGCGCTGGGGCGTGCTGGTGCGCGCCGCGACCCTCGACCGCGAGATGGTGGCGGCGCTGGGCGTCAACCAGGCGCTGCTGTTCACCTCCGTGTTCGCCCTCGGCGCCGCCCTGGCCGGGCTCGGCGGCGCGCTGCAGGTGCCGCGCCAGGCGATCCATCACGGTCTCGACCTGCAGGTGATCGTCGAGGCCTTCGTGGTCGTGGTGGTCGGCGGCCTGGGCAGCGTCGGCGGCGCCTTCCTGGCCGCCGTGGTGATCGCCGAGATCGGCGCCTTCGGCATCCTCGTGCTGCCGCAGGCGACGCTGGTGCTGATGTTCGCGGCGATGGCGGCGGTGCTGGTGGTGCGGCCGCAAGGCCTGCTCGGGCGGCCGGAGAGCGCGCCGCCGCGGGCGCCGCCGCCCGAGCCGCCGCTGCCGGCGCCCCGCCGCGGCGCCGCGCTGGCGGCGGCCCTGGTCGCGGCGCTGGCGGCGGCGACGTGGTGGCTGGGACCCTATGGCGACGCCCTGCTGGCCGAGGTGCTGGTGTTCGCGCTGTTCGCCGCCAGCCTGCAGTTCGTCACCGGCACCGGCGGCATGGTCAGCTTCGGCCACGCCGCCTTTTTCGGGGTCGGCGCCTATGCCGCGGCGCTGCTGCACCAGCGCCTGGGCGTGCCGATGGCCGCCGCCATCGCCCTGGCGCCGGTGGCGGCGGCGGCGGCGGCGCTGGGCTTCGGCTGGTTCTGCGTGCGGCTGTCGGGAGTCTATCTGGCGATGCTGACCCTGGCCTTCGCCCAGATCCTGCACGCCGTCGCGTTCCAGTGGTACGGGCTGACCGGCGGCGACAACGGCATCCTCGGGGTGTGGCCGGCGGCTTGGGCGGGCACGCCCGGGCGCTATGCCCTGCTGGTGCTGGCGGCGGTGGCGCTGGGCGTCGCCGTGCTGTGGCAGGCCGGGCGCGCGCCGTTCGGCTACGGCCTGCGCGCCGGGCGGGATTCGCCGCTGCGGGCGGCGGCGATCGGCATCTGGGTGGCGCGCCAGCGCTGGCTGGGCTTCGCGCTGGGCGGCGGCGTCGCCGGGCTGGCCGGCGGCCTGTACGCCTTCCTGAAGGGCGGCGTCTTTCCCGAGGTGCTGTCGATCCCGGTCTCGGTCGACGCGCTGGTGATGATGCTGCTGGGCGGGGTCCAGTCGCTGGCCGGGCCGCTGATCGGCGCCGCCGCCTACAAGCTGCTGCAGACCGAGCTGATGGCCGCCACCGACTACTGGCGCCTGGTCGTCGGGGTGGTGATCGTGGTGCTGGCGGCGGCGTTCCCCGGCGGCATCCTCGGGGCCGCGCGCCGGCTGGCGGAGCGGCGGCGATGAGCCTGCTCGAGGTCACCGGCCTGCGCAAGAGCTTCGGCGGCGTCGACGCCGTCGACGGCGTCGACCTGACGGTCGCGCGCGGCGAGATGGTCGCCCTGATCGGTCCCAACGGCGCCGGCAAGAGCACCTGCTTCAACATGATCGGCGGCCAGCTCGCGCCCGATGCCGGCCGCATCGTGCTCGACGGCCGCGACACCGCCGCGGCCGGGCCGCGGCGGCTGTGGCGGCAGGGCGTCGGCCGCAGCTTCCAGATCACCGCCACCTTCGCCTCGATGACGGTGCGCGAGAACGTGCAGACGGCGCTGCTGTCGCGCGACGGCCGCCTGCTGCGGCCGTTCGGCCGCGCGGCGGCCTGGGGCGTCGACGAGGCCGAGGCGCTGCTGGCGCGGGTCGATCTCGGCGCCCAGGCCGGGCGGCCGTGCGCCGAGCTGTCCTACGGCGATCTCAAGCGGCTGGAGCTGGCGCTGGCGCTCGCCAACCGGCCGAAGCTGCTGCTGATGGACGAGCCGACCGCCGGCATGGCCCCGGCCGAGCGGGCGGCGCTGATGGCGCTGGTGCGCGCGCTGGCCGCCCAGGGCGGAGCCGGCGTCCTGTTCACCGAGCACGACATGGACGTGGTGTTCGGCCATGCCGACCGCGTGCTGGTGATGAGCCGCGGCCGCCTGATCGCCGCCGGACCGCCCGAGGCGGTGCGCGCCGACGAGCGGGTGCGCGCCGTCTATCTCGGCTACGGCGCCCCCGGAGCCGCCGGCGGGGGATGAGAGACTAATGCAGCAGGCCCACGTGCCGCGCCATGCGCAGCTCGCCCGGGGTCACCACGGCGACGCTGGCCACGCGCACCGAGTGCAGCCGCCCGTCGAGCCGCCTCTCCCAGAATTCGAGGAACTTCCTGAGCACCGGGAATTCCGGCAGCCTGTCGAGGTCCTGCCAGACGTAGCTCTGCAGCAGGCCGGGATGGTCCGGCATGTGGTAGAGAATCTCGGCCGTGGTCAGGCGATAGTCCTGAAGCTGTTTCTCCAAACCGCGCATCGAGGCACTCCCGAATCGTTCCGGATACCCAAGACTTTGGGAAGCCTCCGCGGCGATTTCAAGAAAATTCAGCGTTATCAATGAGTTGGCAGCCACCGCCCCAGAGTGCTGCCAACCGGCGCGCGATCCGCTCTTGACAGCGCCCGGCCCGGACCTTAGACCCTTAGCACTCGCCGGGGGAGAGTGCTAACAACATGCGCTTCCGGCTCATCCTGTTTCGACAAAGCCACTCGGCGCTTCAACGGAGGTTGTGAATGAAGTTCAGGCCGCTGCATGACCGTGTGCTGGTCCGGCGCCTCGAATCCGAGGAAAAGACCGCTGGCGGCATCATTATCCCGGATACCGCGAAGGAAAAGCCGCAGCAGGGCGAAGTCGTCGCCGTGGGCCCCGGCGCCCGGGGCGAGGACGGCAAGGTCGTGGCGCTCGACGTCAAGGCTGGCGACAAGATCCTGTTCGGCAAGTGGTCGGGCACCGAGGTCAAGATCGACAATGAGGAGCTCCTGATCATGAAGGAGTCCGACATCATGGGAATTATCGGCTAACGCCGGGAGTTGCACGATATGGCTGCCAAGGAAGTTAAGTTCTCCACCGATGCCCGCACGCGCATGCTGCGCGGCGTCGACATCCTCGCCGACGCGGTGAAGGTCACCCTGGGTCCGAAGGGCCGCAACGTGGTGATCGAGAAGTCGTTCGGCGCGCCGCGGATCACCAAGGACGGCGTCACCGTCGCCAAGGAGATCGAGCTGTCCGACAAGTTCGAGAACATGGGCGCGCAGATGGTGCGCGAAGTGGCCTCGAAGACCGCCGACCTCGCCGGCGACGGCACCACCACCGCGACGGTGCTGGCGCAGTCGATCGCCCGCGAGGGCATGAAGGCGGTCGCCGCCGGCATGAACCCGATGGACCTCAAGCGCGGCATCGACATGGCGGTCGAGGCGGTCGTCGCCGACGTCAAGGCGCGCTCGCGCAAGGTCGCCACCAACGACGAGATCGCCCAGGTCGGCACCGTCTCGGCCAATGGCGAGACGTCGATCGGCGAGATGATCGCCAGGGCGATGGAGAAGGTCGGCAACGAGGGCGTGATCACGGTCGAGGAGGCCAAGGGCCTCGAGACCGAGCTCGACGTCGTCGAGGGCATGCAGTTCGACCGCGGCTACACCAGCCCGTATTTCGTCACCAACGCCGAGAAGATGACGGTCGAGCTCGACAGCCCCTACATCCTGCTGCACGAGAAGAAGCTCGCCAGCCTGCAGCCGCTGCTGCCGGTGCTCGAGGCCGTGGTGCAGTCCAGCCGTCCGCTGCTGATCATCGCCGAGGACGTCGAGGGCGAGGCCCTGGCCACCCTGGTCGTCAACAAGCTGCGCGGCGGCCTCAAGGTCGCGGCGGTCAAGGCGCCGGGCTTCGGCGATCGCCGCAAGGCGATGCTGGAAGACATCGCCACCCTGACCGGCGGCCAGGTGATCTCGGAAGACCTGGGCATCAAGCTGGAGAGCGTCACGCTCGACATGCTCGGCACCGCCAAGAAGGTGACGATCACCAAGGAAGACACCACCATCGTCGACGGTGCCGGCGCCCGCGCCGACATCGAGGGCCGCTGCAAGCAGATCAAGGCGCAGATCGAGGAGACCTCCTCGGACTACGACCGCGAGAAGCTGCAGGAGCGTCTGGCGAAGCTGGCCGGCGGCGTGGCCGTGATCAAGGTCGGCGGCGCCAGCGAGGTCGAGGTCAAGGAGCGCAAGGATCGCGTCGACGACGCCCTGCACGCCACCCGCGCCGCGGTCGAGGAAGGCATCGTCCCGGGCGGCGGCGTCGCGCTGCTGTACTCGGTCAAGGCCCTCGACGGCCTGAAGCCCGACAACGACGACCAGAAGGTCGGCATCGAGATCGTCCGCCGCGCGCTGCAGGCGCCGGTGCGCCAGATCGCCGAGAACTCCGGCTTCGACGGCGCCGTCGTCGCCGGCAAGGTGCTGGAGAAGGGCGACGCCAACTGGGGCTTCGACGCCCAGATGGGCGAGTACACCGACCTGATCAAGGCCGGCATCATCGACCCGACCAAGGTCGTGCGCACCGCGCTGCAGGACGCCGCTTCGGTGGCCGCCCTGCTGATCACCACCGAGGCGATGATCGCCGAGAAGCCCAAGAAGGAAGGTCCGGCGATGCCGGGCGGCGACATGGGCGACATGGGCGGCATGGGCGGCATGGGCTTCTAAGCCCGCCGACCGACGCATCGTCACACGGGAAAGGCGCCCCTCGCGGGGCGCCTTTTTCCGTCTGCGCCTCAGCGCGGCGGCGCCGGCAGGCGCGGATAGCGGGCGATGACCCAGATGGCGTGAATGATGCCCGGGATGTAGCCGAGTATCGTCAGCAGAATATTCAACCAGAAGTGGCCTCTGAACCCCACTTGAAGGAAAACCCCCAGTGGTGGCAGAAGGATCGCCGCGATAATGCGAAGAAGGTCCATCGCGCTTTTCCCAACAGTCTTTCCACGGGCTTATCAACAGCGGTAGAGGGCCAGGGTTCTGCGGCCTATCCAAAGGGTATAATGCTCTATTACCCCAGATGAATTCATTTGACAGCGAACAGAGTGCAGTATAGCGGTGTATCCGACAGTGGTGTTCGCCTTGGAAAGTGTTCGTACGAGAATAGGGGCTGGCGTGAACGGTTCCAACCCGGAGTGGGATCAGGCCCGCCCCGAAATCGGCAAGGATCGGCCCGGCCTGATCGCGGTCGTCGAGGACGAGGCGATCGTCCTCGTCGGTTACCAGATGTTGTTCGAGAGCTGGGGCTACGACGTGGTCGCCGCCGGCTCCGCCGACGACGCCCTCGACCAGCTCCGCGGCCGCGAGCAGCCGCCGGACGTCATCGTCGCCGACTACCGGCTCAAGAACGGCCGCACCGGCGTCGACGCGATCCGCTCGATCCAGTCGGCCTTCGCCGCCGCCATCCCCGGCATCCTGGTCACCGGCGACACCGGCGCCGACCGCCTGCGCGAAGCGGCGGCCAGCGGCCTGCCGATCCTGCACAAGCCGGTCAACGGCAACCAGCTCCACGACCTGATCGAGCGGGCGCTGGCGGCCCATTAGGCCGCCGCCGACCCCACGGCCCCTCAGCACCGCCCCGGCCGCAGGCACTGGATGCTGAACAGCCGGTCGGGGTCGCACCACACCGCCTCGGGCCGGAACCCGGCCGCGCCGGCCAGCTCCTGGAACTCCGACAGCGCGTATTTGTGCGAATCCTCGATATGGATCGCCTCGCCCGCCGTGAAGGCGAAGCGGGCCCCGCCGATCGTCACCGTCTGGTCGGACCGGGAGACCAGATGGATCTCGACGCAGCCGCGCTCCTCGTTCCAGCGGGCGCGGTGGACGAAGGCGTCGAGGTCGAAGTCGCCGCCGAGCTCGCGGTTGACCCGGGCCAGCAGGTTGAGGCTGAAGCGCGCGGTCACCCCGGCCGAGTCGTTGTAGGCGGCGTGCAGCACGTCGCGGTCCTTCTTCAGGTCGACGCCGATCACCAGCATGCCGTCGGGCGCCAGCAGCCGGGCCGAGCGCGCCAGGAACGCGCGCGCCTCGACCGGCGGCAGGTTGCCGATCGTCGAGCCGGGGAAGAAGCCGACCGCCCTGCCGCCCTCGTCGGTCGGCGGCAGCGAGAACTCGCGCAGGAAGTCGGCGCAGACCGGATGGACCTCGAGCGCCGGGTAGTCCTCGCACAGCGACTGCGCCTGGGCGAGCAGGTACTCGCGCGAGACGTCGACCGGCACGTAGGCGGCGACGTCGAGCGCTTCGAGCAGGATGCGGATCTTGCGGCTGGAGCCGGCGCCGAACTCGACCACCCGGCAGGCCGGGCCGGCGCGCTCGGCGATCTCCGGCGCCCGCGCCTCGAGCAGCGCCACCTCGGTGCGGGTGACGTAGTATTCCGGCAGCTCGCAGATGGCGTCGAACAGCGCCGAGCCGGCGGCGTCGTAGAGGTACTTGCACGGGATGCGCTTGTCGGGCCGCGACAGGCCGGCGACGACGGCGTCGCGGAACTCGCGGTCGAAGGTCTGCGTCGGGTGGTTCATAGGTCCTCCGCCAGGCGAATGCCGCCGAACTGCCAGCGCTGATGGGGATAGAAGAAGTTGCGGTAGCTGGGCCGCACGTGGTCGGCCGCGGTCGCGCAGCTGCCGCCGCGCAGGACCATCTGGTTGCACATGAACTTGCCGTTGTACTCGCCGAGCGCGCCGGCGGCCGGCCGGAAGCCGGGATAGGCCGAATAGGCGCTGGCGGTCCATTCCCAGGCGTCGCCGAACATCTGCGCCAGGCCGTCGCCGGCCTCGGCGGCCAGCGGCCGGTAGACGCCGCGCTCCATGAAATTGCCGCCGCGCGCCGCCGGCGTGCGCGCCGCCGTCTCCCACTCGGCCTCGGTCGGCAGGCGCTTGCCGGCCCAGCGGGCGTAGGCGTCGGCCTCGTAGTAGCTGACATGGACCACCGGCGCGTCGAGGTCGAGCGGCAGCGTGCCGGACAGCGTGAACTGCAGCCGCGCGCCGTCGCGCTCGCGCCAGTGCAGCGGCGCCGTCCAGCCCTCGGCCTGCACCGTCGCCCAGCCGTCCGACAGCCACAGCCGCGGCTCGGCGTAACCGCCGTCGGCGATGAAGTCGAGATAGTCGCGGTTGGTGACCAGGCGCGACGCCAGGCGGAACGGCGCCACGTGCACGATGTGCCGCGGCCCCTCGTTGTCGTAGGCGAAGCCGTGGCCGTCGTGGCCGATCGCGCGGTTGCCGCCCTCGAAGTCGAGCCAGCGCAGCGGCGGCGCCGGCCGCGCCGGCACCGCGGCGGGGGCGAACACCGCCGGCTCCAGCGGGTTCTCGGCGAAGGCGTGCAGGATGTCGGTCAGCAGCAGTTCCTGGTGCTGCTGCTCGTGGTTGATCCCCAGCTCGATCAGCGGCGCCAGTTCGGCCCAGGACTCGTCGTCGAGCCCCTCCATCATCGCGGCCGTCGCCGCGGTGACGTGGCGCCGGTACGCGAGCACCCGCTCGAGCGGCGGGCGCGTCAGCATGCCGCGCCGCGGCCGCGGGTGGCGCGGGCCGGCGTTCTCGTAATAGGAATTGAAGATGTAGGGGAAGGCCGGGTCGAACAGGCGGTAGCCGGGCTGGCGCGGCGCCAGCACGAAGGTCTCGAAGAACCAGGTGACGTGGCCGAGATGCCACTTGGTCGGGCTGGCGTCGGTCATCGACTGCACGACCTGGTCCTCGGGCGACAGGGTCGCGGTCAGCGCTTCGGTCTGGGCGCGCACGGCGCGGAAGCGCTCGGCCGCGGCGCCGCGCGCCGACGGCGGCTGGGGATGTGGAACGCTCAATCTCTCCTCCTGCCCGGGTTGCGCCGCCGGTGCGTCCCGCGCCCGGCGGCGCACGATTCAGGAGATGGGACGCGCGCCCGGCGATTGAACCCCCGCGCGACCGTCTCCGCGCTGGTGCAACACGCGGCGGTGCCCCTGGTTCCTCCCGCTTTCGGCAGGTCGGCGCGCGCGAGCGGCGGCTCGCGGAACCAGACGCCGGCGCCGCCGTTCTCCATCGCGAACCTGTGGAGAACCGACATGGACGTGTTCGAGACTTTGAAGAAGGACCACCGCGAGGTGGAGGCGTTGTTCGGCAAGATCGAAGGGCTCTCGCCGGGAGCGCGCCAGACCCGCGAGGACATCTTCCACAAGCTCAAGGAAGAACTGCTGCGCCACTCCAAGGCCGAAGAGAAGGCGTTCTATCCGGTACTTCGCGAAGAAAAGCCGACGCACGACCTGGTCGAGGAAGGCATTTCCGAGCACAAGGCGGTCGAGAAGTTGCTCGACAGGATCGAGGGCATCCCCGTCGACAGCGACGAATGGATGAACGCGATCAAGGAGCTGAAACAAAACGTCGAACACCACGTACATGAAGAGGAGAACGAACTGTTCCCCAAGGCGCGCAAGCTGCTGGACGGCGAGCGCATCGACGCGATGGGCGAGAACGTGCAGCGCGCCAAGGGCCACTGAGCGACCGGCCCCGCCTCCGCCGCCGGCGCGGCGGCGCCGTCCTCCCGAACGGAGGCGGCGCCTGCCGGCGCGGCTGGCGGCTTATGCCTAGCCGTACTACCACGTCAGCCCATCTTTCGTTCATCGGGCGGCACGCACACCTCTTCCGCTAGTCGAGGGTTACTGTCGGATTCAATAAGCCCCGGCCGAGGCGGATAGTAATCCGCTTGCCTTCGCCTAAGAACACACGGGACGGAAGGTGAAAAACATGGCGGAATTCCCGAACATGGTCAGCGAGCACATCCCGAACCTTCGGCGATACGCTCGCGTGCTTGTTCGCGACTCCATCCACGCGGAGGACCTGGTCCAGGACTGCCTGGAGCGGGCGATCTCCCGCGAGCATCTATGGCGCCGCGGCACCAACCTGCGCGCCTGGCTGTTCACCATCCTGCACAACCTCTACATCAACCAGTATCTGCGCCACGCGTCGGTCAACGCCCAGGTGCCGCTGCTCGAGGAGCACAGCTCGGTGTCGTGCCCGGCGCGCCAGTACCACAGCGTGACCCTGAAGGACCTGTCCCGCGCCTTCGAGGAACTGCCCGAGCAGGAGCAGCAGGTCGTCCTGATGGTCGGCCTGGAGGGCATGCAGTACGAGGACGCCGCCGCGGCGCTGAACGTGCCGATGGGCACGGTGAAGTCGCGCCTGTCGCGGGCGCGCCGGCGGCTGCGCAAGCTGATGGACGGCGACCTGCTGCCGCCCCGGCCGCCGCACCTGGCCGGCGCCGGGATGCGTCCGCGGCGCCGCGCCTCGCGGGCGAACTGAGCCAACGACCGGAGACTCGACGATGACCCCGAGACTGCTGCTGACGACCGCCATCCTGGCCTTCGGCGCGGCCGCGCCGGCCGCCGCGAGCGAGAGCGACTGCGCCGGCGCCACGGCGCGCGGCTTCGAGCAGTTGCAGCAGGCCGGAGAGGCCGAGCGCCAACGCGCCGAGCCGCTGCTGAAATCCGCCCAGGCCAAGGCCGAGGCGGGCATGGAGGAGGGTTGCTGGGAGGCGCTCGCCGCCGCCCGGCAGGCGCTCGGCATCGGCCAGGCGGCGGCCGGCGAGCCGCGCGCCGTCCCCGAGCCGCAGGACGCGCAGGACACCCTGGGCGAGGGCGGTCGCGACGCCAATGTGCCGATCGTGCCGCCGGCCACCGCCACGACGCGCTTCCCCGACGCCGAGCAAAGCGTCGACCTCGACCAGCGCACCATTCCGGACGCCGCCGTCGTCGGCCAACCGCCGGAGGACGGCCAGCAGGCCCGCACGCCGGCCGAAGCCGGCGAACCGCTCGCAAACCAGCCCGACACCACCGAGGAGAAAGACCGATGAAGCTTCGCCGGATTCTGATCACGCCGCTGGTGGTCGCCAGCCTCGGAGCCTGCGCCCAGGACGGCACCTCGCGGACGTTCGGCGGCGTCTCGACCGGCCAGGCGGTGGGCACGCTGGGTGGCGCGGCGGCGGGCGGCTTCCTGGGCTCGCAGCTCGGCAGCGGCACCGGCAACGTCGCCGCCACCGCCGGCGGCGCGGTGCTCGGCGCCCTGCTCGGCGGCGCCATGGCCACCGGCATCGAGCGCGAGCAGCAGCAACAGGCGGTGCTGGCCCAGAACCGCGCCATCGTCACCGGCGAACCGGTCGCCTGGAACACCGGCGGCGACGTCTATGGCCGCGTCACCCCGATCCGCACCTACGAGACCGCCGGCCGGCTGTGCCGCGAATACGTGCACACGGTCTACATCGACGGCCGCCCGCGCGACGCGCAGGGCGTGGCCTGCCAGCAGCCCGACGGCACCTGGCAGATCGTGAGCTGAGGAGAGAGGCGTCTCGACGTGATCGCCGGGCCCGTCGCGGACGGGTCCGGCCGTCGCGATTCCTACTCGGGGGCGCCGTTCCTGTTCGCCAGCTTGCGCCGCTTCGGCTTGCGCTGGTCGAGTTCGTCGTAGGTCGGCCAGTCGCCGCTGACCACCGCGTCCAGCGACGCCATCGGCTGGTTCAGCCGGGCGCGGTAGATCCAGAGGTTGGTCATCACCTTCTCGACGAAGCCGCGCGTCTCGCGCGACGGGATGCTCTCGATGAACAGCAGCGGATCGTCGCCGTGGCGCATGTCCCTGAGCCAGCGGTCGAGATTGCCCGGGCCGCTGTTGTAGGCGGCGGCCAGCAGGAACAGGTTGCCCTTGATGGTGGGATGGGCCAGCAGGTGCTTGATGTAGGCCTGCCCGAGGGCGAGGTTGTAGCTGGGGTCGAACAGCTGCTCGCGGCTGACCTTGCCGCCGCCGACCGCCCGCGCCGTCGCCGGCATCAGCTGCATCAGGCCGGCGGCGCCGGCCGGGCTTTCGGCGCGGGGATCGAACCCCGATTCCTGGCGCGCGAAGGCCAGCATCAGCGCCCGGTCGATGCTCCAGCCGCCGGCCGGCTGCCAGTTCGGCACCGGGAAGGCGGCGCTGTCGTGATAGCGGCCGTCGCGGCTGGCGACCAGCCCGCCCAGCGTCACCACCAGTTCCGGCATCTCGGCGGCGCCCGCGAGGCCGAGCAGCGCGCGCGACAGCGACGGCGTCGCCCGCGGCGACAGGCGCCGCAGCGCCTCCTCGGCCTCGTCGCGCATGCCGAGCTGCAGCAGCGCCAGGGCGCGGCGCCCGGCGGGAACGCGCCTGACGGCGTCGGCGTCGGCGTCGGTGAACGGCGCGCTTTCCCAGGCGAAGGCGATCGACAGCCCGAGCGCGCGGCGGGCCAGCAGGCCGTAGAAGGTGCGCGGATGCGCCGCCGCGATCTCCAGCCAGTGGTTGACCACCTCGGGCCGGCGGGTGACCAGATTGGCGCGCGCCGCCCAGTAGGCGCCGGCGGCGACCATCCACGGCGAGCCGCTGGCGTTGCCGACGGCCTCGAAATGCTTGCGCGCCCGCAGCGGATCGCCGCTGCGCCAGGCCGCGAGGCCGGCGATCCAGTGCGCCTGCGGGATGCGGTCGCCCGAGCGGATCGCCGCCGGCTCGGCCACGGCCAGCGCCTCGGCGTCGGCGCCGCGGACGAAGTGGCCGGCGCCGATCTCGGCCCGCAGCGCGTCGATGTCGGTCTTCTCGGCCAGCCGCTGCAGCTCCGGCGCCCGCAGCGCCTGTTCGGCGGCGTCGAGCTTGCCGCCGCGGGCCAGCTTGCGGATGCGAATGGTCAGGCTGCGCAGCTTGCGGCGCTCGGCGGCGCCGAGATGCTGGCCCGCGCCGTGCTCGACGGCCTCCCAGGACGACGCCTCGCCGCCGCCGGTGGCGATGCCGCCGTCGCCGAGCCTGGCCGCGACCGGCGCCCGCAGCCCGGTGTCGCCCTTGGGCTGGCGCTTGAGCGCCAGGCGGTGCAGCCGCTCGGCGTCGGGGTGCTCGGCGTTGGCCGCCATCCACGCCTTCAGCTCGCGATAGCTGGTGCGGTAATCGGGGTGCCAGTAGCGCTGGGCCTGGACGTCGCCCAGCAGCACGTCGTCGCCGAGCCTTTCGATCAGCGCGTCGGCGCCGGCCCAGTCGCCGCGCCGCTGCAGTTCGAAGATCCTGCGGTAGGCGGCGGCGTCGGCCTCCGACAGCACGGGCGGCGGCGGCACCTTGCGCCCGATCCGTCCGACGTCGCCGCCGACGGCCGCCGTGACCGCCGCCGGCGGCACGCGGTCCTGGGCCTGGGCGGCGGCGGGAGCCGAGAGGGCGGTCGCGGCGGCGAGCATCGTCGCCAGCAGGGCCCCGACCCGGTTTCGCGTGCGCCCGCCCCTATCGGTTTCGCTGATGAGCATCAGTGGATTTATAAATCCGCGGCATGCGAGCGGGCAAGCGCGATCGGATAGGGCGCGGCGCCGACCGGGTCAGGCGCGGCGGTCCAGGCGCCTGCGGACCGCCAGGAGATCGCGCCAGGCCTCGCGTTTGTGGCTCGGCGTGCGCAACAGGAAGGCCGGGTGGTAGGTCGCCAGCGCCGGCACCGGCCGGGGCAGCCGCGGGGTGGCGTAGTCGTGCCAGCGGCCCCTGAGCGCGCTGATCGATTCGTTGCGCGCCAGCAGCGCCGAGGCGGCGGCGCCGCCGAACAGGATCAGCACCTCGGGGTCGACCAGCTCGATGTGCCGCTCGATGAACGGCAGGCACATCTCGACCTCGCCGGGGGTCGGCTTGCGGTTGCCGGGCGGGCGCCAGCAGACGACGTTGGTGATGTAGACGCCGGTGCGCCGGTCGAGCCCGATCGAGGCCAGCATGCGGTCGAGCAGCTTGCCGCTGGCGCCGACGAACGGCAGTCCCTGGCGGTCCTCCTCGGCGCCCGGCGCCTCGCCGATCACCATCACCGGCGCCTCGGGGTTGCCGTCGCCGAACACCGTCGTGCTGGCGGTGCGCTTGAGCGCGCAGCCGTCGAAGGATTCAAGCGCCAGGCGCAGGTCGTGCAGGCTGGCCGCCGCCGCCGCGGCGTGGGCGGCGCGGCTGGCCGGCGCCTCGGCCGGCGCCGCCGGCACCGGCGCCGCGGCCGCAACCGGCGCCGCCGGGCGCGGTCGCGGCGCCGAATCGGGGGGCGCCGGCCGCGGCGCCGGCGCGCGGTAGCGATCGAGCGGCGCGTCGCCGATCGTCTCGTCGACGCCGGCGTCGACGTACCAGCGCAACAGCGCGTCCAGGGCCAAATTCTCCTGCATCGTCCGGAGCCTAGCACGCGCTTCGCGGTCGCAACAGGACGTTCGGCATGCTATAGAACCCGGACCAGGGAAGGGAACAAGGGACAAGAATCGTGTCCGAACGCGAATCGATGGAATTCGACGTGGTGATCGTCGGCGCCGGCCCCTCCGGCCTCGCCGCCGCGATCCGCCTGCGCCAGCTCGCCGCCGAGGCCGGCACCGAGCTGTCGGTCTGCATTCTCGAGAAGGGATCCGAGGTCGGCGCCCACATCCTGTCCGGCGCCGTCGTCGAGCCGCGCGCGCTCGACGAGCTGATTCCGGACTGGCGCGACAAGGGCGCGCCGCTGAACACGCCGGCGCGCGAGGACCGCTTCCTGTTCCTCACCGAGGGCAAGGCGATCAAGCTGCCGACGCCGCCGCAGATGCACAACGACGGCAACTACGTCGTCTCGCTGGGCAACGTCTGCCGCTGGCTGGCCGAGCAGGCCGAGGCCGCCGGCGTCGAGATCTTCGCCGGCTTCGCCGCCGCCGAGGTGCTCTACCACGAGAACGGCGCCGTCAAGGGCGTGGCGACCGGCGACATGGGCATCGGCAAGGACGGCCAGCCGACCGCGAACCACACCCCCGGCGTCGAGCTGCACGCGCGCCAGACCATCTTCGCCGAGGGCGTGCGCGGCTCGCTGACCAAGACCCTGTTCGACAGGTTCGGCCTGCGCAAGGACTGCGACCCGCAGACCTACGGCATCGGCATCAAGGAGCTGTGGGAGATCGAGCCCGCCAAGCACAAGGCCGGCACGGTGGTCCACACCGTCGGCTGGCCGCTGGACACCAGGACCTACGGCGGCTCGTTCCTCTATCACCTCGAGGACAACCAGGTCGCCGTCGGCTTCGTCATCGGCCTCGACTACGAGAATCCGTGGCTGAGCCCGTTCGAGGAGTTCCAGCGCTTCAAGACCCATCCGGCGATCCGGGCCACCTTCGAGGGCGGCCGGCGCATCGCCTACGGCGCCCGCGCGCTGTCCGAGGGCGGCTTCCAGTCGATCCCCAAGCTGACCTTCCCCGGCGGCCTGATCGTCGGCGATTCGGCCGGCTTCCTCAACGTGCCCAAGATCAAGGGCTCGCACACGGCGATGAAGTCGGGCATGGTCGCCGCCGAGGCGGTGTTCCAGGCCCTGGCCGCCGAGGCCGAGGGCGCGGTCGAGGCCTCGGCCTATCCCGAGAAGCTGAAGAAGTCGTGGCTGTGGGACGAGCTGTACCGCGCCCGCAACATCCGCCCGGCCTTCCACTGGGGCCTGTGGGGCGGCATCGCCTATTCGGCGCTCGACACCTACGTCTTCCAGGGCAAGGCGCCGTGGACCCTGCACCACAAGCCGGACCACGAGTCGCTCAAGAAGGCGTCGGACTGCCCGAAGATCGCCTATCCGAAGCCGGACGGCAGGATCACCTTCGACCGGCTGTCGTCGGTGTTCATCTCGAACACCAACCACGAGGAAAACCAGCCCTCGCACCTGCAGCTCAAGGACCCCGAGGTGCCGGTGAAGGTGAATCTGCCGTTGTACGCCGCCCCCGAGCAGCGCTATTGTCCGGCCGGAGTTTACGAGATCGTCGAGGACGAGGGCGGCGGCGGGCCGAGACTGCAGATCAACGCGCAGAACTGCGTGCACTGCAAGACCTGCGACATCAAGGACCCGACCCAGAACATCAACTGGGTCGTGCCCGAAGGGGGCGGGGGGCCGAACTACCCCAACATGTGAGCCGCGGCGAGCGACGGGCGGTACCGCCGCCCGCTTCGCGGCCCCGTCGCCGACGCTCTCCCGACCCGTGCCACTGGAGAGAGATTTCATGCCCGCACCGGCGCCCCGCATCCTTCGCCGACTCGCCGCCGCCGCGCTGCTGGCGGCCGGCACGGCCGCCTGCGCCGATCCGGCCGCGGAACTCGGCGGCCAGCCGGCCGATTCGGTCGCCATGGGGCGGGCCCTGGAGGCCGGCGATTCGGGCCTGGGCAACTATCTCGCCGGGCTGCACGCCCAGCACCAGCGCCAGGGCGGCCGGGCGGCCGAGTTCTACCTCGACGCGCTCGAGCGCGATCCCGACAACGCCGAACTGCTGCAGCGCGCCTTCGCGCTGATGCTGGCCGAAGGCCGCATGGACCAGGCCGAGACCCTGGCCCGGCGGCTGTTCACCTACGATCCCAACGCCGGCCTGGCCGGACTGCTGCTCGCCCTGCGCGAGGCCAAGGCCGGCGATTTCGCGGCCGCCGAGCGCCGCATGCAGGCGCTGCCGAGCCGCGGCATCAACACCTTCATCGGCCCGCTGGTGGTCGCCTGGACGCGGGTCGGCCAGGACCGCGTCGACGAGGCGCTGCAGGTGCTGTCGCCGCTGGCCAACAACTCGCATCTGGCGGCGCTGCACGATTTCCATGCCGGGCTGATCACCGACCTCGTCGGCCGCGACACGGTCGCCGAGGAGTATTACCGCAACACCATCGCCGCGCCGGGCGGCCTGACCATCCGCACCGTGCACGCGGTCGGCGCGTTCTACCAGCGCACCGGCCGGCCGGAGCGGGCGCGCGAGATCTACCGCGGCTACACGCGCACGCATCCCGATTCGGTGCTGTTCGATGCCGAGTCGATGCTGGCGCGCGGCGCCGCGACGCCGCGGGTGGTCGACTCGGCGCGCGCCGGCCTGGCCGAGGCGATGTTCGGCGCCGCCAGCACCGTGCGCCAGAGCAACGCCCCCGAGATCGCGATGATGTTCGCGCGCATGGCGCTCGACCTCGAGCCGGACTTTCCGCTGGCCCGCATCCTGCTGGCCGACATCCTGCAGGGCCAGGGCCGCCTGGCCGACGCCAACGCGGTCTACGCCGCCATCGCGCCGGACTCGCCGCTGTGGTGGCCGGCGCAGATGCGGCTGGCCGCCAACCAGGAGCAGCTCGGCGAGATCGATGCCGCCGTCGCGCGGCTGCGCCGGCTGGCCGCCGAGCGCCCGGACAGCCCCGACCCGCTGGTCGAGCTGGGCGAGATCCTGCGCCGCAACGAGCGCTTCGCCGAGGCGGCCGAGGCCTACGACGCGGCGATCGCCCGCGTCGGCGCCGTCGACCGGCGCCACTGGAGTCTGTTCTACAGCCGCGGCATCAGCCTCGAGCGCTCGGGCAAGTGGCTGCGCGCCGAGAGCGACCTCCTGAAGGCGCTGGAGCTCGAACCCGACCAGCCGCTGGTGCTGAACTATCTCGGCTACAGCTGGGTCGAGCAGGGCATCAACCTGCCGCAGGCCCAGCGCATGATCGAGAAGGCGGTCGAGCTGCGCCCCAACGACGGCTACATCGTCGACAGCCTGGGTTGGGTGCTGTACCGGCTGGGCGACTACGAATCGGCGGTGACCCATCTCGAGCGCGCCGTCGAGCTGCAGCCCCAGGATCCGACCATCAACGACCATCTCGGCGACGCGCTGGCCCGCGTCGGCCGCATCGAGGAGGCGCGGTTCCAGTGGCTGCGCACCCAGGGCCTGACCAAGGATCCCGAGATGCTGGCCAAGCTGAAGGAGAAGCTGGCCTCGACCTCCGGCGTGGTGCCGGCGAAGGGACCGGCCTGGCGATGAGCCTGCCGGCCTGCGGCACCGCGCGCCTGCAGCCCGACGGCAGCGTCGTCGTCGACGCGCCGGCCAAGGTCAACCTCTACCTGCACGTCGTCGGCCGCCGCGACGACGGCTACCACCTGCTCGACAGCCTGATGGTGTTCGCCGGCGTCCGCGACACCCTGACGCTGCGGCCCTCGGACCGGCTGTCGCTGCGCCTCGACGGCCCGACCGCCGCCGGGCTGGCGGCCGAGGACGACAACATCGTGCTGCGCGCCGCCCGCGTGCTGGCCGGCGCCTGCGGCGTCGCGCCGGCGGCCGAGATCGCGCTGACCAAGCGCCTGCCGGTCGCCGCCGGCATCGGCGGCGGCTCGGCCGACGCGGCGGCGGCGCTGCGCGGACTGTGCCTGCTGTGGGACGTCGCCCTGCCCGAGCGCGAACTGATGCGCCTCGCCCTCGGCCTCGGCGCCGACGTGCCGGTCTGCCTGCGCGGCCGCCCGACCGCCGTCACCGGCGTCGGCGAGGGCCTCGCCGACGCGCCGGCGCTCCCGCCCGCCTGGCTGGCGCTGGTCAATCCCGGCGTCGGCGTCTCGACCCCGGCGGTGTTCAAGGCCCGCGACGAGGGCTTCTCCGAACCGCTGCCGCTCGAGTGCGCCCCGGCCGACGCCGCCGAACTGGCGGCGATGCTGGCGCGGCGGCGCAACGAGCTGATGACGCCGGCCTTGCGGCTGGCGCCGGTGATCGGCGACGTCCTCGGCGCCATCGCGCGCTGCGAGGGCGTGCTGCTGTCGCGCATGTCGGGCAGCGGCGCCACCTGCTTCGGCCTGTTCGCCGAGGAGAAGGCGGCCCAGGCCGCCGCCGCGACGATCGCCGACGCGCACCCCGACTGGTGGACCGCCGCGGCGCCGCTGGTGTCGCGGTAGGAAGGACGGCGCTAACTTAGGCCCCTCCCCGCCCGCGAGAGCTTTGCGAACGCTCGCCCAGGGCATGCTCGTCATGGCCGGGCGAAGTCCCGGCCATCCACGTGACGCCGCCGAAGAAGCGGCTAAATCACTGAATTAGCGGAGAAACGTGGATGCCCGGGACAAGCCCGGGCATGACGAACAAGAGAGCTGCCAGGTCGCCGCCGCACTGCTGCGGGGTGTTCGAGTTTCGCAAAGCCCTCGCCTGCGGGAGAGGGAGGGGACCCACCGCGGAGCGGTGGGGAGGGTGGGGGTGTCGGCGCCGTAGGCCCTGATAAGCCTATGGGTCCGCAGACCCGCGCTCCCAGGGGCCGGGCGAGCTTCACGTCTGCGTCTGGATCGCCTTGCCCGGCGCCTTCTCGGGCGCCTCTTCCTTCTCCGGTTCCGGTTTCTCGTCCTCGGGATGGATGCGGCGGATGATGATGTCGCCGTTCTCGTTGATCTCGGGCGCCGCGTATTGCGGGATCGCCATCAGCATCAGCTTCAGCGCCTGCAGCATCTTCTGGGCGGCATCGTCGAGCAGCTCGCCCGGGCTCTCGCGCTCGGGCTGCTGCGCCGCCGCCGGGCTCGCCAGCAGCCCGGCGGCGATCAGGGCGGCGGCGAGGATCCTCATGCCGAAGCCTTGGCCGAGATCAGGTCGCGCGCCTGCATCAGCAGCGCGACGATGGCCTCGGCGTCGTCGATGCGGTCGGTGTTGATCGTCAGGTCGAAGCCGGTGGGGTCGTTCAGGCGCGCCTGGTAGGTCTCCCAGACGAACTTGCCGCGCTCGGCGTTGACCTGCTCGATCCTCTTGCGCGCCGCCTCGAGGCTCAGGCCCTCGGCCGCCGCCACCCGCTTGGCGCAGACGTCGGGCGAGCCGGTGATGCGCACGCGCACCGCCTTGGTCTTCGACAGCACGACATGGGCGCCGCGGCCGACGATGACGCCGCCGACGCGGCTCAGGCTCATGATGATGTTGACCAGGTGGCGCTTGTAGGTGTCGCGCGACAGGTCCTGGCCGGTGACCAGCGAGTACAGCCACAGGTCGCGGGCCTTGGCGACGCCCTCGTCGAGCGCCTTCATGGCGTCGGCGTCGGCATGGGTGCGCTGGGCGATCTTGCCCAGGATGTCGCTGTCGAAATAGCCGATGCCGAGCTTCTCGGCCAGCTTGTGGCCGACGTCGTCGCCGCCCGAGCCGTAGTCACGCGAAATGCAGAACACCGGCTTCGGCCCGGAAGCGGCGGCGGCCTGGCCCTTTCCGGTGCCGAGGCTCGAAAGCATCGCCTGGATGGCGCGTTGGATGTCGTCAGCCATGATGCGAACTCCGGGGTCGAATTCTGGGAAGAGGATAGCATGCGGGACTCCCCCGGAGAAGCCGGCGGGCCGCCCGCTTCTCCGGCAGGAGGGTTGCGATCATTGCGCGGCGGCGGTGGCCGCGGCGGCGAGGTCCTTGGCGGCCCGGCGCCCGGCCTCGAAGGCCAGGCGGTTGGCGTCGGCCAGTTCGGGGCGCTTCGAGAAGCGGGCCAGGGTGCACCGCAGCAGCAGATCGGCGCCGAACGGCAGGAAATCGGCGACGGCGCCCAGCATCACCGTGTTGGCGAGCCGGTTGCTGCCGCCGACCTTGATCGCGATCTCGGCCGCCGGCAGGGCGAAGACGCGGCCGTGGCGCGCCTTCATCTGGCCGATCGGGTCCTCGGGATAGCTGAACTTGCCGGTGGTGACCACCGGCGGGATGAGCTGCTCGGTGTTGGCGACGGCCAGGCCCTCGGGCCGCAGCCAGTGCAGCGAGCGCAGCGCCTCGGCGGCCTCGAAGGCCAGCAGCACGTCGGCGCTGCCGGCCGAGATGGCCGGGGCCAGCACCTTCGGCCCGAAGCGCAGGTGCGAGGTCACCATGCCGCCGCGCTGGGCCATGCCGGCGACCTCGGTCTTCTTGACGTCCCAGCCCATGGCGATGGCGGCCTCGGCCATGATCTCGGCGGCGGTCAGCACGCCCTGGCCGCCGATGCCGACCACGATGACGTCGGTGGTCTCGAACGCGGTGCCGCTCATGCCTCGGCTCCTTCCTTGATCGTCTTCGCGGTGACCGGCTCGGCGGCGTTGCGCACCGCGGCGTGGACGATGGCGTCGGGGCCGCAGGTCTTCACGCACAGCGAGCAGCCGGTGCAGAACTGGGTGTCGATGGTGACGAAGTTCATCACCTTCTCCTTGCCGCTGGGCAGGGTCTCGGTGCGGCGCTCGCGCACCAGGATCGCCGGACAGCCGACGCGCAGGCAGCTCGAGCAGCCGTTGCACTTGTCGTCGTCGACCTCGTAGGGCGTGAACTTCTGGTGGCTGTCGATCAGCACGCAGGGCTGGTTGGTGATGATCACGCTCGGCCCGTCGTGCTTCATCTCCCGCTTGACCAGCTTCATCAGCGTCGGCATCTCGTAGGGATCGACGCTGTGGATGTGGTCGGGATCGATGCCCAGGGCGACGCAAAGCTTGGCGAAGTCGACGCGCGGCGCCGCATCGCCGCGGATGTCGCGGCCGGTGCCGGCGTGCTCCTGGCCGCCGGTCATCGCGGTGGTGCCGTTGTCGAGGATCATCACCGTGACGTTGCCCTTGGTGTAGGCGATGTCGAGCAGGCCCTGCAGGCCCATGTGCAGGAAGGTCGAATCGCCGATCACCGCGACGACGGCCTTGTCCTTGTCGGCCTCGGAGTGCTTGCGGGCCTTCTCGATGCCCAGCGCCACGCCCATCGAGGCGCCCATGCAGATGGTGGTGTCGAGCGCGTTCCACGGCTGGCCGGCGCCCAAGGTGTAGCAGCCGATGTCGCCGGAGATGATCACCTCCTTGCGCAGCCGGGCGAGCACGTAATAGGGCGGCAGGTGCGGGCAGCCGACGCACATCGTCGGCGGCCGCGGGAACACGTCGGCGGCGGCGCACAGCCCGTCGGGGCGGGCGCCGTCGAGCAGGCAGTCGACGCCCTTGCGGACGATGTCGAAGGCCAGCTCGCCGCTCTTGGGCAGGATGTCCTTGCCGGCGCAGGCGATGCCGGCGGCCTTCAGCTCCTGCTCGACCAGCGGCTCGGTCTCCTCGACCACGACCAGCTTGTCGACCTGGCCGGCCAGGGCGCGGATGCGCTCGACCGGCAGCGGATGCGACAGGCCGAGCTTGAGGATCGGCGCCTTCGGATAGGCCTCGCGCACGGCCAGCGCCGCCGGACCGGAGGCGACGAAGCCAACGCGCTTGTCCTCGCCGTCCTCGAGGCGGGTGACCTCGCAGGTCTCGCTGTAGGCGCGCAGCGCCTCGTCGCGCTGGAACATCAGCGGCAGGCGGCGCTTGGCGGTGCCGGGCATCAGCACCCAGCGCAGCGGATCGGGCTTGAAGCCGGCGGCGGGGCGGCTCTGCTTCTCGCCGACGGTGACCACCGACTTGACGTGGCAGACGCGGGTGGTCAGGCGCACCAGCACCGGGGTGTCGAAGCGCTCGGAGATGTCGAAGGCCAGCTTCGTCATCTCGTAGGCTTCCTGGGCGTCGGACGGCTCCAGCACCGGAATGTGGGCGAAGCGGCCCCAGAAGCGGCTGTCCTGCTCGTTCTGCGACGAGGACAGGCCGACGTCGTCGGCGACCGCGATCACCAGGCCGCCCTGGACGCCGGCCAGGGTCTGCGACATCAGCGCGTCGGCGGCGACGTTGAGGCCGACATGCTTCATGGCGCAGAAGGCGCGCGCGCCCTCGATCGAGGCGCCGATCGCGACCTCCAGCGACACCTTCTCGTTCGGCGCCCAGTGGCTGTCGACGTCCTTGAAGAACGCCAGCGTCTCCAGGATCTCGGTCGAGGGCGTGCCGGGATAGGCCGCCGCGACCAGGGTGCCCGCCTCCCATGCCGCGCGCGCGATCGCGTCGTTGCCCGACACCAGAAGCCGGCTGCCCGCCGGCGCATTCGAAATGTGATAACTCACCGCTGAATCCCTCTCCTCACCGAGCGCCGGTTGGCTCCGAACGCGTCCTTCGACCGCGGCGGCGGAGCGCGACCAGGCCGTTCGACCCGGTCCGCCCGGCCAAGGCGCGCGGCGCGTTATGAAGCCACGGAGACGGGGGCGATTTCAACGCCGATGTTACACTTCGGGGTGGGAAGTTGCGGAGAGGACCCGGCCGCCGCCGCGCGCCGGCGCCTCACCGCATCAGGGAAGACCCGAAATACTGTGGGATCAGCCGGTCGAGCTGGGCGTTGAGGTCCTGCATCATGTCCTCGACCATGCCGAACCAGATGCGGTCGCGTTCGTTCAGGGTCACGCCCTCGGGCATGGTGCGCGAGCGCTGGCTGCGGGCGGTGATCTCCGCCTGCGCCAACTTGCGCTCGTCGAGCACCTGCAGCGCCAGCTCGAGATTGGCGTCGTAGCGCTCGGCCTGCTGCTGCTTGAACAGCCCGGCCAGGCCCGTGTCGGTCTTCAGCGGCACCTCGACGACGCTGGCGTCGCGGATGATCACGCGCACGGCGCCGGTGGTGCCCATCGGCTGCAGGCGGTCCTGGGCCCAGCGCTTGACCGCCGCGGCCGGCGGCAGCGGCATCACGTGCTCGACGTTGGGATCGCGCATCGGCGCCTGGTACTGGTCGACGATCTCGACCGTTCCGACATCGAACCGGTAGGGCTGGAGATGGGCGAAGGTGAGCTGCGGCAGGGCCTGCTGCGGCGGCGGCACTTCGCAGGCGCCGAGGGTCAGGGTCAGGAGCACGGCGGCGACGGCGCCGGACGGGCGGAGGCTCATGGCGGGGATTCCGGTCGAAGTGGCGGCGCCGCCATTCTTGGCCGCGCACGCCGCCCCGTCAAGACGCGTAGACCCGGTCGAGGTCGTCGTCGTCGAAGTGGTACCCGGCCTTGCAGAACTCGCAGGTGACCACGACGTCGCCGCGCTCGTCGCGCAGGCTCTCGATCTCGTCGCGCGGGAACGAGCGCAAGGTGCTCGCGACCCGCTCCCTGGAGCAGCGGCACGAGGCGTCGAGCGGCCGGGCGTCGAGCAGCCTGAGCTCGTCGGAGTGATAGAGCCGGTACAGCAGCCGGTCGGCGGCCAGACCGGGGTCGAGCAGCTCGCCGGCGCGGGTGCTGGCCATCAGGATCACCGCCGAGCGCCAGGCCTCGTCGGCCTCCTCGGTCGCGAAGTCGCTGCCGGCCGAAGCCGGCATCCGCTGCAGGATCAGGCATCCGGCGCGCCAGCCGTGGCCGCCGCCCGGCCCCTCGGCCGACAGCATGATCGCGGTCGGGATCTGCTCGGACTGGCGGAAATAGTTCTGGGCGCATTCGGCCAGGGTCGGGCCGTCGAGCTCGACGATGCCCTGGTAGCGGTCGGTGTCCGGGCCCTGGTCGACGGTGAAGGCGAGATAGCCGTGCCCGATCAGGTGCTGAACGGTGGGATCGGATTCGACGGCGGCGAGGCGCTCGCCGTCCCAGCGGGCATAGCCGCGGATGTCGCCCTCGCTGGTCACGTCGGTGACGAGCAGCGACACCGGGCCGCTGCCCTGGGCCTGGAGCGTGAACACGCCCTTGTACTTCAGCCCGCCGGCCAGGCCGGCGGCCAGCGCCATGGTTTCGCCCAGCAGACGGGCCACCACCGGCGGGTAATGCGCCAGGATCGGCGCCACCGATTCGCCGAGCCGCACGAGGCGGCCGCGGGCGAGGCCGCGGTCGATCATGAACGAGACGAGCAGGTCCTGACGGGTCAGCAAGGTCATCCAGGGCGGTCTATGTCAGACACCACGTAAGGATGCCCTTCTGCGCATGCAAGCGGTTCTCGGCCTCGTCCCACACCGCCGAGGCCGGGCCGTCCATCACGGCGTCGGTCACCTCCTCGCCGCGATGCGCCGGCAGGCAGTGCATGAACACCGCGTCGGGGCTAGCCAGCGCCATCAGCGCCGGGTTGACCTGGTAGGGCTCGAGCAGCTGGTGGCGGTCGGCGGCGGCGTCGCCCATCGACACCCAGGTGTCGGTGACGACGCAATGCGCCCCGGCCACCGCGGCGCGCGGATCCTCGCCGAGCACGATGCCGGCGCCCTGCGCCCGCGCCCAGGCCACCGCCTCGGCGGCGGGCTGCAGCGACGGCGGGCAGGCCAGGCGCAGCTCGAAGCCGAAATGGGCGGCGGCGTGGATCCACGACGCGGCGACGTTGTTGCCGTCGCCGACCCAGGCCGCGACCTTGCCGCGCAGGTCGCCGTGGCGCTCCTCGAAGGTCATGATGTCGGCCATGATCTGGCACGGATGCGACTCGTCGGTCAGCCCGTTGATCACCGGCACGCTGGCGTGGCGCGCCAGCTCCTCGAGCTTGTCGACGGCGTTGGTGCGGATCATGATCGCGTCGACGTAGCGCGACAGCACGCGGGCGGTGTCGGCGATGGTCTCGCCGCGGCCGAGCTGCGAATCGCCGGCCGACAGCACGACGGCGCCGCCGCCGAGCTGCAGCATCGCCACCTCGAACGACACCCGCGTGCGCGTCGAGGGTTTCTCGAAGATCATCGCCAGCGTGCGGCCCGACAGCGGGCGCTGGCCGCGCGGCGCCTCGCCGCGCTTGTAGGCCTTGGCGAGGTCGAGGATGGTCCGCAGCGTCGCGGAGTCGAAGCGGTCGAGGTCGAGGAAGTGCCGGGGCGCCGTCACGGCGGCCGGCTTGCTCTGCTGCAAGGTGGTCATGGGGTTTCGAACTCTTTGCAGGTCGCGTCGAGGGCGGCCATCGCCTCCTCGACGTGCTCGGGGCCGATGATCAGGGGCGGCAGGAGCCGCACGACGTTGTCGCCGGCGCCGACCGTCAGCAGGCCGCGGGCCAGCAGCTTGGCGCCGAACTCGGTGTTGGGGACGTGGCAGCGCAGGCCCTGCATCAGGCCGAGGCCGCGCCGCTCCCACAGCACCTCGGGATGGGCGGCGATCAGCGCGTCGAGGCGCTCGACCAGCAGCGCGGCGGTCTCGCGCACCCGGGCCAGGAAGCCGTCGGCCAGCATGACGTCGAGCACGGCGTTGGCCGCCGCCATGGCCAGCGGATTGCCGCCGAAGGTCGAGCCGTGGCTGCCGGCGGTCAGCGGCGCCGCCGCCGCCTCGGTCGCCAGGATGGCGCCGCAGGGGAAGCCGCCGCCCAGGCCCTTGGCGACCGCCATGATGTCGGGGGTCATGCCCGCCCATTCGTGGGCGAACAGCCGGCCGGTGCGGCCCATGCCGCTCTGCACCTCGTCGAGGACGACCAGCAGGCCGTATTCGTCGGCGATCTGGCGCAGGCCGCGCATGTAGTCGACGCTCGCCGGCCGCAGCCCGCCCTCGCCCTGCACCGGCTCGACCAGGATGGCGCCGGTCTGCGGGCCGATCGCGGCGCGCAGCTCGTTGAGATTGCCGTAGGCGACGCGGTCGAAGCCGTCGACGATCGGATCGAAGCCCTTCAGGTGCTTCTCCTGGCCGCCGGCGGCGATGGTCGCCAGCGTGCGGCCGTGGAAGGCGCCGCCGGCCACGATCACCCGCCAGCGATCGGGATTGCCGGTCTCGTCGTGGTACTTGCGCGCCATCTTCAGCGCACCCTCGACCGCCTCGGCGCCCGAGTTGCAGAAGAAGACGGTGTCGGCGAAGGTCGCCGCGACCAGGCGCTCGGCCAGCCGCTCCTGCTCGGGAATCCGGTACAGGTTCGAGCAGTGCCACAGCTTCTCGGCCTGGGCCTTGAGCGCCTCGACGAGATGCGGATGGGCATGGCCCAGCGCGGTCACCGCGATGCCGGAGCAGAAATCGAGGTATCGTCGGCCGTCCGTCGCGTACAGATAGGGGCCCTCGCCCCGCTCGAAGGCGAGGTCGGCACGCGCGTAGGTCGGCATAACGGCAGGAATCACGGGCACTCTCCCGAACGCTCGATCGCTCGGCGGACATTCCGCTGCGCTCATGGAAAGCGGCAGACTATGGGAGCGCGCGCGGCGATTGTCAACGTCGTGGTTCAGGCCCGCAGCTTGTAGCCGACCTTGAACATCCGCCACACCCCGGCGAGCAGCGCGGCGTTGACCGCCGCCACCACCAGCACGCCGACCCAGACCGGGCCGTCGGCGCGGCCGATGAAGCCGTAGCGGAAGCCGTCGATCAGGTAGAAGAACGGGTTGAACAGCGCGATGGTATGGAACGGCTCGGGCAGCCGCTCGATCGAATAGAAGGTGCCCGACAGGAACGACAGCGGGGTGATGACGAAGTTGGTCACCGCCGCCATGTGGTCGAACTTGTCGGCCCAGATGCCGCCCAGCATGCCCAGCAGCGACAGCATCATCGACGCCATGAAGGCGTGGTAGAAGCAGAACAGCACGTTGTGGACGTCGGTCTCGACGAAGATCGACATCACCGCGCCGACCGCCAGTCCGACGCACAGGCCGCGCGTCACGCCGCCCAGCGCGATCGCCGAAGCCTGCTCGCCGGCGGTCAGCGGCGGCATCAGCAGGTCGACGATGTTGCCCTGGACCTTGGCGATGATCAGCGACGACGAGGTGTTGGCGAAGGCGTTCTGCATCATCGCCATCATGATCAGGCCGGGGGCGAGGAACTGCAGGAACGGCACCTCGCCGACCGTCTGCACGGCGCGGCCCAGCGCCAGCGCGAACACCGCCAGGAAGATCAGCGTCGTCGCCACCGGCGCCCAGACGGTCTGGAAGTGCACCTTGAGGAAGCGCCGCACCTCCTTCGAATAGAGCGTCCACCAGCCGAGCCAGTTGACGGCGCCGAGATCGCGCGGCGCGGGCGGGGCGGTGTGCAGGGCGTCGTTCATGGGCTATCCTCGGCGGATGAGACGGGTACGGCCGATCACGGCCCAGCGTCTGGAGAACGTGGCCCTTCACTACCTCCAGCGCTTCGCGAGTTCCAGCGGGAATCTGCGCCGGGTGCTGATGCGCCGGGTCGAGACGGCGGCGCGCGCCGTCGAGGACGGGCAGGCCGAGGCGGTGCGCGCCGAGGGCGCGAAGCTGGTCGACGCCCTGGTGGCGCGCTACCTCGCGACCGGCGTGCTCGACGACGCCGCCTATGCCGAGATGAAGGCCCGCAGCCTGCACCGCCGCGGCGCCTCGCCGCGCGCCATCCGCCAGAAGCTCGCCTTGAAGGGCGTCGACGCCGACACCGCCGAGGCCGGCCTCGCCCGCCTCGAGGAGGAGACCGGCGACGCCGAGACCGCCGCCGCCGTCGCCCTGGCGCGGCGCCGCCGCCTCGGACCGTGGCGCACCCAGGGCCGCGCCGAGGCGCGGGCCAAGGACCTGGCGGCGATGGCGCGGGCCGGCTTCTCGTGGGACGCCGCCGCCAAGGTCATCGACGCCGAAACGCCCGAGGCGGCGGAGGAACTGGCGAACTGAGGTTCGTCACCGACCTCGGAGATGTCCTGCGGGCCAGTCGCGCGGCTCACGGCACCACCACCACCGAGCACGCCAGCGCGTCGAGCAGATGGCGCGCGCCGGCCGGCACGACCAGCAGCGACGGCGGATGGGCGGCGGTATCGGCCGCCAGATGGCCGGCGTGCGGCAGCCGGTGCAGGATCGCCTCCGGCGCCAGCGCCCGCGCCTCGTCCTCCAGCGCCGCCGGCCCGACGACCACGACCTCCAGCGGCTGCCCGGCCGCCGCGGCCAGGGTCGCGGCGAGGGCGAGCGCCCGCGCTCCGGCCGCGCCGCCGTCGTAGACCGCGGCCACCGCCGCGGCGGAGCGGGCGCGACGCCAGACCAGCAGCGGCCCCGGCGGCGCCGCCAGCAGCGCCCGCACGGTCGAGCCCAGCGCGGC
>CAZJFH010000049.1:0-18898 GCA_964545205.1 uncultured Rhodospirillaceae bacterium
TCTCCCGCTCGCGGGGGAGGGCCGGGGTGGGGGTCGCGCCTGGGACTCCAGCCGGGAGCCGGTGCGCCGCCCTCGCCCTCCCGGCCTGCGGCCGGGCCCCTCCCTCTCCCGCAGGCGGGAGAGGGGGTGAGCGGAGCCCTTAGTCCCTGGTGGTCTCGGCCGCCTTCTTGGCCTCGGCCTCGGCCTTCCTGGCCTTGTTGGCGGCCTGCTGCTCGGCCTTGGCGGCCTGCGCGGCTTCGCGATCGGCGGCGGCGGCCTTGGCGGCGTAGCCGGTGGTCTGCTCGGCGATGCGGGCCGACTTGCCGCGGCGCTCGCGCAGGTAATAGAGCTTGGCGCGGCGGACGTCGCCGCGGCGGATCAGCTCGATCTCGGCGATGTTGGGCGAATAGAGCGGGAAGATGCGCTCCACGCCCTCGCCGTAGCTGATCTTGCGCACGGTGAACGACGAGTTCAGGCCGTCGTTCTTGCGGGCGATGACGACGCCCTCGTAGGCCTGCAGGCGCTCGCGGTTGCCTTCGACGACCTTGACCTTGACGTTGACCGTGTCGCCCGGCTGGAAGTCCGGAACGCCGCGCTGCGCGGTCAGCTTCTCGATCTGCTCCTGCTCGAGCTGCTCAATGATGTTCATGGCTCAACCCTTCTTTTCGATCCCTTTGGCCGCCAGATAGGTTTCCCACAGATCCGGCCGCCGCTTGCGCGTCACTTCCTCGGCCTGGGCGAGGCGCCAGGCCCTGATTTTCTCGTGGTGGCCCGAGAGCAGGGTCTCCGGCACCGTTCTGCCCTGCCATTCGGCCGGGCGGGTATATTGCGGGTACTCCAGGAGCCCGCGTTCGAAACTCTCTTCGCTCAGCGACTCCTCCCGGCCGATCACGCCCGGCAGCAGCCGCACCACCGCGTCCATCACGATCAGCGCCGCCGGCTCGCCGCCCGACAGGACGAAGTCGCCGACGCTGACCTCGACCGCGCCATGGGCGTCCAGCACGCGCTGGTCGACGCCCTCGAAGCGGCCGCACAAGATCCGCACCCCCGGCCCGGCGGCCAGTTCGCGCGCCAGCGGCTGCTCGAACAGCCGGCCGCGCGGCGTCATGTACAGCAGCGGCCCCGTGCCGCCGGCGCCGCGGATGGCCTCGTCGACCACGTCCGGACGCATCACCATGCCGGGGCCGCCGCCGAACGGGGTGTCGTCGACGGAGCGGTGTTTATCGCGCGCGAAGGCGCGAATGTCCACCGCTTCCAGCGCCCAGCGCCCGTCCTGCAAGGCCCTGCCGGCCAGCGAGTGTCCCAACGGCCCCGGAAACATCTCCGGGAAGATCGTCAGCACCGTCGCCGTCCATGCCCTACTCATCACGCTCGTCCTCGGGCCGCGCCTCGATCGTCTCGGGCGGCGCGACCACCACCCGGCCGCCGGCGACGTCGACCACCGGCACCACCGCCTTGGTGAAGGGCAGCATCTCCACCCTTCCGTCCGGCAGCGCGACGTCGAGGACGTCGCCGGCGCCGAAGTCGAACACCCCGCGCACCCTGCCGAACACCGTCCCGTCGGCCAGTTCCGCCCGCAGACCGATCAGGTCGGCGTAGTAGAACTCGTCCTCCGCGGGCGCCGGCAACGCGTCGCGCGGCACGTACAGGCGGGTCCCCTTCAGGGCCTCGGCGGCGTTGCGGTCGGCGACGCCCTGGATCGCGGCGTTGACCACGCCCTTGGCGACGCCCAGCACCTTCAGCCGGAACCGGCGCTCTCCCGCCTCGTCCTCCACCGGACCATAGGCGGCGATGCCGGCCGGATCCTCGGTGAAGGGCTTGACGCGGACCGCGCCGCGCACCCCGTGCGCGCCCACGATGGCGCCGACGCACACGCGGTCCATGCCCGGGAACCCTTGAGCCTACTCGCCGGCCTCGGCGCCCTCGGCGGCGGCGGCGGCGGCGCGCTCCTTGGCGCGCTCCTGGGCCTTGGCCTTGGGCTGCGGCTTCTTGGTCTGCTCGGCGCGGGCGCGGGCCTCGATGTAGCCCTTGTCGGCGAAGAACTTGGCGACGCGGTCGGTCGGCTGGGCGCCCATGCCGAGCCAATGCTTGACCCGCTCTTCCTTGATCACCAGGCGCTGCTCGGAATCCTGGGGCATGAACGGATTGTAGGTGCCCAGCTTCTCGATGAAGCGGCCGTCGCGCGGCGAGCGCGCGTCGGCCAGCACGATCCAGTAGAACGGACGCTTCTTGGCGCCGTGGCGGGCGAGGCGAATCTTCAGTGCCATGTCAGTCGTGACCCTCGTTCGAAATCCGAAAAACCAAACTCACTTGAACCCCTTGGGCGGGAAGAAGCCCGGCGGCAGCTTCGGCATGCCGCCGCCCGGTCCGCCGAGGCCGCCGAGGCCGCCCATGCCGGGCAGGCCGGGCATGCCGCCCTTCTTGTTCATCTTGCCGACCTTCTTCATCATGTCGGCCATCATCTGATGCTGCTTGAGCAGCTTGTTGACGTCCTGGACCGAGGTGCCCGAGCCGGCGGCGATGCGCTTCTTGCGGCTGGCCTTGATGATCTCGGGCTTCTTGCGCTCCTTCGGCGTCATCGACAGCAGGATCGCCTCCTGGCGGGCGATCGCCTTGTCGTCGATGTTGGCGTCGTCGAGCTGCTTCTTCATCTTGCCGATGCCGGGCAGCATGCCCAGCAGGCCCTTGACGTCGCCCATCTTCTTGATCTGGCGCATCTGCGCGAGAAGGTCGTCGAGATCGAACTGGCCCTTCGCCATCCTGGCGGCCATCTTCTCGGCGTCTTCTTGCTTGATGTGCTCGGAGGCGCGCTCGACCAGGCTGACGACGTCGCCCATGCCGAGGATGCGCCCGGCGATGCGCTCGGGATGGAAGGTCTCGATGCCGTCCAGCTTCTCGCCGGTGCCGAGGAACTTGATCGGCTTGCCGGTGACGTGGCGCATCGACAGCGCCGCGCCGCCGCGGGCGTCGCCGTCGACGCGGGTCAGCACGATGCCCGAGACGCCGACCTTCTCGTTGAACTCGCGCGCCAGGGTGACGGCGTCCTGGCCGGTCATCGCGTCGGCGACCAGCAGCGTCTCGGCCGGCTTGGCGACGTCGCGGATCTGCTGGACCTCGGCCATCAGCTCCTGGTCGATGTGCAGGCGGCCGGCGGTGTCCAGGATGACGACGTCGTAGCCCTCGCGGCGGCCGGTCTCCATGGCGCGGCGGGCGATGGCGACCGGCATCTCGCCGGCGACGATCGGCAGCGTCGGCACGCTGGCCTGCCTGCCGAGAATCTCGAGCTGCTGCTGCGCCGCCGGACGGTAGACGTCGAGCGAGGCCAGCAGCACCTTCCTCTTGTCGCGGGACTTCAGGCGCAGGGCGATCTTGGCCGAGGTCGTCGTCTTGCCCGAACCCTGCAGGCCGACCATCAGGATCGCCGAGGGCGGCGCCCCGAAAGCGATCTCGGTGCCTTCCGAACCCAGGGTCTCGACCAGGACGTCGTTGACGATCTTGACCACCATCTGGCCGGGGGTGACCGAGCGGATCACCTCCTGGCCGATGGCGCGCTCGCGCACCTTGGCGACGAAGTCCTTGACCACCGGCAGGGCGACGTCGGCCTCGAGCAGCGCGACGCGCACCTCGCGCATGGCCTCGGACACGTCCTCCTCGGACAGCGCGCCGCGCTTCCGTAGACGGTCGAAAACCTCGCCGAGCTTGCCGCTCAAACTCTCGAACATGCGATACCCTGGGTCCCGGTTGCCCAAAACGATTTCGCGCCGGTGCGCGTAATTTCGCGGACCGGCGGGCCTCCTCGGAGGCGGATGTCCCTCAGCGAACTGAAGAGTGGACGTTATTAGGGGAGCGGCGGGGAAGAGTCAAGCGGCGCCGCGAAACGAACCACAGAGACACAGAGACACAGAGGGCGCACAGAGACAAGGATCGCAAAACCCTCTCTGTGCAGTCTCCGTGTCTCTGTGTCTCTGTGGTCGAGAACGGCGCCGCGCCTACTCCCTCGGCCCCGGCGGCAGCGCCGTCCACGGCGTCCACGCCTGCTCGACGGCCTTCATCCACATCGCCAGGAACGGATTGGCCGCCATCAGCGGCAGCAGCGCCATCTGCGGCGCCATCAGCCGCGCCGCGGCTTCCAGGTTGGGCGTCGCGGTCAGCGTCATCGTCACCACCTCGGCGCGGCCGTCGTCGGAGGCGCGGCGGATGATCTCGACGTCGAGGTTGGGCAGGTTGGCGGTGACTTTGGTCTCGTCCATGGCGGCCTCGCAACTCCTCGCTGCGACGCAGCATACATCCGTGTTCACGGCGCTGGAACCCCCCGCTCGGCTAGCGCGTTGACGGTTGGTGTATCCATTGGAGGAGCCTCCATGCCGAGCGCTGCGAGCAGCGCCTTGGGCCGCATCGAGCGGCCGGAGCGGCGTTATCCGTTCGGGGCCGAGCTGTTGCCGGACGGCGGCGTTCATTTTCGGGTCTGGGCGCCGGTGCGCCGGGCCGTCGCCGTCGCCGTCGCGGGCGGCGAGCATTCGCTGGCGCCCGAGGGCGACGGCTGGTTCTCCGGCGCGCTGGCCTTGCGGCCGGGCGACCGCTACCGCCTGCGGCTCGACGGCGACGGCCCCTATCCCGACCCGGCCTCGCGCTTCCAGCCCGACGGCCCGCACGGCCCGTCGACGATCGTCGACCCGACGGCCTATCGCTGGCGCGACGCCGGCTGGCGCGGCGTCGCCTTGCGCGACGCGGTGATCTACGAGATGCATGTCGGCACCTTCACCCCCGAGGGCACCTGGGCGGCGGCGGTCGAGCGGCTGGCGGCGCTGGCCGAGCTCGGCGTCACGGTGATCGAGGTGATGCCGGTGGCCGAGTTCCCGGGCCGCTTCGGCTGGGGCTACGACGGCGTCGACCTGTTCGCGCCGAGCCGGCTCTACGGCACGCCCGACGATTTCCGCGCCTTCGTCGACGCGGCGCACGGCCTCGGCCTCGCGGTGATCCTCGACGTCGTCTACAACCATCTCGGCCCCGACGGCAACTACCTGACGGCCTTCGCCCCGGCCTTCTTCTCGGACAGATACGACAACGAGTGGGGCGATCCGCTGAATTTCGACGGCCGCGACTGCGGGCCGGTGCGCGCCTTCTTCCTCGCCAACGCCGGCTACTGGATCGACGAGTTCCATCTCGACGGCCTGCGGCTCGACGCCACCCAGCAGATGTACGACGCCTCGGCGAGCCATATCGTCACCGAAATCCAGCGCGCCGTGCGCGCCGCGGCGCCCGGCCGCGCCACCCTCGTGATCGCCGAGAACGAGCCGCAGCAGGCCGGCATGGTCCGGCCCGAGGCCGAGGGCGGTCACGGCCTCGACGCGCTGTGGAACGACGATTTCCACCACGCGGCGATGGTGGCGCTCACCGGCCGCGCCGAGGCCTATTACAGCGACCACCGCGGCACGCCGCAGGAATTCGTTTCGGCGGCGAAATACGGCACCCTCTATCAGGGCCAGTGGTATTCCTGGCAGAAGCAGCCGCGCGGCGAGCCGATGTTCGGCCAGCCGCCCGAGCGTTTCGTGTCGTTCCTGCAGAACCACGACCAGGTCGCCAATTCGGGCCGCGGCGAGCGGCTGCACCGGCTGACGACGCCCGGCCGGCTGCGGGCGATGACGGCGTTGCTGCTGCTGATGCCGCAGACGCCGATGCTGTTCCAGGGCCAGGAATTCGCGGCCTCGGCGCCGTTCCTGTACTTCGCCGACCACAAGCCGGAGCTGGCCCGCGCCGTCACCGACGGCCGCGCCGAGTTCCTGTCGCAGTTCGCCAGCCTGGCGGCGCCCGAGACCGGCGGCTGCCTGCATCCGCCGGGCGCGGAGGCGACCTTCGCCGCCTGCCGGCTCGACCACGGCGAGCGCCACCGCAACGCCGCAGTCTGGTCGCTGCACCGCGACCTGCTGCGCCTGCGCCGCGACGACGCGGTGTTCCGCCAGCGCCGGCCCGGCGGCCTCGACGGCGCGGTGATCGGCGACGAGGCCTTCGCCTTGCGCTTCTTCGGCCCGTTCGGCGACGACCGCCTGCTGCTGGTCAATCTCGGCCGCGACATCGCCGGCGGGCCGCGGCCGGAGCCGCTGCTGGCGCCGCCCGTCCACCGCGCCTGGCGGCTGCTGTGGTCGAGCGAGGACCCGGCCTATGGCGGCTGCGGCACGCCGCGGCCGCGGCCCGGGCGGCCGTGGCCGCTGCCCGGCCATTCCGCGATCGTACTGGCACCCGAGGAGGAGCCGCGTGATTCCTGACCCGATCCGAGTCCTGCCCCTGGACGAGCGCGACAGCCTGTCGGCGCGCGAGTGGCTGGTCGCCAACGGCCTCGGCGGCTACGCCTCCGGCACCGTGTCCGGCGCGCTGACCCGGCGCTACCACGGCGTCCTGGTGGCGGCGCTGCCCAGCCCGTTCGGCCGCACGGTGATGTTGAACGACCTCGCCGACACGGTCGAGGACGCCGCCGGCCGCCACTGGCGCCTGGCCTGCGGCGAGGACTGCGCCGTCCTGGAGGAGTTCCGGCTCGAACTCGGCCTGCCGGTGTGGCGCTGGCGGGCCGGCGCGGTGGTGGTCGAGAAGCGGATCATGATGCCGCACGCCCAGAACACCACCCATGTCGCCTACCGACTGCTGGCCACCGACGGCCCCGTGCGGCTGCGCCTGGCGCCGCGCGTGCAGTTCCGCGGCTACGAGGATCCGGTCGATCATCCGCCCAAGTGCTACAAGGTTCTGGCCCAGGGCACGCGCTACGAGATCCGCGGCCCCGACGAGGACGTGCCGCCGCTGCGCCTGCACCTGACCGGGCGCCGCACGCGGCTGCGGCTCGACGGCGGCGGCCGTTGCGAGGTCGCCTATCCGAGCGAGGCCGAGCGCGGCTACGCCTCGCGCGGCGTCCTGTGGAGCCCGGGCGACCTCGCCGCCGACATGGTCGCCGGCGAAGAGGCCGTGCTCACCGTCTCGTCCGAGCCCTGGCACACCTGCCTGGCGATGAACCCGGCCGAGGCCGCCGAATTCGAGACCGAGCGCCGGCGGCGGCTGCTGCGGCTGGCGCATCCGGCCTTGCGCAAGCGGCCGGCGGCCGAACTGGTGCTGGCCGCCGACGAGTTCGTGATCCGCCCGGCCGGCCGCGTCGCCGACGCCGCCCGCGCCCATTCGACCGGCGACGACGTGCGCACGGTGATCGCCGGCTACCACTGGTTCACCGACTGGGGCCGCGACACCATGATCGGCCTCGAGGGCCTGACCATGGTCACCGGCCGGCTGCTCGAGGCCGGCTGGATCCTGCGCACCTTCGCCCATTACGTCCGCGACGGGCTGATCCCCAACATGTTCCCGGACGGCAAGGACCAGGGGCTCTACCACACCGCCGACGCGTCGCTCTGGTTCTTCCACGCCGTCGATCGTTTCCTCGCCCACGGCGGCAGCCCCGACGTCGTCCGCTCGGTGCTGCCGAAGCTGAACGAGATCGTCGACCGCCACCTTGCCGGCACCCGCTTCGGCATCCGCATCGACCCCGCCGACGGGCTGATGACCCAGGGCGAGGCCGGCTACCAGCTGACCTGGATGGACGCCAAGGTCGACGACTGGGTGGTGACGCCGCGGCGCGGCAAGGCGGTGGAGCTCAACGCGCTGTGGTACAACGCGCTGCGCAACCTGGCGCGCTGGAGCCGCCAGGACGGCGACGCCGCCCGCGCCGACCGGCTGGAGGGCGAGGCCGAGCGCTGCCGCGCCGCCTTCAACGCCCGCTTCTGGAACGAAGGCGCCGGCTGCCTGTACGACGTCGTCGACGGCGAGGACGGCGACGACGACGCCATCCGCCCCAACCAGATCTTCGCGGTGGCGCTGCCGCACCCGGTCCTCGACGAGGACCGCTGGCGGCCGGTGGTCGCGACGGTGCGCGACAAGCTGCTGACCCCGGTCGGCCTGCGCTCGCTGGCGCCCGGCCACCCCGACTACAAGCAGCGCTATTTCGGCGATCTGCGGGCGCGCGACGCCGCCTATCACCAGGGCACCGTCTGGGCCTGGCTGATCGGACCGTTCGTCGACGCCTGGCTGCGGGTCCATCCCGAGGACAAGGCCGGCGCCCGCGCCTTCCTCGAAGGCTTCCTGCCGCACCTGGACCGCTTCGGGCTCGGCACCATCGCCGAGGTCTTCGACGCCGAGCCCCCCTTCCACGCCCGCGGCTGCATCAGCCAGGCCTGGAGCGTCGCCGAATGGCTGCGCTGCTGGGCCAGGACCGAGGAGTGACACCAGCCCGCGCCCGAACCGGCTCTTGGCCGCGATGCCGGCGACGGGGCTTGCGAAGAAATTCGACGGTCAGACTGTAAGGCCCGGTTTACAGCCGGCCGCGGACCGCCGGGCAAGTCGTTGAATTCGGGCGGTTGGCCTGGTCCTTGCTCATAGGACCTTCGAACCGGTCGAGAGAGCCGGCTTCGAGGGAAGGAGCAGGACAATGCGGAAGATTTGGGTTTCGGGCGCGGCGGTCGCCGCGCTGTTGGCTTTGGCGTCGGGCGCCGAAGCGGCGGTCATGGTGTACGGCAACGACTTCGACGGCGGCGAGACCTTTGCCGCGGGCGTCGGCGGCGGCCTCGCGGGCGCCGGCGCCACGGCCGGCGTCGGCGGGATGCCGGCGCCCTTCTCCGGCGATCTGTGGCGCAACGACAGCCTGGGGTCCGCCACCACCCTGACGCTGACCGATCTGCCGGCGCATTCGGCCGTCGACGTCGAGTTTCTGCTGGCCTTCATCGATTCCTGGGACAGCAGCGACGGCCGTGCCGGCCCCGACTGGTTCAATGTCAGCATTGACGGCGTCGAGGTGTTCCAGGCCACCGCCAACAACGCCGCCGGCTCCGAACTCTACGGCGGCAGCATGATCGGCAGCCAGACCAACTACGGCTTCAACCTCAGCTGGCCCGAGGCGCTGTTCGACATGGGGCCCGAAGGCGCGCTGTCGGTGGCGCACAGCGATTCGACCCTGACCGTCTCGATGTGGGCCGACGGCGCCGGATGGCAGGGCGGTCTGGACGAGTCCTGGGGCATCGACAACCTGGCGGTCTGGATCAGCGCCGAGGACACCGGGCCGGGGCCGACGCCGGTGCCGGAACCGGCGTCCGCGGCGCTGTTCGGGCTCGGGCTGCTCGGGCTGATGGCCCGCCGGCGGCGTTGAGTTCGACGGCCGGCACCGGCGCGGCTCAGGCGCGCCGGCGCTGCGGCCATCGCAGGGCCGAGGCCGCCGCCGCGTCGAGCAGCACGGTGGCGTCGGTGTGCATCTGCAGCGCCGAGGCCGGCACCTCCTCGGTGATCGGCCCCTGCACGGCCGCCGCCACCGCCTCGGCCTTGGCGGCGCCGGCGGCGAGCAGCAGCACGTGCGAGGTCTCCAGGATGGTGGCGATGCCCATGGTCACCGCCTGGTCGGGCACCGGCGCGCCGCCGAAGGCCGGCCGGTTGTCGGCGCGGGTGCGGGCGGTCAAGGGCGCGACGCGGGTGCGCGACTCCAGCGGCGTGCCCGGCTCGTTGAAGCCGATATGGCCGTTGGCGCCGATGCCCAGCACGATCAGGTCGATGCCGCCGGCGGCCTCGATCAGGCGCTCGTAGTTAAGACACCAGGTCCGCGGCTCGCCGACCGGCCGCCCGGCGGGGATGTGCACCCGCGCCGGATCGAGATCGACGCGCCCGATCAGCCGCTCGCGCATGTAGCGGTGGAAGCTGGCCGGATGCTCGGGCCCGAGACCGCAGTATTCGTCGAGGTTGAAGGTGGTGACCCGGGCGAAGGACAGCCCCTCGTCGCGGTGCAGCCGCACCAGCTCGTCATACATGCCGGCCGGCGTCGCCCCGGTCGGCAGGCCGAGCACGATGTCGGGCTTGGCGCGGATCGCCGCGGCGACCAGAAGCGCGGCGGCGCGGCTCATGGCGGCGTAGTCGGGCTCGATGAGAACGTGCATGAAAAAGGGACCGGAGCCTGTGGATCCGATCCCTTCACGTGGGGGCGCGCGCGTCGCGCGGCAATGGTTGGCGCGTCACCCCCGCCAAAGCGGGAACGACGAGCCAGGCCTGCGCTACTTCGCCTGCTTGGCCATCGCCGCCAGGCGCAGGCGCAGGGCGTTGAGCTTGATGAAGCCCTGGGCGTCGCGCTGGTCGTAGACGCTGTCTTCCTCGAACGTCACGTAGTCGAGGCGGTAGAGCGAGTTGGGGCTCTTGCGGCCGACCACGGTGACGTTGCCCTTGTAGAGCTTCAGCCGCACGGTGCCCGAGACGTTCTCGCTGGCCTGGTCGACCATGCTCTGGATCATCAGGCGCTCGGGCGACCACCAGAAGCCGTTGTAGATCAGCTCGGCGTAGCGCGGCATCAGCTCGTCCTTGAGATGCGCGGCGCCGCGGTCCAGCGTCAGGCTCTCGATGGCGCGGTGGGCGACGATCAGGACCGAGCCGCCGGGGGTCTCGTAGACGCCGCGGCTCTTCATGCCGACGAAGCGGTTCTCGACCAGGTCGAGCCGGCCGATGCCGTTGGCGCCGCCGAGCTCGTTGAGGCGGGTCAGCAGCGCGGCCGGGCTCAGGCGCTGGCCGTCGACGGCGACCGCGTCGCCCTTCTCGAACTCGATCTCGACATAGGTCGGCTTGTCCGGCGCCGCCTCGGGGCTGACCGAGCGGGTGAACATGTCCTCGTCGGGCTCGACCCAGGGATCCTCCAGCGCCTTGCCCTCGTAGGAGATGTGCAACAGGTTGGCGTCGGTCGAGTACGGCGCCTCGCCGCGCTTGTCCTTGGCGATCGGGATCTGGTGCTTCTCGGCGAAGTCCAAAAGCTTGGTGCGGCTGTTGAGGTCCCAGATGCGCCACGGCGCGATGACCTTGATGTCGGGCTTGAGCGCGTAGTAGCCGAGCTCGAAGCGCACCTGGTCGTTGCCCTTGCCGGTGGCGCCGTGGCAGACGGCGTCGGCGCCGACCTCGTTGGCGATCTCGATCTGGCGCTTGGAGATCAGCGGCCGGGCGATCGAGGTGCCCAGCAGGTAGACGCCCTCGTAGAGCGCGTTGGCGCGGAACATCGGGAACACGAAGTCGCGGACGAATTCCTCGCGCAGGTCGTCGATGTAGATGTTGGCGGGCTTGATGCCCATCATCTCGGCCTTCTTGCGCGCCGGCTCCAGCTCCTCGCCCTGGCCGAGATCGGCGGTGAAGGTCACCACCTCGCAGCGGTAGGTGTCCTGCAGCCAACGCAGGATGATCGAGGTATCGAGGCCGCCGGAATAGGCCAGCACCACCTTCTTGACGTCGCTCATGGCAATCGCGCCCTTGCTCGCGGGAAAAACCGGCGCGCAGTATAGAAGATGCGCCCTGCCGGGCAAGGGCGGCGATTCAGAGCGCCGCCGGGCGGCCGGCGCCGAAACCGCCGGCGCGGCCGGGCCGCCAGGCGAACAGCGCCCGCAGCAGTTCGGCGACCACGCGCGCGCGCTCTTCGCGCGCCCACGCCTCGATCCGCGCCGTGTCGAGCGCGCCGCGCTCGGGGTCCGTCGTGAACTGGCCGGTCATGTCGACCTCCATATGCTTGATCGCCTCACAATAACGATCTGGCATTCATGACGGAAACGAATTAGCATCATCCCATCCATCGCGAACGGGAATGATGATGCAGCTCGACCTGACCCTGCTCCGCACCTTCGTCGCCGTCGCCGAATCGGGCGGCTTCACCCGCGCCGGCGAGCGGCTGAACATGACCCAGTCGGCGGTCAGCGTGCACATCCGCAAGCTCGAGGAGCAGACCGGCCGCCGGCTGCTGGAGCGCAACAGCCGCCAGGTGTCGCTGACCGAGGACGGCACGCTGCTGCTGTCGGGGGCGCGGCGCATGCTGGCGCTGCACGACGAGATCGAGGACCGCTTCAGCCAGCGCGAGGTCGAGGGCGTGGTGCGGCTGGGCGTGCACGACTACGCCGCGTCGAGCTGGCTGCCGCCGCTGCTGAAAAGCTTCCACCGCCGCCATCCGCGGGTGCGCCTCGAGGTGCGCACCGGGCTGTCGCTGCAACTGCGCGAGGCCTTCGCCCATCACGAGCTCGACATCGCCATCCACAGCCCGGTCGAGCCCGGCGACGGGGTCACGCTGTGGCGCGAGCGCCGCGCCTGGGTCGGGGCCGAGGATTTCGACCTGGCCGAGGACCGGCCGGTGCCGCTGGCGCTGCATCCGATGCCGTGCCTGATGCGCCAGGCCGCGGTCGAGGCGCTCGACCGCGTCGGGCGGCCGTGGCGGGTGGTGTTCACCGGCCATTCCGGCGCCTCGATCCGCGCCGCCGCCCTGGCCGGGCTGGCGCTGACCGTGATCCCCGCCCGCGACCTGTCGCCGGGGCTGAAGGTGCTGGGCGGCGCGGACGGCCTGCCGCCGGTGCCCGACCTGCAATTCGCGCTGTTCCGCCGCGAATCCGACGACGCGCCGGCGGTGCATCACCTCGCCGAGATGCTGCTGTCGACCTCGCTGGAGCTGGCGGCGGCGGCGTGATCCGCCCTCGCGAGACGGCCCGCACCGGGAGCGCGGGTCTCCAGACCCGCGGTGTTGTTTTTCCGGCCCGCCGAAGAACGGCGCGTCCGGAGACGCGCGCTCCGCGAGAAAGGGTGTTCGGCTGGCCGAAATCAGCTCCGCCGGTCGTTGTCCCACGACTTGCCGGCGCGCGGATCGGGGGCGATGGTGCGGTCGGGCTGGTCGTCGGTCCTGCCGCGCGGCTCGACGTTCCAGCCGCCCTCGTAGTCGCTGGGCGTCGTGGTGCGCACGCGGTCGATGCGCGGCCAGCGCACGAAGGCGAAGATCCACATGCCGACGACGTAGACGATCGGCACCACGAACAGGATCGACCACCAGCCCGAGAAGCCGGCCTTGCGCAGCACGGTGGCGCTCAGCCACACGCCCAGGATGGTGGTGATGATGATGGCCGCGAAGTACCACCACGGCGTCGCCCCCCAGGCCATCGCCGGATCCATGCCCTGCATGCCCTCCATCACTCGACCTCCCGCGGGAACGGATCGTTGGGCCAGCGCCGGATCGCCAGCACCGCCAGGGCCAGGATGATCCCGAACGGGAATCCCAGCAGCACCAGCAGCGACCAGGCGGGATTGAGGCCGGCGCGGCGGAACACCTGCCAGGTCGGGATCAGCAGCACCAGGCCGACCAGGATCGCGATGATCCAGGGATTGAAGACGTAGTAGCTGTAGGGGTCCATCCGGTCCTCCGCTCGGTCACCCTGGACATGAGGGCGCGGCGGCGGACCGGCCATAGCCCGGATGGCGAGACGGCGGTGGCGTTCGGCGAGGTCAGAGCCCCTGCTCGTAGCCCTTCGGATGCAGCAGATAGGCCTTGAAGATGTCGGGCAGGCGGTTGGCGAAATCGGCGGCCGGGTCGTCGGGCTCGAGCTTGAACGCCGCCGCCTTCTCGGTGAAGGTGCGGATCAGCGCCGGCTTGCCCGGACTGCCGAAGATCTCGGCGAACTTCTCGGCGCCGAGCATCCGCCACGCCGTCTCCAGGAAGATGGCGAGCTGATAGAACTGCAGCTTGTCGACCATGCGGTCGATGGTCTTGGGGCCGATGATGTGCAGGTATTCGGCCATCTCGCCGAGGTCCTTGGCGTTCTTGTCCTCCATCGCCTCGAGCCGCTCGGTGTCCTTGCACATCTCCCAGAAATTGGTGCCCATGTGGCCGTAGACGGCCTCGTGCAGGAACTCGTACTTGGCCTTGCCGAGGAAGGCGACGCCCTGCGCCGCCAGCGGCTGGGTGTCGAGCATCTCGCGCATCATGTCGTCGGACAGGATCTTGCGCGCCTCGTCCATGCTGTGGCGGCCGATATTGGCCAGGGTGTGGATGCCCTCGACGGTGCGCAGCGTCGTCAGGCCCTTGCCGAGCTCGGCGACCAGCCGCACCGGCAGCTCGGCGTAGTGCGGGATCAGCGGCACCTGCCAGTCGTAGTCGAGGTTGTCCTTGATCGCGGCATAGAACTCCTCGGCCGGCGAGCGGCCCTTGCGCGGCCGCGGCGCCTCGTGCTCGCCCCACTTGCCGACCACGAGCTGCGCCAGCTTCTTGAGCAGGCCCTGGGTCTCGGGCTGGATCACCGGCGGCTTTTCCCTGGGGCCGTCGCCGAAGCGCTTCTTGGCGTAGGCGCGGGCGCCCGAGCGCACGATCATGCCGACGATGTCGTCGACGCTGCGCTCGCAGCGCAGCGGCGTCTTGTCGTCGGCGACCACCTTGCCGTCGGCGCCGACCAGGAAGTCGCTGAACTGGCTGCGCTGCTTGCGGAACAGCTGCAGGCAGCCGTGCAGCAGCTCGGGGCTTTCCATCACCGTGCCGTAGACGTCGTCGACGCCGGCCAGGCTCGGGATCAGCTCCTTGAAGCGTTGCGCCACCGGCCCCTTGAGCTGGCCCAGGATCTCGCGGCGCCGCGCGGCGGCGGCATCGTCGGGCGCGGCCTTCGGCTTGGCTTTGGCGGCGGCGGGGCTGCCCATGGCGCTGGCTCCGTTGCGTCGAGGCGGAGGGGGTCTCGGTTCGGCGCCCTTATAGCACGGATGGCGGCGCCGCAGACAAGCCCCGGCGGGCGTTTTCAGTCCAACGGATAATGCGCCTCGGCGGTGTAGCTGGCGCCGCTGCGGCCGAGATGGCTGGAGAACAGGGTGAAGCGCTCGCAGACGAAGGATTCGCTGCGGTAGCCGTCGTGGCGGGCGACGAACTCGCCGAGCCGCGGCCCCGGCGGCTCCTTGATCCGGGCCAGCGTGACATGGGGCGAGAACTTGCGCGTCTCGGGTTCGAGCCCGGCGCGGACCAGCGCCGATTCGATCTTGTCGCGCAGATGGACCAGCTCGGGCGCCCGCTCGACGCCGACCCACAGCGCGTGCGGGTGGCGCTTCGATCCGAAGGTGCCGATGCCGGCCAAAGCCAGCGCGAAGCGCGGCGCCCGCACCGTTGCCAGCGCCTCGTGGACGTCGCGGCCGACCCCCTCGTCGACGTCGCCGACGAAGCGAAGGGTGACGTGCATGTTGTCGGGCGCCACCCAGCGCGCCCCCGGCACGCCGGCGGTCATCGCCGCCAGTTCGGCCCGCACCGCCTCGGGCAGTTCCAGCCCCGCGAACAGCCTGATCATTGCGCTCCTCCAACGAAGATCGCCAGCACGCCGGTATAGGTGTAGAGCCGGTTGCCGCAGATTTCGCCGTTGGCCGAGAACCCGACCAGCGGCAGGCCGGGGAACTGCGCCGCGATCGGCGTCAGCTCGCCGCCGTCCTCGCCGAACATGTGCGGCCCGCGTCCGACGCAGCTGATGTAGATGCCGCCCAGCGGCCGGCCGCCCAGCGCCGCCACCCGCTCGGCGAGGCCGGCCGCCATGCGCCTCAAGTCCTTCTGGGCGGCGTTGGCGTCGCGGCGCACCAGCATCAGCCGGTCGCCGACCCCGAGTTCGGCGCCGACCGCCAGCCAGCCGCGGTCGGGATCGATGCCGGTCAGCCCGCGCACCGTGTAGCCGGCCTGGTCGTCGCCGGGGATCGGCAGCGCCACGTGGATGTAGCCGGCGGCGCGGCGCAGGTCGCGGGCGATCAGCTCGCCGGCCTCCTCGCGCAGCACCTCGAGCGCGTTGCGGCCGTCGAGGGCCATGACGATGCCGGCGGCGCCCTCGGTGACGCGATGGACCGGCCCGATCGGCTGGCAGCCCTGGCTGATGCCGACCGCGAAACGGGTCGGCCCGCCGAAGAAGGCGCCGGACAGCGCCGCCGTCGAGGCGCGCCCGGCGATGCGCTCGTCGGGCTCGGCGGCGGCGGTCAGGCCGCCGACCAGGAAACCGCCGCTGGCCTCGGCGAGATCGGCGATCAGCTCGGCGGTCGCCACCCGGGTCGGATCGCCGTGGACCACCGCCAGGCTGCCGGGATGCTCGGCCAGCCAGGCGGCGTGCTCGCGCAGGAAACCCTGCGCGTCCTCGTGGCCGAACAGCCGCACGCTGCCCGGCGGCAGCCGCCCGACCATCAGCGCCACGGCGCCGCCGTCGTGAATCTCGACGTCGCCGGCGAAGACGCCGAATCCGGCGGCGCCGATCCAGGTCGCCAGGCCGGTGGTCTCGCGCAGGACGGTGACGATCGACGAAATCTCGCCGGCGAAGCGCTCGGTGACGTAGATGAAGCCGACGTCGTCGTCGGGGCGCACGCCGCCGAGCCGGTCGAGGCAGGCCTTGGCGGCCAGCCCCCAGTGGTCGGCGGACGCCTGGGCGACGCGGAACGGCTCGCTCATCGTCGGGCCGCTTCGATCAGCCGCTCGACATGCGGCAGGATGCCGGCGACCACCGCCTCGACGCCGGCGGCGTTGGGATGGATCCCGTCCGCCTGGTTGAGTTCCGGCCGCGCCGCCACGCCGTCCAGGAAGAACGGCTGCAGCGCGACTCCGTAACGATCGCGCAGCCGCGGGTAGACGGCGGCGAATTCGTCCTGGTAGGCGCGCCCGAGATTGGGCGGCGCCTGCATGCCGGCCAGCAGCACCGGCACGCCGGCGCCCTGCAGCCGCTCGACGATGGCCGCCAGGTTGGCCTCGGTCTGGGCGGGATCGAGGCCGCGCAGGCCGTCGTTGGCGCCCAGCTCGACGATGGCGGCGTCCGGCGGCTCGGCCAGCACCCAGTCGAGCCGCGCCAGCCCGCCGGCGCTGGTGTCGCCCGAGACGCCGGCGTTGATCACCCGGACGTCGTGGCCGCGGGCCCTCAGCGCCGCCTCGAGGCGGCTCGGGAACGACTCCGCGGCGGCCAGGCCGTAGCCGGCGGTCAGCGAATCTCCGAGCGCCAGAATGCGCAACGGCTCGGCGGCGGCGAGCGGCGCGGTCGCCAGGAAGTTGACAAGCAGCAGAATTAGACCATATCGGGGAAGCATTCGCCGCCGGCGGTCGTCCCGCCCGCCCGTCGCTCTCGAGCTCATCGTGAAGGTCATGCCTGGATCGCGCCCCACCGGAGAAGCCGCCACCGGAGAACCGATGCTGGTTCTCGACGACGTTCATCTCAAACTGGCGAGCCAGGCGGGAGAGGTCAACATCTTGCGCGGCATCGACCTGACCGTCGCCGAAGGCGAGATGGTCGGCGTCGTCGGGCCTTCGGGCTCGGGCAAGTCGACGATGATGATGGTGATGGCCGGACTCGAGCGGCCGAGCGCCGGGCGCGTCCGGGCGGCCGGGCGCGATCTCGGCCGGCTCGACGAGGACGGCCTGGCGCTGTTCCGCCGCGATTCGGTCGGCATCGTCTTCCAGGCCTTCCACCTGGTGCCGACGATGACGGCGCTGGAGAACGTCGCCGTGCCGATGGAGCTGGCCGGCCAGCGCGGCGCCATGGACCGCGCCCGCGAGCTTTTGGGCTCGGTCGGCTTGTCGCACCGGCTCGACCACTATCCCAGCCAGCTCTCGGGCGGCGAGCAGCAGCGCGTCGCCATCGCGCGCGCCTTCGCCGGCCGGCCGCGGCTGCTGCTGGCCGACGAGCCGACCGGCAATCTCGACGGCGCCACCGGCCGCGCCGTCATCGACCTGATCTTCTCGCTGCATGCCGAACACGACACGACCCTGGTGCTGATCACCCACGATCCCGCCCTGGCCGCGCGCTGCGACCGGGTGGTGCGGCTCGAGGACGGCCGCATCGTCGCCAGCGAGGCCGCCGCCGGCGAGACCGTCGTGCCGATCCGGCGGCCGTGAGCGGCACCGTCGCGCTGGCCCTGCGGCTGGCCCGGCGCGAGCTGCGCGGCGGCCTGCGCGGCTTCGCCGTGTTCGTCGCCTGCCTGGCCCTGGGCGTCGCCGCCATCGCCGGCGCCGGCTCGCTCAAGGCGTCGATTCGCGGCGCGCTGCAGGCCGACGCCCGCGCCCTGCTCGGCGGCGACGTCGTGCTGCGGCTCAGCCACCAGCCGGCGACCGCGGAACAGGCGGCGTTCCTGCGCGGGACCAGCGCCGTCATGGCCGAAACGATCGAGATGCGGGCGATGGCCTTCGCCGGGTCGGGCCGCCGCACCCTGGTCGAGCTCAAGGGCGTCGGCGACGCCTACCCGATCGCCGGCCGCCTGGAGCTCGCCCCCGACACCCTCGGCCCCGACCGGGCGCTGGCGCGGCGCGACGGCGTGTGGGGCGCCGCGGTCGACGCCAACCTGCTGACCCGCCTCGGCCTGCGCCTCGGCGACCGCGTCACCGTCGGCGACGCCGCGTTCGAGCTGCGGGCGGTGATCACGCGCGAGCCCGACCGCGTCGCCTCGGTGTTCTCGCTGGGGCCGCGGCTGATGGTCGACCGCGACGCGGTCGCCGAGACCGGGCTGGTGCAGCCGGGCAGCATGATCCGCTACGGCTATCTGCTCGGCCTGCCGCCCGGGCTGACGCCCCAAGCCTTCCAGGAACTGGCGACCGAGGCCTTCCCGCGCGCCGGCTGGCAGCTCCGGCTGCCCGAGGACGCGGCGCCCGGCATCCGCCGTTTCGTCGACAACATGAACCTGTTCCTGACCCTGGTCGGGCTGACGGCGCTGCTGATCGGCGGCGTCGGGGTCGCCAACGCGGTCCGCGCCTTCGTCGAGGGCCGCACCGGCACCATCGCTATCCTGAAATGCGTCGGCGCCTCGTCGCGGCTGGTGCTCGCCGTCTACTGCCTGCAGGTCGGCGTCATCGCCCTGCTCGGCATCGCCGTCGGCATCGCGGCGGGCGCGGCGCTGCCGCCGGTCGTGCTGGCCCTGCTCGGCGACCGGCTGCCGGTCGCCGCCGAGGCCGGCCTGCATGCCGGGCCGCTGGCCCTGGCCGGCGGCTTCGGCGCGCTGACGGCGCTGGCCTTCGGCCTGTGGCCGCTGTCGCGCGCCGCCGCGATCCCGCCGGCGGCGCTGTTCCGCGACGCCGTCGCGCGCGCCGGCCGCGGCCCGCGCCGGATCGCGGCGGCGGCGGCGGTCGCGGCGGCGCTGGCGCTGGCGGCGGGGG
>CAZJFH010000049.1:18977-39499 GCA_964545205.1 uncultured Rhodospirillaceae bacterium
TCCGCGACGCCGTCGCGCGCGCCGGCCGCGGCCCGCGCCGGATCGCGGCGGCGGTGGCGGTCGCGGCGGCGCTGGCGCTGGCGGCGGTGGCGGTGGCGAGCGCCGAGAACCGCATGCTCGCCGCCTGGTTCTGCGTCGTGGCGCTGGCCTCGTTCGGGCTGTTCCGGGGCGCGGCGGCGCTGCTGGCGGCCTGGGCGCGGCGCGCCACCGCCCGGCCCGAGGCCGGCACGCCGATCTGGCGGCTGGGCGTGGCGCGGCTGCACCGGCCGGGCGCCGCGACCGGCAGCGTCGTGCTGTCGCTGGGCCTCGGCCTGACGGTGCTGGTCGGCATCGCCCTGGTCGAGGGCAACCTGACGCGCCAGGTCGCCGAGCGCATCCCCGAGGAGGCGCCGGCCTTCTTCTTCATCGACATCCAGTCGCACCAGGCGACCGAGTTCGACCGCATCGTCGCCGCCGCGCCCGGCGTCGGCCGGGTCGAGCGCGCCGCCATGGTGCGCGGCCGCATCACGCGGCTCGACGGCGTGCCGGTGGCCGAGGCCGACATCGCTCCGGAAGCGGAATGGGCGGTGCGGGGCGACCGCGGCCTGACGGTCGCCGCCGAGCCGCCCGAGGGCAGCCGCATCGTCGCCGGCGACTGGTGGCCGGCCGACTACGACGGCCCGCCGCTGCTGTCGCTCGACGCCCGCATCGCCCGCGGCTTCGGCCTCGGCGTCGGCGATTCGCTGTCGGTCAACGTGCTCGGCCGCGAGGTGACGGCCGAGATCGCCTCGCTGCGCGACATCGACTATGCGTCGATGACCATGAACTTCGCCCTGGTGCTGTCGCCCGGCGCCCTGGCCGGCGCGCCCTACGGCTACATCGCCACCGTCGAGGCGACGCCGGCGGCCGAGGACGCGCTCGAGCGCGCCGTCACCGACGCCCTGCCCAACGTCTCGGCGATCCGCGTCCGCCAGGCGGTCGAGTCGGTCAAGGAGATGCTGGCCGCGGTCGGCGTGGCGGTGCGGGCCGCCGGCGCGGTGACCGTCGTCGCCGGCGCCCTGGTGCTGGCCGGCGCCATCGCCGCCGGCCGCCGCCGCCGCGTCTACGAGGCGGTGGTGCTGAAATCGCTCGGCGCCACCCGCCGCGACCTGGTCAAGGCCTATCTGGTCGAGTACGGCCTGCTCGGGGTGGCGACCGGCGCGCTCGCCGGCATCGTCGGCAGCGCGGTGGCCTGGGCGGTGCTGCGCTTCGTCATGCGCGCCGACTGGGTGTTCCTGCCCGGCCTGGCCGCCGGCACGGTGGCGGCCTGCGCCGTGGTCGTTCTGGTACTGGGATATCTCGGCACCTGGCGCACCCTGGGCGCGCCGGTGGCGCCGCATCTGCGCAACGAATGAGTAAGCGACGGCGCGCCATTGATTCCCCGTCGGCTTTTACCGATATTGGGCTGGCGGAAACTCGCCCTTCGTCTTCGAGGAAACCATGCCGTTCGAACCCAACCCGAAATACATGACACGCAGCCAGGCGGAGGCGGCGCAGATCGACGTCGGCCTGCGCCAGTACATGCTGCGCGTCTACAACTACATGGCCTCGGGCCTGGCGCTGACGGGCATCGTCGCGCTGTTCACGGCCAATACGCCGGTGCTCCGCGACGCGATCTTCGGCACCGGCCTGTTCTGGCTGGTGGCGCTGGCGCCGATCGCCCTGGTCTTCTTCCTCAGCTTCAAGATCCACAGCATGAAGGCCAGCACCGCCCAGGCGGTGTTCTGGCTCTACGCGGGGCTGATGGGCCTGTCGCTGGCCTCGATCTTCCTGTTGTACACCGAGACCAGCATCGCCCGGGTGTTCTTCATCACCGCCGGCACCTTCGCCGGCATGAGCCTGTACGGCTACACGACGAAGAAGGACCTGACGGGCTGGGGCTCGTTCCTGATGATGGGCCTGATCGGCCTGCTCATCGCGATGGTGGTCAACATGTTCCTGGCCAGCTCGGCGCTGCACTTCGTGATCTCGGCCGCAGGCGTGCTGATCTTCGTCGGCCTGACCGCCTACGACACCCAGCGGATCAAGGAATCCTACTGGGAAGGCGACAGCGCCGAGGACACCACGAAGAAGGCCATCTTCGGCGCCCTGCAGCTCTACCTGGACTTCATCAACCTGTTCCTGATGCTGCTGCGCCTGTTCGGCCAGAGCCGCGAGTAGCCGCGCGCCGCACGGCACGGAAACGAAAAGGGAGCCTCCGGGCTCCCTTTTTTGTGTTGCGGGTCGTCAACCACAGAGACACAGAGGCACCGAGAAAGCCACAGAGACAGGTGAATCCCGCGCGAAGCGCGGAACCAAACTTCTCTCGGTGCCTTCTCTGTGTCTCTGTGTCTCTGTGGTTAAGGCCGTCACCCGGTCCGGCGCAGGATCTCCATCGCCGCGTTGATCTGCGCCATGCGCTCGTGGCTGCCGTGCGGGCTGTCGGGGTGGTGGATGGTCGCCAGCATGCGGAACTTGGCCCGGATCATCTTCTGGTCCGGCCAGCCGGCGGGCGGGAAGCCCAGGACGTGCAGCGCCTCCTCGCGATTGCGCACGCCCTCCGGCAGCGGGTCGAAGGCCAGCACCGCGACGATCGCCCGCAGCCGCTCCATCTCCTCGCGCACCGACTCCAGCTCGTGGTCGGGGCGCGGCGGCGGCGGGTCCGGGGTCGGCACCGCCGGGGCGCCGACGCTGACGCGCAGGGTGCCGGCGTCGATGGCCAGCGCCAGCGCCAGCGCCTGGCGCACGAAGGGGATGTCGTGGCCGGGCGGCATGCGCACCTGCAGCCGCGGCTTGCGCCGCCAGGGTCGGCCGGCGGCGGGGCCCGACTTGAGCACCACGACCTCGCGCTCGTGCGGCGGCGGCTCGCCGGGATCGGGGAATTCCGCCACCTCCGAAGCCGGCACGACCAGCAGCACCGAACGGGCGAGGTCGCCGACATTGACCTTGCGCCGCGCCGCCAGCGCCTCGACGGCGTCGCGGAAGGCGATGGAGCAGGGAACCGTGTAGGAATGCTTGAGCGCGCTAGCCATGAACCCGACGAAAACGGCGCCTGCGGCGCTTCGGCGGCGGTGTCGAAGGCCACCGCCATACCTGTCGCGAAACGAATAGGCCAGGATCGGCGCCCCGTCAACTACATGTGCAAGCTGGTGCGACGCGAGTCGAAGAGTTTCCCGGAAGTCGTTGATTCATCAGCAGGCGCGCTGTCGGGCCCTGGCGGCGCGCGGCCCCCGGCGGTCGGGCGCCTGCACCGGCGGCCGCTCCGGACTCCGATCCTGGCGCGTCAGGCTACGTTTGAAGTTGCGGCGCCCGGCGCGCCAACTACGAAGGAATCCCGGCCGCAAGCGGACGGGCGGCGCGAACGGCCGCTCAGATGACGGGGTCGAACGGCTGGATGGTGGCGTCGCCGCCCGGCAGGCGCTTGCCCTGGCGGAACAGCGCTTCCATCTCGGCGGCCGGCAGCGGCCGGCTGAACAGGTAGCCCTGGATCTGGTCGCAGTCGACGTCGCGCAGGAAATCCAGGTGGCCGGTCACCTCGACGCCCTCGGCGACGACCTTGAGCCGCAACGCGTGGGCCATCGCCACCATGGCGCGGACGATGGCGGCGTCGTTGAGATCGTCGGTGACGTCGCGCACGAACGAGCGATCGATCTTGAGCTTGTGGATCGGGAAGCGCTTGAGCACGCTCAGGGACGAATAGCCGGTGCCGAAATCGTCGATGGCGCAGGCGATGCCGCGGTCGCGCAGCATGCCGACCACGGCGATGGCGTTCTCGGCGTCGCGCATCGCCGAGCTTTCGGTCAGTTCGAGCTCGAGGAAGCGCGGATCGAGCCCCGATTCGAGCAGCGCGGTCTCGACCATCGTCAGCAGCCGGCGCGAGTTCTGGAACTGGCGGCCGGAGATGTTGACCGCCACCGGCACCGCCGGCAGGCCGGCGTCCTGCCAGGCCTTGTTCTGGCGGCAGGCGGCGCGCAGGATCTGGTCGCACAGCGCGTCGATCAGGCCGCTGTCCTCGGCCACCGGAATGAATTCGGCCGGCGAGACCATGCCGAGTTCGGGGCTGATCCAGCGCGCCAGCGCCTCCATGCCGATGACTTCGCCGGTCGCGAGGTCGACCTGCGGCTGGAAGTGGGGCAGGAACTCGGCGTGGTCGATGGCGCGGCGGATGCGGTTCTGCAACGACAGCGTCTTGACGACGCTGGCGTTCATTTCCTCGCTGAACATCTGCACCGTGCCGGGGCCGTGCTCCTTGGCCCGCATCAGCGCGGTCTCGGCGTGCTTGAGGATGCTCTCGCTGTCCTCGGCGTCGCGGGGATACAGGCTGACGCCGATGCTGGCGGTCAGGTCGAACTCGTCGCCCTCGAGCTGCAGCGGCCGCTGGCTGCAGTTGACCACCGCCTCGACGAACTGGTTGACCTCGGTCTCGTTGCGCAGGCCGGGGGCCATCAGCAGGAAGCGGTCGCCGCCGGCCCGGGCGATGGTACCGGTGCCGTTCAGCGCGTCCTCGAGCCGGCGCGCCGAGGCGGCGAGCACGCGGTCGCCGACCGAATGGCCCAGCGTGGTGTTGATGATGCTGAATCGGTCGACGCCGACGCACAGCACCGCGACCATGCGGCCGCTCCTGCCGGCCAGGCGCAGGGCGTCGTCGAGGTGGTCGACGAACAGGCTGCGGTTGCCGACGCCGGTGACCGGATCGTAATAGGCCAGGAAGCGCAGCCGCTCCTCTGCCTCCTTGCGGTCGCTGACGTCCAGGGTGACGCCGTCCCAGAGTACGTCGCCGTTGTCGGCGCGCCGCGGCCGGGCGCTGCCGCGCAGCCAGCGGGCGCGGCCGTCGCGGCCGACGACGCGCAGTTCGTCCTCGACCGGCTCCAGAGTCTCGGCCGAGTGCGTCAGCGCCGCCAGGTACTTCTCGCGGTCGCCCGGCGCCATGACGCGCAGGAACGCCTCGGCGTCGGCCATCACCTCGGCGGGGTCGATGCCCAGCAGATGGCGGATGCCGTCGCTGACGTAATGATATTTCAGCCGGCCGTCGGCGGTCAGCACGCGCTGGAAGACGATGCCGGGCAGGTTGGCGGCGATGCTGCGCAGCCGCATCTCGGTCTCGCGCAGCGCCTCCTCGGTGCGCTTGCGCTGGGTGATGTCGCGGCCGATGAAGATGAACAGCCGCCGCCCCTCCATGCGCACTTCCGAGATGCCCATCTCGAACGGGAAGGTGCGGCGGTCGACGCGCAGCCCGACCGTTTCGTGGGCGCCGACCAGCAGGGTCTCGTCGCCGGTCTCGACGTAGCGGGCGATCAGCGCCAGGTGCTCGGCGCGCTGCGGCTCGGGCATCAGGCTGGCGATCGGGCGGCCGATCATCTCGTCGGCGGAATAGCCGAAAAGCTGGGCGGCGGCGGCGTTGACGGTCTCGATGCGGCCGTCCTCGTTGGCGGTCATGATCACGTCGGCGGCGTGATCCATGATCATCTCGAGGCGCAGCTCGGCGCGCTTGCGCTCGGTGACGTCGATCAGCAGCCCGTCCCAGACGATGTCGCCGTTGGCCAGGAGCTGCGGCCGCGACGTGCCCGACAGCCAGCGCACCTCGCCGGCCTTGGTGATGGCCCGGAACTCCTCCGAGCAGGGCTGCATGTCGATCGACGACATCTGCACCGCGACCTGATGGCGCTCGCGGTCGGCCCAGTGCATCACGTCGAGGCAGCCCTCGGCGTTGACCCGCATCTCCTCGGGCGCGAATCCCAGGATGTCGCGCACGCCGTCGGTGAAGAACGGGTACGAAATGGAGCCGTCGGCGCGGCGGATGCGCTGGAAGACGATGCCGGGCAGGTTGGCGGTGATGCTGGCCAGCCGCTCCTCGGCGCTGATCAGCGCGTCGACGACGCCCTTGCGCATCTCGACGTCGCGGAACGCCACCACCCAGGTCTCGGCCGCGCCGGGCTTGTGCAGCGGCGCGGCGGTGGCCTCGACCGAGAAGCGGCGGCCGCCGCGGTGGACGCACTCGACCTCCCAGACGCGGGTGCCGTCGGCGCCGATGGTCGGCGCGAAGGTCTCGAGCCCGCCGGCGTCCTCGGGCGGACGCAGCCGGTCGACGGTTTCGCCCAGGATCTCGTCGGCGCGCCAGCCGAACAGCGTCTCGGCGGCATGGCTGAACGCCAGGATGGTTCCGTCGCCGTCGAGGACCACGAGGCCGTCGGGGGCATGGGCGAAACCGAGCAGCCGCACGTCGGACTCGACGGCGGCCGCCACCGGCGGGGTTTCCGTTCGCCTCGCCTTTTCCTCGACTGCCACCGACTGCTCCGGCTGTTCAGATGCGCAATGCCGCTCGTTGGGATTAATCCTAACGATGGGTTCGGCGCGAGGCAACCACGCCGGAGGGCCTGCTGTTGCGCTCGTGTGACGCGTGAGAGCGGAAAGGCGGGGACCTGCCCCGCCTTTCGCCTTCCACACGTGTTTCCGCGGCTCAGGCGCGGTTCATGCGGTTCTCGATCAGGTCGTCGACCACGGTCGGGTCGGCCAGCGTCGAGGTGTCGCCCAGCGCCTCGTACTGGTTCTCGGCGATCTTGCGCAGGATGCGGCGCATGATCTTGCCCGAGCGGGTCTTGGGCAGGCCCGGCGCCCACTGGATCAGGTCGGGCGTGGCGATCGGGCCGATCTCCTTGCGCACCCAGGTGACCAGTTCCTTGCGCAGCTCCTCCGACGGCTGCTCGCCGGCGACCAGCGTGACGTAGGCGTAGATGCCCTGGCCCTTGATGTCGTGCGGATAGCCGACGACCGCCGCCTCGGCGACCTTCGGATGGGCGACCAGGGCGCTCTCGACCTCGGCCGTGCCCATGCGGTGGCCGGAGACGTTGATGACGTCGTCGACGCGGCCGGTGATCCAGTAGTAGCCGTCGGCGTCGCGGCGGCAGCCGTCGCCGGTGAAGTACATGCCCTTGTAGGTCGAGAAGTAGGTCTGGACGAAGCGCTCGTGGTCGCCGTAGACGGTGCGCATCTGGCCCGGCCAGCCCGGCTCCTGCAGGCACAGGTTGCCCTCGGTGGCGCCTTCCAGGATCTTGCCCTCGGCGTCGACGACCACCGGCTTGACGCCGAAGAACGGCAGCGTCGCCGAGCCCGGCTTCAGCGCCGTGGCGCCGGGCAGCGGGGTGATCAGGATGCCGCCGGTCTCGGTCTGCCACCAGGTGTCGACGATCGGGCAGCGGCCGTCGCCGACGACGTTGTGGTACCACAGCCAGGCCTCGGGGTTGATCGGCTCGCCGACCGAGCCGAGCAGGCGCAGGCTGGCGCGGCTGGTCTTCTTGACCGGGCCCTCGCCCTCGCGCATCAGGGCGCGGATCGCCGTCGGGGCGGTGTAGAAGATGTTGACCTTGTGCTTGTCGACGACCTGCCAGAAGCGCGAGCTGTCCGGATAGTTCGGGATGCCCTCGAACATCAGGGTGATGGCGCCGTTGGCCAGCGGGCCGTAGACGATGTAGCTGTGGCCGGTGACCCAGCCGACGTCGGCGGTGCACCAGTAGATGTCGCCGTCGTGATAGTCGAAGACGTACTGGTGGGTCATCGACGCGTAGACCAGATAGCCGCCCGAGGTGTGCAGCACGCCCTTGGGCTTGCCGGTCGAGCCCGAGGTGTAGAGGATGAACAGCGGGTCCTCGGCGTTCATCTCGACCGGCGTGTGCTGCGGCGCGGCCTTGGCGCAGATCTCGTCGTACCAGACGTCGCGGCCGGCCTGCATGTCGACGGCGCCGCCGGTGCGCTTGACGACGATGACGTTCTTGATCGACGGGCAGGTCTTCAGCGCCGCGTCGGCATTGGCCTTCAGCGGCACCTTGCGGCCGCCGCGCAGGCCCTCGTCGGCGGTGATCAGCAGGTTGGAATCGCAGTCCTGGATGCGTCCGGCCAGCGAGTCGGGCGAGAAGCCGCCGAACACGATCGAGTGGATGGCGCCGATGCGGGCGCAGGCCAGCATGGCGACCGCCGCCTCGGGGATCATCGGCAGGTAGATGGTGACGCGGTCGCCCTTCTTGACGCCCATGTCCTGCATCGCGTTGGCCAGGCGGCACACCCGCTGGTGCAGGTCGGCGTAGGTGATGTGGGCGCTCTCGTTGGGGTCGTCGCCCTCCCAGATGATCGCGGTCTGGTCGCCGCGCTTGGCCAGGTGGCGGTCGAGGCAGTTGGCGGCGACGTTCAGGGTGCCGTCATGGAACCACTTGATGGAGACGTCGCCGGAATAGGAGACGTCCTTCACCTTGGTGAAGGGCTTGATCCAGTCGATGCGCTTTCCGTGCTCGCCCCAGAAGCCGTCCGGATCGGACACCGAGCGCTGGTACATCTCCTGGTACTTGGCCTCGTCGACCCAGGCGGACTTCGCCACCTCGGCCGGCACCGGAAAAACTTGCGTCTCAGACATGATGTGATTGTCTCCCTTTTGGTTCTTTTAAGGCGCGTCCAGACCGTTCCGGCGCCCTCATCCCCGGGTTACGAATGGCTGCGGATTATGTGCAATTTTGCGCTGCAGAACAAGCCGGAGGGCGCATGAATCGGACCATCCGGAGCCGGCTTTCGAAATAATCGATCCGCCGGCCCTATGACTCCTGGAGGATCACGTCCTCACCCGAAAGTGTGAGGCCGACCCGCCGCAGGCTCTTGCCGGCGCAGGGACCGGCGATGCAGGCGCCGTCCTCGATGCGGAACAGGGCGCCGTGGTTGGCGCACAGGATGTGGCGGCGCTCGCCGTCGAGGAAGCGGCCGGGCTGGAAGTCCAGCGGCGCGCCGATATGCGGGCAGGAATTGACGTAGCCGAACACCGCGCCGCCGCGGCGCACCACCATCACCAGGCGGCGGTCGTCGCCGGCGCCGACCGCGAAGCCGGCCGAGCCGGGATCGTCGAGATCGCCGAGCCGGCACAGCACCCGGCTCACGGCTCGGCCCCGCCCATCGCGCACAGCAGCGCCCAGGCGTCGTCGTCGATCGGCATGACGGACAGCCGCGACTGGCGGATCAGCGCCAGATGGGCCAGCCGCGGCTCGGCCTTGATCGCGGCCAGCGTCACCGGCCTCGGCACCGGGCGCAGCGCCTTGACCGCGACCATGCCGAAGCGGCCGGCGGGGTCGGTGGGGTCGGGATGGTATTCCTTCACCACCTCGACGATGCCGACGATGCGCTTCTCGTCGACCGAATGATAGAAGAAGGCGGTGTCGCCCAGCCGCATCGCCTTCATGTTGGCGGCGGCCTGATGGTTGCGCACGCCGTTCCAGGGTTCGACGCCGACCCGCACCTGGTCGTCCCACGACCACGACGACGGTTCGGACTTCAACAGCCAGTGCGCCATGGCGTCAGGGCAGGACCTTCTTGTAGGGGCGGATGGTCACGCTCTCGAACAGGCCGGCCTTGACGTAGGGATCGGCGGCCATCATCGCCTCGGCGGCGGCGCGGTCGGGCAGGTCGATGACCAGCATGCTGCCGACCATGCGCTCGCCGTCGTCCGACAGCATCGGCCCGCCGCACAGCATCTTGTCGGCCTTCTGCCTGGCGAACTCGAGATGGGCGGCGCGATTCGCCAGCCGGACCTCCTCGTGGCCGGGCTTGTCGACGCAATAGATCACGAACAGCATGCTAGCCTCCTCGATTGCCGCGCGAGACTAGCCGAGGCGCGCGGCGCGGTCCAGCGCCGGCCCGCTGATCGCCGTTTACCGCCGCCGCGCGGCGCGCTACCTTCCTTGCGCCATCGAGGCGAGGGGGGGGATGCGATGTTCTTCGGCAAGGCGCAGCAGCAGGATTTCGGGGCCGCGGTGCGGCAGGCCTTCTTCGACCGGTCGCCGGACGCCTTGCTGGTGATCGACGACGGCCGCTTCGTCGAATGCAACGACGCGGCGGTGCGGATGTTCGGCTATCGCGACAAGGCGGCGCTGCGCAACGCCCGTCCCGAGCAGCTGTCGCCGCCGACCCAGCCCGACGGCCGGCCGTCGGCCGACAAGGCCGGCGAGATGATCGGCCTGGCGATGAAGACCGGCCACCACCGCTTCGAATGGGTCCACCGCCGCCAGGACGGCGGCGACCTGCCGGTCGTGGTGACGCTGATGCCGACCCAGGTGCAGGGCCGGCCGGTGGTGCTGGTCGCGATCAACGATGTGCGCGAGGTGACGGCGGCGCGCGAGGCGCAGGACCGCACCGCGGCGATGCGGCGCCTGGCGGCGTCGTTCGAGGGCACGGTCAAGGGCGTCGCCGAGCAGCTCGCCGCCGCCACCGCGACGCTGAAGGACCGCGCCGGCCAGCTCGCCCGCGGCAACGGCGACATGGAGCGCCAGGCCGGCACCGCGTCGCAGGCCGCCGACCGCACCTCGGCCAACCTGCAGACCGTGGCCTCGGCGGCCGAGGAGCTGTCGTCGTCGGTGTCCGAGGTCGCGCGCCAGACCAGCGCCGCCGCCCACCGCACCAAGCAGGTCACCGCCGACGCGCTGTCGACCGAGCGCGCCATCGCCAACCTGGCCGAGACCGCCCAGCGCATCGGCGAGATCGTCCAGCTGATCAGCTCGATCGCCGCCCAGACCAACCTGCTGGCGCTCAACGCCACGATCGAGGCGGCGCGGGCCGGCGAGGCCGGCAAGGGCTTCGCCGTCGTCGCCTCCGAGGTCAAGAACCTCGCCAACCAGACCGCCAAGGCGACCGACGACATCACCGGCCAGGTCGCGACCATCGAATCGGCGGTCAAGGAGGCGGTCAACGCGGTCAACAAGATCGTCGAGGGCATCCGCGACATCGACGGCGTCACCGGCTCGATCGCCGACGCCGCCGAGCAGCAGTCGGCGGCCACCGGCGAGATCAGCCGCAACGTCAACGCCACCGCGACGGCGATGGGCGAGGTCTCGCACAGCGTCGGCAGCCTGGTCCACGCCGTCCAGGACGCCGCCAAGGCGGCCGGCGCCGTGCTCGACCTGTCGAACGACCTTGGCGCCAAGAGCCAGAAGATGATGACCGAGGTCCAGCAGTTCGGCGCCCAGGTCAAGGGCTGACGCCGGCCTTTCCAGCGGCTGGCCGCCCTGGGAGCGCGGGCGTCCTCGCCCGCACCGCGGCCTGAAGCGTGTGGGGGCGGGCGGGACGCCCGCGCTCCCGGGGCGCTGCCGGTCGTCCGCCGCTACTCCGCCCGGAACGGCCGCGCCAGCAGGGCGGCGACGGTGGCGTCGATGTCGGCGTCCTGGTGCAGGATGGCCTCGACGGCGGCGGCGATCGGCATCTCGACGCCCATGCGCGCCGCCAGCCCGACCACCGAGGCGGCCGAGGCCACCCCTTCGGTGACCGCGGCGCGACGGCCGAGGATGGCGGCCAGCGGCTCGCCCTGGCCGAGCGCGTAGCCCAGCGAGAAGTTGCGCGACTGCTGGCTGCTGGCGGTCAGGATCAGGTCGCCGAGGCCCGACAGCCCCATCAGCGTCTCGCGCCGGCCGCCCATCGCCTCGGCCAGGCGCATGATCTCGGCGAGGCCGCGGGTGATCAGGGCGGCGCGGGCGTTGTCGCCGAGGCCGCGGCCCTCGACGATGCCGCAGGCGATCGCCAGCACGTTCTTGACCGCGCCGCCGATCTCGGCGCCGACCATGTCGTCCGACAGGTAGGGCCGGAAGCTCGGCGTGCCCAGCGCCGAGACCAGCGCCGCGCCGATCCCGGCGTCGGCGCAGGCCAGGGTCACCGCCGTCGGCTGGCCGCGCGCCACCTCGGCGGCGAAGGTCGGGCCCGACAGCACCGCCTGCGGCGCGGCGGGCAGTTCGGCGGCGACGACCTCGGTCATCATCGCCAGCGAGCCGTTCTCGACCCCCTTGGCGCAGATCACCGCCGGCGCCCCCTCCGGCCAGTGCGGGCGCAAGGACCGGCACACCGGGCGCAGGAACTGCGACGGCACCACCAGCAGCACCGCGCCGGCGGCGGCGACGCAGCCCGGATCGGTGGTGGCGGCGATGCCGGCGGGCAGGGCGATGCCGGGCAGATAGAGCCGGTTCTCGCCGGCGGCGACGGCGGCGGCGACCTCGGGTTCGCGCGCCCACAGGGTGACGGTGCGGCCGGCGCGGCGGGCGGTGGCGGCCAGCGCCGTGCCCCAGGCGCCGGCGCCGACCACGACGATGCGGTCGAAGGTGGTCATCGTCCTGATCTCCTACACCACGGAACGGCCGCCGTCACGCCCCGCCTCACGCCTTCACGCCGGCGCCGCGCGCCTTGGCGGCGGTGGGGTCGAGCGGCCAGCGCGGGCGCGGCGCGAAGTCGAGCGGATCGCTCATGCCCAGGCGGAAGCGCTCCAGCCCGGCCCAGGCGATCATCGCCGCGTTGTCGGTGCACAGGCGCAACGGCGGCGCCACCAGGCGCATGCCGTGCGCCTCGGCGACGCCGGCCAGCCGCGCCCGCAGCGCCTGGTTGGCGGCGACGCCGCCGGCGACGACCAGCGCGTCGGCCCGGGGGTGGGCGGCACGGAAGGCCTTGATGCCGCGCGCGCAGCGATCGGCGAGGCTGTCGGCGACGGCGGCCTGGAACGAGGCGGCGAGGTCGGCGCGATCCTGATCGGTCGGCGGCCGGCCGAGGCCGTCGCGGGCCAGCCGCACCGCCGTCTTCAGGCCCGAGAACGAGAAGTCGCAGCCCGGCCTGCCCTTGAGCGGGCGCGGCAGGGCGAAGCGGCCGGGATCGCCGGCGGCGGCGGCGCGCTCGACCGCCGGGCCGCCGGGATAGCCGAGGCCGAGCATCTTGGCGACCTTGTCGAAGGCCTCGCCGGCGGCGTCGTCGATCGTGGTGCCCAGCCGGCGGTACGACCCGACGCCCAGCACCTCCAGCAGCTGGCAGTGGCCGCCCGAGACCAGCAGCAGCAGATAGGGAAAGTCGAGGCCGTCGGTCAGCCGCGCCGTCAGGGCGTGGCCCTCGAGGTGGTTGACGGCGACGAAGGGCAGCTTGTGGACGGCGGCGATCGCCTTGGCGCTCATCACCCCGACCATGACGCCGCCGATCAGGCCCGGCCCGCCGGTGGCGGCGACCGCGTCGAGCTCGGCGAAGCCGATGCCGGCGCGGGCCATCGCCTCGGCGATCAGCCGGTCGATGTGGTCGAGATGGGCGCGCGCCGCGACTTCCGGCACGACGCCGCCATAGGGCCGGTGCTCGTCGAGCTGCGACAGCACGACGTCGGCCAGGATGGCGCGGCCGTCGTCGACCACCGCGGCCGCCGTCTCGTCGCAGCTCGTCTCGATGCCCAGAACCCTCATTCCACCATATCTTCCGCCATGTGCCCGCCGGGCAGGCAATAATCCCTTTTCTTGGGCGTTTCCACCCACTAAAACACGCGGTCATGACAGACGCACCCATCCGCATCGGCACCCGCCGCTCGCCGCTCGCCCTGGCCCAGGCCTACGAGACCCGCGAGCGCCTGATCGCCGCGCATCCTGAGCTGGCCGCCGCCGGCGCCATCGAGATCGTCGAGATCGTCACCACCGGCGACAAGGTGCTCGACCGCACCCTGTCGGAGATCGGCAACAAGGGCCTGTTCACCAAGGAGATCGACGAGGCGATGCTCGACGGCCGCGTCGACATCGCCGTCCACTCGATGAAGGACGTGCCGACGGCGCTGCCCGACGGCATCGTGCTGCCGTGCATCCTGCCGCGCGAGGATCCGCGCGACGCCTTCATGTGCCTGAAGGCCGCCAGCCTGGCCGAGCTGCCGTCCGGCTCGGTGGTCGGCACCGCCAGCTTGCGCCGCGGCGCGCAGATCCTGTTCCGCCGGCCCGACCTCAAGGTGGTGCCGCTGCGCGGCAACGTCCAGACGCGGATGAAGCGGCTCGAGGAGGGCGTCGTCGACGCCACCCTGCTGGCGCTGGCCGGCCTGCGCCGCCTCGGCCTCGCCGACCGCGCCGCGGCGGTGATCGCGCCCGAGGACCTGCTGCCGGCGGTGGCCCAGGGCGCCATCGGCATCACCTGCCGCACCGGCGACGCGCGCGCCCACCGCTACCTGGCGGCGCTCGACTGCCCGGCGTCGCACATCCGCGTCGACGCCGAGCGGGCGTTCCTGACGGCGCTGGACGGCTCGTGCCGCACGCCGATCGCGGCGCTGGCGCTGCTCGACGGCGACGCGCTGTCGTTCCGCGGCCTGATCATCCGCCCCGACGGCGGCCAGATCTTCGAGACCGCGCGCCACGGCGACGCCGCCGAGGCGGCGGCGATGGGCCGCGACGCCGGCGAGGAACTCAAGGCCAAGGCCGGCCCCGGCTTCTTCACGCCGCAGGCGCACTGACCGGATGCTGGCGCTCGTCACCCGACCGCGGGAGGACGCCGAGGGCGTCGTCCGGCTGTTGCGCGAGCGCGGCATCGACGCGGTCGTCGAGCCGCTGTTGCGCATCGTGCCGCTGGCCGGGGTGTCGGTGCCGCTCGACGGCGCGCAGGCCATCCTGGCGACCAGCGCCAACGGCGTGCGCGCCCTGGCGGCGGCGACGCCGGTGCGCGACCTGCCGGTGCTGGCGGTCGGCGACGCCTCGGCGCGCTGCGCCCGCGAGCACGGCTTCGCCGAGGTGCTCAGCGCCGAGGGCGACGCCGATTCGCTGGTCGCCCTGGTGCGCGAACGGCTCGATCCCGCCGCCGGCGCGCTGGTCCACGCCGCCGGCACCACGGTCGCCGGCGACGTCTCCGGGGCGCTGGCCGCCGCCGGCTACGAGGTTCGGCGGGTGGTCCTCTACGAAGCGCAGGTCGCCGAGGCGCTCAGCCCTGGACTAAAGGGGGAGTTGGCGGCCGGCAAAATCGACCTGGCGCTGTTCTTTTCTCCCCGCACCGCGAGGACGTTTGTTAACCTGTTGCGCGGCCACGGGCTGGACGCGTCTTGCGCCGGCATCGCGGCGTATTGCCTCAGCCGAGCGGTGGCGGAGCAGTTGGCGCCGCTGCCCTGGGGGCGTTTGCGCGTGGCGGCAAGGCCCGACATGGCGTCGCTGATGGCGGCGCTGGACGGGGCGTTATCGGGGAAAGACAACTAAGCGGACGAGACGCCGATGGCGAAGAAGGTCAGGACAACTGGCGAGAGGCGAGGCAAGGACATGAGCCCGAACCGGGAAGACGACAAGGATCAGGACAAGGACGCCGACACGCCCGAGCGGCCGGTCGCGGCGAGCGACGCCGACAAGGCCGCGGCCGACCAGCCGCAGGGCGGCACGGGCGCCGCGCCGGAACAGGCGACGCCGCCCGAAGGCATCGCCGCCGAGACCGGCGGCCCGGTGGCGCCGACTCCCGAGACCCGGCAGGCCGAAGCCGAGCCGCGGCCCGAACCCGAACCCGAACCCGAGCCCGAGCCCGCCACGGCCGCGCCCGCCGGCGCCGAGCCGGCCCGCGAGCGCGGCGGCATCGGCGCCGGCGGCGCCTTCTTCATGGGCCTGATCGCCACGATCCTGGTGCTGGCGGCCCTGGCCGCCGCCGCCTGGGTGACCCTGCCGGCCTGGCAGACCCGCGTCGCGACCCTGTTCGCCGGCGGCGGCGAGGAGCGCATCGGCACCGTCGAGAACCGCGCCGCCCGCGTCGCCGAGCAGGTCACCGCGATGGCCGGCCGCGTCGACCAGCTCGAACGCAACGTCGCCGAGCTGCGCGACGCCGTGCGGCAGATCGGCCAGCAGGCCCCGGCCGCCGCCGGCGGCCCGTCGGTCGATCCGGCGCGCGTCGACGCCCTGGCCCAGCGCGTCGCCGCGCTGGAGACGCTGGACCGCGTCGATCCGGCCCGCGTCGCGGCGCTCGGAGACGCCGTCGAGCAGTTGAACGGCCAGATCGCCGAGCTCCAGGACCAGATCGGCCAGACCCGCGACCAGATCGCGCAGGTCGAGAAGGCCAGCGCCGACGCCGCCACCGTGCTGCGCCTGGCCGACCGCATCGAGGCGGCCGAGAGCGCCGTCCGCCAGGCCGAGTCCCGCACCCAGGCGGCGCAGGCGCTGCTGATGACCGTCGGCCAGCTGCGCGAGGCGGTGTTCAACGGCCAGTCCTTCGACGAGGAGCTGCGCGCGGTCAAGGCGGTGGCGCCCGACGACGCCGACGTCGCCCGGTCGCTGCAGGCGCTGCAGCCGCTGGCCGCCAAGGGCGTCGCGACCCGCACGGCCCTGGCCGCCCGCTTCGGCGAGCTGGCGCCCGACATCGTCCGCGCCGATTTCGGCCCCGAGGCCGAGGGCTGGCTGCGCCAGACCATCCAGCGCCTGACCTCGGTGGTCACCGTGCGCCGCACCGAGGGCGACGTCGCCGGCGAGTCGGTCGCCGCCATCGTCGCCCGCGCCGAAGCCGCCCTCGACCAGGGCGACCTCGCCGGCGCGGTGAACGAGCTGTCGGCGCTGCAGGGTCCGGCGGCCGAGACCGCGGCGCCGTGGCTGAACGCGGCCAAGGCGCGGCTGGCGGCCGAGACGGCGCTGTCCGACCTCTCGGCGCACGCCGTCGCCGTCACCGAAGCGCGCGGGTGACGGCCATGGCACGCACGATCCTGTTCCTGCTCGCCGCCGGCCTGCTGGTCGCGGCGGGGGTGTGGTTCGCCGAACGCCCGGGCGACGTGGTCATCCACTGGCAGGGCTGGCGCGTCGACACCAACGTGCCGATCCTGCTGATCGGGCTGTTCGCCGTCCTGTTCGCCTTCTCGCTGGTGTTCCGCTTCCTGGTCTGGCTGCTGTCGACGCCGCGGCGGGTCGCCCGCTCGCGGCGCGAGAACCGCCAGCGCAAGGGCTATCTGGCGCTGATCGACGGCCTGTCGGCGGTCGCCGCCGGCGACCCCGAGATGGCCAACAAGAAGGCGCGGCGCGCCGACTCGCTGCTGCGCGATCCGCCGCTGACCATGCTGCTGTCGGCCCAGGCGGCCCAGCTCACCGGCGATTCCGAAGCCGCCAAGCAGCATTTCGCGGCGATGCTGGAGCGGCCCGAGACCGCCTTCCTCGGCCTGCGCGGGCTGCTGACCCAGGCGATCAAGGAGGGCAACCAGGCCGCGGCGCTCGACTACGCCCGCCGCGCGCACGCGCTCAATCCCGACGCGCCGTGGCTGACCGCGACGCTGTTCGACCTCCAGGCCCGCGCCGGTCTGTGGCGCGAGGCCCAGGACACCCTGGCCGCCGCCAGCCGCCGCGGCGTCTTCGCCGAGGACGAGGCGCGGCGCAAGAAGGCGGTGGTGCTGCACGCCCGCGCCGGCCAGGCGCTGGACGCCGGCGAGCGCAAGGACGCGATCAAGCTCCTGCGCGAGGCCGGCAAGGCCGACCCGGCGTTCAATCCCGCCACCATCCTGCTGGCGCGGCTGCTGGCCGAGGACGGCAAGCAGCGCCGCGCGGCCGGGCTGATCGAGGACTCGTGGCGGTTCAACCCGCACCCCGACCTCGCCAAGGCCTATCTCGAGCTCTATCCCGGCGACGACCCGCTGCAGCGGGTGCGCCGGGCCGAGACCCTGGCCGGGGCGCATCCCGGCCATCCCGAGAGCTATCTGACGGTGGCCCAGGCGGCGCTCGACGCCGAGCTGTGGGGCCAGGCGCGCACCCAGCTCGAAAAGGCCGCCGACCTGCGGCCGACCGCGCGGGTCTACCGCATGCTGGCCAAGGTCGAGGAGCAGGAGACCGGCGACGCCGCCAAGGTCCGCGACTGGCTGGCCCGCGCCGCCGAGGCCAAGCCCGAGCCGATCTGGCTGTGCCGCCAGTGCGGCACGCCGGCCCCGGAATGGGTCACCGCCTGCGCCGCCTGCCACGGCGTCGACACCATCGCCTGGACCGACCCCCTGATGCCGCCGACGCCGGCGCCGCTGCCGTCGATGACCGTCGAGGAGCCGACCGCCGCGCCGCAGCAGCAGGCGGCGTCGTAGGGTGCGGGACCCGCTTGCAACCCGGGCCGGGAATCGCTATGTTCCCGGCCTCACGCCGGCGTAGCTCAGTTGGTAGAGCAGCGCATTCGTAATGCGCGGGTCGGGAGTTCGAGTCTCTTCGCCGGCACCAGTTGAAGTGAGAAGGGCAACCCACATGGGTTGCCCTTCTTGCTTTGGGCCGTGCGCGTTAAGATCCGGGAGGGAGGGCGGACACTAAAGAGGAGGTCCGGGTGACAGTTGAACAATGCTTCCTCGGCGTTTGCTTCATCCCTCTCGACGGCAGTGGGCAGAAGTTTTTCGGCTTCTCGGAATTCCTCGCGGGCCTGGCGCTCATGGTATTGGCTTGGACAATCGCCGACGTCCGCTACCGGTTCCGGGTCCGGACCGCTCCAATATCTCTGCTCGGTATCACGTTCTCGGTCGTCGCCGCCGTCGGCGTACTGACGCTGCTGACGGACCTCTGGCGCGCCGAGCAGTGGCTCGTGCCAAAGGGCAGCCTACTGACGCCTGCGTCGTGGCAAGCCATCCTGGGTGGACTGTTCCTGCTGACGTTCCTCACCTGGACGTGGTTCGCGTTCATCCGGCCGCCCAGATACGGTCGGCATAACGCCGAGCGCTTCGCACAGACTCTGTACCGATTCATCCTCAAGGGCTCGCCGGCAGAACTCGCAGTCATCGCAGACGAACTTGCCTACTCGGCCAAGGCGCTTGTCCACCACGCTACGGACAGGGGCAGACTGAAGAACGATCGATTTGGCCGTACAGATGAGAAGAAAAAGGACCCTCCGAAGGTGGAGGGATACGCGAACGACCTGCTTCTGCTAATCGCTGACAAAAGGCTGTGCCGCGCAATCGTAGAGTCGTCGCCCGGTACCGCGCTGGCCGTGTTCCAAGCAATGGCAGACACGAAGAAGTACGGAATCCAGGTGGAGACCTTCGCCAAGAACGTCGTCAACGAGGCGCTGGCGAACAGGGATTCCTTCCTCTATCACGAGACCGAAGGCTACAAATCGGGCCTGATTGGCTACCACAAGCCTCTCAGCCAGGCGATGTTTGCCAACTATGAGATGGTCGAGACGATCGGAACTCTCCTTGACCCCGACGTACATGGCAAGTGGGAATGGGACGCCGCGCAGTGGGAGGCCTACTGCAGGATGGTGTTGATGACCTTCAGCAGCTACGTCAAAGAAAGGTCTGGAGAACATTCGTTCGTGCTGTATCGCGCTCTGGGCCATATCGAAAGGGCTGCCTCCGACCTCTACACGTTGAACGAACTCACCAGCGCGTGGGAGACCGAATCGTTCCGCCGTCTCCACGTCGTCGTCGAGTTCATCAAAGAGGCGGTCACGATTCTAAATGCGGACGAGGTTCCCGACCACGTCCGCATTCGTGTGAGAGGGAAGTACAGCCAGGTGCACGGGACGTTCTACGATCGCATAGCCAGCCTGATCTTCGAGGTGATCTTTCACGCTTCAGCAGTCAGATCGCCCCGGTGGGAATGCTGGTGGATTCAGCACAATTCGGTGTGGAGCGAACTGTTCACCTTTGGTCACCTCGATGGTCCCGCCGGCAAGGTGGTGAAGTTCAAGTTGCGGCGCCTCCTTTATAACGAGATCGCTGAAATGAAGCGCTTCCCCAATTTCAAGGGGGCGAGGATTCTCGGCTTCTGCCTGAACGTGATGGGACTCACTGTTAGGCAGGGCGACTACGACAAGGACAGCCGGACGCTTCAAAAGGCCGTGCTGGCTTGGACGAGGAGGAACTTTGTCTGGCTACACGAGTATAACCCGCGCGTTGCCGAGGCGTGCTTGGTGGACGGCATAACCTTCGACGCGGAGAACCGGCGATTGGTGCGCACGTTTCCAGCCGAGGATCTCAGGCGCGAACCGAGCTACATCTACCTCGAGCTTTACCCGGCCCCAACTGAACCCGACCCGGAACCGGCAGCCGCGCCTTGATATGAGGCCAATGCGTAGCCCTTCGCCGTAACCAGGGGACCCGTATGGATCCCGGACGCATGGACTAAGCGCCTGAGTTATGCGGCGGCGAATCTGGCCTTTGGGGCTCGCCTGGAGGACAGGCACAACATCCCCACGCGCGGCGCGCCGCAGCGGCGACGTTTTCCGCGTTGGCACCGCGGCCGGTTCCGTCCTATATGAGCATGACCTGATCTTCCCAGCGGAGTCCTCGTCATGTTCGCGCGTCTGTTCGTCCTGCTCGCCGCCCTGGTGATCGCGCATCCCGCCGCCGCCGCCGATCCGGCGACGATCTCGGCGCCCGAGGCGCTGAAGAAGGCCGAGGCCGGCGAGGTGACCATCGTCGACATCCGCACGCCCGAGGAATGGCGCCAGACCGGCATCGCGCCGGACGCCGCGCTGGTCAACCTGTACATGCCGGGCGGCCCGGCCGGCTTCCTGCGCGGCATGGTCGCGGCGGTCGGCGGCGACAAGTCGCGGCCGGTGGCGCTGATCTGCCGCACCGGCAACCGCTCGACCCGCGCCGCCGAGTTCCTGGCCGCCCAGGGCTTCACCAACGTGTTCAACGTCAAGGAAGGCATGGCCGGCAGCGGCGCCGGCCCCGGCTGGCTCAAGCGCGGCCTGCCGGTCGAGTCCTGCAACTGCTGAGCATCGGCACGGCGGCACGGTGACTCGTACCGTTCCGTGGGAAATGGATGCCCGGCCTCCGCGGGCATGAAAATGGTTCATCGCCGAATTCCGGGAAAGGCGCT
>CAZJFH010000050.1:0-39463 GCA_964545205.1 uncultured Rhodospirillaceae bacterium
CCTGCCGGACATTGAATCATGATCGGATGCGAGTGCCAATTTCTTCACACGCTCGAAAGCGGGAGCCCATTCCTGAGGCGTCGCAACCTGTTGAAATGCCACAGGAATGGATGCCCGCTTTCGCGGGCATGACGCCTGAAATCGCTGCTCAAGGGGGGGCGCCTCGGCGGCACCGCCCGAGGCCTCTGGAAAATGGGCCCCCGCCTCCGCGGGGGCGACGATCGGGGTTCCCCGGAATTCGGCGATGAACCAAAAAAAATCGCCCGGAGCGGCTGGCTCCGGGCGATTTCCGTCGGAAGGGCTCAGTGCCCCAGCGCCTGCACGATCTCTTCGGTGACCTTCTTGGCGTCGCCGAACAGCATCATCGTGTTGTCGCGGAAGAACAGCTCGTTGTCGACGCCGGCGTAGCCCGAGGCCATCGAGCGCTTGATGAACAGCACCGTCTTGGCCTTCTCGACGTCGAGGATCGGCATGCCGTAGATCGGGCTGGCCGGGTCGGTCTTGGCCGCCGGGTTGGTGACGTCGTTGGCGCCGATGACGAAGGCGACGTCGGCGGTGGTGAACTCGTGGTTGATCTCCTCGAGCTCGAACACCTCGTCGTAGGGCACGTTGGCTTCCGCCAGCAGCACGTTCATGTGGCCGGGCATGCGGCCCGCCACCGGGTGGATGGCGTATTTGACGTCGACGCCCTCGGCCTTGAGCAGGTCGGCCATCTCGCGCAGCGCGTGCTGCGCCTGCGCCACCGCCATGCCGTAGCCCGGCACGATGATGACCTTGGACGCGTTCTTCATGATGAACGAGGCGTCGTCGGCCGAGCCGGCCTTGACCGCGCCCCTGGCATCGGCGGGACCGGCGGCCGCCGCCACGCCCTCGCCGCCGAAGCCGCCCAGGATGACGTTGAAGATCGAGCGGTTCATGCCCTTGCACATGATGTAGGACAGGATCGCGCCCGACGAGCCGACCAGGGCGCCGGTGATGATCAGCGCCGGGTTGCGCAGCGTGAAGCCGATGCCGGCCGCCGCCCAGCCCGAATAGCTGTTCAGCATCGAGACCACCACCGGCATGTCGGCGCCGCCGATCGGGATGATCAGGGTGATGCCGATGACCAGCGACAGCAGGATGATCAGGAAGAACGCGGCGTAGGAGCCGGTGGCGGCGAACCAGATCACCAGCAGCACCAGGGCGATGCCCAGGGCGGCGTTCATCGGGTGGTGCATCGGCAGCATGATCGGCGCGCCGCTCATGTTGCCGTTGAGCTTGGCGAAGGCGATCACCGAGCCGGTGAAGGTGATGGCGCCGATCGCGGTGCCCAGGCTCATCTCGACCAGGCTGCCGGCGTGGATGTTGCCGACCGTGCCGATGCCGAAGGCTTCCGGATTGAACAGCGCGGCCCCCGCGACCAGAACCGCCGCCAGACCGACCAGCGAGTGGAAGGCGGCGACGAGCTGCGGCAGCGCCGTCATCTGGATCTGCTTGGCGATGTACCAGCCGGCGCCGCCGCCGACCGCCAGGCCGACGACGATCCACGGATAACCGCTGGGCCGGATCAGCGCGAAGGTGGTGACGATGGCGATGGCCATGCCGACCATGCCGAACATGTTGCCCTGGCGGGAGGTCTCGGGGCTCGACAGGCCGCGTAGCGCCATGATGAAGCAGACGCTGGCGACCAGGTAGAGGAAGATGGCGAAGCTCTCGGTCATTGTCTCTTCCCCCCGTTACTTCTTGGCGCCGGCCGGCTGCTTCTTCTTGAACATCGCCAGCATGCGCTGGGTGACGAGGAAGCCGCCGAAGATGTTGACCGCCGCCAGCGCGACGGCGATGAAGCCGAGGACCGTCGAGACGCCCATCGCCGCGGATCCCGCCGCCAGCATGGCGCCGACGATGATCACCGACGAGATGGCGTTGGTCACCGCCATCAGCGGCGAGTGCAGCGCCGGGGTGACCCGCCACACGACGTAGTAGCCGACGAAGCACGCCAGCACGAAGATCGTGAACAGGTAGACGAACTCGTTGCCGTTGCCGGCCGGGGCGACCGGTGCCGCGACCTGGGTCGCCTGGTTGGCCAGGGTGGCGGCCTCGCGGGCCAGGTCCTGGGCCTGGTTGGCCACCTTGGCGGCCTGATCGACGAGATGCTGCTGGTCCATCACGACACTCCTTCACCGGACAGAGCGGGATGCACCACCTTGCCGTCGCGGGTCAGGCAGGTGCCCTTGATGATCTCGTCGTCCCAGTTGAACGCGAGATTGCCCTTGCTCTCCTTGTCGACCGAGAGCTGCAGGAAGTTCAGCAGGTTCTTGGCGAACAGCACCGACGAGTCGGCGGCCAGCCGCGAGGGGACGTTGGCGTGACCGACGATCTTGACGCCGCCCGGCGTGGTGACGACCTCGCCGACCTTCGACAGCGGGCAGTTGCCGCCCTGCTCGACCGCCAGGTCGACGATCACCGAACCCGGCCGCATCGAATGCGCCATCTCCTCGGTGATCAGCACCGGCGCCTTGCGGCCCGGGATCAGCGCGGTGCAGATGGCGATGTCGGTCTTCTTGAGCTGCTCGGCGACCTTCTCGCGCTGCTTCTTCTTGTACTCCTCGGGCATTTCCTTGGCGTAGCCGCCGGAGGTCTCGGCCTCCTTCTCCATCTCGGGATCGACGACCAGGAACTTGCCGCCCAGGGACTCGACCTGCTCCTTGACCGCCGGGCGCACGTCGGTCGCGAACGCGATCGCGCCCAGGCGCTTGGCGGTGGCGACGGCCTGCAGGCCGGCGACGCCGGCGCCGAGGACCAGCACCTTGGCCGGCGGCACGGTGCCGGCGGCGGTCATCATCATCGGGAAGGCGCGGCCGTATTCCGCCGCGCCGTCGAGCACCGCCTTGTAGCCGGCCAGGTTCGACTGCGACGACAGGATGTCCATGCTCTGCGCGCGGGTGATGCGCGGCATCATCTCCATGGCGAAGGCGACGATCCCGGCCTCTGCATAGGCCTTGACCTGCTCCTTCTCCTGCAGCGCCGACAGGCCGGCGATCAGCACCGCGCCCTTCTTCATCATCGCCACCTCGTCGGTGCCTTCGGCGGCGGTCAGCGGCCGCTGCACCTTCAGCACGACGTCGGCATCCTTCAGCGCCGCGGCCTCGTCGGCCGCGATGGTGGCGCCGGCGGCGGTGAACATCTCGTCCGTGATCGCGGCGCCTTCGCCGGCGCCGGTCTCGACGACGACGTCGAAGCCGAGGCCGACGTACTTCTTCACCGTATCCGGCGAAGCCGCCACCCGCGCCTCGTGCTGGCGTCGCTCCTTAGGTATGGCGATTTTCATGATTCCCCCTCGTTGGCGGGCGTTGTGCAGATGCGAAATGAACCGCGCCCGACTGTTTGCCCAAGGTTTGTCGCGAAGTAAAGGGTAAACCAGAAGCAGAAATAGTCCACACGTAAGATACGGTGATAGAAAAGTATTTCCATGTCCGACTGCCTCCTCCGCTCGGAGGAGGTTGTTCCCACCCTAACGGGGGGCTGCGATATAGGCCCGCAACGCCTCGCGACTGTTCTCGGCCAGCAGCAGCAGCGCCGCGACCTCGCCCGCCATCGGCCACGGCCCGGCCTTGGCGCGGGCCTCGACCTCGCCGGCTCTGCGATGCAACGCCGCCAGGCCGTAGGTGCCGGCGGTCCCGCGCAGCTTGTGGGCCAGCGAAGCGACGGTGGCGCCGTCCTCGGCGCGGCGCAGCGCCTCGATCGACTGGTCGAGCGAGGTCAGGCAGGCGCGCAGCGACACCGCGAACAGATCCTCGGAGAGGTCCTGGCCGAGTTCGGCGAGGTGGCCGCCGTCGATCAGCGTGTCGTCGACCGCGGCCGGGGCCGCCTCGACGCGCCAGCCGGCGCCGGCGCCGACGTCGGACAGCGCCTCGGCCAGGCGCTGCATGTCGAGCGGCTTCATCATGCAGCCGTCCATGCCGGCGGCGCGGCAGGCCGCCATCTCCTCCGGCCAGGGGCTGGCGGTCAGGGCCAGGATCGGCACCCGGCGGCCGCCGGTCTCGGCGGCGCGGATGGCGGCGGCGGCGGCGGGACCGTCGCGATCGGGCATGCGCACGTCCATCAGCACGACGTCGAACCCGCCGCCGGCGGCGGCGGCCACGGCGGCGTCGCCGCCGGCGGCGGTCACCACCCGATGGCCGGCCCGTTCGAGAAGCGCCGCGCCGACCCGCAGATTGACCGGGTCGTCGTCGGCCAGCAGCACACGCAAGCTGTTCATCGATGCGCCCCCGCCGCCCGTGAGGACCAGAAGCCTAGCCCGAACGGCCGGCCGCGGCAATCGGGGGCATGCGGGCGCCGCCGACCCGCGCGGCTGCGCGCTGCAGCGAACGAAGAACGGCGCCGCGGTTGCCCGCGGCGCCGTTCTTCGGAATCCCCTGCGCAGCCCTATTCGACGGCGAACAGGCTGTCGAAACGCGCCACCTGGATCAGGCGCTTCGCCTGCTCGCGTGCGCCGCGCAGCGTCACCTTGGCGCCGTGCTGCGATGCGGCGTCGCGCACGATCAGCAACATGCCCAGTCCGGCGGAGTCGATGAAGTCGAGGCCCGACAGTTCGATGACCCAGTTCTTGCTGCGATGGGCGTCCAGATTCTTGACGATGTCCCGGAACGTCTTGTGATCGCTGAAGGTCAGGCGACCCTTCACCTGCACTTCGACGTCGTTTCCGGCTTCCCTGATCGCATACTCCACGGCCGCCCCTCGCGTTTGTTCATCGGACGAAAGTTGGGGGATCATACCCGATGGTGGTGGCGTTGGTAATGGTCAAAATGACGCATCCGAAAGCAATTCCCGCAGTTCGCGGGCGAACTGCCCGTATTCGCCGCGGCGCGGCGAGGAACGGCGCCAGGCCAGGCCGATGCCGCGATCGGCGCCGGCGCCTTCGGCCAGCGGCCTGAGCACCAGATCGGTGCCGCGCGTGACCTCGGCCTCGACGGCGATGCGCGGCAGCAGGGTGACGCCGAGCCCGCCGGCGACCATCTGCACCAGCGTGTGCAGGCTGGTCGCCTGCAGTCCCTGCCCGCGCTGCACGGTCGGCAGGCGGCAGGCGGCGAGCGCGTGCTCGCGCAGGCAGTGCCCCTCCTCGAGCAGCAGCAGGTCGGCCCCGGCGAGGTCGGCGGCGCTCACGGCCTCGCGCGTTGCCAGCGGATGGCCGGGCGGACAGGCGAGCACGAACGAATCGCGCGCCACCTCCTCGGTCTCGACGTCCTCGGCCGGATAGGGCAAGGCCAGCAGCACGACGTCGAGGTCGCCGTTGCCGAGCCGCTCGAGCAGCCGCGCGGTCTGGTCCTCGCGCAGATAGAGCTGCAGCCGCGGATGCGCCCGGCGCAGCGCCGGCAGGACCCGCGGCAGCAGATACGGGCCGATGGTCGGGATCACCCCCAGGCGCAGCGGTCCGCTCAGCGGCTCGGCGGCGGCGCGGGCGGTGTCGACCAGATCCTCGGCGTCGCGCAGCAGCGCCCGCGCGCGCTCGACGATCCCGGCCCCCAGCGGCGTCAGCATCACCCGGCGCCTGGTCCGTTCGACCAGGGTGACGCCGAGCAGGTTCTCCAGTTCCTGCAGCCCCGCCGACAGCGTCGACTGGGTGACCAGGCAGGATTCGGCGGCGCGGCCGAAATGCAGGTGGTCGGCCAGGGCGACCAGATAGGACAACTGGCGCAGGGTGGGCAGCGGCTTCATCGTCGACCTCGATTTCTTTGCGAGCTTATGACGACGGGATCGATGGAATCAATGCGCCGCCCTGGACGCGACTCCGGAGCACCCCCATGTTCGGCGGCATGATCTCCGCGCTGCAGACGCTGTTCACCGAGCTCAGCATGTTCCACGCCGGCCTGCTGGCCAGCCTGTTCGCGGGTCTCGCCGCCGGGGTCGGCGCGCTGCCGGTGTTCGCGCTGCGCGACATCTCGCAGCGGGTGCAGGACGTGATGATCGGCTTCGCCGCCGGCGTCATGATGGCGGCGTCGGCGTTCTCGCTGCTGCTGCCGTCGATCGAGGCCGGCACGGAGCGCTGGGGCGACGAGGCGGTGGCCTCGCTGGCCGCGGCGCTCGGCGCGATGATCGGCGCGGCGCTGTTGTGGTCGATCCACCGCTACGCCCCGCACGAGCACTTCGCCAAGGGCCGCGAGGGCGTGCCGACGGCGCAGATCCGGCGCATCTGGCTGTTCGTGATCGCCATCACCCTGCACAACTTCCCCGAGGGGCTGGCGGTCGGCGTCTCGTTCGGCGGCGGCGACGTCGCCAACGGCCTGGCGGTGACGCTGGGCATGTTCCTGCAGAACCTGCCCGAAGGCCTGGTGGTGGCGCTGGCGCTGCTGGCGCTCGACTACACGCCGGCCCAGTCGGTGCTGGCGGCGCTGGCGACCGGCGCCGTCGAGACGGTGGGCGGCTTCGTCGGCGCCGGCGCGGTGGCGCTGTCGAGCGCGCTGCTGCCCTGGGCGCTGGCCGGGGCCGGCGGCGCGATGCTGTTCGTGATCAGCCACGAGATCATCCCCGAGAGCCACCGCAATGGCCACGAGACGCCGGCGACCTTCGGCCTGATGGCCGGGTTCGTGGTGATGATGGTGCTGGACGTGACGCTGGGGTGAGGCGTCAGCCGGCCGGCGCCGGCGCCGGCGAGGCGGCCTTGCGGCGCAGCAGGTGCCAGTAGACCCATTCGGTGCATTCGAGCAGGTCGAGGTCGTCCGGAGCGGCGACGTGGTGCATCAGCGCCATGCCGAACAGCTTGATGTCCGGCGACGTCTCGAAGCGGTCCTGCAGCAGGGTCTTGATGTTGGTGACCACCACCGCCTCGAGCCGGTAGGTGCGGCAGACCTCGACGCATTTCTGCAGCACGTCGAGGTCGTCGCCGCACAGTGCGGCGGCGGCCTCGTCGCGGGCGGCACGCGCGGCCTGGAGGCGGCGCCTGGCCGCCCTGATGATTCCGATTTCCGGCTCGCTCATGTCACACTCCGCACCCGCACCGAACTATGCCTCACCGGCCGGCCGCGGTAAACCGCCGCCGTCAACCCGCGTCGCCGACGCCGCGGCGCCCGATATGGACGTCGCGGTGCACGTAGACGCTCATCACCAGGCCGAAGCCGAACATCAGGGTCAGCATCGAGGTGCCGCCGTAGGAGATCAGCGGCAAAGGCACGCCGACCACCGGCAGCAGGCCCATCACCATCCCGATGTTGATGAACACGTAGAGAAAGAAGGTGCCGGCGATGCCGATCGCCGTCATGCGGCCGAACTGGCTCCGCGAGCGCAGGGCGATGGCGAAGCAGTAGGCGATGACCAGCAGATACAGCACCAGCAGCGCGACGCCGCCGACCAGGCCGAATTCCTCGGCCAGGGTGGTGAAGATGAAGTCGGTCTGCTTTTCGGGCAGGAAGTTCAAGTGGCTCTGGGTTCCCTGCAGGAAGCCCTTGCCGAACATGCCGCCCGAGCCCAGAGCGATCTTCGACTGCATGATGTGGTAGCCGGAGCCCAGCGGATCGTTCTCCGGGTTGAGGAAGGTCAGCACGCGCCGCTTCTGGTAGTCGTGCATGAGGCTCCAGATGACCGGCAGCGCCGCCACCGCCGCCGCGAACACGGCGCCGAACATCCACAGGCGCACGCCGGCCAGGAAGAACAGCACGGTGCTGGTCATCAGCAGCATCATCGCCGTGCCGAGATCCGGCTGCTTGAGCACGAAGCCGACCGGCGCCAGCACCATCAGGATCGGCGGCACCAGATAGGACAGCCGCCCGATGTCCTGCAGGCTGGCGCCGTGGAAGTAGCGCGCCAGCGTCAGCACCAGCGCGATCTTCATGATCTCCGACGGCTGGAGCTGGATGAAGCCGAGGTCGATCCAGCGCTGGGCGCCCATCCCGACCCGGCCGTGCAGTTCGACGACCACCAGCAGCACCATGCCGAAGAAATAGATCGAGTAGGCGTGGCGCATCCAGAAGCGCAGGTCGATGACCGCCACCACCATCAGTACGGCCATGCCCATCGCGAACCGCACCATCTGGCGGTTGGCCCAGGGGTCGAGATTGCCGTTGCCGGCGGAATAGAGCGCCAGCCAGCCGACGGCGGCGACCGCCGTCAGCAGCAGGGCCAGCGGCCAGCTGATCTGCCAGATCTTGTCGCGCACCGACAGCTCCTGCCGGTTCAGCCGCGTCTGCGGGCGATACCTCATCCCGCGGTCCCCTTCCTGCCGGCACCGCGCCTGGCCGCGGTCTCGGCCAGCGGCGTGGTGCGCGGATAAGCCTTCTGGACTTCGAGCAGCACGTCGCGGGCGATCGGCGCCGCGACCGCCGAACCGCCGCCGCCGTGCTCGACGATCACCGCGCAGGCCCAGCGCGGCGCGTCCTCGGGCGCATAGGCCACGAACAGCGCGTGGTCGCGCTCCTTCCAGGGCAGGTCCTCGTTCTTGCGCACGCCGGTCTCGCGCTCGCGCATGGTGATGCGGCGAACCTGCGAGGTGCCGGTCTTGCCGCTCATCGTCATCGCCGGATCCTGGATGCGCGCCTTGAACGCGGTGCCGCCGGCGTCGTTGGTCACCGCGTTCATGCCCTTGCGGATCCAGGCCAGGTTCTTCGCCGAAATGCCGAGGCTGGGATAGTCGGGGGCGGGGCGCGGCCTCATCGAATCGCCGGTGACCACCTCGCGGGCGACATGCGGGTGGACCGCCAGGCCGCCATTGGCGATGCGCGCCGTCATCACCGCGAGCTGCAGCGCCGTCGCCAGCACGAAGCCCTGGCCGATGCCGTTGACCAGGGTCTCGCCGGGATACCAGGGCTGGCCCAGGGTCGCCTGCTTCCACTGCCGCGTCGGGATGACGCCGGAGCGCTCGCCGGGCAGGTCGATGCCGGTCTCGACGCCGAGGCCGAACCGCTTTGCCATCTCGGCGATGCGGTCGACGCCGGTGCGGCGCGCGATCTCGTAGTAGTAGACGTCGCAGGAATGCTTCAGCGAATCGACCAGGTCGACCGAACCGTGGCCGTGCTTCTTCCAGCAGTGGAAGCGGTTGTTGCCGAGCACCATGAAGCCGGGGCAGAACACCCGCTGCTCGGGGGTGATGGTGCCGGCCTCCAGCGCCGCCAGCGCCACCAGCATCTTGAAGGTCGAGCCCGGGGCGAACTGGCCGGCGATGGCCTTGTTCGACAGCGGCGCCCGCGGATTGCTGATCAGATCCTTCCACTCCGCCGAGGTCAGGCCGCGGTTGAAGGCATTGGGATCGTAGCTGGGAGTCGAGGCCATCACCAGCAACTCGCCGGTGTGGATGTCCATCACCACCACCGCGGCACTCTCGTCGCCCAGGCGCTGGGCGGCGTATTCCTGCAGCTCGACGTCGAGCGTCAGGTGGAGGTCCATGCCCGGTTCGCCCTCGTCGCGGGCCAGCTCGCGGATCACCCGGCCGACGACGTTGACCTCGACCTGGCTGGTGCCGCCCTTGCCGCGCAGGCCGAGATCGTAGATGCGCTCGACCCCGGCCTTGCCGATGCGAAAGCCGGGCAGCTCGAGCAGCGGGTCGCCGCCGCCGTTGGCGAGATCGTTCTCGGACACCGACGAGACGTAGCCGAGGATGTGGGCCCCGAGATTCTGCAGCGGGTAGTGGCGGCTCTGGCCGACGTCGATCATCACGCCCGGCAGGTCGGGGGCGTTGACCTCGATCCGCGCCACCTCCTCCCACGACAGGTTCTCGCGCACGGTGACCGGCACGAAGCTGCGCCGGCGCCGGGCGTCGCGCATGATCTTGCCGCGCTCGGCCTCGGACAGCGGGATGATGTGCGACAGCGCCGCGAGGGTCTTCTCCAGGCTCTCGGTGCGCTCGGCGACGACCAGGACGCGGAAGTTCTGCTCGTTGACCGCCATCGGCACGCCGTTGCGGTCGAGGATGCGGCCGCGCGGCGGCGGGATCAGCCGCAGCGAGATGCGGTTGTCCTCGGCCAGGGTGTGATAGCGCTCGGCCTCGACGACCTGCAGGTAATACATCCGCGCCACCAGCGCCGAAGACAGCAGCAGCTTGCCGCCGCCCAGCACGGCGGCGCGGCGCGAGAACAGCTTCTGGCGGTCGTGGTCGTGGTTCATGTCATGCCTGGCGCATCAGCGCCGCCTGGGTCTTCGCGAGCCCCCACGACACCACGGGATAGAGCGACAGCGTCAGGAGGTACTGGAACATCACCGCGCGGACCTGCAGCAGCTGGCCGTAGACCACCGAAGCCAGCAGCCAGGCCAGCACCACGGCGGCGAAGGCCACCAGCGCGAAGCCCCACCAGGCGACCGCGAAGGTGTTGCCGAGGAAGAATCGCCGCTGCGACGCGGTGGCGCCCTGGATCAGCAGCAGCACCAGGGCGTTGACGCCCAACGGCGTGCCGGCGAGCACGTCCTGCAGCACGCCGATCGCGAAGGCGACCAGCGGCGAGAGCAGGTCGGGCCGGTAGATCGCCCAGTAGTACACGGCCATCATCGTCAGCACCGGCGCCACCCCGGCCCAGCCCGGCACGTGGGTCGGCGTCAGGCTGAGCAGCAGCAGCCCGAGGGTGGTGATCAGGGGCAGCAGTTCCCTGGCCCACAGATCCATGCGCTGAAAGAGCGACGGCTTCACTTCTGGCGCGGCTCCGGCGCGTCGTCGAGTTCCAGCACGCCGGCGAGGCCGTAATCGACCACGGCGACGAATTCGAGGCGGTGGCGGCGCATGAAGGGCTCCAGCGTCGCCGTGCCCTCGCCGGCCGAGGCGATGACGCCGACCGGAACGCCCGGCGGGAAGGCGCCGCCATGGCCCGAGGTCACCACCCGCTCGCCCGGGCTGACGGTGACGCCGCTGCCGAGATAACTGAGCTTCGGCCGGTCGGTGTTCTCGCCGCTGAGGATCGCCTTGGTCCGCGTCGACTCGATCATCACCGGTATGCGCGAGTTGATGTCGGTCAGCAGCAGGACGCGCGACGAACGCAGGCCGACCTCGGCGACGCGGCCGACCAGAACCTCGCCGGAGACCACCGCCTGGCCCTTGCGCACGCCGTCGCGGCTGCCGGCGCCGATCAGCAGCGAATGCGCGAAGGCGCCGCCGGTGTCGGCGACGACGCGGGCGGAGATGAACGAGGTTTCGGGTTCGGGCAGGTAGTTGAGCTGGCCATGCAGGGCCCGGTTCTCGTGCTCGAGCCGGCGCGCCACCATCTGCCAGTGCAGCAGCTTGGCGTTCTCGTCGCGCAGCCGGGCGTTCTCGGCCCTGAGCGCCGCCAGTTCGCGCACGCTCTCGACGACGTCGGCGATCGTCGCGGCCGGGCGGGCGATGACGTCGAGGATGGGCGCGACGGCGTCGACCACCGTCAGGCGCGCCCGCTCGATCAGCATGGTGTCGGCCTTGCCGACCAGCATCAGTCCGAACGAGGCCGCGACCAGGGCGAAGAAGGCGAAGCGATGGACCAGCAGCTTCAGCGTCGCGACGCGACCGACAGGGCCGGTATGCTGTTTCAAGCCGTTGCCTCCCTCAGCGCGCCGCCGCCTCGCGCGGCGCGCGTGCTCAGTACATCGTGGTCAGCACGTTGCGCAGCTTGCCCATCTCCTCCAGCGCGCGGCCGGTGCCCAGCGCGACGCAGGACAGCGGGTCGTCGGCGACCGTCACCGGCAGGCCGGTGGCGTGGCGCAGCACGAAATCCAGGTTCGACAGCAACGCGCCGCCGCCGGTCAGCACGATGCCCTTGTCGACGATGTCGGCGGCCAGTTCCGGCGCCGTGTGCTCCAGCGCCACCTTGACCGCCTCGATGATCGCGCCGACCGGCTCGGCCAGCGCCTCGGCGATCTGGCGTTCGCTGATGATCAGCTCCTTGGGCACGCCGTTCATCAGGTCGCGGCCCTTGATCTCCATCGTGCGGCCTTCGCCATCCTCGGGCGGGCATGCCGAACCGATCTCCTTCTTGATGCGCTCGGCCGAGCCCTCGCCCACGAGGAGATTATGGTTGCGACGGATGTAGGCGATGATCGCCTCGTCCATCTTGTCGCCGCCGACGCGCACGCTGCGAGAATACACGATGCCGCCCAGCGAGAGCACCGCGACTTCCGTCGTGCCGCCGCCGATGTCCACGACCATCGATCCGGTCGGCTCGGTGACCGGCAGGCCGGCGCCGATGGCGGCCGCCATAGGCTCTTCGATCAGGAACACCTTGCGGGCGCCGGCGCTTTCGGCCGATTCCTGGATGGCGCGGCGCTCGACCGCGGTCGAGCCCGACGGCACGCAGACGATGATCAGCGGGCTGGCGAAGCTGCGGCGGTTGTGCACCTTGCGGATGAAGTGCTTGATCATCTCCTCGGCGACCTCGAAGTCGGCGATGACGCCGTCGCGCAGCGGCCGGATGGCCTGGATGTAGCCGGGCGTGCGGCCCAGCATCATCTTGGCCTCGTCGCCGACGGCGAGCACCTTCTTCTTGCCCTTCTCCTCGGCGATCGCCACCACCGACGGCTCGTTCAGCACGATGCCGCGACCCTTCACGTAGACCAGCGTGTTGGCGGTCCCCAGATCGATCGCCATGTCGGCCGACATCCAGCCCGTCACTTTGGAAAACATTCGACCTCACTCACAGGCAAATTCGTTGCGTTGGCGACGCCGGGGCAAGCCCTGGCCGGAGGAAACCCTGGCGCGGCCGGCGGCCGCGCCAGTACTTAAGCCGATATCGCCGCCGGGGCGGTCTTCTCCCGCTTGACCAGCAGCTTGTTCAATGCGTGCACGTAGGCGCGGGCCGAGGCGACCAGCGTGTCGGTGTCGGCGCCCTGGCCGTTGACCGTCTTGCCGTTCTCCTCGAGGCGCACGGTGACTTCCGCCTGGGCGTCGGTGCCCTGGGTCACCGCGTGCACCTGGTAGAGCTGCAGCCGCGCCTCGTGCGGGAACAGCTCCTTGATGGCGCGGAAGGTCGCGTCCACCGGGCCGTCGCCGTTGCTGGTGCAGCTCTTGACCACGCCGTCGATCTCCAACTCCAACCCGGCCGTCGGCGGCCGATGCCGGGTGCCGCACTTGACTTCCAGAGCGACGAAGCGGATGCGGTCGTTGGCACGCACCACCTCGTCCTCGACCAGCGCGGCGATGTCCTCGTCGAAGACCTCCTTCTTGACGTCGGCCAGGTCCTTGAACCGACGGAAGGCGTCCTCCACCGCGTTGTCGCCGAGATCGTAGCCCAGCTCCTTTAATTTGGACTTAAAGGCGGCGCGGCCCGAATGCTTCCCCATGACCAGGGTCGAGCGGTTGAGGCCGACGCTCTCGGGCGTCATGATCTCGTAGGTCTGGGCGTTCTTCAGCACGCCGTCCTGGTGGATGCCGCTCTCGTGCGCGAAGGCGTTGGCGCCGACGATCGCCTTGTTCGGCTGCACCACGAAGCCGGTCACCGTCGAGACCAGGCGCGAGGCGCGCATGATGTTCTCGGTGCGGATGCCGGTGGTGTAGGGCATGCGGTCGGCGCGGGTGCGCAGCGCCATCACCAGCTCCTCCATCGCCGCGTTGCCGGCGCGCTCGCCGAGGCCGTTGATGGTGCACTCGACCTGGCGCGCCCCGGCCGACACCGCGGCCAGCGAATTCGCCACCGCCAGGCCGAGGTCGTTGTGGCAGTGGACCGAGAAGATCGCCTGATCGGCGTTGGGCACGCGCTGGATCAGCATGGCGATCAGCGCCGCGTATTCGTCGGGCACCGCGTAGCCGACGGTGTCGGGGATGTTGATGGTGCGGGCGCCGGCGGCGATCGCCGCCTCGACGCAGCGGCACAGGAAGTCGTGCTCGGTGCGGCTGCCGTCCTCGGCCGACCACTCGACGTCGTCGGTGAAGCGCCGGGCGTGGGTCACCGACTCGGTCACCTTCTCCAGCACGGCCTCGGGGGCCATCTGCAGCTTGAACTTCATGTGCAGCGGGCTGGTGGAGATGAAGGTGTGGATGCGCCCGCGCGCCGCCGGCTCGAGCGCCTCGGCGCAGCGCTCGATGTCGCCCCTGGTGGCGCGGGCGAGGCCGCAGACGGTCGAGTTCCTGACGATCTCGGCGACGGCGCGCACCGCCTCGAAGTCGCCGTTCGAGGCGATCGGGAAACCGGCCTCGATGACGTCGACGCCCATCGCCTCCAGCAACTGCGCGATCTTGACCTTCTCTTCGAGATTCATCGACGCGCCGGGCGACTGCTCGCCGTCGCGCAACGTGGTGTCGAAGATGATGACGCGGTTGCTGTCTGTCATAGAACGGCCCTCACCATGCCGCCGCCGGCCGGGAATAGGCGAAACGACGCAGCAAGGGGCACGCGCCGCGGGCAGATCGCCGTTTCCGCCGGAAACCCCATCAGGTTGATCGGCTGCCGCTTGTTTAATACAGGATGTGGAGGGCGGCAACACCGATCCCGCCACGATCCGGCCTTATGTAACCCATGACCTTCGGGGATGCCGCTACGAAAAAGGAGGTAGACGGCTCAGGAGGCGCCGAGAGCGGCCTCGAGCCGGTCGATGTCGCGCGACAATCCATCGACCGCGCCGGCGCTACGCACGACCAGTTCGAGCAGACGATCGCCGCGAAGATGCACGGTATAGCTGTTGCGCTCGCGATGACGGAACGCCCGCAATTCGTCGAGCGCGGCAAAGTTGTCGGGCTCCAGCACGGCCGGCCGCGCGCCGGGCAAGGGTGCGGCCATGCGCCTGAGCAGGGCGGCGTGCCAGTCGTCGCTCTGCGGCGAATGGCCGTCGATCTCGCTGGCGACGATCCTCAGCACCCGTTCGCAGCCGCTGAAAACTTTCTCGAGACCGGAGGCGATGCCGGCGGCGGTCAGCCAGCGCAGGACGTCGTCGCCGCCGCGCAGATCGGCGGCGAAGCGTTCCGCGGCGCGTGACAGCAGCTCCTGTTCGGCGCGAACTTCGGCGAGCTCGCGGCGAAGGTCAGCGAAGATCGCGTGCATCGCGCGCCTCCGCCAGAAGCCGCGCGGCGCGGTCCGGCGCCACCTCGTCGAGATAGACGACGTCGAACGGCAGATCGCGCAGTTGGTCCTCGACGACGCCCTCGATGGCGTAGCGCAGCCGCTCGGGGCATTCGGTGACCAGGATGTCGACGTCGGAATGCAGGCGGAACCGTCCGGTCGCCAGCGAGCCGCACAGCCGCGCCGAGACGCCGAGCCGGGCAAGGTCGTCGATGGCGGCGCGGGCACGATCGAGCGCCGCCTGGCGGCGGGCCCGGGTGCGTTCGGCCAGCAATCGCTCGAGCTGGGTCATCGTGGTCTCCTCGCGACACTGTATATCTGTCGCGGCGCCGGCCAAAGCAAAAGGGCCGCCCGGCATGGGGCGGCCCTTCGCGTTCAGGCGGTCGGTGCGCCTTAGTTCTTGGCCTTGTCGACCAGCTTGTTCTTGGTGATCCACGGCATCATGCCGCGCAGCTTCTCGCCGACTTCCTCGATCTGGTGCTCGGACTCGCGGCGGCGGGTCGCCTTGAAGCTGGGCTGGCCGGCCTTGCATTCCAGCATCCAGTCGCGGACGAAGCGGCCCGACTGGATGTCGTCGAGCACGCGCTTCATCTCGGCCTTGGTCTCGTCGGTGATGATGCGCGGGCCGGTCACGTAGTCGCCGTATTCGGCGGTGTTCGAGATCGAGTAGCGCATGTTGGCGATGCCGCCCTCGTAGATCAGGTCGACGATCAGCTTGACCTCGTGCAGACACTCGAAATAGGCCATCTCGGGGGCGTAGCCGGCCTCGACCAGCGTCTCGAAGCCGTTCTGGATCAGCTTGGTCAGGCCGCCGCACAGCACCGCCTGCTCGCCGAACAGGTCGGTCTCGCATTCCTCGCGGAAGCTGGTCTCGATGATGCCCGAGCGGCCGCCGCCGATCGCCGAGGCGTAGGACAGCGCGATCTCGAGCGCGTTGCCCGAGGCGTTCTGCGCCACCGCCACCAGGCAGGGCACGCCGCCGCCCTTGACGAACTCGCCGCGGACGGTGTGGCCGGGGCCCTTGGGCGCGACCATGAACACGTCGAGATCGGGGCGCGGCTCGATCAGGTTGAAGTGGATGTTGAGGCCATGGGCGAAGACCAGGGCGGCGCCTTCCTTGAGGTTGTCGCGCAGATGGTCCTTGTAGAGGTCGGCCTGCAGCTCGTCGGGGGTGAGGATCATCACCACGTCGGCCCAGGCGGCGGCCTCGGCCGGCGCCATCACCTTGAGACCCTCGGCCTCGGCCTTCTTGATGGTGGCCGAACCGGGACGCAGCGCCACCGCGACTTCCTTGACGCCGGAATCGCGCAGGTTCAGCGCATGCGCATGCCCCTGGCTGCCGTAGCCGACGATGACGACCTTCTTGCCCTTGATCAGATTGACGTCCGCATCGCGATCGTAATAGACGCGCATTGTCCTCATTCCCCGATTCGTTACATGCCCATGGCGGTAGCCGGCGAACTTACACGGTTCGTTCGCGGGAGGGAAGCGGGAGGATGCGGGGGTGGCGCGTCATTCCTCGTCGGCCACCTTGGTCACCAACAGCAGTTGTTTTTCGTTCCGGAAAATCGAGAGACACAACGCGCCATATGCATCCGCCATCATCGCCATTGCCAACTCGTCATTAAGAAGCCGGCGAACTTAGACGGTTGATCGGGCTCGGAGAGCGGGAACCGCCAAGGCGAGACGGCTGCCCGTCGACCGCATTGACAATTTTTGCCAACCCGCCACATCCTACGCAAACTAGAGGAGTATCTGCCATGGCCACCATGAACGTCAGCCTTCCCGCCGACATGGCCGCGTTCATCGAGAGCGAGGTCGCCAAGGGCGGCTACGCTTCGTCCAGCGAGGTCGTCCGCGACGCCCTGCGCCTGCTGCAGCATGACAAGGCGCTCGAAGAGGAAAAGCTGGCGGTGCTGCGCCGCGAGGTGCAGATGGGCCTCCAAGCCGCGGCCGAGGGGCGCTTCTCGAAGAGATCCGTCATGGAAGTCGCTGAGGAGGTCAGGCGGGAACACCGCGGCGGATGAGCTATGAGATCACCGAGCCCGCCGAGCGCGACATCCGGAGCATCCTTACCGAGACTCTGACGTCATTCGGAACGAGCCAATTGGCGGTCTATGCTGCGCTCATCGAAAAGGCGATGGCGATGGTCGGCGAGAATCCGGAGCGGCCGGGATCGCTCGACCGCGGCGAAATCGCCCCCGCGGTCAGGCTGTTCCATCTCGAACTGGCGGCCGGCCGCAGCGGCGCGGCGGCGCACTGTCTCTATTACACGACGGGAAGGATGTCGGACGGGCGCGTCGGCACGATCATCCTGCGCGTCCTGCACGAAAGCATGGAACCCCGCCACAAGGTGGTTCGGTCGCTCCGCTCGCGCTGAACCCGCGCGCCCGGACTGCCCTCCCCCGCCTGCGCCCGACACGGCCGCCCCGCTCCGGCGTAGAATGCGTCGCAAACGCATCGCAGGAGGAAGGGACCATGTCGCTGCGCATCAATTCCGTCGCGCCGAACTTCACCGCCGAGACCACCGCCGGCCGCATCGACTTCCACGACTGGATCGGCGACGGCTGGGCGATCCTGTTCTCGCACCCCAAGGACTTCACGCCGGTCTGCACCACCGAGCTCGGCTACATGGCCGGGCTGAAGGACGAGTTCGCGCGGCGCAACTGCAAGATCATCGGCCTGTCGGTCGATCCGGTCGGCAGCCACCGCGACTGGCTCAAGGACATCGAGGAGACGCAAGGCCACAAAGTCGACTATCCGCTGATCGGCGATCCCGACCTGAAGATCGCCAAGGCCTACGACATGCTGCCCGAGGATGCCGGCGACACGGCGCAAGGGCGCACGCCGGTCGACAACGCCACCGTGCGCTCGGTGTTCATCATCGGCCCCGACAAGCGCGTCAAGGCGATGCTGACCTATCCGATGAGCACCGGCCGCGACTTCGACGAGGTGCTGCGGCTGCTCGATTCCTGCCAGCTCACCGCCCGCCACCAGGTGGCGACGCCGGTCAACTGGCGGCCGGGCGACCGCGTGATCATCCCGCCGTCGATCCCCGACGACAAGGCGCGCGAGATGTTCCCGGGCGGCTGGGAGGCGAAGAAGCCTTACCTGCGCTACGTCGAGCAGCCGCGGGGATAGAAGGAAGACCTGATCGCCACGAAGGCACGGAGAGCACGAAGGAAACTCGACCTTCGTGTCCTTCGTGCCTTCGTGGCGGATTCCTTTCCCCGAGCGCCGCGCTCACCCTCGCGCTTCGCGGGCCCCTCCCGCGGGCGGGAGCGGGAAATCCTTAGAATTTCAGCGTCTCGCCGGGCTTCATCACCTTCATCTCGGCCGAAGCACCTTCCTTCTTCAGGGCCTCGCCGAACTGCTCCGGCGTGCCGGTCAGCACCGGGAAGGTGCCGTAATGCATCGGGATCACCGTCTTGGGCTCGACCATCTTGACGGCGGCGGCGGCGCGCGACGGGCCCATGGTGAACTTGTCGCCGATCGGCGCCAGCATGACGTCGACGGGGCGGAAGCGCGGCACCAGGCTCATGTCGCCGAACAGGTCGGTGTCGCCGGCGTGATAGATCGCCGGACCGTCCTTGACCGTGACCAGGAAGGCGCCGGGCGGGCCGCCGGGGACGTGGGCGCCCTCGTCGGGCAGGCCCGAGGGGATGTCGATGTCGGAGCCGTGGATCGCGGGGACGAAGGCGACCTTGACCTCGCCGTCGAGGAGCGCGATCTCGCCGCCGAAATTGCCCGCCGTCGCCATCGTCGCCTGCTCCTTGGGGAAGCCGAGATGGTCGACCATCGCCCGCATCAGGTCGAAGGTGGCGACCAGATGGGCACCGGTCTTCTTCGCGATCTCGACCGAATTGCCGATGTGGTCGCCGTGGCCGTGGGTGACCAGGATCAGGTCGGCCTTGTCCAGGGCCGCCAGCGCCTGCTTGCCCTCGGGATTGGCCGGATTGGCGATCCAGGGGTCGATCAGCACCACCTTGCCCGACGGCGTCGTCAGCTTGTAGGCGGAATGGCCGTACCAGGTGAGCTGCGTCTCGGCCTGGGCGGCGGCGGCGGTCAGCGCCAGGGCGGCGGCGGCGATGATGGCGGTGCGGAAGGCTGACATCGGACCCTCGTGACTGCGGATGCGAAGCAGTCAGCATACGCGGGCGAGCGCGTTTGGCGAGGGGGCCAGAGGTATGAAAACACTTGGGGACACGAAGGTCACGAAGAAGGAGAAGCCTTCGTGCCTTCGTGCCTCGGTGGTGAAAACGCTCAGAGCGCCTTGGCGCCGCGGGCGATGGCGACGACGCCGGTGCGGCTGACCTCGACCAGGCCCAGGGGCTCCATCAGGGCGATGAAGGCGTTGAGCTTCTCGGTCGAGCCGACGATCTCGAACACGAAGCTCTCGTTGGTCGAATCCACCGCGCGGGCGCGGAAGATGTCGGCGATGCGCAAGCTCTCGACGCGCTTCTCGCCGCTGCCGGCGACCTTGACCAGCGCCAGCTCGCGCTCCACCGAGGGGCCCTCCAGCGTCAGGTCCGAGACCGAGTGCACCGGCACCAGGCGGCCGAGCTGGGCCTTGATCTGCTCGATGACCATGGCGGTGCCGGTGGTCACCACGGTGATGCGCGAGACGCCCTCGGCGGCGTCGACCTCGGCCACCGTCAGGCTCTCGATGTTGTAGCCGCGGCCCGAGAACAGGCCGATGACGCGGGCCAGCACGCCGGCTTCGTTGTCCACCAGCACCGACAGCGTGTGGCGGCGGATGTCTTCCTTCTGAATGATCACGTTCTCGTCCCCCCGCTCACACCAGGACCATGCCGTCTTCCGAGACCGGCTTGCCGGCGTTCTCGTCCTCCGGCCCCAGCAGCATCTCGTTGTGCGCCGCCCCCGACATGATCATCGGGAAGCAGTTCTCGGCCGGATCGACCGCCATGTCGACGATGACCGGGCGCTTGACCTTGACCATCTCCTTGATGACGTCGTCGACCTCGGAGGGCTTGGTCGCCCGCATGCCGACGGCGCCGAAGGCGTCGGCCAGCTTGACGAAGTCGGGCAGGCCGTCGGCGCCGAAATGGCTCTCGGCGTAGCGGCCCTCGTAGAGCAGCTCCTGCCACTGGCGGACCATGCCCATGTAGCGGTTGTTCAGGATGAAGATCTTCACCGGCAGCTTGTACTGCACCATGGTGGAGATCTCCTGGATGTTCATCATCGTCGACATCTCGCCGGCGATGTCGACCACCAGCGCGTCGGGATGCGCCATCTGCACGCCCATCGCCGCCGGCAGGCCGTAGCCCATGGTGCCCAGGCCGCCCGAGGTCATCAGCCGGTTCGGCTTCTCGAAGCGGTAGTGCTGGGCGACCCACATCTGGTGCTGGCCGACCTCGGTGGTGATGTAGGTGTCGCGGTCCTTGGTCAGGTTCCACAGCCGCTCGATGGCGTATTGCGGCTTGATCAGCTTGGAACCGCGGTCGAAGCGCAGGCAGTCGCGGGCGCGCCATTCCTCGATCTGCGCCCACCACTGGCGCAGCGCCTTCTGGTCCGGCTTGGCCTGCTTGGCCTTCCACACCTTGGTCATGTCCTCGAGCACGTGGGCGACGTCGCCGACGATGGCGATGTCGACCTCGACGTTCTTGTTGATCGAGGACGGGTCGATGTCGACGTGGATCTTCTTGGCGAAGGGCGCGAAGGCGTTCAGCCGCCCGGTGACGCGGTCGTCGAAGCGCGCGCCGATGCAGACCATCACGTCGCAGCCGTGCATCGCCAGATTGGCCTCGTAGGTGCCGTGCATGCCGACCATGCCGAGATACTGGCCGTCGGAGGCCGGCACCGCGCCCAGACCCATCAGCGTCAGCGTGGTCGGGAAGCCGGTCATCTTCATGAACTGGGTCAGCAGCTGGCTGGCCGCCGGGCCCGAATTGATGACGCCGCCGCCGCAATAGAGGATCGGCCGCTTGGCCTTGGCCATCAGCTCGACGGCCTCCTCGATCTTCTTGATGTCGCCCTTGACCTGCGGCTTGTAGGTGCGGTGCTTGACCTTGGCCGGGCCGATGTACTCGGCGGTCTCGATCAGGATGTTCTTGGGCAGGTCGATGACCACCGGGCCGGGCCGGCCGCTGCGGGCGACGTAGAACGCCTCGTGCACCGTGCGCGCCAGGTTGCCGACGTCCTTGACCAGGTAGTTGTGCTTGGTGCACGGCCGGGTGATGCCGGTCGTGTCGGCCTCCTGGAAGGCGTCGTTGCCGATGAGCTGCGTCGGCACCTGGCCGGTCAGGCACACCACCGGGATCGAGTCCATCAGCGCGTCGGTCAGGCCGGTCACCGCGTTGGTGGCGCCGGGGCCCGAGGTCACCAGCACGCAGCCGACCTTGCCGGTCGAGCGGGCGTAGCCCTCGGCCGCGTGCACCGCCGCCTGCTCGTGGCGGACCAGGACGTGCTTGATGCGGTTCTGCTTGTAGATCTCGTCGTACAGGGGCAATACCGCACCGCCCGGATATCCGAAAATTACCTCGACGCCCTGGTCGGCCAGCGCCCTGAGGATGATTTCCGCTCCGGAGAGAACTTGCTGTGGCATTGCACACCCTTTCATTCAACTCGTCAGCGCAGACTCGACCACCCGGCGGCGGCACCAGCCCACGGCGCGCATACACTATTGACTCAGGCTAAACGGGTCAACAGAAACCGGCGAATGATCGGAAAGATTCTTGAGGACAAACTTTCCGAATGTTGCGCACCGAGCCGCAGGGCGGTCACATCCAACCGATGCCGGAACCAGGTGAGCTGGCGCTTCGCGTAATTTCGTGTCGCCTGCTGCGCCGCCGCGACGGCCTGCTCGCGGCCGAGCCCGCCGCGCAGATGCGCCCGCAGCTCGGGAATCCCCAGCGCCTTGAGCGCCGGCAGTTCCCCGGACAGCGGCACATGGTCGAGCGCCGCCACCTCGTCAAGGGCGCCGGCCTCGATCATGGCGAGAAAACGTGCGTCGATGCGGCGATAGAGCAGATCGCGCGGCGGCGCCAGCAGGAGGGTCAGGCGCGGCGCGGCGAGGGCGCCGACCGGTGGCAGCGCCTGCCAGGCGGCCAGCGAGCGGCCGGTCGCCTCCAGCACCTCCCAGGCCCGCATCAGCCGCTGCGAGTTGCCGGCGTCGAGCCGCGCCGCCATCACCGGATCGCGTTCGGCGAGGCGGGCATGGAAGGCGGCGTTGCCGAGCGCCGCGAACAGGTCGCGCGCCTCCCGGCGCACCGCCTCGGGGATGTCCGGGATCGGCGACAGGCCGCGGGTCAGCGCCTCGAGATAGAGGCCGGTGCCGCCGGCGACGATCGGCAGCCGGCCGCCCGCCCAGGCCGCCTCGATCTCGGCGACGGCCATGTCCCGCCAGCGCGCCGCCGAGCAGGTCTCGGCCACCGACATGACGCCGTAGAGCCGGTGCGGCACCCGCGCCTCGTCGGCCGGCGACGGCCGCGCCGTCAGTTGGCGCAGCTCGCGGTAGACCTGCATGGAATCGGCATTGATCACCACCCCGCCGAATGCCTCGGCGAGGTCGATCGCCAGCGCCGACTTGCCCGAGGCGGTCGGGCCGGCGACGATCAGAAGACGGCGGCTGGTCATGTTCGCACTCCCTCTCCCGCCTGCGGGAGAGGGCCGGGGTGAGGGTGACTTGCGGCCGCAGGCCGGAGATGACCCACGGCAGCTCCCTCACCCTTCCCGCTTCGCGGGTCCCTTCCCTCTCCCGCAGGCGGGAGAGGGACACGAGATCAATCCAGCGGATAGCTGACCAGGCCGTCGGCGAGCTTGGGCTCGAACCAGGTCGACTTGGGCGGCATCACCTGGCCGGAATCGGCGACGGCGACCAGGTCCTCCATCGTCGTGGCGTGCATCGCGAAGGCGGCGGCCATGCGGCCGGAGTCGACCAGCCTCTCCAGCTCCTCCAGCCCGCGCATGCCGCCGACGAAGTCGACGCGCTTGTCCTTGCGCAGATCGACGATGCCCAGCACCGGGGCCAGCAGGCGGTCGGTGAGGATGCTGACGTCGAGGCGCTTGACCGGGTCGGCCGGGATCTCGCCCTTGACGGTCAGACGGTACCACTTGCCGGCGAGGTAGAGGCCGATCTGCTTCGGCGCCTCGGGCCTGGCGCGGCCGGAGACCGGCTCGACGACGAACGCCTCCTGCAGCTTGTCGAGGAACGCCTCGGGCGTCAGGCCGGCGAGGTCGCGGACGACGCGGTTGTAGTCGAGGATCTGCATCTCGTCGATCGGGAAGGTCACGACCAGGAACGACTCGAACACCTCGTCGCCGCGGCTGTCGGGCTTGCGGCGCATGGCGGCGACCCGCGACGCGGCCGCCGAGCGGTGGTGGCCGTCGGCGATGTAGATCGCCGGCATGGCGTCGAAGGCGGCGGTGATGCCGGCGATGGCGGCGTCGTCGTCGATCGCCCACAGGGCGTGGCGGATGCCGTGGGCGGCGGCGATGTCGTAGTCCGGCGCCCGGGCGGTGGAGGCGGCGACGATCGCCGCCAGTTCCGGAGTCTGGCGATGGGCGAGCAGCACCGGCCCGGTCTGGGCGTTGGTGACGTCGATCTGGCGGACGCGGTCGTCCTCCTTGTCGGGGCGGGTGAACTCGTGCTTGCGGATGCGGTTGGCGTCGTAGGCCGCGACCGAGCCGCCGCCGACGATGCCGGTCTGGACGTGATCGCCCATGGTCAGGCGATAGACGTAGTAGCACGGCTTCGGATCGCGCCTGAGCACGCCGGCCGCCACCATCTTCTTGAGGTTCTCGGCCGCCTTGGCGTAGACCTGCGGATCGTAGGCGTCGGTGCCCTCGGGCAGGTCGATCTCGGCCTTGGAGATGTGCAGGAAGCTCCACGGCTTGCCGGCGGCCTGCTCGCGCGCCTCCTCGCTCGACAGGACGTCGTAGGGCGGCGCGGCGACCTGCTCGGCGTATTCGGGCGCGGGACGAAGGGCGCCGAAGGGGCGAAGCAAGGGTACGGGCACGGGGCGACCTCCGGATGTGGGCGGGAGCGCAATGGCCGTCGTCTTAGACCACGCGGGCGCCGCAGCCAAGGATTTTCCGGCCTTGCCAGCGCGCGACGGCAAGCCTAAACGGGAGAGGCCAGCAAGGGGGAAAGGCGCATGGAACACGTTCTGACGCTGATCGCCGCCAAGGCCAAGCTCGTGCCGCAGACCGTCGCCGCGATCCGCGCCGCCCTTGAGGCGCTCGGCGCCGACACCGCCCCGCCCGACTGGCTGTCGCCGGCGCGGGCCTGCGACGTTCCCTTCGCGCTGCTGGCGCCCGAACAGGCCGAGGCGGCGGCGCGCAAGGTCCTGGGGCGCAAGGCGATCGACGTCGCCGCGCAGCCGGCCGAGGGCCGGCGCAAGCGGCTGCTGGTCGCCGACATGGACTCGACCGTCGTCACCACCGAGACCCTGGACCAGCTCGCCGGGCATGCCGGTTTCGGCGACGCCGTGGCGGCGATCACCCGCCGCTCGATCCGCGGCGAGGTGCCGTTCGCGAGCTCCCTGCGCGAGCGAGTCGCCCTGCTGCGCGGCCTGCCTGCCGCCGCCGTGGCGGCCACCGCCGCCGAGACGGAGCTGACGCCCGGCGCCCGGACCCTGGTGGCGACCATGCGCGCCGCCGGCGCCCACACCGTGCTGATCTCGGGCGGGATGCGCGAGATCGTCGCCGCGGTGGCCGAGAGCTGCGGCTTCGACTCGCATCACGGCAACACCCTGGCGGTCGAGGACGGGCGCCTGGCCGGGCTGGTGGTCGAGCCGGTTCTCGACGGCGAGGCCAAGATGCGGGTGCTGATCGGCGCGGCGTCGGAACGGCGCATCCCGCTGGACTGCGCGCTGGCGGTCGGCGACGGCGCCAACGACCTGCCGATGCTCGCCGCCGCCGGCCTCGGCGTCGCCTTCCGCGCCAGCCCGACGGTGGCGGCCGAGGCGCGGGTGCGCGTCGAGCACGGCGACCTGACGGCGCTGCTCTACCTGCAGGGCTACCGCGACGCGGAATTCGTCGGCTGACGGATCTCTTCACGGCCCGCCGGCCGCCCTCCATCGCGAGGGCCTGCCCATCCTCTCCCGCAGGCGAGGGCTTTGCAAAAGCCCGCCATTAATACCCTCTCCCCCCGCCGTGCGGGGGGAGAGGGGAGATCCAGTAGGCGACGTTTTGAAAAGCCCTCGCCTGCGGGAGAGAGTTACGCCTCCCCGGAATTCGGCGACGAACCAGATCTCAGGCGCCATGCCCGCTTTCGCGGGCATGGCGGGGTCCGCGGATCAGTTCTTCTTGGTGCCGTTCTTCTCGTCGCCGTCGAGACGGACGGCGACGAAGCGCAGGCCGCGCTCGTTCTCGACCAGCATCAGCACCGAACGACGGCCGGCCTTCTTGGCGGCCTCGATCTTGTCGTTGACGTCGGACGGGCCGCTGACCGCCTCCTGGCTGATCTCGACGATGACGTCGCCGGGGCGGATGCCCTTCTCGGCCGAGGGTCCCTGGGGATCGACCTCGGTGACCACGACGCCGCGCGCCTCTTCCGACAGCTCGAAGCGTTCGCGCAGCTCCGGGCTGATCGCCGCGACGGTCAGGCCCATCGGCTTGATGCGCGTCTCGCCGCCGGCCGGCTCCTCCTTCGGCTTCGGCGCCTCGACCGCGGCCTCGGCGACCGCCTCCTCCTCGAGTTCGCCGACGCTGACCGTCACCTTCTGGCGCCGGCCGTCGCGCCAGACCACGACCTCGGCCTTCTTGCCGATCTCGGTCTCGGCGACGATGCGCGGCAGGCGGCGCATCTCCTCGATCGGCCGGCCGTCGAAGCTCAGGATCACGTCGCCGGCCTTCAGTCCGCCCTGGTCGGCCGGGCCGCCCTCGTTGACCGAGGCGATCAGCGCGCCCTGGGTGCCTTCCATGCCCAGGCTCTCGGCGATCTCTTCGGTGATCGACTGGATGCGCACGCCGAGCCAGCCGCGGCGGGTCTTGCCGTATTTGCGCAGGTCGGCGATCACCGACTTGGCGAGGTTCGCCGGAATGGCGAAGCCGATGCCGATCGAGCCGCCCGAGGGCGAGAAGATGGCGGTGTTGATGCCGATCACCTCGCCGTCCATGTTGAACATCGGCCCGCCGGAATTGCCGCGGTTGATCGAGGCGTCGGTCTGCAGGAAATCGTCGTAGGGGCCGGCGTTGATGTCGCGGGCCCGCGCCGAGATGATGCCGGCGGTCACCGTGCCGCCGAGGCCGAACGGATTGCCGATCGCCACCACCCAGTCGCCGACGCGCATCGCGTCGGAATCGCCGAATCCGACGCTGGGCAGCTTCTCCTTGGACTCGATCTTGAGCAGCGCCAGGTCGGTCTTGGAATCGCGGCCGACGACCTCGGCCTGATAGGCGGTGTCGTCGTGGAGAATGACGGTGATCTCGTCGGCGTCGGCGATGACGTGGTTGTTGGTCACCACGTAGCCGCCTGGATCGATGATGAAGCCCGAACCGAGGGAGGTCGCCTTGCGCGGCGGCATGTCGGGCCGCTGGCGGTCGAAGAACTCCTTGAAGAAGTCCTCGAACGGCGAACCGGGCGGAAACTGCGGCATTTCCGGCGCCCGCTCCTCGCTCATGCTCTGCGTCGTCGAGATGTTGACGACGGCCGGCAGAAGCCGCTCCGCCAGGTCCGCGAAGCTGTCCGGCGTCTCGCGCGCCTGCGCGCCACCCGCCGCCAGCACCGCGAGCGCCAGGCCGACCAGAGCGGCGGTCAACCACTGCAACGCCGACGTCGGCATCGGACGCGCCGCCGCCCGGGCGCGATTCCCCTTAGCGTATCTGGGACCTGTCACCGATTTCTCCATTATTTCTGGAAATGCCTGGAACAATCATCGAACCAGCAATGGAATCTGGTTGGCGCGGCGCCGCACGTCAAGCCGACGCCGTCCCAACGATAGGGCGAAAGCCTCAACTCGAAAAGTAGGCAAAACGCAGGATGGCCACCAGGAGCACGCCCAAAGCCGCCGCCGCGAGCCCGAGCAGCCGCAGCACATGCGCCGGCAGCGCCAGCGCGCGCAGCATCATCTCCTTCATGCCGTCGGGAAACAGGGCATAGGCGACGCCCTCGATGACCATGGCCAGGGCGATCGCGGTGAGAAGCTCGTTCATGGTCCGACCCAGAGAAACGGCGGCCGGCGCGAACGCCGGCCGCCGCCGAGTGCGCTACTGGGCGAGAAGCGGCCGTGCCTGGACCTGCGAGGCTTCCGCGGCCGCGGGGGGCTCCGCCGCCCCGGGCGCGGCGGCGCTGCGCGGGCCGGCCCCGGTCGCGTCCGCCGCACCGGGCAGACGCCCGAAGAAGCGGAAGAACTCGCTGTCGGGAGACAGCACCAGCGACGTGCTGTCGTCGCCGAAGGCGTCGCGATAGGCCTCGAGCGAGCGGTACAGCGCGAAGAACTCGGGATCGACGCTGTAGGCTTCGGCGAAGATGCGATTGGCCTCGGCGTCGCCGTGACCGCGCAGCAACTGCGCCGTCCGCTGGGCCTCGGCCAGGATCACCGTGCGCTCGCGTTCGGCCCGCGAGCGGATCTGCTGCGCCCGCTCCTGGCCCTGGGCGCGGGCCTCGCGGGCCTGGCGCTCGCGTTCGGACTTCATCCGCTCGTAGATGCTCTGGCTGGTCTCCTCGGGCAGGTCGGCGCGGCGGATACGCACGTCGACGATGGCGACACCCATGCCCTTGGCCTCCTCGGCCACCTGGCGCTGAATCTCGGTCATGATCGCGGTGCGCTCTTCCGACAGCACCGTCGGCAGCATGACGTTGCCGAGCACGCGGCGCAGCGACGACGACACGACGCTGCGCAGCCGGTCCCGGGCCGCGGTCTCGTTGCCGACCGCCTGGTAGAACTGCAGCGGATCGACGATGCGCCAGCGGGTGAAGCTGTCGACCTCGATGCGCTTCTGGTCGCCGAGGATGATCTGCTCGGCCGGCGGATCGAGATCGAGCACGCGGGCGTCGTAGCGACGGACCTCGTCGATGAACGGCGCCTTGACCTTCAGGCCCGGCTCCTGGACCACGGCGCGCGGCGCGCCGAAGCGCACGACCAGCGCCTGTTCGACCTCGCTGACGGTGAACAGGGCCGAGGACAGGCCGACCAGCACGACCGCGGCGGCGATGCCGAGAGCGATCAGGGTCTTCTTCATCGTGCGCCTCCCTGGGCCTGCGGCGCCGCCGCGTTGGTCGGCGCCCGGCCCTTGAGCTCGGGCAGCGGCAGATAGGGAACGACGCCCTGGCTGCCCTGGGCGGACGGATCGATGATCACCTTGTTGGTCCCCTTCAGCACGTGCTGCATGGTCTCGAGATACAGGCGCCGCGCGGTGACGTCCTTGGCCTGCGAATAGGCGTTGAGCACCGAGGTGAAGCGGCCGGCGTCACCCTGGGCCAGGTTGACGACCTCCTCCTTGTACGCCTCGGCCTCCTGCAGCAGGCGCTCGGCCTCGCCACGGGCCCGCGGGATGATGTCGTTGCGGTAGGCCTCGGCCTCGTTGCGCAGACGCTCCTGGTCGGCCTTGGCGCGCTGGACGTCGTTGAACGCGTCGATGACCTGCGCCGGCGGATCGACCTTCTGCAGCTGGACCTCGACGATCTGGATGCCGGTCTTGTAGGTGTCGAGCAGGCTCTGCAGCAGCTCGTGCACGTTCTGCTCGACCTCGGAGCGGCCCTCGGTCAGCGCGCTCTGGATCGGCGTGCGGCCGATGATGTCGCGCATCGCCGATTCCGCGGCGACCTTCACGGTGCCGTCGGGGTCGCGCAGGTTGAACAGGAACTGCTGGGCGTCCTTGACGTTCCAGAACACCGTGAAGTTGATGTCGACGATGTTCTCGTCGCCGGTCAGCATCAGGGCTTCTTCCGGCACCTGTCGGCTGGCGCTGACGTTGCGGCCGCGCATCTCGCCGAGCGAACGGTAGCCGAGCTCGACCGTGCGGATCGGAGTGACCTTGGGAATCAGCACCGACTCGATCGGCGACGGCAGGTGGTAGTGCAGACCCTCGCCGGCGGTGCGCACGTATTCGCCGAAGCGCAGCACCACGGCCTGCTCGTCGGCCTGGACGCGGTAGAAGCCCGTCAGGCCCCACAGGATCAGGCCGGCCAGCACCACCAGGGCGATGCCCTTGCCGCCGCCGAAGCCGCCCGGCATGGCCTTGCGGAAACGGTCCTGGCTGCGCTTCAGCAATTCCTCGATGTCCGGCGGCTGCGGGCCGCCGCCGCCGCCGCCGCCGCCGCCGCGGCCCCACGGTCCGTTACCGCCGCCACCGCCGCTGCCCCAGGGGCCTCCGCCCCCGCCTTGTGGATTCCAAGGCATTAAGCTCTCACTCCTTTGTGTTCGATTGGTCGATTAGCCTTTGCTTAAATGGGTACCGCGTCTTATTGTCGCACGGTTTTTCGCGCTCAAAGGGCGCTACCCCCCCATTACCGACCAGCCACCCATATGTGGAAAAGCGCGGAGTTAATCAAGGATGGCAGACGTCAGTGAACAACAGGTCCTCGATGCCCTCAAGGGTGTAATCGATCCGGATCGAAAGCAAGACATCGTTAGTCTGGGGATGGTTTCGGGTCTGGCCGTCAAGAATGGCCATGTCGCCTTCGCCATCGAGGTCGATCCCCAGCGCGGCCCGCACCTCGAGCCGCTGCGCAAGCAGGCCGAGCAGGCGGTGAACGCGCTTTCGGGCGTGCTGACGGTTTCGGCCGTGCTGACCGCCGAGCGCGACCCCCACGGCGGCCCGAAGGGCGCCCCGCAGCAGCCGCAGGGCGGCGGCAAGCTCGACCTGCCCGGCATCAAGTCGATCGTCGCGGTGGCCTCGGGCAAGGGCGGCGTCGGCAAGTCGACGACCACCGTCAACCTGGCGCTGGCCTTGGCGCAGCTCGGCCTCAAGGTCGCGGTGTTCGACGCCGACATCTACGGCCCGTCGATGCCGCGCATGCTGGGCATCAGCGAGCAGCCGGTCTCGCCCGACGGCCAGACCCTGCTGCCGCTCGAGAACTACGGCCTGAAGGCGATGTCGATCGGCTTCCTGGTGCCCGAGGACAGCCCGGTGATCTGGCGCGGCCCGATGGTCATGGGCGCGCTCGAGCAGATGATGCGCGACGTGCGCTGGGGCGAGATCGACATCATGCTGGTCGACATGCCGCCGGGCACCGGCGACACCCAGCTCACCATGTCGCAGCGGGTGCCGCTGACCGGCGCGGTGATCGTCTCGACGCCGCAGGACATCGCCCTGCTCGACGCCCGCAAGGGCCTGAACATGTTCCGCAAGGTCGAGGTGCCGGTGCTGGGCCTGATCGAGAACATGAGCACCTATATCTGCCCGAACTGCGGCCACGAGGAGCACATCTTCGGCCACGGCGGCGCCAAGAAGGAGGCCGACCGCCTGAACGCCGAGTTCCTGGGCGAGATCCCGCTCGACATCGCGATCCGCGAGACCGCCGACCGCGGCGAGCCGATCACCGTGCTCAAGCCCAACAGCCCGCACGCGCTGGCCTATCGCAAGATCGCCGAGCGCATCTGGGAGAAGGTGCAGGCGCAGGTCGAGGGCGGCGGCCGCAAGGGCCCGAAGATCTCGTTCACCTGACCGTCATGGCCGCCGCGGGGCTCGGGCTCCGCGGCCGGCACCCCCTGGAATCGCCCGCGCCGCAAGGCCGGGCGATTTTTTTTGGTCCCGGAGCCTGCGGGCGTCCCGACCCGCGGCATTTTAGGCAAAATCGAATCCAATACGGCCAAAATAATCATCAGTGTTGTTCGGCGAAAATTATTATACACGTGGTCGTATAGATCACTCTTCCTCGTTGCCGAAGAAGCAGAGTTGGGTTATCTTTGAACGAAGTTCAACATAACCAGAATTAATCAGCGACGCCGCCGTGAAAAAGGCGCGGAGGGGGAATTCTGCGTGGACACCGAGCGAGTCGAATATTGTCCGCACTGCGGACGGAACACGCTGCAGCGTCACGTCAGCGATCCCAAGGCCGGCATCCTCGCCTGGTGCCAGTCCTGCTTCCGCGTCCGGGTGCTGCCGGCGCCGCCGGCGGGAACGTCGGAGGAATCGGCGCGCGGGCAGACGAAATCACGCGGAACGAGCAAATTTCAGCGATACCACATGCATGCCGCGTGACAGCAGCTTCTACTTATGGTGGAGTAATCCGGATTTTGCACCGGAGAGGAGTGTTTCCGATGTCGTCCCATCCCGTGAAGATCGAGGCCGGCAATCAGGTCAAGGCGGCGCGCGCGCTGCTGGGTTGGGAGCAGTCGCGCCTGGCGCAGGCCGCGGGCGTGTCGCTGCCCACCATCCATCGGCTGGAAAAGCTGGGGCCGGAACGGTGCTCGCTGGGCAACCTGTTCCGCATCCAGGCGGCGCTGAGCGCCGCCGGCGTCGAGTTCATCGGCAAGGGCGGCTTCCAGGGCGACGGCGGTCTCGGCGTGCGCCTGAGCTGCTGATCACTCGGCCTCGCGGCCCAGCGCTTCCATCAGCTCGCGCCATTCGCGCTTCGACAGGCCGCTGGCCTCCTGGCCGACCGGCTCGCCGGCCAGCATCCGCCTGACCACGTCGAGGCCGCCCGACGACAGATGCACGCCGCCCATGCGGTAGCGCATGAAGGCGTCGCAGGTCAGCGGCACCCAGTTCTTCAGCGTCTCCAGCATCGCCTCGGCATAGACCCGGATCTCGTACTGGGCGTGGCTGTCGGCGCGCAGGGACAGGAAGTGCATCAGATTGTGCAGGTCGATCTTCCAGTACCACTGGGTGTAGGTGTTCAGCGTCAGGTTCATGCGCGCCAGCTCGCGCGCCAGGCCCTGGCGGCCGGGATCGACCGGGTTGCCGGCCTCGTCCTCGTTGAGCATGCGGGCGTAGTCGGCGTAGTTGCGCTCGGCGTCGTCGCGCAGCAGCCGCAGCACCTCGGCCGCCTCCTCGCCCTGCAGCACGTCGCCGCGGCCCTGGCGGTTGCTGACCGACTGCGCCGCGAGCTGCTCCGGGGCGGGGATGTAGAATTCCTTGTCGAGGATCGAGTAGCGGGCCGAGTACTCGTTGACGTTGGCGGTGCGATGGCGGATCCACTGGCGCGCCACGAATATGGGCATCTTCACGTGGTACTTGATCTCGCACATCTCGAACGGCGTCGTGTGGCGGTGGCGCATCAGGTAGTCGATGAGCCCCTTGTCCTCCTGCACCTTCTTGGTGCCCTTGCCGTAGGAGACCCGCGCCGCCTGGACGATGGCGGCGTCGTCGCCCATGTAGTCGACGACCCGCACGAAGCCGTGGTCGAGGATCGGGATCGCCTGGTAGAGAATCTCCTCCAGCGCCGCCACGGTCGGCCGGCGCGTGGCGGTGGACTGCTCGCGGGCGGCCGCGATCTCGGCCTTCTGTTCGGGCGTCAGCGTCATGAATCCCCTCCTCCTCGACCGGCGATCTATACCCGCGGCGGCGGCCAGCGGCAATGTCACATTTTCCGATCGACCCTCTGGCGCGCCGCGCAGGGCCGGACTATATTGGCTCCTGTCGGGAGATATCCCGACTATGGCGCTAAACGCCATGCGGAATAAGCCTTGTGGACCCGGGGGCGGTACCCGGCGCCTCCACCAAATTCCATCCGGCCCGGCACGGGGCGGATCCTTGGGGGCGAAACAGGATCGACACGGGTGATAAAGGCATGGTTTGCGCTCGGCATGATACCACCGTTACCGGGTCAATCTCACAAGTGCCAATGACAATGAGGCGCTCGCTGTCGCTGCATAAGCGATAAGCGCGGTTCGGGGGGCACCGGGCAACAGAAGCCCCCCACTTTGCGATTTTTCGCCGCGGCGGCGCGGGCCGCGGTTCATGGGGGTGAACGGCGCGGATGGCCCAGGGTACGCTGCGATACGACAGGATGGTCGAGAACGCCTTGCGCGGAGTGCTGCGCGAGGCGCTGACGCTGACGGCCAGGGACGGCCTGCCCGGCGCCCACCACTTCTACATCACCTTCCGCACCGGGCATCCCGGCGTGATGATCCCCGACCACGTGCGCGCGCGCTATCCCGAAGAGATGACGATCGTCCTGCAGCACCAGTTCTGGGGCCTGGACGTCACCGACAGCTATTTCGAGGTCACGCTGTCGTTCAACCGCGTCAACGAGCGGCTGCACATCCCGTTCGCGGCGATCACCGCCTTCGCCGATCCCTCGGCCAAGTTCGGCCTGCAGTTCCAGGTCGAGACCGCCGGCGAGGCGCCGGCCCAGGCGCAGCCGCAGGCGCAGCAGCCGCAGCCGGCGCCGGCCACCGACGACGAGCCGCAGGGCGAGCAGGATCCGGCGGCGGCGCAGGGCGGCGGCCAGGTCATCGCCCTTGACGCATTCCGCAAAAAGTAGTTTGACAGGCCCCACCTGACCGGGGAGTACGGCGCCCACTCGGGCGCCGTTCGCATTCGGCGCGTCGCAATCGAACCGAGGGGCCTGGCCGCCATGGCTGCATCGAATCCGTACGACCTGTTTCCGCTGGGCGAGGACACCACGCCCTATCGCCGGCTGACCACCGACCACGTCGCGGTCGAGAACTTGGGCGGCCGCTCGATCCTGACGGTCGCGCCCGAGGCGCTGACCCTGCTGACCCGCGAGGCGATGCGCGACATCCAGCACCTGCTGCGCCCCGGCCATCTCGCGCAGCTCCGCGCCATCCTCGACGACCCCGACGCCAGCGGCAACGACAAGTTCGTCGCCCTCGACCTGCTCAAGAACGCCGGCATCTCGGCCGGCGGCGTGCTGCCGATGTGTCAGGACACCGGCACCGCCATCGTGATGGGCAAGAAGGGCCAGAAGGTCTTCACCGGCGGCGGCGACGAGGAGGCGATCTCGATCGGCGTCCAGCGCGCCTACACCGAGCTCAACCTGCGCTACAGCCAGGTGGCGCCGCTGAACATGTACGACGAGGTCAACACCGGCAACAACCTGCCGGCGCAGATCGACCTCTACGCCACCGACGGCGACGCCTACAAGTTCATGTTCATGGCCAAGGGCGGCGGCTCGGCCAACAAGACCTTCCTGCACCAGCAGACCAAGGCGCTGCTGAACCCCGATTCGCTGCGCAGCTTCCTCGACGCCCAGATCCGCACCCTGGGCACCGCCGCCTGCCCGCCCTACCACCTCGCCATCGTCATCGGCGGCCTGTCGGCCGAGATGGCGCTGAAGACGGTCAAGCTGGCCTCGGCCAAGTATCTCGACGCCCTGCCGACCGAGGGCTCGAAGAACGGCCACGCCTTCCGCGACCTCGAACTCGAGCAGGTCGTGCTGGAGATGACCCGCAACATGGGCCTGGGCGCCCAGTTCGGCGGCAAGTACTTCTGCCACGACGTCCGCGTCGTCCGCCTGCCGCGCCACGGCGCCTCGTGCCCGGTGGCGATCGGGGTGTCGTGCTCGGCCGACCGCCAGGCCTTCGGCAAGATCACCAGGGACGGCGTGTTCCTGGAGCAACTCGAGACCGACCCGGCCAAGTACCTGCCGGAGGTCCAGACCGGCCAGCTCTCGGACGAGGTGGTCAAGGTCGATCTCAACCGGCCGATGGACGAGATCCGCAAGCAGCTCGGCCAGTATCCGATCAAGACCCGGCTGTCGCTGTCCGGGCCGATGATCGTCGCCCGCGACATCGCCCATGCCAAGCTCAAGGAGCGCCTCGACGCCGGCCAGGGCCTGCCCGACTATTTCAAGCAGCACGCCGTCTACTACGCCGGCCCGGCCAAGACCCCGGAAGGCTTCGCCTCCGGCTCGTTCGGCCCGACCACCGCCGGGCGCATGGACTCCTATGTCGAGCTGTTCCAGGCCCACGGCGGCTCGATGGTGATGGTCGCCAAGGGCAACCGCTCGAAGGCGGTGACGGAGGCCTGCAAGAAGCACGGCGGCTTCTATCTCGGCTCGATCGGCGGCGCCGCCGCCCGCCTGGCCCAGGACTGCATCAAGAAGGTCGAGGTGCTGGAATACCCCGAACTCGGCATGGAAGCGGTGTGGAGGATCGAGATCGAGGACTTCCCCGCCTTCATCGTCGTCGACGACAAGGGCAACGACTTCTTCGCCAGTTTGTGAGGCTCGTCATCCCTCTCCCCTCGAGGGAGAGGGAATCGCCGAAGTCGTGCTAGCCTGAGGGCATGACCAGCCCGCGCACCTTCGGCCGCAAGAAGCCCGCCGCCACGCCGATGGCGGCGACGCGGCCGCTGCTCGGACCGGTGCTGTTCGATCCCGGCACGCCGAAGCGCCGCAAGCTGCGGCGCCTGGCGCGGCGGGCGCCGCTGGGCGTGATCCTGTGGCTGGCGGCTTTGATCGCCTGGGAAAACGTCGCCCTGGTCCACGAACTGGTGGCCTGGGCGCTGTTCGGCGGCGGCGCCCTGTTCGTGCTCGCCGGCCTGCTCGGCCTGCGCGACCGGCCCGAGAGCATCACCTGCGGCCGGTGCGGCGCCAAAGGCTGGGTCGAGGGCCTCGACGCGATCGGCCGCTGCCCGCGTTGCGGCTGGCCCGAGTTCCGCGCCCGCGGCACCCGCGAGCGCCGCTGGCTTTCCTTCGATGACGACGGCGAGGAGGTGACGCTCTCCGGCGAGGACCTGCGCGCGCGGCGCTTCTGGCCGTTCGGCGAGGACGGCGCCGAGGATTCCTCCGGCTCCGGCGGCCCGGGCGACGGCGACTCGGGCGATTCCGGCGGCGACGGCGGCGGCGACTAGGACTTGCCCGGATCCTCGTACTGGCCCTTCCAGGGATCCCAGCCGGCGCCTTCCTTGCCGCCGGTCATGTCGCCGGGCCGGCCTTCGGCGGTGTGGATGGCGGTGGTGTGCATCGCCCCGGCCGTCTCCTCGCGTTCCACCCGCACGCGCACCCCGCGCTCGTGCGGATTGGCGCGCACCGCCGCGGCGACGTGGAGGCCGGCATCGTGGTCGAGCACCACCAGGCGGCCGTCGTCGGTGACCAGGCCGTAGCCGGTCTCGCGCGCCTGCAGCAGCCTGTCCTTCTCGTGGGCGCGGGCGCGGGTCAGCAGGTCGACGTCCGGTTGCCGGTGCAGCCCTTCGATGTCGACGAGATAGCCTTCCAGGGTCTCCTTGTGGGCCATGGCAGCCTCCTGCGGGCGGTTTGTCGGTCCCTTTGAACACCGCCCGCCGCGCGAATGTTCCCCCCTGTACGGGGCCGGGCCGGGCACATAGACTCGGGACGGCACCGCATGGGAGTCGACGCCATGACCACCGGACACGAACGCACCGACGCCATCCTCGCCCTGCTGCGCTCGCTGGTCGGCCGGGTCGAGACCCGCGAGTTGATGGGCGCCGTCGGGCTGTTCCTCGACGGCGCGCAGTTCGGGATCATCTCGGACGGACGGCTGCACTACCGGGTCGACGCCGGCAACCGCGGCGACTACGAGGCCTTCGAGCTGCCCGACGCGGACGACTTCTGCCCGCGCGGCGCCATGCCCGGCGACCTGTCGTGGCGACCGGTGCCGGGGCCGGTGCTCGACGACGAGGAGTTGCTGGCCGACTGGACGCGCAAGGCGTGGGAAGCCGCCAAGCGGGCGCGCAAGGCCGCGGGGCGGTGATCACATCCGCGAAATCAGCGACATATTCACGCAACATTTCCCGCGAAGCACTCCTGAAATCGTGATAACTTGACCTCGCCCCCTTGCGAGGAGACGTTCGCGTGCCGCCCCTGGTCTGGACCGAAGAGCTGTCGACCGGGATCCGCGCGATCGACAACGATCACCGGATGCTGTTCGACATCGCCAACGCCCTGCACGCCTGCGCCGAACAGGGCGGCGACCCCGACGAGATCGGCCGCCACCTCGAGGCGCTGATCCGCTACGCCGAGGAGCATTTCGCCCGCGAGGAAACCTTCATGGAGCGCAGCGGCTATCCCGGCCTCGACGCCCATATGCGCGAGCATCAATGCCTCACGGCCGCGGTCTACCGGCTGCAGGACATGCACGCGGCCGATCCGGCGAACGTCACCGCGCCGCAGCTGTGGGCCTTCCTCAGCGACTGGCTGGTCGGCCACATCCGCAACGGCGACATGGCCTACGTGCCCTATCTGCGCGGCCAGAGCCCGGGAGCGGCCGAGCCGCGCAGGCGGGCGATGCGCGCGGTGACCGTTCGGGTGCCGGACGACCGGGTCGGCGCCGTGCTAATATGCGCCGACCTGCTGGCGCGCGGCGGCGCCGAGGCCGAGGACCTGTTGCGGCTGATCGGAGCCCCCGCCAGGAACTGACGTCGGGCGCGCCGTGTTGTCAGATCGGACGACAAGGGGTGAGCGCATGGCCGACGACTTCCGCATCGAGACCGACACGATGGGCGAGGTGCGCGTGCCCGCCGACCGCTACTGGGGCGCGCAGACCCAACGCAGCCTGGAGAATTTCCGCATCGGCGGCGAGCGCATGCCGCAGCCGCTGATCCGTGCCCTCGGTCTGCAGAAGAAGGCCTCGGCCCTGGCCAACCGCGACCTCGGCGCCCTCGACGCCCGCCTGGCCGAGGCGATTGCCGCCGCCGCCGACGAGGTGATCGACGGGCGGCTGGCCGAACATTTCCCGCTGGTCGTCTGGCAGACCGGCTCGGGCACCCAGAGCAACATGAACGCCAACGAGGTCATCGCCGGGCGCGCCAACGAGATGCTGACCGGCAAGCGCGGCGGCAAGAGCCCGGTGCATCCCAACGACCACGTCAACATGGGCCAGTCCTCGAACGACAGCTTCCCGACCGCGATGCACATCGCCGCGGTCGACGAGATCGAACGGCGCCTGATCCCGGCGCTGACGCGGCTGCGCGATTCGCTGGACTCCCGGCGCGCCGCCTTCGCCGACATCGTCAAGATCGGCCGCACGCACCTGCAGGACGCCACCCCGCTGACCCTGGGCCAGGAGTTCTCGGGCTATGTCGCCCAGGTCGACGGCGGCGTCGCGCGGCTGCGCGGCGCCCTGCCCCGCCTGTTGCAGCTCGCCCAGGGCGGCACCGCGGTCGGCACCGGGCTGAACAGCCGCGCCGGCTTCGACACCCGCTTCGCGCTGCGCCTGGCCGAACTGACCGGCCTGTCCTTCGTGCCGGCGCCCAACAAGTTCGAGGCGCTGGCCGCCCACGACGCCATGGTCGAGGCCTCGGGCGCGCTCAACACCCTGGCGGCGTCGCTGAACAAGATCGCCAACGACCTGCGGCTGCTCGGCTCCGGCCCGCGCTGCGGCCTCGGCGAGCTGAAGCTGCCCGAGAACGAGCCCGGCTCGTCGATCATGCCGGGCAAGGTCAACCCGACCCAGGCCGAGGCGCTGACCATGGTCTGCGCCCAGGTGTTCGGCAACCACGTCGCGGTGACGGTGGCCGGCGCCCACGGCCACATGGAGCTGAACACCTACAAGCCGGTCATCGTCTACAACGTGCTGCAGTCGATCCGGCTGCTCGCCGACGGCGCCGCCAGCTTCGCCGCCAACTGCGTCGACGGCATCGAGGCCGACCGCGACCGCATCGCCGAGCTGCTGGAGCGCTCGCTGATGCTGGTGACCGCGCTGGCCCCGCATATCGGCTACGACAACGCCGCCGCCATCGCCAAGAAGGCCCACAAGGAGGGCACGACCCTGCGCGCGGCGGCGCTCGACAGCGGCCACGTCACCGCCGCGCAGTTCGAACGATGGGTGCGGCCGCAGGACATGATCGGCCCGCACCCCTAACGCAGCCGCCATCGCGGCGGCGGCCAAAGGCGCGGAGCGCCCGCGGCGAACAGAGCAGGAGGAATGCCATGTCCAGACTTCCAGGCGTCTTCGCCACCACGATCGAGAAATCGGCGATCTGGCTGCACGAGATCGAGAACGACACCGGCTGGGACGAGCACCGCGCCTACCGCGCCCTGCGCGCCGCGCTGCACGTGCTGCGCGACCGCCTGACCGTCGACCAGGCGGCCCATCTCGGCGCCCAGCTTCCGATGCTGGTGCGCGGCTTCTACTACGAGGGCTGGCACCCCGCCGCCGCCCCGGACAAACGCATCGGCAACAAGGACGACTTCCTGGCCTGCGTGCGCCGCGAGTGCAACGACCCGCAGATCGACCCCGAACTGGCGTGCTGCGCCGTGTTCGGCACGCTCGGCCGCCACGTCACCGGCGGCGAGATCGCCAAGCTGCGCAACGCGCTGCCCAAGTCTATCGCCGCCCTGCTGCCCGACGGCAACGCCGCCGGCGGCCATCACGCGCCGCCGCCCGGCAACGCGGCACGCGCCGCCGGCCACGACGCCGACTTCATCGTCGGCGCCGAGGGCATCCGCCCGGTGCAGCACTGATCGCGCCCTGCTATCCTCCCGCGCGGGCGAACGCGGGAGGGCGGCATGGCGGGTGAGCTCAGGAAACGTTCGGTGGTGATCGCCGGCCACACGACCAGCGTGTCGCTGGAGCAGGAGTTCTGGGACGTGCTGCGCGAGCTGGCCGAGTCCCGCGGCCGTTCGATCAACCAGCTCGTCACCGAGATCGACCGCGAGCGCACGGGCAACCTGTCCTCCGCCATCCGGGTGTTCGTGCTGAACACGCTACGCCACGGGAGCTCCGGCCCTTGAAGTCGTCATGGCCGGGCGAAGTCCCGGCCATCCACGTGGCGCG
>CAZJFH010000051.1:0-24418 GCA_964545205.1 uncultured Rhodospirillaceae bacterium
TCGTGGCCTGGTACGACAACGAGTACGGCTACACCTGCAACATGCTGCGCTTCGCCCAGCACGTCGCCGCCAACTAAGGCGCGGTCGCGCCCTGGCCGCCGCCGAGGCGGCCGGGGCGGGCTACCAATCAAGAGACCAGACCAGGGGGGAAAGCCATGTTCCGCACCATCGACGACCTCGACGTCAAGGGCAAGCGGGTGCTGGTGCGCGCCGACCTCAACGTGCCGGCCAAGGACGGCAAGGTCACCGACGCCACCCGCATCGAACGTTCGGCGCAGACCATCAGGGATCTGACCGCCAAGGGTGGCCGGGTGATCATCCTGACCCATTTCGGCCGCCCCAAGGGCCGTGACGAGAAGTACTCGCAGAAGCTGCTTCTCGAGCCGCTGGCCAAGGCCGTCGGCAAGCCGGTGGCCTGGGCCGACGACTGCGTCGGCCCCGAGGCCGAGGCCGCCGTGGCCGGGCTGAAGGACGGCGACGTCTGCCTGCTCGAGAACGTCCGCTTCCACCCCGAGGAAGAGAAGAACGATGCCGGCTTCGCCGCGAAGCTGGCCAAGCTGGGCGACGTCTACGTCAACGACGCCTTCTCGACCGCCCACCGCGCCCATGCCAGCACCGAGGGCCTCGCCCACGTGCTGCCCGCCGCCGCCGGCCGGCTGATGCAGGCCGAGCTGGAGGCGCTGGGCAAGGCGCTGGAGAAGCCCGAGCGGCCGGTGATGGCGGTGGTCGGCGGCGCCAAGGTGTCGACCAAGCTCGACCTGCTCGGCAACCTGGTCGGCCGCGTCGACTTCCTGGTCATCGGCGGCGGCATGGCCAACACCTTCCTGTTCGCCCAGGGCAAGCAGATCGGCAAGTCGCTGTGCGAGAAGGACATGGCCGACACCGCGCGGACGATTCTCGACAAGGCCGAGGCGGCCGGCTGCCGCATCCTGCTGCCGGTGGACTCGGTGGTCGCCGGCGAATTCGCCGAGAACGCCGCCAACCGGGTGGTGCCGTCCGACGCCGTGCCCGAGGACCAGATGATCCTCGACGCCGGCCCGGCCGCGATCGAGGCGATCGTCGCCCGCATGCAGGAGTGCAAGACCCTGGTGTGGAACGGCCCGCTCGGCGCCTTCGAGATCGCGCCGTTCGACAAGGCGACCAACGCCGTGGCCCAGGCGGCCGCCCAACGCACCGCCGAGGGCAAGCTGCTGACGGTGGCCGGCGGCGGCGACACCGTGGCCGCTCTGGCCAAGGCCGGCGTCGAGGACAAGTTCTCCTACGTCTCGACCGCCGGCGGCGCCTTCCTGGAATGGCTGGAAGGCAAGGAACTGCCCGGCGTCGCGGCGCTGAGGAAGGCGTAAGGCGAAAAAAGGGCCGGCACCGCGAGGCGCCGGCCCTTTTCCGTCACGGAGCGCGCGTCGCCGGACGCGCGGTTCTTTGGCGGGTCTGGAGACCCGTGGCACCCCGGCGACCTACCCCTTCACCGCCTCGATGAAGCGCAGGATCTTGTCGGGATCCTTGACGCCCGGCGCGCTCTCGACGCCGGACGAGACGTCGACGGCTTTCGCGCCCGAGGCCTTGACCGCCGCGGCGACGTTGTCCGGCGTCAGGCCGCCGGCCAGCATCCACGGACAGGCGAATTTGCGGCCCTTGAGCAGGGTCCAGTCGAAGGCGGCGGCGTTGCCCCCGGGCAGGGTGGCGCCGGCCGGCGGCCTGGCGTCGAACAGCAGCCAGTCGGCGACGTCCGCCATCGCCGCGGCGGCGTCGAGGTCGGCGGCCGTCGACACCGCCACCGACTTCATCACCGGATGGCCGAATTCGAGCCGCAGCGCCTCGACCCGCTCGGGCGGCTCGTTGCCGTGGAGCTGGATCATGTCGAGGCGGACGTGGTTGAGCGCCCGCTCGATCAGCGCCTCGTCGGGATCGACGAACAGGCCGACGACGCGGACGTCCTCGGGCAGCATGTGGCTGAGCTCGGCGGCGGCGTCGAAGTCGAGGAAGCGCGGCGACGGCGGGAAGAACACCAGCCCGACATAGTCGGCGCCGCCCTCGACGGCGGCGGCCATCGCCTCCTCGTCGCTGATGCCGCAGATCTTGACCTGTACTCTTGCCGGCATGGGTCGGTTCCTTTGTCGCCCTCTCCCGCCTGCGGGAGAGGGAGGGGACCCGCCGAAGGCGGGGAGGGTGAGGGGCGCTGGCGAGGCACCGCCCTCACCCCGGCCGTCTCCCGCAAGCGGGAGAGGGCGATAGGCTCAGCACCCCAGCTCGGCGGCGATCGCCCGGGCGGCGCCGGCCGGATCGGCGGCGGCGGTGATCGGGCGGCCGATGACCAGGTAGTCGGCGCCGGCGGCGACCGCCTGGGCCGGCGTCAGCACCCGCTTCTGATCGTCGACCGAGGCGCCGGCCGGACGGATGCCGGGCACCACCAGCCTGAAATCGGGGCCGCACATGGCGCGCAGCTCGGCGACCTCGTGCGGCGAGCAGACGACGCCGTCGACGCCGGCATGCTGGGCCAGCACCGCCAGGCGGCGCACCTGTTCGAGCATCGAGGCGCCGACGCCCATGCCCTGCAGCTCGGCCTGGTCGAGGCTGGTCAGCACGGTGACCGCCAGCACCAGCGGTCGCGGCACGCCGGCCGCCTCGGCGCCCTCGGCGGCCGCCTTGACCGCCGCCTGCATCATCGCGAAGCCGCCGCCGGCGTGGATGGTGGTCATCGCCGGGCGCAGGCGGCAGACCGCGCGCATGGCGCCGGCCACCGTGTTGGGGATGTCGTGCAGCTTGAGGTCGAGGAACACCGGCAACCCGGCCGAGGCCACGGCGGCGATGCCGGCCGGGCCGTTGGCGCAGAAGAACTCGAGCCCCAGCTTGACGCCGCCGACATGGCCGCGCACCGCCGCGGCCATGCCGCTCGCGGCGCCGGTGTCGGTGGTGTCGAGGGCGCAGAAGACCGGGTTGTCGGTCATCGCGCGCCGTTGCCCGAGACGACCAGGGCGCGGCCCTCGGCGTCGTTGGCGGGCTTGCGCAGCACCTCGACCTCGTGCTCGAGGTCCTTGGCCCGGCGGCGATTGCGCCGCGCCTCGCGCCGCGCCGGCGCGTTGGCGAGCCAGCCGATGACCACGCCGGCGAGCAGGCCGACGGCCAGCGGCACCAGCACCGCGATGTAGAGCGGCATGTCGAGGTGGAAGGGGAACGGCCACAGCTCGGCCCGCACCGGATGGCGGTTCGAGACGGCGAACACGACGGCGACGACGAGGAGCGGCAGGCCTAGCAGCCAGGACAGGAATCTCACGGCGGTCTTTCCGGATGTTGTGGTTATTTGGTGTTCAGCCGCTCGCGCAGCTGCTTGCCGGTCTTGAAGAAGGGGATCGCCTTCTCGGCGACGTCGACCGTCTCGCCGGTGCGCGGATTGCGGCCCTGGCGGGCGTCGCGCTTCTTGACCGAGAAGGCCCCGAAGCCGCGCAGCTCGACCCGGTCGCCGCGGGCCAGGGCCGCCGCGAGTTCGTCGAATATGGTGGTGACGATCCGCTCGACGTCGCGCTGATACAGGTGCGGGTTCGCTTCCGCCAGCCGGGCGATGAGCTCGGATTTCGTCATGCCGTCCTTCCTTCCTCTACGCCCCAAGCGTGCCAAAGCGCGCGTCGAGCGTCAAGCTTAACCCCCTTGAAATACTGCGTTTTCCGCCTTTTGGCCGGGTCGGGCACAAGAAAAAAGGCGCCGCCCGCGGGCGACGCCTTTTCTCCAAGCCTATGCGACGCGGATCACTCCTTGTCGCCGCCTTCGCGCTGCTGGCGCAGGGCGGCGCCGAGGATGTCGCCCAGCGAGGCGCCGGAGTCGGTCGAACCGTACTCGGCCATCGCCTGCTTCTCCTCGTCGATCTCGCGCGCCTTGACCGACAGCGCGACCTTGCGGGTGGCGCGGTCGACCGCGGTGACCTTGGCGTCGAGCTTCTCGCCGACGGCGAAGCGGTCGGGGCGCTGCTCGGACCGCTCGCGCGACAGCTCGGCCTTGCGGATGAAGCCGGTCAGGCCCTCGACGCCGACCTCGATGCCGCCGTCGGTGACCTGGGTCACGGTGCAGGTGACGATGTCGCCCTTCTTGATGCTGGCGACGGCCTCGGCGAACGGATCGGCGCCGAGCTGCTTGATGCCCAGGCTGATGCGCTCCTTCTCGATGTCGACGTCGAGCACCTTGGCCTTGACCACCATGCCCTTCTTGTAGTCCTGGATCGCCTGCTCGCCGGGGCGGTTCCAGTCGAGGTCGGACAGGTGGACCATGCCGTCGATGTCGCCCGGCAGGCCGACGAACAGACCGAACTCGGTGATGTTCTTGACCTCGCCCTCGACCTCGGTGCCGACCGGGAAGCGGTCCAGGAAGCCTTCCCACGGATTGGACATGGTCTGCTTCAGGCCGAGGCTGATGCGGCGCTTCTGGCTGTCGACGTCCAGCACCATCACCTCGACCTCCTGGGAGGTGGAGACGATCTTGCCGGGATGGACGTTCTTCTTGGTCCAGCTCATCTCGGAGACGTGGACCAGGCCCTCGACGCCGGGCTCCAGCTCGACGAAGGCGCCGTAGTCGGTGATGTTGGTGACGCGGCCGGTGAACTTGGCGCCGACCGGGTACTTGGCCTCGACGCCCTCCCACGGATCGGCCTCGAGCTGCTTCATGCCCAGGCTGATGCGCTGGGTCTCCGGATTGAAGCGGATCACCTGCACCTTGACGTTCTGGCCGATGTGCAGGGCCTCGGTCGGGTGGTTGATGCGCTTCCAGGCGATGTCGGTGACGTGCAGCAGGCCGTCGACGCCGCCGAGATCGACGAAGGCGCCGTAGTCGGTGATGTTCTTGACCACGCCTTCCAGCACCTGGCCCTCGCGCAGGCTCTCGATCAGCTCGCTGCGCTGCTCGGCGCGGGTCTCTTCGAGGACGGCGCGGCGCGAGACGACGATGTTGCCGCGGCTGCGGTCCATCTTGAGGATCTGGAACGGCTGCGGCGTGCCCATCAGCGGGCCGATGTCGCGCACCGGACGGATGTCGACCTGGCTGCCCGGCAGGAAGGCGACGGCGCCCGAGAGGTCGACGGTGAAGCCGCCCTTGACGCGGCCGAAGATCTGGCCGGTGACGCGCTGGTTGTCCTGGAACGCCGTCTCGAGCTGGGCCCAGGCCTCTTCGCGGCGGGCCTTCTCGCGCGACAGCGACACCTCGCCGTGGCGGTCCTCGTAGCGCTCGACGTAGACCTCGACCTGATCGCCGACCTTGAGGTCGGCGGCGCGGCCCGGAGCGCTGAATTCCTTGAGCGGGATGCGGCCTTCCGACTTCAGGCCGACGTCGATGACGGCGAAGTCGTTGTCGATGCCGACGATGGTGCCGCGAACGACGGCGCCCTCGAAGGCGCCGGCGACGCCCAGCGTCTCGTCGAGCAGGGCGGCGAAATCTTCGGACTGGTTCTGGGTTTGGGTGGCGGCGGTGGCCATGTGGTCGATATTCCTTTCGCGTTGATCTGCTATTCCGGCCTGCCGGTTGGGTCCGGCGGTCTTTGCACCTGATTATGTAAAACCTCGCGGACCGCCGGCCTGGGGCCGCGGTCCGTGTCCTGTCCTTTGCCTTCGGCGGTCAGCCGGCGGCGAGCCGCGCGGTGATGACGTCGAGCGCCGCCGCGAAGGCCTTTTCGGCATCCAGTTCCGTGGTATCCAGAACGAATGCGTCGTCAGCGGGCTTCATCGGAGCCACGCTGCGCTGGCTGTCGCGGGCGTCGCGCTCCTTCATTTCCTGAAGGACGGTTTCCTGTATAGTCTCGACCCCGCGCTCCCGCAACTCTTTGAGTCGGCGCTCAGCCCTTTTCTCCACGCTGGCGGTGACGAACAGCTTCACCGGCGCGTCCGGGCACACGACGGTGCCGATGTCGCGGCCGTCGAGCACGGCGCCGGGCGCGCCGCCGGGCGGCTCGGCGGCGAAGCCGCGCTGGAAGTCGAGCAGCAGCGCCCGCACTTGCGGAATCGCCGCCACCTTCGAGGCCGCCGCCCCGGCGGCGTCGAGGCGCAGCTCGGCGTCGCCGAGGGTGCGCGGATCGAGATCGCGCGCCGCCATCACCGCGGCGGCGGCGTCGGCCGGGTCCATGCCGGCGCGCACCACCGTCATGCCGACGGCACGGTACAGCAGGCCGGTGTCGAGATAGGCGAAGCCGAAATGGCCGGCGATGCGCCGGGCCAGCGTGCCCTTGCCCGAGGCGGCGGGACCGTCGACGGCGATGATCATGGCGCCTGCTCCCGGATGTCGGCGCCCAGCCCGTTCATCAGCGCGACGAAGCCCGGGAAGCTGGTGGCGACGGCGCCGACGTCGTCGACGGCGACCGGCGCCGCGGCGGCCATGCCCATGACCAGGAAGGACATGGCGATGCGGTGGTCGAGCTCGGCGGCGATGGTGGCGCCGCCGGCCGGACGGCCGCCGCCGTGGACGATCAGGGTGTCGCCCTCGACCTCGACGCGGGCGCCGCAGGCGGCCAGGCCCTCGGCCATCGCCGTCAGGCGGTCGCTCTCCTTGACCCTGAGCTCGGCGAGGCCGTGCATGCGCGTGGTGCCCTCGGCGAAGGCGGCGGCGACGGCCAGGATCGGATACTCGTCGATCATCGACGGCGCCCGCTCGGCCGGCACCGCGACGCCCTTGAGCGGCCCGTGGCGGACGACCAGGTCGGCGACCGGCTCGCCGGCCTCGACGCGCGGATTCTCCAGCGCGATGTCGGCGCCCATCTCGCGCAGGGTCTCGAACAGGCCGAAGCGCAGCGGATTGGTGCCGACCTCGGGCAGGCGGACCTCCGAGCCGGGCACCAGCAGCGCCGCCACGGCGGGAAACGCCGCCGAGGACGGATCGGCCGGCACCCGCACCGCGCGCCCGGCCAGTTCGGGCTGGCCGGTCAGGGTCACCCGGCGACCGCCGCCGGGCAGGTCCTCGAGCTCCAGGGCGGCGCCGAAATGGCGCAGCATCAGCTCGGAATGATCGCGCGAGCGGTGCGGCTCGACCACCGTGGTGGCGCCGGGCGTGTTGAGCCCGGCCAGCAGCACCGCCGACTTCACCTGCGCCGAGGCGACGGGCAGCTCGTAGGTCACCGGCGTCGGGCTGGCGGTGCCGATCACCGCCGCCGGCAGCCGGCCGCCCTCGCGGGTCAGGAATCGCGCGCCGAACAGGGCCAGCGGCTCGGCGACGCGGCGCATCGGCCGCTTGCGCAGGCTGGCGTCGCCGGTGAAGAAGGTGGTGAAGGGATGGGTGGCGACCAGGCCCATCAGCAGCCGCACGCCGGTGCCGGCGTTGCCCATGTCGAGCACGTCGTCGGGTTCGCGCAGGCCGCCGACGCCGCGCCCGAACAGCCGCCAGCGGCCGTCGCCGGTGCGCGCGACCTCGGCGCCCATCGCCCGCATGGCGGCGGCGGTGCGCAGCACGTCCTCGCCTTCGAGCAGGCCGTCGACGGTGGTCTCGCCGACCGCCAGCGCGCCCAGCATCAGCGCCCGGTGGGAGATCGACTTGTCGCCGGGAACGCGGGCGATGCCGGACAGCGGTCGGGCTTGCGCTGAGACGTGCGGATTGGCCATGATTCTTCCTCGCGGGATGGGCGCCGGCCGTCCTATCATAGATGCGGCCCGCGGTGTAGGGTCCGAATGCGGCGGCCGGCCCCGCTTTTTGGTTTTGACAGGGCGGCGTCGGCATGGCAAATCGCGCCGAAGCGACATGGCCGAGAACAGGGAGGGATTCGGGGTGGCGAAGCCGGAATGGGGAACCAAGCGGAGCTGTCAGAGCTGCGGCATCCGTTTTTACGACATGATGCGCACGCCGATCAGCTGCCCGAAATGCGGCACGGCCGTCGAGGCCGACATACCGTTCAAGGCGCGCCGCGCCAGCGCCGCGGCGGCCCCGCCCGAGCCCGCCAAGAAGACCCCGGCCAAGGCGGCGGTGGTCGCGGAGGACCTTGTCGACGACAGCGTCGAGGGCGGCGACGACCTCGACGGCGGCGACGACGACGACAGCGGCCTGATCGAGGACGCCTCCGACCTCGGCGAGGACGACGACGACATGGCCGAGGTGATGGAGCACATGGACGAGGGCCTCGAGGACGAGGCCTGACGGGCGGCGCCGGCACCGATCGCGGACGCGAAATTTTTCGCTTGCCTCGGTTCGGCGAACTCCCTATTTTCCCGCTCCACGCGGCGCCCCAAGGCCGCGACGGATTTCCGGGGCCATAGCTCAGTTGGGAGAGCGCTTGAATGGCATTCAAGAGGTCAGGGGTTCGACTCCCCTTGGCTCCACCAAGACGAGGAAGGCTCGGCCAGAGATGGCCGGGCCTTCTTGCTTTCTGCGGAAAGCTAGGCCCTGGCTAGGGTCTGCCGATTTCGCCTGCTCCCGAAAACTGCTACACAGGGGGCATGGACGAATTGGCGACGAGATACCCCGGATTGATTCGCCGGCCCGGCTCGGCCAACTGGTATTTCCGTGCGCGGGTGCCTCACGATGTGCGGGAGGCATTTGGGCGCAACGAGGTTTGGGTGAGCCTCGGCACGGCGGAGCTGAACAAGGCCAAAGACGCTTGGCTGATCGAGCACGCCAAGTGGCTGGACAAGCTTGATGCCCTCCGCGCCCCCTCCGAGTGCTCCGAACCGGGCCGGCCCTCCGGCTGCGTAGGACAGGGGCTATCTCGGGTCGAGCGCATCCGCGCGCTACGCCGCGAACGAGGCGGGGCTGGCCTCCGTCCGCTGCAGGCTGGCGAAGCTCTCAAACTGGCGACGCAATGGTTTCGCGCCGAGGCGGACCGTCGCTTGGTCGACGGCACGGCCCAATCCACGGCTGAAGGCATAGAGGATCAACTTGAGGAAGCGGCCATCCTCCGCGATTCGCAACATCCCGATACGCTGATCTGGACCCAGAGGGCAGCCGACTTGCTCCTCGAAGAGAATGGGTTGGCGGGCACACCTGGGGAGTTGGAGTATGGGCGCCTGGCGGAATATCTGCGCCGGGCCATGCTGGAACTCGCCAGGCGCGATCTGGCGCGTCTTCAGGGCGATTTCCGTGAGGAGGGGCACGACCACCTGTTCACGGGGACAACCGCCCCTACGGCCCTCCCTGCGCCCGCCAGCGCAGCAGCAATGACCGTGCAGGAAACTGCGGAAGGCTTCTGGGCGGAGCGTCGCGAGCACAAGCGGATGGACGAGAAGACCCGCCAAAAGTACCGGGCCGGTCTTGATCTGGCGGTGGCATTCCTCGGCAGCCAGACGCCGATCGCCGATATCTCACGCCAGCATTGCAAGAAGTTCCTCGATCTGCTCCGTCGTCTTCCACCTAATTACGCGAAGGCCAAGCGGGAAAAGGCACTCGAACAGATCATCGCGGAGGCCGCAAAGCGTCGAGGCGGCGGGCTTTCCTACAACTCGCAGCAGGGCTATTTCAGACAGTTCCGAGACATGCTGCGCTGGGCAGTCGACGAGGGACACCCCGTCCGTTTCAGCCTTGATGGGCTGACCGTCGAGCGTCGGGCAGACGACGACGAAGGCAAACGCCGCCGCCCGTTCACCACGGCAGAACTACAGCGCATATTCCAGGCTCCGCTTTTCACCGGATGCGTGGACGATGGCCGTGGCTTCAACCGGCCTGGGCCGAACCGGCCAAGGCGTGCTCGCTTCTGGCTGCCGCTGTTAGGGCTCTGGACCGGAGCCCGCCTCGGCGAGCTTTGCCAATTGCGGCCGGTAGACATTCAGGTGACCGCTTCAGAAGTGCCCTACATCCGAATCACCGACGAGGGAGAGGGCATGTCGATCAAGACCCCGGCCGCCCGACGATCCATTCCGGTTCACCCGGAGTTGGTGCGGATCGGGTTCCTCCGATTTGCGCGAAAACAGCGGGACGCCGGGGCGGCTTGGCTCTTCCCAGAGGTCCTACGGCCGGACCGGGAGAACTGCTATCTCGCATCCAAGCGCTTCGCCTCGCTACGGGCTGCGCTGAAGCTCGAACGCGAAAACGTGTGCTTCCACTCGTTCCGGCATGGCTTCCGGGACGCATTGCGCCGAGCTGAAGTGAGCGAAGAAATCGCCGAAGCTCTGGGTGGTTGGAGTGAGGGGAAGAAGACGAGCCGGCACTACGGTAGCGGCTTCATCGCTGACACCTTGGCCCCAAGCATTCAGAAGCTTTCGTTTCCCGATCTCGATCTCACATCTCTTTACGAGAGCGCGTGAAGTACTTGTGACGGCGCAATCTCCCGCTGGTATAATAATTATCAGCGGATGATGGAGCGCCTGATGATCGTCAAAACCTTCTGGGATTTGGAGCGGCTTGGGCGCATCCGCCTTTCGCGCTCCTTTTTCATGCGCGATTTCCTGCATTCGGAAATCGGGGCGTTCCACCGACTTCCGAACTGGCCCGACGACATCGAGGCGGCCGTCATCGCCGGCCGGGAACTGTGCGCAAAAATTCTTGAGCCGCTCCAGGAAACCTTCGGACGGGTTCATGTCCGCTCGGGATACAGGTCTCCGGCCCTGAACGATTTCGGGCACCAACGAGGGCTAAAATGCGCGAGCACCGAGAAGAACCGTGGCTACCACTGCTGGGGCATGGACCCGAATGGCGGAATGGGCGCCGCTGCCTGCGTCGTAATTCCCTGGGTCCTGGATCATTGCCGGGGCGCGGGAAATTGGCAGCGCCTAGCGTGGTTCATTCACGACCATCTTCCGTATCACCGGTTGGTGTTTTTTCGCCAGCAGACCGCATTCAATATCGGGTGGCACTCTGAGCGCGACGCTTCGATTTTCTCGTACGCGGAACCGAGGGGCTGGCTGACCAAGCAGGGGATGCGGAACCACATCGGCAGCCATGCTGATCAGTATGCCGGCTTTCCAATATTCCGGTTTGAACAGCCGGCCGACTATTTCGATCTCTTGCCGCCCGTCTGAAGGCGCTCGGCAGGAGTGTGCTCGTTCGGCCGGTTAGCAAGCGCCGATATCTGCTGCACAGCAATTTCCAGATCGGCCTTCGGGAGACGCCGTCCGATATCATTGAGTTTCGTCAGCAGAGCTATTCGTTCTGGGTCTCCTTTCTCGTCATCCTTGAACTCGAAGAGTTCATGCAGAGTGAGACCGAGTTTCGTCGCCAGCCGCTCCAGGGTGGCGAAGCTAGGCAGGGACACTCCACGTTCGAGATTGGAGACTGCGTCCACCGAGCGGTCAATGAGTTCGGCCAATTCTTCCTGAGTGAGCCCACGGCTCTCCCGCAGCGCCCGAACCCGTACCCCAAGCCGTCGTTTCGCTTCCATGGTCGGATAGTCCTCCGGCCGCAGAGGCTTGACCACGGAGCACGTGCGGAGTTTTCTTCTCGTTCACTGAGTAGATGCGGTGCGGCTCGCGTGCAACCGGTTGCAAATGCGGTTCACGGACCATGACAGTCGGAGGAGATGAAATGGCATCGAAGCGTAGATCAACGAGCAAGCAGGAGCCCGAGGCCCCTGAACCCGAGGCCCCTGAAGACGAGCGGATGACCCATGTTGTTTGGCTCGCGCTGATTGGCGCCGCGGTGTGCGGGATTGGCTATCTAGGGTACCTCGCTATCGAGGAACGCGACGCCGACCGCCGCGCACGCCACGAGGCGAAGGCGGCTCCGACTGAAACGGCCATCTCGCGGGCGGAAGAGGCATTGGAGCGTATGCGCTGGGACATTGAGGCCGACGACAGCATACCCGCTGATAAGAAACAGATTGTCCGGCAGGGAGCCCTGAAAGTGCTCGCAGACGAGGGCAACTGCGCATCAGTGGTGACCGGCGGCCCGAGCGGCACTCGGCCCGGAGCGTACTTCGCTATGTGCGAACCGCGGAACGGCGGAACCGTCTTCAATGTTTGGTTCACTCCGGCCGAGGTCGAAGGGGACGCACGACTGGCAGTGATGCCACCCTTTCCGGAAGGTGCGGCCCGTGAGCTATGTGAAAAGGAAATTCGAGCCCGCGTGAAGAACCCTTCAACTCTCAATATCCACCGGATCACCGGGTATTCCAGTCGCGTTGCCAACAACGGCAATCGGACAGTGTTTCAAGAGTTCACGGCCAAGAACGGGTTCGGGGTCGAAGCCACGCATCAGGCGCGCTGCCTGATCCAGCCGTCAGGAGAAGTCGAGACAACGATTACTGATCCGGCAAGCTAGGCAACCGGACTCGATAAATTGCGCGACAGACCCGGACATAACAAATAAACGGTGGTATGCTTGTGAGGAGAGCAAGGAGCACCTCATGGGCGCCGGGGAATACATTAGCTACATTCGGGTCTCGACTGAACGCCAGGGCCGGTCTGGCCTGGGGCTGGAGGCGCAGCGGGTTGCAGTCGGCGCCTTCGTAGCAGGCCGGGGCGGCCGGCTGCTCACCGAGTTTCTTGAGGTCGAGAGCGGAAACCGCAGCGACCGCCCGGAACTCGCCAGAGCGTTGGACGAGTGCCGCCGGCAGAAAGCCGTGCTGGTAATTGCGAAGTTGGACCGCCTCGCACGCAATGTCGCCCTGGTCGCCAACCTGATGGAGAGCCGGGTCGAATTCGTCTGCTGCGACATGCCAGACGCCAACCGCCTGACGCTGCACATCATGGCCGCCATGGCCGAGCACGAGCGCACGACGATTTCGGACCGCACAAAGGCTGCCCTGGCTGCGGCGAAGATGCGCGGCGTGTCTCTCGGAGCCAACGGGAAACGGCTGGCCGAGCAGCACAAGGAGAGCGCGGATGCTTTTGCCCGCCGCATGTCGCCCCTCATGGATGATCTGCGGTCAATCGGCTTCGCTAGCCTTCGGGGAATGGCTGAGGAACTGAACCGCCGGGGCATCCGGACCGCACGGGGGGCGCAATGGCGCGAGATGACGGTTTCGCGGCTGCTCAGGCGGATTGCCGCCATCCAGACTTCCTAGTCGGTGCACTCTTTTTTTAAGGTTCAGGTCAGCCTTGCGGCTCAAAGCCCCCATTGCAAAACCATTGGCTCCCGGCCCAAGCACGATATGTGGCCGCCCGCCATCCATTGCGATCAGCAAGCTCGCAGCTTTCAGCCCGCCGGGCCAATTCGCTTCTGACAGCCTGCGCGCCCACTGAAGCCAAGAGCTGCTCTAGCTGATGCCGGACATTTGCCAACTCATCAGCAGCGTGACTGGCGTAGAGCACGCCTAAGCCTAGGGTGCTGAAATGGTTGCGCACTCTAGCTTCAAGAATGTCATTCCACTCAACCGGTGCCTCTATGTGGAACCGGACAGCGGCAGGGCGTGTCTCAACCACCGTAGCAGCCAGCCAACGCTGGCCGTCGATATCGTCATAGTATGGGTGTAGCGCGACCTCCTCAGCGCTTCTGGGAACTGAAGCCAATTTTGCCCTGTTGCAATCGGTGCAGGCGGGTACGAGGTTCAAAGGCGTGACGGCAAGCGCGGGGTATCGGGACTTCGGAAGATGATGATCGAGCGTGGTCACTTGACGCTGAGCACATAAGGGGCACCTGCCCTTTGCTGCCCGTATGATCGCCTCATAGACACTTCGCCCAGGAGCCCCCTTCTTCGCCATCCGGTGCGTGTAGACGCTCTCCATCTCTGCCGCCGCAACCTGTCCGCCCACCATTGCTTGGCTGGGGATCTCATGCAATGCGTGACGCCGTGCAGCGGCGTCGAACTGATCGGAAGCCTCCACCACCGACTGAGTTACGGCCTCAAGGCGCGCTTTCAGGACTTCGTCTCTGACACGGCTGATGCACAACTCGAAAGTGGTGCGAGCAGGATAGGCTGGCTGGTTGAGTCGTCGCATAGCTGGTCGTCAGCCGTCTTGCTGCCGCGCCGCGATAAGCGCTTGGATAATGGCCCTAGCTTCACCTCCAAGTTCACCTCCAAATTCACGGATTACAGCTTCAAAGTCGGGGTTTTTCGCAACTGACTCTCGTAACATCTTGTGGAAGCCCGACTGCGTGACCTCCAGCCCAAACACCTCTCTCGTCAGGACACCGACGCTCTCGCCAAATGTCTCTACTTGCGGCCGATCTGCATCGACCTCGCCTCCTAATCGCCGGATGATCCAGACACACCCCCTCGGCACCTCTTGTAAGACGACGGGGGAATGCGTAGCGATGACGGCCACGCCGTTTCTGTCGATCAGAAGGTCTGATAACGATCTAATGAAAGAAGAGAGGAGAGGGGGGTGCAAATGCGCTTCCGGCTCGTCCAGCAAAACTAATGTCTTCTCCTCAACCGTCTCCACCAATCTGGCGATGGTTAGTAGAACTATCTTGTGTCCGGAACTGAGGCTAGAAAAAAGGCCGCGTGCAAGAGCAACTGCCTCCTTCCTCTCAAGGCTATCAGAGGCCAACGCCGCGAGTTCCTCATCTCGGAAGATTGGATCGGCTTCTAGCGTCTCCAATGCTCGACGCAATCGCTGCGAGCGGGCTCCCAGCCTGCATTCCACGACGCTCTTTGCGAACTCGCCCGACAGGTCTTCCGGAGACTTTGGAGGCAGAACCTTCCCGTCGTTTCCGCGCTCCCTAGCCAGACCAATGTACGCATAGCGCACTCCGTCGCTCTGATCGGGTCCACGGTGTAATGGTTCAAACGGGTCGAATGCGCTGAAGGTAACGGAGACCAAATTCGCGAACGCCGGCCCATCATCGAGCGGATTGTCTGGTTCCGCTGTGAATTGCCCCACCAACTCAGGATCAACCTCATCCACAATCGAACGAGCCATGTTGTTGAGTAAGGTCGTCTTGCCAACACCGTTTCTGCCAATAAGGACATGAATATTTGTGGGCGGAAATGACACGGGCTCCACAACGAAATCCAACTCCAAAGGGGCTGATCCTGTTTCTGGCTGTAGAGGGGATGTGTATCTGAATTCGTAGCGCGTCAGCCGAGCTCCTCCGTGTGCTATGCGATGGAATTGCCCAGCGACCATTGATGTCGAAACTGACCTAAGCAGAGATGTTCTTGTAACAGCCTCAGGAAGCGCGCGCTCAAACAGGTCTGCGTCATAGGCCATGTCTCTCAACGCCGTCAGCACGCGAATTCTGACCTCCGCTCCAAGCGTGTCTAGGTCAGTGTAGTAGCTGTCGTCTTGGCCCAGAGAGAAAAAAGCCTCCCCCAATTCCTGAAACTGTTGCGGTATATCAGCCCTGCGCTGCCCCTCCGCCATGCCGAACTGCCCAATCTTCACCCCGCCTATATCGTGCCGCTTGCCCTCCGCGTCGAAGATGATCAGCGAGTACAACGTAGAAAACGTGAACCAATCATCCCAATTGTCCGTGAGCAAGTACGCTTGTGACGCTCCTTGAGCCGGCACGCGGCTACCATAAGGCAATACCGTGAAGTCCATCAGGTGCTCCAGTCAACTGAGCGAGGGATTGTCATCCCGCTGCAGCAATTCCAGTCGGACACCTAACTCGGCAATCGAGCCTAGGAGGGATCGAGCCGGCTAGTTCCCGAGATGCTCTCTGGCATCGCGTTCTCCTGCACTCTCTTGCCATAAACGATCTCTGGTGGGAAGCTTCGTCCGTCGGTTGATTTTCGGGGGCGGACGACCTGGATGGCACACGACAGGCACATTTTTGGAGGGCAATGGACTGAGGAAAAGCTCAGATGCCTCCGTGATTACCTCTCGGCATACACGAAGGCTCTGAGGCATCAGCCCTTCCAAAGGCTCTACATCGACGCATTTGCCGGGACAGGGGATCGGTATAGCCGGGAAGAGGACCCCGGCCCGCAACCTGCCTTACTCGAAATCACTCGGGACCAAGCTCAGTTCTTTGAGGGCTCGGTCCGCGTCGCACTCGCAACGGACCCGCCGTTCCACGAATTCCATCTCGTTGAGTCAAGTCCATCAAAATGCGTCCAGCTGAGGACGCTCAGCCGAGAATTCCCGGGTAGGCAAATCGCCGTGTACCAGGGAGACGCGAATGCGGAGATCCGTCGCATATGCCGGTCAGTCGACTGGCACGGACGCCACGGTCGGCAGCACCGGGCCGTCCTGTTCTTAGATCCTTATGGGTGTCAGGTAAAATGGGAAACAATATGCGCTGTGGCAGCCACAAGGGCGATCGATCTTTGGTACCTGTTCCCGTCCGGACTTGGGATCAACCGAATGACAGCCAGTCAACGTGGCCGTATACCTGAAAACTGGGAGCCAACACTGGATGAATGCCTCGGAACCAAGGATTGGCGCACAGTGTTTTATAAAGAGGAGACGACACTTGATTTGTTCGGGCAAGCGACGACCATCGCACATAAGGTCGCCAGCATCGACCACATCGAGCGCTTTTTCATCGAGCGTCTTCGGACGGTTTTTTCATTTGTAGCTCCGAACTGCCTCACGCTTTCGAATGGGGCAGGCTACAAAATGTTCTCTCTATGCTTCGCGGCCAATAATCCCAAGGGCGGGCCTATCGCTTTACGAATTGCTAACCATCTGTTGACAAAAAAGAAAGGGTTACCGCTGCGAAGGTAGGAGAGTGCCGCCATGGCAGAAAGCAGCATCGAATGGACCGAGGCTACATGGAACCCCCTTGCCGGGTGTTCCCTTCTGTCTCCGGGCTGCTCTAACTGCTACGCAATGCGCATGGCCGCTCGGCTCTCAAGCATGGGTATGGCTAAGTACCAAGGCACAACCCGAAAGTCAGGCAACCGGCATGTCTGGACAGGGCGGGTGAACCTGGATGAGGCTGCGTTGAATGCGCCGTTCGAATGGCGACGGCCGACCTTAGTCTTCGCTAACAGCATGTCCGACCTATTCCAGGATGCGGTCTCCCCTGAGATGGTTCGTCGCATTTGGGAGGTGATGGAGAAGACCCCTTGGCACACCTATCAGGTGCTAACGAAGCGATCAGCACGGATGCGTCAACTTGCTTCGCAACTGCCCACGCTCCCTAATGTTTGGCTTGGTGTAAGCGTCGAAAGCGCGGCTTACGTCGACCGCATCGATGATCTCCGAAACACCCGTGCTGCCATTCGTTTCGCTTCATTCGAGCCCCTGCTAGGCAGTGTGGGGGATGTGGACCTCCGGAACATAGATTGGGCCATCGTCGGCGGGGAAAGCGGCCCCGGTGCGCGCGCGATGCGCGGTGAGTGGGCTGAAGAAATCCTCGCATCTTGTCGCCGTGATCGTACGGCCTTCTTCTTCAAGCAGTGGGGGGGCGCGAACAAAAAGAAGGCTGGCCGAATTCTCCTCGGACGCACGTGGGATGAGTACCCCACGGGCGTTGGGGTGGGGCTCGCTGCCGAGTAGGTCAGTGTCGCACGGCGTGCGCGGTTCTGGCGAGGGAGGTGGCGCTGGACAAGCATCACTCATAGGAGTAATGCCGATAGCGAAGCTCTAGAAAATGGCGCCCGATGGTACGTGAACGGCACCGGCCCCAGCAGCACGTGCATGATGCCAAGACCCTGACGAGGACCGAGTTGAGGCTCAAGTACCGGCGCACGTACGATAGCTGGAAAAACATGAAGGACCGGAGCCGCAGGGAAGACGCGGTCATCGAGCCTGAGTTCGAGGATTTTGTCACCTTCCTCTTACATATGGGACCTCGGCCGGAAGGCTGCACAATCGACCGCATCGATCCGCTGAACCGGCACTACGGCCCAGGCCTCTGCCGATGGGCGGCGCGATGCCTCCAGCAGAATAACCGTTCCAACACCATCATGCTCACGTGCGATGGCGAGACGCTTCCGCTGGCCGAGTGGGCGCGGAAAACCGGCCAAAAGCAAGGGACCCTTCGCGCTCGGTTCTACAAGGACTGGTCTGATTGCGAGGTAATCAAGGGTAAGGCCAAGGAGCCGGCGCTGACACCGCGCGGGTTCGGAAACCCTTTCCGGTGGCGGCCCTGGCAATTTCTGTGGCCCGGCGAAATCCACAAACAAGAGCACTGGGAACGGGAGTTCAGAAAGCAGCAGCATCGAGCAGGCGGCGAACGGTACCGCCTCCCGTTCATAATCCGTGCTCTCGCAGACGTCAGGAGGCGGATAACCGAACGGTGGGACGAGGATGAGCCGCTTCCGCCTGCGGCTCGGGCCGATTATGACCGCGCGCGGGCACTGCGGGAGCGAGCCAGATCGATATTTCCGGACTGGGAGCGCGAGGCGACCTTATGGTACCGGGAACATGGCTACACGGAGTTCCCGGAAAGGGAGCGCGATCCCGATGATGAGGATTGGAGCGAACCGGAGCAGTGGTGATGCCGTAGCGAGCTGCCTGCCTTGCCGCTGCTACCATCGACTGCTACACTCGCTGACGGAGAAGCCGCCGAATGGCGCAGTTTCCCTAGGCTTTCTGGCCGACCGGACGCCTCCCCTTGGCTCCACCAAAATCGGGAAGGCCCGGCCAGCGATGGCCGGGCCTTTTTGCTTTCAGAACAGCTTGCGTCCCCGCTCCTCGTCGGCGGCCCGTTTCGCCTCGGCGCAGCTCTCTTCCGTCCTCGCCGTGAAGGACATCGTCGGCCGGCCGTCGGCGCCGACCTGCTCCAGGCGCAGCACGCCGTCGGCGAAGCGCCATTCGTAGACCTGGCCGCCGCCCGGGCCGGGGCCGCAGCGGCCGCCCGCGGCGTCGGCCGGTCCGTAGCGGCCGACCAGCATGCGCAGCAGCCGGGCGTATTCGCCGCCCTCGGGCGAGCAGGCCAGCGTCACGCCGGCCAGCCGGCCGCCCTCGAAGCGGAAGTGCAGGCGCTCGACGTTCAGCGCGCCGATGCGCAGGTGGACGTGGCTGCAGCCGTCGCGCGCGACGGCTGCGGCGATGCATTTCGGGCTCTTCATGCCGCGCAGCTCGACGATGCTGTCGCCGATCCGGAACTCCTCGATGTTCAGCTCGCCGCGGCGCAGCTGCTCCTCGTAGATCGCCATGAACCGGTCCGGCGTCTCGCCGATGCGGTGGCCCATGAACTCGAACGGCTCCTCGGCCGCGGAGGGGGCGGCCGCGAGCATCAGGGCGAGGACGGCGAACAGGAGGCGCATCGATCATCTCCCCTGCGCGGAAAACCGGCGGTCGGGTGCGATCGCGCTCCATTCTACCCCCATCGTCACGACGCCGCCCGCCAACTTAGGCATGGAAGGCCTGGTCCGTTTTGGTGCTTGGCAGGCGCCGCGGCGGCGGGTGTAGGGTGGTGGCATGCTCCGCGTCATCCACGTTCTCGCCACGCTGCTGCTGCTCGCCGCCTGCGCGGCGCCGGGCCCGCCCGCCGCGCCGGCCGACGACCTCGCCGGCCCGGTGCCGGTCGTGGTGACCAGCAACGGCTGGCACACCGGCATTGCCGTGCGCCGCGAGGACGTGCCGGCGGCGCTGATCCCGGAGACCCGGGATTTCCCCGACGCGGCCTGGTTCGAGTTCGGCTGGGGCGACGCCGAATACTACCCGGCGCCCGACCCCGGCCTCGGCACCGCGCTCCGCGCCGCGCTGCAGCCGACCCCGGCGGTGATGCACCTGGTCGGCCTACCGGCGGCGCCCGAGGCGGTGTTCCCGCGCGACGAGATCGCGCGCCTGCACCTGTCGGAGGCGGCGACGCGGCGGCTGGTCGCCGCCATCGCCGCCAGCTTCGCGCGCCCGGGCGCGGCGCCGGCCGAGCCGGCGGCGCCGGGGCTGCACGCCTTCAGCGCCTTCTATCCGGCCACCGGCCGCTTCCACCTGTTCGACAACTGCAACACCTGGTCGGCGCGGATGCTGGCGGCGGCCGGGCTGCCGCTCTCCCCGGCCGGCGTCGTCACCGCCGGCGACCTGATGGCCCGGGTCGGCCGGGTCGCGGCGACGCTGCCGGCGCCGAAGTCATGAGTGCAGCGAAACCCAGCCATGCAGGAACGTCGACCTGAGCGGGCTTGTGCCGCCGCCGGATCGCGGTCATATTTGTGCGGTGCAGCAACGACGACGTCGCTGCTGCCTTTCTTGGACGTTTCCTCCCTAGACTTGAGCCGCCGCACAGGCGGCTCTTTTTTTGGTTCGTCGCGGGATTGCGGGGAGAGCCCCGGATCGTCGCCCCCGCGGAGGCGCGCTGGAAACAACGGCGATGGATTGCGGCGGATCGTGGCGACGCCGGCGCGCGACGGCTCAGCGGTGCGCCGCCCTGCCGTGCCCGGCCGCCGCATGGCCGGCCTCGGTGGCGGCGGCGCGGAAGTAGTCGAGGGCGTGGGCGCGAATCGCCGCGGTCAGGCTGCGGCGCTCGCGCCGGGCGTCGATGCCCGAGCACAGCTCGTGCACGGTCAGGCCCTCGCGCTCGCAGATCTCTTCCAGCGCCTGCCACATCTCGGGTTCGAGCCGGACACTGGTGCGGCGGCCGGAAATGGTGACGTTCCTGTTGCGCAGCGTGCTCATTGCGCGGCCTTGCCAGCGGGAGGAGGCGTGCCGGCGGCGGCCGGCATCTGCCTCCTGCATACGCAAAACGCCAAGAATTCGCAAGCCTTGGTTGCATCAGGCGCGGCGGGAACCGGCGGCGTCCTCCTCGGGGGTGCGGGCGACCAGCGACAGCGCATGGACCCGTTCGCGCAGTTCCTCGGCGAGGACGTCGTAGACCATGCGCTGGCGCTCGACGCGGGACTTGCCTGCGAAGGCCGCAGACACGATTTCTACGCGGAAGTGGCTTTCACCCAGAGGGTTGGCGCCGGCGTGGCCGGCATGGCGGGAGGATTCGTCGACGACGTCCAGCCGCGCGGGGGCCAGGGCGTCAACGAGTTTACGTTCCATGCGAGTGCGAATCTGCATCGTCGGGTGTCCGTACCGTTCCAGTCTGCGCCGCCGGCGGGATTGCCAGCCGCGTTGCGAGCGATCATAGTGTCTCGCACCATGAAACGGTCTTCAAATGCTGCATGGTCGCGGGCCCCGCAAGCCGACGCGCCGACCCGGGCTTGCGACCACCCCGGCTGCCAGGGCGGCGGCGAGTACCGGGCGCCGCGCTCGCGCGACCAGCTCGACAGCTACTACTGGTTCTGCCTGGAGCACGTCCGCGCCTACAACGCCGCCTGGGACTACTACGCCGGGATGAGCACCGAGGAGATCGAGTCGATGCTGCGCCAGGACGTGATCTGGCAGCGGCCGACCTGGCCGCTCGGCGCCCGCGTCGCCGGCCGCTCGTTCCGCATCGGCCCCGAGGGCATTCGCGACACCTTCGGCCTGTTCGGCGACGAGCAAGAGGAGGCCGAGCGCGAGCGCCAGCGCCGGCGCCCGAATTCGCCGGAGGAGAAGGCGATGAAGGTGCTCGAGCTGCAGGGGCCGATCACGGTGACCCAGCTCAAGGCGCGCTACAAGGAACTGGTCAAGGTCCACCACCCCGACGCCAATGGCGGCGACAAGGCCGCCGAGGAACGGTTCAAAGTCATCAACCAGGCCTACAAAACCCTCCTGAACAGCCTAAATGCCTAGGGGCGCCTCCGGCGCCGCCTCGGGCCCCACGGAAAGCAGATGAACGAAGCAATCAAGACGAACGATATTCCGTCCGACTCGCCGCTCGCGATGCCGGACATCCAGGTGTCGGTGCGACAGACCTTCGGTCTCGACAGCGACATGATGGTGCCCGCGTTCAGCCAGGGCAGCGAGCATGTCCCGGACATCGACGACAGCTACCGTTTCGACCGCGACACCACGGTCGCCATCCTGGCCGGGTTCGCCTTCAATCGGCGGGTGATGATCCAGGGCTATCACGGCACCGGCAAGTCGACCCACATCGAGCAGGTGGCGGCGCGGCTGAACTGGCCGTGCGTGCGCGTCAATCTCGACAGCCACGTCAGCCGCATCGACCTGATCGGCAAGGACGCCATCGTGCTGCGCGAAGGCCAGCAGGTCACCGAGTTCCGCGAGGGCATCCTGCCCTGGGCGCTGCAGCACCCCTGCGCGCTGGTGTTCGACGAGTACGACGCCGGCCGCCCCGACGTGATGTTCGTGATCCAGCGCGTGCTGGAGGTCGAGGGCAAGCTGACGCTGCTCGACCAGAACCGGGTGATCCGCCCGCATCCGGCGTTCCGGCTGTTCTCGACCACCAACACGGTCGGGCTCGGCGACACCACCGGCCTGTACCACGGCACCCAGCAGATCAACCAGGGCCAGATGGACCGCTGGAACATCGTCGCGACGCTGAACTACCTCGAGCACGACGCCGAGGTCGACATCGTCCTGTCGAAGCAGCCGGCCTACAACAGCCCCGAGGGCCGCGACCGCATCAGCGCCATGGTGGCGCTGGCCGACCTGACCCGCACCGGCTTCATCAACGGCGACATCTCGACCGTGATGAGCCCGCGCACCGTGCTGACCTGGGCCGAGAACGCCCAGATCTTCAGCGACGTCGCCTTCGCCTTCCGGGTCACCTTCCTGAACAAGTGCGACGAGACCGAGCGGCCGATCGTCGCCGAGTACTACCAGCGCTGCTTCGGCAAGGAACTGCCCGAGAGCCCGACCCGCGCCGCCTTCATGTGAGGCGGGGCATGGAGCGGCGGAACTCCCGGCCCGGGCCGGGCGCGCAGGACACCGGCCCGGTCGAGACCTTGAAGCGCTCGGTCGCGGCGGCGCTGCGCGCGGTGTCGGGCCATGTCGGCGTCGGCGTGACCTACGGCAACAGCGAGCCGTCGGTGCGCGGCGAGCAGGCGCGGCTGCCCAATCCGCCGCGCAAGCTCGACCCGGCCGGGGTCGCCAACCTGCGTGGCCAGGCCGATGCGCTGGCCCTGCGCCTGCGCTACCACGACGCCCGCGTCCACGCCCGGCGCATGCCGATGACCCGCGACGCGCGCGGCGTCTACGACGCCGTCGAGCAGGCCCGGGTCGAGGCGCTGGGCAGCCGTCTGCTGCCGGGCGCCGCCGCCAACATCGCCGCCGCCATCGACCGCCACTGCCGCGACGAGGGCCTCGACCAGATCAAGCGCCGCGAGCAGGCGCCGCTGGCCGAGGCGGTGCGCCTGCTCGCCCGCGAGCACTTCACCGGCCTGCCGACCCCCGACGCCGGCCGCCAGACGGTCGAGCTGTGGCGCGCCCATGTCGAGGCCAAGGCCGGCCGCCAGCTCGAGGAGCTGTCGCGCTGCCTCGGCGACCAGGAGGCGTTCTCGCGCGCCCTGCGCGGCATGATCGCCGCGCTGGAGCTCGAGGCGACCGAGGAGCAGGCGCAGCAGGAGCAGAGCGAGAGCGAGACCCAGGAGGACGCCGACGCCGGCAAGTCGGGCGGCGAGAAGAACGAGCAGAAGAGCCAGGGCGGCGCCCAGGGCGAGGGCGCGACCGAGATGTCGACCGGCGTCGCCGAGAGCGACGGCGGCGGCGAGGAGGCCGACGCCGCCGAGCCGATGACCATGGCCGGCCAGGGCAGCGACGAGCCCGGCGGCCCCAGCCGCGGCCGCCACCTGCCCAACCGGCCGCCGGAATTCGAGAAGCCCTACAAGCCCTTCACCACCGCCTTCGACCAGGTCGTCGAGGCGCCGAATCTGTGCGAGTCCGAGGAGCTGTCGCGGCTGCGGCTGCAGCTCGACCAGCAGCTCGCGCATCTGACGGGCGTCGTCAGCCGGCTGGCCAACCGGCTGCAGCGCCGGCTGATGGCCAAGCAGACCCGCGCCTGGGAGTTCGACCTCGAGGAGGGCATGCTCGACGCCGGCCGCCTCGCCCGCATCGTCGCCAACCCGGTCCACTCGCTGTCGTTCAAGCGCGAGAAGGAGATGGACTTCCGCGACACGGTGGTCACCCTGCTGATCGACAATTCCGGCTCGATGCGCGGCCGGCCGATCACCGTGGCGGCGATGAGCGCCGACATCCTGGCGCGGACGCTGGAGCGCTGCGGCGTCAAGGTCGAGGTGCTGGGCTTCACGACCCGGGCCTGGAAGGGCGGCCAGTCGCGCGAGAACTGGCTGGCCTCGGGCAAGCCGACCAATCCCGGCCGCCTCAACGACCTGCGCCACATCGTCTACAAGGCCGCCGACACGCCGTGGCGCCGCGCCCGGCGCAATCTCGGCCTGATGCTGAAGGAAGGCGTCCTCAAGGAGAACATCGACGGCGAGGCGCTGCTGTGGGCGCATCAGCGGCTGATCGCGCGCTCCGAGCAGCGGCGCATCCTGATGGTGATCTCGGACGGCGCCCCGGTCGACGATTCGACGCTGTCGGTCAATGCCGGCAACTACCTGGAAAAGCACCTGCGCGACATCATCGCCTGGATCGAGACCCAGTCGCCGGTGCAGCTCGTCGCCATCGGCATCGGCCACGACGTCACCCGCTACTACCGCCGCGCCGTGACGATCATGGACGCCGAGGAGCTCGGCGGCACGATGCTCAAGCAGCTCACCGCGCTGTTCGACGAGGACGACGAGGGCCCCCGCCGCGCCGAAGCCCCGCCGCCGCGCCCGCGGCCGGGCAAGGGCCCCGAGCGGCAGGTGATGTAGGCGGGCCGAGCGCCTGCCGACGAGCCGGCTTTCGGATTCGCGATGTTCGGCTTTGTTTGGAGCGGGCGAAGGGATTCGAACCCTCGACCCCAACCTTGGCAAGGTTGTGCT
>CAZJFH010000051.1:24518-36398 GCA_964545205.1 uncultured Rhodospirillaceae bacterium
GAACCCTCGACCCCAACCTTGGCAAGGTTGTGCTCTACCCCTGAGCTACGCCCGCGCTCCGGCCCGGCGCGACGCCGGGCAAAGGAAAACCGGCCATGCGGCCGGTTTGGTTCGGTGATTGGAGCGGGCGAAGGGATTCGAACCCTCGACCCCAACCTTGGCAAGGTTGTGCTCTACCCCTGAGCTACGCCCGCCCACTCACCGTATCCGGCCCCACAAGGACCGGAGGCCCCGGATAATACGGATTGCCGGATCGTTTGCAAGCGGGTTTTGCAAAAACTTCCCGCCCTCCGCCCGCCCTCTCGGACGAGGTATCCGGACGGCGCGCTTGGCTCTTGCCAGGGGGCGCGCAACGGTCCATGTATTTGCTTCACCGAATGAACCGACATGACGGGGGAACCCCGATGGACTTCCTGTTCGGCCGCGGCGGCGGCAACAACGGCGACAAGTCTTCCGCGGCGCCCGGCGCCGGCGGCTACATCACGGAAAGCAGCACCGCCACCTTCGCGCAGGACGTCATCGAGACCTCGATGCAGGTGCCGGTCATCGTCGATTTCTGGGCGCCGTGGTGCGGCCCGTGCAAGCAGCTCGGCCCGGCGCTGGAGAGGCTGGTCAACGACGCCAAGGGCGCCGTGCGCATGGTCAAGATCAACGTCGACCAGAACCAGGAGCTGGCGGCGCAGCTTCGCATCCAGTCGGTGCCCACCGTCTACGCCTTCAAGGGCGGCCGGCCGGTCGACGGCTTCGTCGGCGCCCTGCCCGAGAGCCAGCTCAAGGCCTTCATCGACCGCCTCGGCGGCGGCCAGGCCGGCGGCGGCGTCGAGGAGGCGATGGCCGAGGCCAAGCAGTTCCTGGCCGAGGGCGACTCGGCGACCGCGGCGGCGATCTACCAGGAGATCCTGGCCGAAGATCCCAAGAACGCGCCGGCGATCGCCGGCCTGGTCCGCGCCGCGATGGCGATGGGCGACGTCGACAGCGCCAGGAAGCTGCTCGACGGCGTGCCCGACGATCTCGCCCGCCATCCCGAGATCGCCGCGGCGCGCAGCGCCGTCGACGTGCACGAGCAGGCGGCGCAGGCCGGCCCGGCGGCCGAACTGCGCCGGCGCATCGCCGAGGATCCGGGCGACCTCCAGGCCCGCTACGACCTGGCGCTGGCCTATTACGCCGGCGGCGAGCGCGAGGCCGCCGTCGACGAGTTGCTCGAGATCGTGCGCCGCGAGCGCGGCTGGAACGACGAGGCGGCGCGCAAGCAGCTGGTGAAGTTCTTCGACGCCTTCGGCCCGACCGATCCGCTGACCGTCTCGGCGCGGCGACGGCTGTCGTCGATCCTGTTCAGCTAGGGCCGATGCCCGCCGCCGCCTTCCAGCCCAGCTTCGACGCGCTTCCGGCGGTGATCCCGGTGTTCCCGCTGGCCGGCGCCCTGCTGCTGCCGGGCGGCCGGTTGCCGCTGCAGGTGTTCGAGCCGCGCTATCTGGCGATGACGCTCGATTCGCTGGCCGCCGGGCGCATGTTCGGCATGGTCCAGCCGCGCGGGCCGGCCGCGGACGCGGCCGAGCCGCCGCTCTACGACATCGGCTGCCTCGGCCGCGTCGTCCAGTTCGCCGAGGCCGAGGACGGCCGCCTGTTCATCACCTTGACGGGCGTGTGCCGGTTCCGGATCGTCGGCGAGGAGGCGGCCGTCTCCGGCTATCGGCGCGTCCGGGCGGATTACGATCCGTTCCACGACGACCTCGAGACCGGACGCGAGCCGGCGCTGGATCGCGAGCGCCTGTTCGCCGGGCTGGCCGCCTTCTTCCAGCGCCTGGAGGTCGAGCCCGACTGGCAGGCGCTGAAGGCGGCGCGCAACGGCCATCTGGTCACCGCGCTGGCGACGCTGTGCCCGTTCGAGCCCAGCGAGAAACAGGCGCTGCTCGAGGCGCCGACGGCGCAGGCCCGCGCCGAGGTGCTGACGGCGCTGGTCGAACTGGCCGCCAACGAGACGCATGCCGGCGGCAGCCGGCAGTAGAGGAGCAGGACATGACCGAGACAAGCCGCGGGCCCGACCCGAAACTACTGGAAATCCTGGTGTGCCCGGTGACCAAGGGTCCGCTGCGCTACGACGCCGAGGCCCAGGAGCTGATCAGCGAACAGGCCGGCCTCGCCTATCCGATCCGCGACGGCATTCCGATCATGCTGCCCGACGAGGCCCGCGCCATCGACGAGGAGGGAGGACGGCGATGAACGAGACCTTCGGTTCCCGGCACTGGCCCAGCGAAATCAGCTACGACCGCGCGGCCAGGCAGCTCGACGTGACCTTCGAGAACGACGAGCGCTTCCGCATCCCGGCCGAGCTGCTGCGCGTCGAGAGCCCCTCGGCCGAGGTCCAGGGCCACAGCCCCGACCAGAAGCAGGTCGTCGCCGGCCGCCGCGACGTCGGCATCATCGGCATCGAGCCGGTCGGCAACTACGCCGTCAAGATCGCCTTCGACGACCTCCACGACACCGGCATCTACACCTGGGACTTCCTGTACGAGATGGGCAAGAACCAGGACCGCGTCTGGGCCAACTACCTGGCCGATCTGGAGAAGGCGGGCCTGTCCCGCGACCCCAAGGCGCCCGGCGCCACGCCCCTGCCCAAGAAGGGCTGCGGCGGCGGCGGTGGCGGCGGCGGCTGCGGCTGAGCCCTCCGGATCGCGGGAGGCCGATGCGCACTCGTCGCGTCATGGCCGGGCTTGTCCCGGCCATCCACGTGTTTCCGCCTGCGGCCAGTTCCCGACAGGAGTGCGACCGCGCCGCGTGGATGGCCGGGACTTCGCCCGGCCATGACGACCTTAAGGGCCGCGGGCATGACCAGTGGCCTGCCCCGTTCTCGGCGACGAACCCATGAAAAAGGCGCCCGGCCAGGGGGAGCCGGGCGCCGTGTGCTCCGGGCGGAGCCGGCCCGCGGCAGGGGAGACCGCGGGCCATCGTCGCGGCATGCGCCGCGACATTGAATCGACTTGGGAAGGGTCGGGCCGGCTTGCAAATGCGACGCAGTGCAGGTCAGCCATGCGGCCTAGGCATGCCTGTCCTGCATGCGCCGCCGGGCGGCCTCGCCGAATTCGCGCCACAGCGCCGCCGAGAGTTGGTCCTCGGCGAAGCGCCATTCCGGATGCCACTGCACGCCGATCGCGAAGCCGCGGGCATCGGCGACGCGCACCGCCTCGACCAGCCCGTCCGGGGCCTCGGCCTCGACGATCAGGCCCTCGGCGAGGCGGTCGACGCCCTGGCCGTGCAGCGAATTGACCATCGCGCGCTCGGCCCCGGCCAGCCGCGCCAGCAGCCCGCCCGCGCGCAGGCTCACCAGATGGCGCGGCCGGAACGCCTCGGCGGGCTGGCCGCCGGGGCTGCGGTGGTCGTCGAAGCCGCCGACCTCGTGCACCTTCTGGTGCAGGCTGCCGCCCAGCGCGACGTTGAGCTCCTGATGGCCGCGACAGATCGCGAACAGCGGCAGGCCGTCGTCGATCGCGGCGCGGATCAGCGGCAGCGTCGTCGAATCGCGGCGCGGATCGTGCAGCGTCCGCGGATCGGCGGCGGCGCCGTAGTGCTCGGGATGGACGTTGGACTTCGAGCCGGTCAGCACGACGCCGTCGAGGCGGGCCAGCAGGCCGGCGTCGGGGGCGCCGATCGCCGGCAGCAGCACCGGCTGGCAGCCGGCGCCGCGCAGCACCGCGTCGACATAAGGATCGGCGGCGGCATGGAACGGCAGGTCGTCGCCCTGCACCGCCTTGATGCAGGCGGTGACGCCGACCAGAGGGCGCAGGGCGCCGTCCATCGCCCTCAGCGGCCGAGCGGGTCGCGGAACTGCGGATCGACGAAGCGGAACAGCTTCGGATCGAGGCGCAGGCCGGTCTGGGTGCCGTAGAGCGAGACGGTGGTGACCTGGCCCTGCGGGTCGCGCACCCGCCATTGCTTGAGCTCGAACGGCCGTTCCGAGAACACCAGCGTGATCTCGCCGGCGCCCGGGTCCTTGCGCTGGACCATCGATATCCCGACCACGCCGTCGCCGCGGCGGACGTCGGTGACGACGACGTCGCCGCCGGTCAGCCGCACCTGCGGCCGCACCAGCACGCCGGCCGGGGTTTCGTTGAGCGGGATGTACGAGGTCTGGTCGAGTTCCTTGTCGTAGTAGATCAGGAACCTGCCGTCGGCCACGAGCTGGATCTGGGCCGGCGGATCGTAGTCGAGCCGCATGCGGCCGGGACGGTCGAGATAGGCGTCGCCCTCGACGGTGCCGCCCTGCGGCCCGACCTGCAGGAACCGCGCCCGCAGGGTGTCGATGTCGTTGAGGTAACGCTCGGCCCGCTGCACGATCTCGAGATCCTGGGCCGAGAGCGCGCCCCTCGCCGCAGCCGCCGCCTGCGGCAGCGCCGCGGCGACGGCGGCGACGGCGAGCAGGCGAAGCATTCGACGCATGATGGTCATGTGGTCTCCACGCCTGGGCCGCGGCGTCAGTAGTCGTCGCCGCGGCGAATCAACACTTCCCGTTTGCCGACGTGGTTGGCGCGGCTGACCACGCCCTCGGCCTCCATGCGCTCGATCAGGCGGGCGGCGCGGTTGTAGCCGATCTGGAGCTGGCGCTGGATGAAGCTGGTCGAGGCCTTGCCTTCGCGGGCCACGACCGCCACCGCCTGGTCGTACAGATCGTCGCCCGAACCGCCGCCCTCGCCCTCGCCGAGCGGAAGGCCGGCCTCGTCGTCCTCGGTGACCTCCTCCACATAGGCAGGCTCGCCCTGCGTGCGCAAGTGCTCCACCACCTCTTCGACCTCGCGGTCGGAGACGAACGGGCCGTGCACGCGCATGATGCGCCCGCCCGGCGCCATGTAGAGCATGTCGCCCTGGCCGAGAAGCTGCTCGGCGCCCTGCTCGCCCAGGATCGTGCGGCTGTCGATCTTGCTGGTGACCTGGAACGAGATGCGGGTCGGGAAGTTGGCCTTGATGGTGCCGGTGATGACGTCGACGCTGGGGCGCTGGGTGGCCATGATCAGGTGGATGCCGGCGGCGCGGGCCATCTGCGCCAGGCGCTGGATCGCGGCCTCGACCTCCTTGCCGGCGACCAGCATCAGGTCGGCCATCTCGTCGACGATGACCACGATGAACGGCAGCGGCGCCAGGTCGAGCTCCTGCTGCTCGTAGATCGGCTTGCCGGTGTCGGGGTCGAAGCCGGTCTGGACGGTGCGCATCAGGGTCTCGCCCTTGGCGCGGGCCTCGCCCAGGCGCTGGTTGTAGCCGGCGATGTTGCGCACCCCGAGCTGGCTCATCGCCCGGTAGCGGTTCTCCATCTCCTTGACCGCCCATTTCAGCGCCACCACCGCCTTGCCGGGCTCGGTGACGACGGGCGCGAGCAGATGCGGGATGCCCTCGTAGACCGACAGCTCCAGCATCTTGGGATCGATCATGATCAGCCGGCACTCCTCGGGCCTGAGCCGGTAGAGCAGCGACAGGATCATCGTGTTGACGGCCACCGACTTGCCCGAGCCGGTGGTGCCGGCGATCAGCAGGTGCGGCATGCGGGCGAGGTCGACCATCACCGGCGTGCCGCCGATGTCCTTGCCCAGCACCAGGGTCAGCGCCTGGCTCGACTTGTGGAAGGCGTCGCCTTCCAGCAGCTCGCGCAGGAACACCATCTCGCGCTTGACGTTGGGCAGTTCGATGCCGATGACGCTGCGGCCCGGGATCACCGCGATGCGCACGGACAGCGCGCTCATCGAACGGGCGATGTCGTCGGCCAGGCCGATGACGCGGCTGGTCTTGGTGCCGGGCGCCGGCTCGAGCTCGTAGAGGGTGACCACCGGGCCGGGCCGCACCTTCACGATCTGTCCGTTGACGCCGAAATCCTGCAGCACCGATTCGAGCAGGCGCGCGTTCTGGGCCAGGGCGTCCTCGTTCAGGCGCACGCCCTTCTGGTCGGAGACCGGCGCCAGCAGCGCCAGCGGCGGCGGCGCGTAGCCGCCGCCGTCGTCGCGGCGGCCGAGATCGAGCGAGCCCTGGCGCGACGGCTTGCGCTCGCGCGGCCGCGCCGGCGGCCGCTCGGCCCGCGGCGCCACCAGGTCGGCCGGATGGTGCGGCGCCGGCTCGGCGGCGGCGGCGAGGACGATCCCGTCGTCGTCGTCGTCGTCGGGCTCGATCAGCACCGGCTCGCGCCGGGTCAGGATCGGCTCGCGCCGCACCACCGAGGCGACGGCGCCGCCGCCCAGGTCCTTGAGGCGGTTGCCGGCCTGGCCGAGGGCCGAACCGGCGGTGCCGATCGCGGCGCCCGTGCGCCGCAGTCCGGCGACGGTGCGGGCGATGTCGGCCATCGTCAGGCCGGTGGCGAAGGCGCCGACGATCGCCGCCAGCAGCGCCGCCGGAACCGCCGCCGCCAGGGCCGGCAGCGGCGCCGCGCCCCACCAGCGCGACAGCTCGGTGAGCCGCGCCAGCAGCACCTCGCCGGCGACGCCGCCCAGGGTCTCGCCCGGCAGGTGCGCCCAGCCCAGCGGCTTGGGCAGCCAGCCCAGCGCCACCGCGGTCAGCAGCCCCGCGGTGAGCAGGGCGACGCCGCGCAGCCACAGGCGCCCGACGCCGAGCCCGAACAGCAGCATCCGCCCGCCCCAGACCGCGACGATCAGCAGCGGCAGCGCCACCGCGGCGCCCAGGAACTGCAGCAGCAGGTCGGCGACGGTGGCGCCGGCGGCGCCCATCGCGTTGACCACCGGCCGGTCGGCGACGGTGTTGAAGCTGGGATCGGCGGGATCGAAGCTGGCCAGCGCCGCCACCACGGCGGCGACCGCCGCCAGCAGGGCGGCGCCGGCGGCCCGGGTCGCCAGCCGCCGCAGCCAGGCGGCGGCGCCCTGCGGCAGGAACCCGCCCTGGCGCGGCTTGGCGCGGGCCTTGGCGACGGCCATGGCTAGAGCACCTCGGCGATGCGCGACAGCGCGCGGCGCGTGGTCGCCAGGTCGTGGACCAGCGCGACGCGGATATAGGCGGCGCCGGGATTGCCGCCGCCGGCGTCGCGGGCGAGATAGGCGCCGGGCAGCACGCGGATGCCGGCCTCGCGCCACAGCGTCAGCGCCGCCCGCTCGCCGTCGCCGACATCGAGCCACAGGAAGAAGCCGCCCGGCGGCCGGCGGAAGCCGAAGCGCCCGCCCAGCAGGTCCTCGGCGAGGTCGAGCTTGGCGCGGTAGAGGGCGCGGTTGTCGTCGACATGGGCCTCGTCGCGCCACAGCGCGGCGCCGGCGGCGAGGACGGGCAGCGGCACCGTCGGCCCGCCGTAGGAGCGTAGATGCGCGAACGCCGCCAGGATGTCGGGGTCGCCGGCGACGAATCCGCAGCGCAGGCCGGGCACGCTCGAGCGCTTCGACAGGCTGTGGAACACCACCACGCCCTCGGTGCCGCCGCCCAGCGCGGCGCAGGCGCCGAGGGCGCCGGCCGGCGGCGCCTGGTCCCAGATCTCGGAATAGCACTCGTCGACCGCCAGCACGAAGCCGTGGCGCCGCGCCAGGTCCACCGTGCGGCGCAGGGTCGCGGCGTCGGCGACGGCGCCTTGCGGATTGGCCGGCGTGCAGTAGTAGGCCAGCGCCGCGCGCTCGAGCGTCGCGGCCGGCAGGGCGGCGAAGTCGGGCAGGAAGCCCGATTCGGCGGTCGCCGGCACGAACACCGGCTCGGCCCCGGCCATCGCGGCGGCGCCGGCATAGACCTGGTAGAACGGATTCGGCAGCAGCACCACAGGCCGGGCGTCCGGGTCGACGACGGTCTGGGCGATCAGGTACAGCGCCTCGCGGGTGCCGGCGACCGGGATCACCTGGCGCTCGGCATCGAGCATGCCCGCCGGCAGGCCGAAGCGGCGCGTCAGCCAGTCGGCGCAGGCGCGACGGTAGTCCGGCGTGCCGGCGAGCGGCGGGTACTTGCCCCACAGATGGGCGTGTGCGGCGATCACGTCGGCGACGAAGGACGGCGGCGCATGCTGCGGCTCGCCGATCGACATCACCAGCGACTCCGGGGTCGCCGGCCCGCCCAGCAGCGTCGTGAGCCGCTGGAACGGATAATCGGTCAGCATGGCCAGACGCGGATTGGTCATGGAGGCAAGGTCATGTGGTTGCGGCGGCTTGGACGTACCATGTTTAGCGCTTTTCCGGCCGCAACCCAACGGAAAAGGCGCGAGCCCGGCGGCCGCCGCCGACGGCGCCCGGCGTCCGAGGGCCGGCGACGGCTCAACGCCGGCGGCCGGCGGCGCGGGCGACCTGCATCAGGGCGCGGGCGCAGACCTCCTCGGCCGGCAGGCCGGTGGTCTTGCAGTCGAGCTCGGCGGCGGTCAGCAGCTCCAGCGCCTGGCCGAGGCGTTCGGGCGCCCAGCGCTGGACCTGGCCCTTGAAGCGTGGCGCCACCCGGAAGATCGGCGGCGGCTTCAGGGCGCCGACCGCCTGGTCGACCGAGCGCCCGGCCGCTTTCATTCCGGCGGCGAGATGAAGCCTCTGGAAGTGCCGCACGACGCTGCGCAGGATCGGCACCGGGTTGGTGCCCTCGCGGAACAGCCGGTCGAGGATGCGCAGCACCACCGGCTGGTCGCCGTCGGCGACGGCCAGGGCGAGGTCGTCGAGCGACAGGCTGGCGGTGTCGCCGACGCAGGCCACCGCGTCGTCGAGCCGCACGCGGCCGGGGCCGCCGACATAGAGCGCCAGCTTCTCCAGCTCCGAGCGCGTCAGCCGGCGGTCGCCGCCGAGATGGTCGGCGAGATAGGCCAGCGCGTCGGGCTCGGCGGTCTGGCCGTGGCGGCGCAGGGTCTCGACGATCACCGCCTCGAGCCCGCCGCCCTCGTCGGCGTAGCAGGGCAGCGCCGCGCCGGCGGTCGCGGCCTCGAACAGCTGGCGCAGTTTCGAGCGCGGCCCCAGCTCGCCGCCCTCGATCACCACCAGGGCGTCGCCGACCGGGTCGTCGAGGAAGCGCTCGAAAGCGGCGGCATGGGCGTCGCCGGCGTCGCGCACCCGCACGACGCGGCGGCCGCCGGTCAGGCTCATCGCGGCGGCCTCGTCGGCCAGTCGCGCCGGATCGTCCTTCAGCGCCGCCGCGGCGAACTCGGCGACCCGGAACGGATCGGCGAGATCGGGCACGACGGTGCGGGCCAGGCGCTCGGCGCGCTCCTTGATCAGCCCGAGATCGGGGCCGTAGACGAGCACCGCCCGCACCGCCGGGTCCGGCGCCTTGACGAAACCCTCGACGCGGCCGGCGGCGATCTTCATGGCCGGGCCGGTGGCGGCGTCCTGGCGGTGAACCAGACGCCCAGCCTGGTCTTGATCTGCTCGGCGACATGCACCGCCGCCTGGCGCTGGGCGTCGCGCTCCGAGGCGACGGCGGCGAAGGGCGCGAAGGCCGGCAGGTCGAAGGCGACGACCGAGCGCGCCTCGCCCGAGGTCCGCACGGCCTCGCCCTCCTTCAGCACGTAGCGCGCCCGCAGCACCAGCCGGACGCGGCTGGCGGTGTCGTCCGGCCGGATCAGCACGTCTTCGAGCGATTCGGACAGGGCGACGTTGAGCACGTAGCGCGGCGCCGCCGGCTGGCCGACCGGGGTCAGCATCGTCAGCAGTTCGTTGCGCACGAGCTGGCCGATCCGGTCGGGGATCATCGGAACCGCGACCTGGGACATCTCGGCGACCACCGGGGACGCGGCGGCCGGTTCGGGCGCCGCGTACATCGGCCTGAAGCCGCAGCCGGCGAGCAGCAGCAGGACCGGCAGGACGGTGAGGATGCGGCTGGCCATCGTTTCCAATCTCCCGGACGGCGTCCGAACCCTCGTCGGAGGGCCGGACCGCGCTAGACGACGATGTTGACGATCTTGTTCGGCACCACGACCAGCTTGCGCACCGGCTTGTCGCCGACATGCGCCGCCACCGCCGGCAGCGCCAGCGCCGCCTGCTCGGCGACCGCCTTGTCGGCGCCGACCGGCAGCTCGACGGTGCCGCGCAGCTTGCCGTTGACCTGGACCGCGACGGTGACCGTGTCCTCGGTCAGCAGCGCCGGATCGGCCGCGGGCCAGTCGGTGTCGGCCAGCAGCGTGCCGTGGCCGAGCTCGCGCCACAGCTCCTCGCACAGATGCGGCATCATCGGCCCGAACAGCCGCACCACCGTCTCGAGCCCGAAGCGCAGCACCCAGGGCGCGCCCTCGGCGTCGCCCGGCATCTCGGCCAGCGCGTTGGTCAGCTCGCGCGCCCGCGCGACCGCCTTGTTGAAGTGGAAGCGCTCGAGGTCGTCGCCGACGGCGGCGATGGTCTTGTGCGCCTGGCGCCAGACCTTCTCGGCCGCCTCGCCCAGGCGCTCGGGGCGCGGCGCGCCGGGCGGCGGCAACGGCACGGCGGGCGCCACGGTCATCCGCCACAGGCGGTTGACGTAGCGCCACGCGCCGTCGACGCCGGCGGTGGTCCAGTCCATGTCGCGCTCGGGCGGGCTGTCCGAGAGCATGAACAGCCGCGCGGTGTCGGCGCCGTAGGTGTCGATGATGCCGGCCGGGTCGACGACGTTCTTCTTCGACTTCGACATCTTCTCCGAGCGGCCGAGGCTGACCGGCCTGCCGGTCGCCGCCTCGACGAGTTCGCCGCCCTCGCCCTTGGCGACCTCGGACGGGAACAGCCACTTGCCGTCGGCCGAGCGGTAGGTCTCCATGCAGATCATGCCCTGGGTCAGCAGCCCGGCGAAGGGCTCCTCGGCCGACAGGTAGCCGCACTTCTTCAGCGCCCGGGTGAAGAAGCGCGAATAGAGCAGGTGCAGCACGGCGTGCTCGATGCCGCCGATATACTGGTCGACCGGCATCCACTGGTCGACCTCGTCGCGCTCGAACGCCTTGTCGGGGACCGGCGAGCAGAACCGCGCGAAGTACCACGACGATTCGAAGAAGGTGTCGAAGGTGTCGGTCTCGCGCCGCGCCGGCTTGCCGCAGCTCGGGCAGGCGACGTGCTTCCAGCTCGGGTGGTGGTCGAGCGGATTGCCCGGCTTGTCGAACGTGACGTCCTCGGGCAGCACCACCGGCAGGTCCTGTTCCGGCACCGGAACGACGCCGCAGCTCTCGCAGTGGATGATCGGGATCGGGCAGCCCCAGTAGCGCTGGCGCGACACGCCCCAGTCGCGAAGCCGGTAGTTGACGTGGCCCAGGCCGATGCCCTGGTGCTCCAGCTTGTCGATCACGGCGCGCTTGGCGGCCGGCACGCTCATCCCGTCCATGAAGCCGGAATTGAACAGCGTGCCGTCGCCGGTATAGGCCTCGGCGCCGATATCGAAGCTCGCTGGGTCGGCGCCCGGCGGCAGCACCACCGGGGTCACCGGCAGGCCGTATTTGCGGGCGAAGTCGAGGTCGCGCTGGTCGTGGGCCGGGCAGCCGAAGATGGCGCCGGTGCCGTAGTCCATCAGCACGAAGTTGGCGACGTAGACGGGCAGCGTCTTGCCGGCGACCAACGGGTGCCAGACCGTCAGCCCGGTGTCGAAGCCCTTCTTCTCGGCGGTCTCGATCGCCGCCTCCGAGGTGCCCATGCGGTTGCACTCGGCGACGAACCCGGCCAGGGCCGGATTGGTCTTGGCCAGTTCGGCGGCCAGCGGGTGGTTGGCGGCGATGGCGCAGAACGAGGCGCCGAACAGGGTGTCCGGCCGCGTCGTGTAGACCTCCAGCTTGTCCTCGCGGTCCTTAAGGCTGAAGAACACGCGCGCGCCCTCGGACTTGCCGATCCAGTTCTCCTGCATCAGCCGCACGCGGTCGGGCCAGCGGTCGAGCGAGCCCAGCGCGGCCAGCAGCTCCTCGGCGAAATCGGTGATCTTGAGGAACCACTGCGCCAGCAGCCGCTTCTCGACCAGGGCGCCCGAGCGCCAGCCGCGGCCGTCGATGACCTGCTCGTTGGCCAGCAC
>CAZJFH010000052.1:0-36381 GCA_964545205.1 uncultured Rhodospirillaceae bacterium
TCTTCATGCGGATCTGGTTGATGAAGATGACCATGCAGCGCGAGCGCGAGACCGAGCCGGTCAGCTTGCGCAGCGCCTGGCTCATCAGCCGGGCGTGCAGGCCGACATGGGAATCGCCCATCTCGCCTTCGAGCTCGGCCCTCGGCACCAGGGCGGCGACCGAGTCGACGACGAGGACGTCGATGGCGCCCGAGCGCACCAGGGTGTCGGCGATCTCCAGCGCCTGCTCGCCGGCGTCGGGCTGCGAGATCAGCAGCTCGTCGAGGTTGACGCCGAGCTTGCGGGCGTAGACCGGATCGAGCGCGTGCTCGGCGTCGATGAAGCCGCAGGTGCCGCCCTTCTTCTGGGCCTCGGCGATGGCGTGCAGGGCCAGCGTCGTCTTGCCCGAGCTTTCCGGGCCGTAGATCTCGACGATGCGGCCGCGCGGCAGCCCGCCGATGCCCAAGGCGATGTCGAGCCCGAGCGAGCCGGTGGAGATCGCCTCGATCTCGACGGCCGAGTCGCGCTGGCCGAGCTTCATGATCGAGCCCTTGCCGAAGGCGCGCTCGATCTGGCTCACCGCCGCGTCCAGTGCTTTCTGCTTGTCCATCGTATCCTTGTCCACCAGTCGCAACGCCGTCTGCATAGATCGCCCCCTCTTATTCCACAGGACGTAGAAGCAGTGCAACGGGGCAGACTGTACACCGTTTGTTCCCGTTGTCAAACCGGCAATGTTCGCGAGACGTTCTTTTTTGACCGCCGGCCGTCAGCCCTCGATGGCCTGGACCATGGCGCCGTCGGGGTCGAAACAGGCGGCGACCAGCGGTCCGCCGAAGCCGCAGCCGCCGTCGATCGTGGTGGTGAACTCGGTGGCGGCGAGGCCGCCGTGGCGGGCGTCGTAGCCGCGCACCACCATGGCGAAGCCGGCATAGGGCTCGGTGATGCCGGCGAAGCCGGCCGAGCCCCACCAGAAGCTGTCGGACTGGGCGGAGAGCGGCCGCGCCGGGTCGACGCCGGCATGCACGAACAGCAGCCGGCCGTCCTCGGTGTAGGCGGCGTGGCGCAGCACCGACATCAGGGCGGTGTGGCCGTCATGGGCGCGCATCGCCTGGCGCAGGCTGCCGGTCCAGCGGGTCAGCGCCAGGATGCCCTCGCGCGCCGCCGAGAAGCCGTCGCGCGGATCGCCGCCATAGGCGGCGATGGTGGCGCCGACGCCCTGCGCCAGCATCCACTCCAGGACCTGAACCGGATTGGGGGCGAACTGGAGCTGCAGCAGCTTCTGCCACATCTCCTCCTGGCCGCCGCGCAGATGGACGACGGCCTCGCCGTCGTTGCCGAGCATGGCCATGACGCGGCGGCGGAAGGTCAGCAGCTCGTCGACGGCGGCGCCGACGGCCGGTCCGCGACCGTAGTAGTTGCCGAGATAGACGACGCGGTCGCCGGGCTGCATCTGCGCCAACAGGCGGTCGTGAACGGCGGCCAGCCGTTCGACCTCGCCATGGACGGCGGCCACCGTCCAGATACGGTCGCCTCCGCGCAAGGCGGCGAAGATGCTCTGATCCGACATGCTGCTGGCGCGCGAAGCCCCCTGTTGACCGGCCGCCGCGGACGGCGACCGGTGCTCACATTACGCGGCGGCGAGCAGCTTTTCCAGCTTTTGCGTCGCAGCATCCTTGGCGATGCTTTCGACGGCGGCCAGTTCGGCGGCCAGACGCTCCAGCGCGGCCTCGTAGATCTGCCGCTCGCTGTAGGACTGGTCGGGCTGGGCGGCGTTGCGGTGCAGGTCGCGCACGACCTCGGCGATGGCGATGGGATCGCCGGAATTGATCTTCGCCTCGTATTCCTGCGCGCGCCGGCTCCACATGGCGCGTTTCACCTTCGCCCGACCACGCAGGGTGGTCAGGGCGTTCTCCATCAGCTTGCCGTTGGCGAGCTTGCGCAGGCCGGACTTCTTGGCCTTGGTCACCGGCACCCGCAGAGTCATGCGGTCGCGATCGAAGGTGATCACGAACAGCTGCAGCTCATGGCCAGCGATCTGCTGAGTCTCGACCGCGATCACCTTGCCCACGCCGTGCGTGGGATAGACGACGTGGTCGCCGGGGATAAACGACAATTCGTCCAACATCTTCTTCTTTTTCCTCGCGAATTGCAGGCGGGCAGCTCCCGCACGAGCGCACCCTTCGCCCCGCGCCGCCGCGGGTCGTGGCAAAGACCGATCCTTAATCCTTGCAGGGCGTCGAACGCCCGATGGCTAGCGCCAAAAAAGAGTCCGCCGACACATTGCGGCGGACGCACCCTTATAGCACGATCGGACTGTTACGGACAAGTGAAACAGACCGGAAACACCCCCGCCTCCCCTGTCGGGGGTATCGCCGGCCGCCGCGCCATGCCCGTGCGGCAAGGCCGGATCAGCCGCCGCCGCCCGGATTGGCGCTGAACAATTCCGCCTTGCCGGGCTTGTCCTTCCACTCGTCGGCATCGGCCGGCGGTTCGCCCTTGCGGGTGATGTTCGGCCATTTCGCCGAATACTCCCGGTTGAGCTCGGCCCAGTTGGCGGTGACCGCCTCGGAATCGGGGAAGATCGCCTCGGCCGGGCATTCCGGCTCGCAGACGCCGCAGTCGATGCACTCGTCGGGGCTGATCACCAGCATGTTCTCGCCCTCGTAGAAACAATCCACGGGGCAGACCTCGACGCAGTCCATGTACTTGCACTTGATGCAGTTCTCGGTGACGACGTAGGTCATGGCGATCTCCGGGTGACAAGGGCGGCAGCGGCGGCCGCGCGGGTGAGGATCAGTCGCCGATGCCCAGGCGCGCCAGGGCCCGCTTGCGGGCCGCGCCGGAGTCCTGGTCGGAGACGTAGAGCAGGCCGCAGATGCGGCGCACCAGGTTCGATTCGTAGTCGTGGAGCTGGCCGTCGGCATAGGCCACCTCCCACAGCATCTCGATCAGCCCGACGCGCTCGTCGTAGTCGAAGCCGTCCTTGATGCTGCGCGCGTAGGGCTGGAGCTGGGTCGAGCGGTCGACCGACGTCTCCGCGTCGCGCAGCAGTTCCCCGGCCTCCTCGGTGGTCAGCCGGAAGCGGTCCTGCAGCAGGCTGAGGATGCTGGCGCGCTCGAGGTCGTCGAGCGTGCCGTCCATCATCGCCGCCTCGACGAGCAGCGCGGCGGCGGCGAGGCGCACCTTCTCGTGCGCGTCGATGTCGGCGGCGCCGGCGCGGGCGCCCTGCAGCAAGGCTTTCAGTCGGTCGAGCATCGGCACTGCCTATCATACAGCCGGAAGGGACTCAACCCCTTGAGACGTGGGGCAATTTTCGACTTCAGGGCACCGGGTGGCGCAGCGCCACCGGCCTGACGCGGCGCTTGCGCCGCGCCGCCAGATTGAGCGCTTCGACCAGCACCGAGAAGCCCATCGCGAAGTACAGATAGCCCTTCGGGATGTGGAATCCCATGCCGTCGGCGATCAGCGCCGTGCCGACCAGCAGCAGGAAGCTCAGCGCCAGCATCTTGACCGTCGGATGGGCGCTGACGAAGCGCGACAGCGGCGCCGCCGCGAACAGCATCACCGCCATCGCGATGACCACCGCGGCCACCATCACCCACAGCTCCTGCGCCATGCCGACGGCGGTGATCACCGAGTCCAGCGAGAAGACGATGTCGAGGATGCCGATCTGGACGATGGTGCCGGCGAAGCTGGCGCCGGGCTTGCCGCCGGCGCCGGTCTGCTCCTCCTCGCCCTCCAGGCTGCCGTGGATCTCGTGCGTGGCCTTGAACAGCAGGAACAGCCCGCCGCCGAGCAGGATGACGTCGCGCCAGGACACCTCGTGGCCGAAGACGGCGAAGACCGGCGCCGTCAGCCCGATGATCCAGGCCAGGCTGCCCAGCAGCACCAGGCGGGTGACCAGCGCGAAGCCGAGGCCGAGCTGGCGCGCGAGCGGCCGCTGTCGCTCGGGCAGCCGGTCGGCGAGGATCGACAGGAACACGAGATTGTCGATGCCGAGCACGATTTCGAGCGCGGCCAGGGTCAGCAGGCTCAGCCAGATCTGCGGATCGAACAGCCATTCCATCGCGGGCAGCCGGAAGATGTTGCGGATGGCCGATGTGAATGACGCAGTTCGCGCCCTGGTTCAAGGGGATTGCTACCAATCCTCGGCGTCGAGCACCGGGGCGGGGAGTTCGGCGTAGAGCGCCTGGGACTCGCTGGCCGGTCCGCGCCGCCCGGCGACGCCGAGCACCCGCACCGCGCGGCGGCGCCGGCGGCCGCCGATGCCGCCGACCGGGAAGATCAGCTCGTCGCCGGGCTTGAGGCAATGGGCGGCCTTGCGCACCACCGCGCCGTTGACCGTGACCAGGCCCTGCTCGACCATGGCGGCGGCCAGGCTGCGCGACTTGTAGAAGCGCGCGACCCACAGCCACTTGTCGATGCGCAGGCGGTCGTCGCTCATGCGCTCATCGCCCCTTTCAGCCGCGCGAACGGCGAATCGTCGTCGCGGCGCTCGCGGCGGCGGCGTTGCGGCCGCTGGCGGCGCCGGCGCTCGGCGCGGAACAGCCGGGCGCCGTCGTCGCCGTCCTCGGCCGCGTAGCCCAGCGCCGCCATCACCGCGGTCAGCTCCTCGGCGCCGAGGCCGAGCAGCGAGGCCAGCCCCGAGGGCAACTCGAAGGCGCCGCCGCGCGACAGCCGCCGCAGCTCGGCGGTGAAGCGCTCCAGCATGTCGACCCGCACCGCCTGACCGCCGATGCGACGATAGCCGATCGCGGCGTACCAGCCCTCGGCCAAGGCGTCGTCGGCGGCGATGGACACCCGCCCGGGCGGCGGCGGCGGCGGGATCTCGGCGGCGCCGCCGAACACCGCCCACAACAGCCCGCGCAGCCGCTGGGCGGCCGGCTTCAGCAGGCTGGGCATGAACACCGTCTCGACCCCGAAGCGCACGTCGAGCCGGGCCAGCATCTTGCGCTCGGCCTCGGTCAGCGCCGCGACCTGCTGCTCGGCGTCGCGGCGCGGCAGCGAGCCCAGCGCCTCGGCGAGCTGGAACACGATGCCGCGGCCGGCGCCGGTCAGCGGCGCGCGGCGCGCCAGCATCAGCGGCCGGAGCTGCGCCTCGATGTGGCGCTCCAGCCATTCGGACAGGCGCCGGCGCACCGTCTCGCGCGCCGGTCCCTCGAGGAAGTCGCTGGCCAGCGGCTCGACCGCCGGGCGCAGCGGCTCGGGCCCGGCGGCCAGCCGCGCCACCGGCGCGCCGCGCCAGGTCAGGGTGCCGTCGTCGCCGAGCGCGAAGGCCTCGTCGTCCTCGGCGGCGAGGCGGGCGACGCGGGCGGCGATCTCGCTCTTGAGCGCGCGCTGCGCCGCCGCCGACACCGCCCGCTGGGCGTTGACGCCCTCGGTGGCGTCGGGCTGGAACCGGAAGCCGTCGAGGCGGCCGACGAACTGGCCTTCGACCAGCACGTCGCCCGAGCGCGCCACCGCGCTCAGCAGCTCGTCGGTCTCCTTCAGCCGCTTGACCAGCACCGCGGTGCGGCGGTCGACGAAGCGCTGGGTCAGCCGCTCGTGCAGGGCGTCCGACAGCCGGTCCTCGATGGCCCGCGTGCGCTCCTGCCACTCGACCGGATCGGCGACCCAGTCGCCGCGGTGCGAGACGTAGGTCCAGGTGCGGATGTTGGCGATGCGCCCGACGATGGTGTCGATGTCGCCGTCGGTGCGGTCGAGCCGGCGCACGTGGTTGTGCAGCCAGTCGTCCGGCAGCCGCCCGGCGCCGCTGGTCAGGTGGCGGAAGATCTGCCCGAGCAGCCGGGTGTGCGATTCCGCCATCACCTTGCGGAAGTCCGGGATCTGGCAGACCTCCCACAGCAGCCGCACCATCTGCGGCGTGGCGGCGACGCGCATGATCTCGACGTCGTGCGACAGGCTCTGCAGCGCGAGCTGGTCGTCGGCGTCGCGCGCCCGCATCAGCCCCGGCACCTCGGGATTGCGGGTCAGGCTGTTCAGGAGCGCCGGCACCGAGGTGAAGCGCAGGTCGGGATTGCGCCAGTAGAGGCGCTTCAAGGGCGAAAAGGCGTGGTTCTCGACCGCGTCGACGACCTCGTCGTCGATGCCGCCGATGTCGGCGGTGGTGCCGAAGCTGCCGTCGTTCATGTGCCGCCCGGCGCGGCCGGCGATCTGGGCCACCTCGGCCGCTTCGAGGTCGCGCGGCTGGCGGCCGTCGAACTTGCGCAGCGCGGCGAAGGCGACGTGGTCGACGTCCATGTTCAGGCCCATGCCGATGGCGTCGGTGGCGACCAGGTAGTCGACCTCGCCGGCCTGGTACATGCCGACCTGGGCGTTGCGGGTGCGCGGGCTCAGCGCCCCGAGCACCACCGCGGTGCCGCCGCGCTGGCGGCGGATCAGCTCGGCCATGGCGTAGACGTCGGCGGCCGAGAACGCGACCACGGCGGTGCGCGCCGGCAGCCGCGTCAGCTTGCGCGGGCCGGTGTAGGACAGCTGCGAGAAGCGCGGCCGGCTCATGAACTCGACCCCGGGCACCAGGCGGCGGATCAGCGGCTTGATGGTCTCGGCGCCGAGGAACATGGTCTCGGCGGCGCCGCGGGCGTGCAGCAGCCGGTCGGTGAAGACGTGGCCGCGATCCGGATCGGCGCAGAGCTGGATTTCGTCGACCGCCAGGAACTCGACCCAGCGGTCGAGCGGCATGCTCTCGACGGTGCAGACGAAATACTGGGCGCTGGGCGGGACGATCTTCTCCTCGCCGGTCAGCAGCGCGACGGCGCGGGCGCCCTTGGCCCTGACGATGCGTTCGTAGTTCTCGCGCGCCAGCAGCCGCAACGGAAAGCCGATCATGCCGGTGCGGTGGCCGAGCATGCGTTCGAGGGCGAGATGGGTCTTGCCGGTGTTGGTCGGGCCGAGGACGGCGACGATGCGGCTACGGTCGCTGGGCATCATGACTCAAGCATCGGAAGAGGAGGCAAGGAATGCAAGCCGGCCCCCGGACCGATTCCGGGAGCGCCGATTGCGTCGCGAAGTCCTGCCGCGTGGGATATTGAAAGGAAACAGCGCCCATCCCCCACCGGCCGCAAGTCGCCAGCCGGCTCGCCACGTCGCGGACCCGGCCAATATGGGCATCGGCACCGGTCTTTGCCAGCGCGCGCATTGACCTCGCGGCGGATGACGCGCACGATTTCGGCCTTCGAGGGAAACGACTCATGGATCGCAAGACTCATTGGGACGAGGTCTGGAGCGCCCGCGCCGAGGACGCGGTGAGCTGGTTCCAGCCCGATCCGCGGCTGTCGCTGGACCTGATCGCGCGCGCCGGCCTCGGCCCCGGCGCTTCGGCGATCGACGTCGGCGGCGGCGCCTCGCGGCTGGTCGACGCGCTGCTGGAGCGCGGCTGGTCCGATCTCGCGGTGCTCGACCTGTCGGCGGCGGCGCTGGAACGCAGCCGGGCGCGGCTCGGCGCCGCGGCCGGGCGGGTGCGCTGGATCGAGGCCGACGTCGCCGCCTGGCGGCCCGACCGCCGCTGGGCGCTGTGGCACGACCGCGCCGTGTTCCACTTCCTGACCGAGGCCGCCGACCGCGCCGCCTACGCCGACGCCCTGCGCGCCGCCACCGCCCCGGGCGCCGCGGTGATCGTCGCCACCTTCGCCCCCGACGGGCCGGAGCGCTGCAGCGGCCTGCCGGTGGTGCGCTACGCGCCCGAGGCGCTGCTGGCGGCGCTGGGGCCGGGGCTGGAGCTGGTCGAGGCGGCGAACGAGGACCACGTCACGCCGGGCGGCAAGACCCAGCGCTTCCAGTTCTGCCGGTTCCGGCGGGCGTGAGCCTCACCACAGCGCCAACTGATCGCCGGCCCGCGGCGGCGGCCGGAACAGCGACGTGACCAGCGCCGGCCTCGGCTTGGCGAGGCCGAGCCGGTTGGCGGCGACGCGGAAGCGCTGGGCCAGCAGTTCGGCCTCGGTGCCGGTGCCGGTGTAGCGGGTGCCGCGGGTGGCGTCGTAGAGCTTGCCGCCGCGGCTGGCGCGAACGGCGTTCAGCACCCGCGCCCGGCGCTCGGGCAGGTGCGCCGCCAGCCAGCCGTCGAACAGGTCCTTCACCTCATGCGGCAGCCGCAGCAGGATGTAGCTCGCCGCGGTCGCGCCGGCCTCGGCGGCGGCGGCGAGGATGCGCTCGAGCTCGTGGTCGGTGACGAACGGGATCACCGGCGCCACCATCGCATGCACCGGCACGCCGGCCGCCGAGACCTCGCGGATCGCCGCCAGCCGCGCCGCCGGCACCGCGGCGCGCGGCTCCAGCTTGCGACACAGGTCGCGATCCAGCGTCGTCACCGAGACCGCCACCGAGGCCAGCCCGTCGGCGGCCATCGGCGCCAGGATGTCGAGATCGCGCACCACCAGCGCCGATTTGGTGGTGATCATGACCGGATGGCGGAAGGCGGCCAGCACCTCCAGCACCTGGCGCATCACCCGGCGCTCGCGCTCGACCGGCTGGTAGGGATCGGTGTTGGTGCCGATGGCGATGGTCGCGCAAGCGTATGACGGCTTGCGCAGCTCGGCCTCGAGCAGGCGGGCGGCGTCGGGCTTGGCGAACAGCCGCGTCTCGAAGTCGAGCCCCGGCGACAGCCCCAGATAGGCGTGGCTCGGCCGCGCGAAGCAGTAGACGCAGCCGTGCTCGCAGCCGCGATAGGGATTGATCGAGCGGTCGAAGGGCACGTCGGGGCTGTCGTTGCGGGCGATGATCGTCCGCGTCGCGTCCGGCGCGACCTCGGTGCGCAGGGGCGGCAGGTCGTCGTCGGGATCGCGGCCCCAGCCGTCGTCGACCGCCCCGGCCGTCAGACGGTCGAAGCGGTTGGCCGGATTGACGCCGGTGCCGCGGCGATGGATGCGCTCGGTCATGGCGGCGAGTGTGCGCCGAACGCACGGAACATTTCAAGAACTCGGATGGGCTTGCCGCCACCGATCGGTTCCGCCAATATCCGAGCCGCCTCATCCTTCCCGGCGGTCCGCCCATGAACATCGACCTCGCCCGCACCTTTCTCGAGATCGTCGAGACCCGCAACTTCAACAAGGCGGCCGAGCGGCTGGGCGTCACCCAGTCGACGATCAGCATGCGCGTCAAGGCGCTGGAGGACGAGCTCGGGCGGCCGCTGTTCTCGCGCGGCAAGACCGGCGCCGAGCTGACCGCCGCCGGCCATCAGTTCCGCCGCTACGCCGCCAACCTGGTCCAGGTCTGGCAGCAGGCCCGGCAGGAGCTGGCGCTGCCGCCCGGCTTCCGCGCCGTCCTGAGCGTCGGCGGCCAGTTCTCGCTGTGGGACCGGCTGCTGCTGAAGTGGATTCCGTGGATGCGCAAGGCCTGCCCCGACGTCGCCATCCGCGCCGAGGTCGGCCAGTCGGACGGGCTGATGCGCCAGCTCGCCGAGGGGCTGATCGACATCGGCGTGATGTATTCGCCGCAGAGCCGGCCCGGCGTGGTCATCGAGCAGCTGTTCGAGGAGCGCATGGTGCTGGTCTCGACCGGCCCGCACGCGCGCGGCGAGCCCGGCGCCGCGCCGGCGCCGGGCTACGTCTTCGTCGACTGGGGGCCGGAGTTCCGCGCCGCCCACGGCCGCGCCTTTCCCGACCTGCAGACGCCGGCGATCTCGGTCGGGCTCGGCGCGCTCGGGCTGCAGCACATCCTCGCCGACGGCGGCTCGGGCTATTTCCCGATGCGGGTGATCCGGCCGCATCTCGGCGACGGCCGCCTGCATCTGGTCGAAGGCGCGCCCGAGTTCTTCCGCCCGGCCTATCTGGTCCACGCCAGCCGCGAAGAGCCGCCGGAGTGGCTGCGCACCGCCCTGCAGGGCATGCGCTGGGTGGCGTCGTCGGAGACCGAGGACTGAGCCCTGCCGTTGCGGGGGACCCACCTTCGCGGCGGTTGACGGCGGTTAAGAATTGCTATCATCCTAACGCATCGCCAGAGAGAGGAGATGCCGATGAGACGCGTCGTCGTTGCCAGCCTATCCCTCGCCTTCGCCGCCGCGGTGGCCGCGCCGGCCCTGGCCGACTGCCCCGGGCACGTCAAGCAGCAAAGCGTGCAGGCGCCGACCTCCACCACCACCACCTCGACCACCACCACCAAGCCCGAACCCAGGGGCTGAATCCCGCGCGGGGCGCGGCGATCTGCCGCGCCCCCAACAGTTCTCCTCACCCACGGTTGATACTTGACACCAGCCGAAAGTCGGTATCTCCTTTAGTTTCAAAGCCATAGTTGATCCTGCCGTGATTGCGCCCGACAATGAGCGCCGCGGACACGAAACCTCAAGGCCGCACAGAACGGCCGTCCAGGAAGGCAGAGCGTGGATCAGGACCTCATCATCGAGACCCGCGAACTCACCAAGGAGTTCAAGGGCTTCGTCGCGGTGCGCGACGTCAACCTGCGGGTGCGCCGCGGCACCATCCACGCGCTTATCGGCCCCAACGGCGCCGGCAAGACGACCTGCTTCAACCTGGTCACCAAGTTCCTGGCGCCGACCAGGGGCAGCATCCACTTCAAGGGCCAGGACATCACCGCCGCCAAGCCGGCCGACATCGCCCGCATGGGCATGGTGCGCTCGTTCCAGATCTCGGCGGTGTTCCCGCACCTGACGGTGATCGAGAACGTTCGCGTCGCGCTGCAGCGCAAGATGCACAACTCCTATCATTTCTGGCGCTCGGCCAAGGTGCTGGACCAGCTCAACGAGCGGGCGATGGCGCTGCTCGGCGACGTCGGCCTGACCGAGTTCGCGGCCGAGACCGCGGCCGAGCTGCCCTACGGGCGCAAGCGGGCGCTGGAGATCGCCACCACCCTGGCGCTCGACCCCGAGATGATGCTGCTCGACGAGCCGATGGCCGGCATGGGCCGCGAGGACATCGAACGCATCTCGCAGCTCATCCGCCGCGTCGCCGCCAACCGCACCATCCTGATGGTCGAGCACAACCTCAACGTCGTCGCCGACCTGTCCGACACCATCACGGTGCTGCAGCACGGCGAGGTGCTGGCCGAGGGCACCTACGGCGAGGTGTCCAAGAACCCGCAGGTGATCGAGGCCTATATGGGGACCGGCCATGGCTGAGCCCGCGACCGACGCGCTGTTGCAGGTCGACCAGCTGCAGGGCTGGTACGGCGAGTCGCACATCCTGCACGGCATGCGCTTCGAGGTCCGCCGCGGCGAGGTCGCCACCCTGCTGGGGCGCAACGGCGCCGGCAAGACGACGACTTTGCGCGCCATCATGGGCATCCTCGCCCAGCGCAAGGGCTCGGTGCGCTTCGACGGCATCGAGACCATCGGCATGAGCTCGAACCGCATCGCCCGCCTCGGCCTGGCCTATTGTCCGGAGGAGCGCGGCATCTTCGCCAGCTTGAGCGTGCGCGAGAACATCGAGCTGCCGCCGGTGGTGCGCCCCGGCGGCATGAGCACGCACGAGGTCTACGAGCTGTTCCCGCGCCTGCGCGAACGCGCCGGCAGCCAGGGCACCAAGCTTTCGGGCGGCGAGCAGCAGATGCTGGCGATCGCCCGCATCCTGCGCACCGGCGCCTCGCTGCTGCTGCTCGACGAGCCGACCGAGGGCCTGGCGCCGGTGATCGTGCAGCAGATCGGCCGCATCATCCGCCAGCTCCGGGAGAAAGGCTTCACCATCCTGCTCGTCGAGCAGAACTTCCACTTCGCCGCCACCGTCGCCGACCGCCATTTCGTCGTCGAGCACGGCCGCGTCGTCGACATGATCCCGAACCAGGACCTCGATGCGAATCGCGAGAAGTTGCAGGGCTACCTCGGGGTCTAGCCCCGCAGCTCACAACCAAAGGGAGGTAGACTTGAATACCTTGACCAAGCGCATTTCCCTGGCCGTCGCCGCCGTGTTCGCGGCCGGCGTCGCCCAGGCCCAGCAGGTGTCCGACGACAAGGTCAAGCTCGGCATCCTCAACGACCAGTCCGGCGTCTACGCCGACCTGGCCGGCCCCGGTTCCGTCGAGGCCGCCAAGATGGCGGTCGAGGACTTCGGCGGCAAGGTCCTGGGCAAGCCGATCGAGATCGTCTTCGCCGACCACCAGAACAAGCCCGACATCGGCGCCGCGATCACCAACCGCTGGATCGACGCCGAGCAGGTCGACGTGATCGTCGACGTGCCGACCTCGTCGGTGGCGCTGGCGGTGCAGGAGATCACCGACAAGAAGAACCGCGTCCACCTGAACTCGACCGCCGCCACCACCGCGCTGACCAACGACAAGTGCTCGCCCACCGGCGTCCACTACACGTACGACACCTACGCGCTGGCCAACGGCACCGGCAACGCCATGGTCAAGGCCGGCGGCAAGAAGTGGTACTTCATCACCGCCGACTACGCCTTCGGCCACAGCCTCGAGAAGAACACGATGGACGCCGTCAAGGCGGCCGGCGGCGAGGTCGTCGGCGCGGTGCGGGCGCCGTTCCCCAACAACGACTTCTCGTCCTTCCTGCTGCAGGCCCAGGCCTCGGGCGCCGACGTCATCGGCCTCGCCAACGCCGGCGGCGACTTCATCAACGCGGTCAAGCAGGCGCGCGAGTTCGGCATCACCCAGGGCGGGCAGAACCTGGCCGGGCTGTTGACCTTCATCACCGACGTCCACTCGCTGGGCCTCGACACCACCCAGGGCCTGGTCGTGACCACCGGCTTCTACTGGGACAAGGACGACGAGACCCGCGCCTGGTCGAAGCGCTGGTCCGAGCGCATGGGCGGCCGCATGCCGACCATGGTGCAGGCCGGCGTCTATTCCGGCGTCATGCACTACCTGAAGGCCATCGACGCGGCCGGCACCGACGAGGCCAAGGCGGTGGTCGCCAAGATGAAGGAGATGCCGATCAACGACTTCTTCGCCAAGAACGGCAGGATCCGCGACGACGGCCGCATGGTCCACGACATGCTGCTGGTCGAGGTCAAGAAGCCCGACGAGTCGAAGGGCGCCTGGGACTACTACAAGATCCTGCGCACCATCCCGGGCGAGGACGCCTTCATGCCGCTGTCGCAGAGCACCTGCGCGCTGGTGAAGAAGTAGTGCGGAACGCCCGCGTGGTCTCCCTCCCCCGCGCGCGGGGGAGGGCCGGGGTGGGGGTCGCGCCGAGAACTCGCGGCGGACGGCGGCGCGCCGCCCTCACCCTCCCGCTTCGCGGGCCCCTCCCTCTCCCGCGGGCGGGAGAGGGCGTTTTCGGCGACCGTCCGTGGGTGGACCTGCAATGACCATGATCTTCGGCATCCCGGCGGTGGCGCTGTTCGGCCAGCTCCTGCTCGGGCTCATCAACGGCGCCTTCTACGCCATGCTCAGTCTCGGGCTGGCGCTGATCTTCGGGCTGCTGAACATCATCAACTTCACCCATGGCGCGCAGTACATGATGGGCGCCTTCGTGGCCTGGTTGCTGCTGCAGTTCGCGGGCCTCGGCTACTGGCCGGCGCTGATCGTCGCGCCCATCGTGGTCGGCATCACCGGCATGGTGCTGGAGCGTTTGTTCCTGCGCCGGCTCTACGATCTCGACCACCTCTACGGCCTGTTGCTGACCTTCGGCCTCGCCCTGATCATCGAGGGCTCGTTCCGCCAGGCCTACGGCATCTCCGGCCAGCCCTATCAGGTGCCCGAGGCGCTGACCGGCGTGTGGAATCTCGGCTTCATGTTCCTGCCGATCTATCGCGGCTGGGTGGTGGTCGCCTCGGTCATCGTCTGCCTCGGCACCTGGCTGCTGATCGAGAAGACCAAGCTGGGCGCCTATCTGCGCGCCGCCACCGAGAACCCGACGCTGGTCCAGGCCTTCGGCATCAACGTGCCGGTGATGGTCACGCTGACCTACGGCTTCGGCGTCGCGCTGGCCGCCTTCGCCGGCGTGCTGGCGGCGCCGATCTATTCGGTCAACCCGCTGATGGGCTCGAACCTGATCATCACCGTCTTCGCCGTGGTGGTGATCGGCGGCATGGGCTCGATCATGGGCTCGGTGCTGACCGGCTTCGGCCTCGGCCTGGTCGAGGGCCTGACCAAGGTGTTCTACCCGGAAGCATCGTCCACCGTGATCTTCGTCGTGATGGCCATCGTCCTGCTGATCAAGCCGGCCGGCCTGTTCGGCAAGGCGTGAGGAAGCCATGATCCGCACCGCAGCCATCGTCCTTGCCGGACTGTTCCTGCTCGTGGCGCCGTTTATCGGGTTCTACCCGGTGTTCATCATGAAGGTGATGTGCTTCGGCCTGTTCGCCGCCGCCTTCAACCTGCTGCTGGGCTATGTCGGCCTGCTGTCGTTCGGTCACGCCGCCTTCTTCGGCATGGCGGCCTACGTCACCGGCCACGCCGCCAAGGAATGGGGCTTCGAGCCGCTGCTGGCGATCCTCTCGGGCACCGTCGTCGCCGCCGGGCTGGGGCTGGTGTTCGGCTGGCTGGCGATCCGCCGCGCCGGCATCTATTTCGCGATGATCACCCTGGCGCTGGCCCAGATGGTCTATTTCTTCTCGCTGCAGGCCCCGTTCACCCACGGCGAGGACGGCATCCAGGGCATCCCGCGCGGCGAGCTGCTGGGCGTGATCAGCCTCGACGACAACCTCACCATGTACTACTTCGTGTTCGCGGTGTTCTGCGCCGGGCTGTGGCTGATCTGGCGCACCGTGAACTCGCCCTTCGGCCAGGTGCTCACGGCGATCCGCGAGAACGAGAGCCGGGCGATCTCGCTGGGCTACCGCACCGACAACTACAAGCTGGCGGCGTTCGTGATGTCGGCGACGCTGGCCGGGGTGGCCGGCGGCACCAAGTCGCTGGTGTTCCAGCTCGCCAGCCTGACCGACGTGCACTGGCACATGTCGGGCGAGGTGGTGCTGATGACCCTGCTCGGCGGGCTCGGCACGGTGTTCGGGCCGGTGATCGGGGCCGGACTGGTGGTGACGATCCAGAACAAGCTGGCCTATCTCGGCGCCTGGGTGACGATCATCCAGGGCGTCATCTTCGTCGTCGTCGTGCTGCTGTTCCGGCGCGGCATCGTCGGCGAGATCCTGGCCCTGCTCGACCGGCGCAAGCACAAGAAACAGCCGGGCTGAGCAGCCGTTCGGACTATCCCCTTGGCCCATGTCGCGACCTTTGACATATGGGCCATGCCTGTTCGGCAGGCCCGGCGCAAGCCATTGGTCGAGCGATCTTTCCGGCGGCTGGCATAGCCGTTGCTACTTGCTCCTGAGCCATATCGGCACCCAAAGAGCAGTAGACGGAGGCAGCCTTGTCGCTACACCGCATTCTCCTGGCATCCGCCGCCACAATGGCGATCACCGTCGGCTCTGCCGACGCGGCGCTGATCGCCGGCGGATTCTCGATGACTGGCCTCGAGGACTTCACCTATACGCAGGCGAACGGCACGGTCGAGAGCCTGTCGTTCGATACCGGGACGGCCGGTGACGACGGTACCTTCCTGGCCGAGGACGGCGTCGGCGACTTCGCCGGCATCGACGGCACCATCGGCGACGTGTTCGGCGGCTCGATCGATGCGATGGGCCTGATCTGGAGCATCGACTGGGACGGCACGAACTACACCTTCACCGGCGACCGCGTGCATCGCAACCAGGTCACCGGCGGCCCGGACGGCCCCCAGGATCTGGCGCTGTGGATCGGCGGCACCCTGGCCGGCGGCGAGTTCGACGACACCCCCGGCATCTGGATCTTCACCGGCAACGAGATCGACGGCGAGTTCGGGGTCACCTCGAGCTGGTCGGCGAGCACCGGCGCCGTGCCCGAGCCGGCCAGCGCCGCCGCGCTGGGCATCGGCCTGCTGGGCCTGTTCGGCGCCCGCCGGCTGACGCGCAAGGACTGACGCCGCGACGCGGCGGCGACGGGGCGGCTCCTTCGGGAGCCGCCTCATTCGTCCTGGCAGAACGCGTGCTGCGACGGCGCCACGACCAGTCGCGGCTGGCCGGGGCCCTCGTCGAACGCGCCCGGAACGTCGACGACGCCGGACTGGCGCAGCTTGCGGTGCCAGCGGCTGTCGACCTCGACCTCGCCGAGGAACAGCCTGCCGGCCGCCGCCGCCGGCGGCAGGCTGGCGACCATCCGCCGCATCAGGTCGCGGCCGATGCCGGCGGCGCGCGCGCGCGGCGACACCGCGATGCAGTTCAGCACGAAGACCGGCGTGTCGTCCCGCACCGGGCCGCCGGCAACCGCGGCCAGGACGGGGTCGGCCGCCACCGCCGTCGCGACGCGGTCGCGGAACCGCGCGAACGAGCGCGTTCCGGGCGGCCGCCATCCGGAATAGGCGACCGGGTTCTCCCACTCCTCGGTCGCGAACGCCTGGCGCAGCGTCGCCGGATAGCCGAACACCATGCCCTCGAGCGTGCCCCGCGGGTCGTAGCGCAGGACGGCGTGGCCGGCGCCGCACAGCTTGGCGCGCAGCTTGTCCAGGGTCACCTGCGGATGATGCCAGAACAGCGGCCGTTCGCCGTCGGGCCGCGCCATCGACCCGAGGTCGAGCCCGTCGAGCTCGTCGAGGCCGACCTCGCGCGCCCCGAACACCGCGCCGGGCGGCAGCGGCGCCATCTCGGACGGATAGAACAGGTACTGGCCGTAATAGGAGCCCGCGAACACCTCGCGGAACAGGGCCGCGAGGCGGCGCACCGCGACCTCGTCGATCGCGTCGCCGTGCAGGACTTCGATGGACACGGTGCACGCCCTCCAGAGCAGCCGATGCTACGAACGGCTCTCGGTTTCGATAACGTGCACCTTATAGCAGCACTGGCACCAAGCGATAATGTCGCCCTCGTCTCTCCGAAGCAGATGCGGTCGGACGGCATTCTCGAAGGGACACCAGTCCAGACGGCGAATTTCGTTGCAGCCCGGCGGAATGGATGCGCGAGAAACGGTCGATTCAAACGTCGCGGCGTGAAGGCGATGACAGTTCAGACATCTCGTAATCCAGCGCCCCTTCTCGCTTTCCCAGATTCGGTGAGCACAGGTCACCTTGCAGTAGCTGCACGTAAGCGCCACCGTCATCATCCGCTGCCCCCGTCCCGCCGCAATGCCCTGAAGAGATCGCGCGCTAGTGCAGCGTGTCCGTCTCGACGGCTTTCGCCACTCGGCACCAGAATTGAACCGTCGACGGAGACCCCAAATCTCCGGCTTCATACAACTTTTGTGCACAATATCGGATGGCGCCATTCAAGCCGTAGCAACTCTTCAAGACTGCTGCTACTTTAAGGTGGTTAGGAAAAACGGCCTGCCGGAGAACTGCGACATCCATATTCGCACTCGCTGCTTGTCGTCGGAATACGGATGAAAGCACCGTCGCCTCGATCGCGCGTCACCAATATTGGTGAAACCGACCGGATGATGGTAGCCGACCGAACCAATGCTGGTGCACGGCCATACCAGTTCAAAAATTTAAGGCTTGAGCCATCTGCTGGCAGTGCTCATCGCAATTCGGACCACCTCGCTCTGACGGCGCGCACCGAGCTTTTCCATCACGGACCGCATCTGGGTGCGTACCGTATTCGGACTCAGGTTTTGGCCAGCAGCGAACTCCAGGACGCTCATGTCCGAAAGAAGCGCAGCGAGAAGGCGGGCCTCCGCGGCGGTCAACCCTAACCCCGCTCGGAAGTGTTCCAAAGGGATGTCCGGCCTGCGCATCGGGTCGGACATTAAGAGCAAGACGTGCCCGCCGCCGCCCCATAGACCAGCCAAACCAAGTCTCAGGGGAGCGATCACGATCGAGAACCGCCCGAGCCCGGATTTGCGCGGGATGTCTAATGGACGCGGAACTGCGGTTGGGCTACCCGTCACTTCCGCAATCACGGCCCGGAGGGTTCGGGTCTGCTCGAACGAAGCAAGTTCGATGTGACCTCGCCTGGAATAGAGGCCGTCTGCCTCGGCGAGCAACTGCTCCGCAGCCATGTTCGCGAATACGATCCGCCCGGTACGATCAGCCACAATGACGCCGAGGGACAGCCGAGCCAGCGCCTCCTCGGCAAGAGCCTTCTGGGCCCGCAATTCACCCACCGTGGCAGCAATTTTCGCGACACGGGCGAGGTGAGGCTTGAGTGCATTCAGCAGACCGACCTCGGCCTGCTCGAAGCCCGGCGCCGAGCGACCACGCGTAAGCGCAAACACGCTGAAGATATCGCCGTCTCTGAGCGGCAGCCACAACGTGAACTCCGCGTCGGCGGGGCGAAGAAGGTCGCGGTAGATCGGTGCGGCGCGTATCTTGTCGCCCAGCCCGGCCTGTTGGCAGGAGATCACGGTGTTGAGGTGACTGAGAGCATAAGTGGTTCTCGGATCATCATTGATGAACGTTCGGCTATAAAGGTCCATCTCGTCCGAGGATGACGTGTGCCCGCCCCAGATCGGACTGAAATCCGCCGCAACCGCAAAGGCATGTGCCTTATTGGCAGCGAACACGCGCATCAGCTTCAAAAGGAACTGCTGAAGATCTTCGCCGTTCAGGGCCGCTCCGTAAGCCGAGTCCAGGAGCGCCGATACCGCGTCACAATCCGGAGAAAACATGGCCGGACCAGCAGGTCAGTGGCGTGACATCGCTTCCGCGGCCCCGATTAGTTCCGACGCAAGACGCAAACACGCCACCACCTCCAACCGTCATGTCCGAAAGGGAACACATAACCATCATGTCGGCTCCCGCGCATCGTCTTATTTGACGAGGCCCGGGTTGCGCCGCCGACGCTCAGTCGGCGACCAGATGCACCCTGAAGCAGGACTGGCACCAATCCAGCCAAGCGCCGCGATCGTACCGGAGCAAGTGCGGCGTGATGGCAGCCGACTCGATGCTCCGGCGTGTCTGAAATCAGCGTGGTGTCTCCCCTTCGACGGCGTCACTCACTTGCAATCACCTGCCCAGAACACCAACGCGTCGGCGGCGCCGTTGTCGCTCGCGTATAGAGCCGCTCGGCGCAGCCTTTTCCCGCCCGTAACGGCCGAGCAGATCGCTCGCCAGGCAGACGGCGACATGGCGGTCATGGTTCCCCGGTTCGTGATCTGCCGGAATCACTGCCCAAATCCCGCACGCGTTGACGTGTCCACGAATGGAACCAGCACCCTGTCGGAGGCGCATCACTAAGATTGACGAAATCGGGCCTCGCGAGCCGTCCGGCATATCGGCCGCTAGTCGATGGCCGGAAACCAGATCAAACGACCAGTCAGCCGCCGGTATCGACCTCGGCATCGTCGTCGGCCGGCAGTTCGGACAGCCGACGGGTCCAGGCAACTGGAGAGCGTAGCACCATCGAGATCAACGCCGAAGTCCGGTTGCAGCCAACCTTGTGCAGCGCCGAGCGGACATGGGTGCGCACGGTGGTGAGGCCGACGCCCAGGTGATTGGCGACCTCCTGGGCACTCCAGCCGGCGGCGATGCACGACACGGCCCGGCCCTCGCCCTTGGTGAGGTGCAGCAGTTTCGATACAGCCTCGGCATCCGGGAGATGTCCGTCCTCCATGTCGCTGACCAGCAGCACCACCTCGCCATGGTCTCCGGCCGGCGTCATCACCTGCGTCAGATACGGGCGTCCTTCGGCCTTGTTGACCTGCACCGCCCCGGCCCCGCGCTCGATGCAGCGGTGGAGGTGGCGCGCATCCGACACGCGCAGAGCCTTGAGCCTGCCGGCCTGGATCAGCAGGCCGTCCCGGCGGTGCAGGAATGCCTCGGCGGTGCCGTTCGCGTAGACGAGCTTGGCGTCGCGATCGGTGATCAGGATGCCCAGCGACAAGGCGTCGAACAATCCCAGAGCCGTCGCGAGGTGACGCCGCACCCCGGCCCCATCCAATCCCCTAAGAACTTCGTTCTCCTCCGACATCCGCCACCCTTGCGCAACACCACCCAACCCCTCTTACCATATGGTTGCGCAAATATTTCTGTGCGTCCTCATCACAAGTGAGGAGACTTGGGCAAAATGCTATCCCGGTCGATCGATTTTTCCCCTCCGGATTCACTGGGAAAATGTGGTACGCCGAGCGCGTCTTGGCGCCGCGCGACAGGGAATGACTTAGGACAAAATTGGAACATCCACACAATGAAAATCACCACATGATTGCCGTCATGCGAAACCTTTCGCGACACCGCTAGCGCGACGGCTATTTAGCTCGCAAAAGTTGCGTCACGTCGTCGATCCCAGTGTGTCGCGTCAATGGCGTCCGCGCGCCGGCGCCGCCAGCGCCGCGCCCAGCACCACCACCGCCGCCGCCAGCCGCAGCGGCTGGTCGAAGCCGCCGCTGGCGTCGGCCAGGGCGCCGGCGATCGGCGGCCCGATGACCTGGCCGAGGCCGAAGGCGGCGGTCAGCCAGGCGATGGCGCGGCCGGCGCGGTGGCCGGCCAGGCCGCCGCCGACCGCCAGCACCAGCCCGGTGATGGCGATGAAGGTGCCGCCGAACAGCACCGCGGCGCCGACGACGGCGGCCGGGTGGTGCGACAGCGTCGGCAGGGCGATGCCGAGGGCCTGCACCAGATGGGCGCCGACCAGCGCCTCGACCATGCCGATGCGCCGTCCCAGCCACGACCACAGGAACACCGACGGAAACGCCGCCAGCCCGGCCGCCACCCACGCCCACTCGGCCCAGGCGGCGAGGCCTTCGGTCGCCTTGATGATGGCGACCAGGAAGGTGCCGGTGACGATGTAGCCGGCGCCCTCGCAGAAATAGGCGGCGCCGAGCAGGGCCATCGGCAGCCACACCGGCCCGGCGCCGGAGCCGCTCCGTGCCGGGTGCCCCGGCGGGATGCCGGGCAGCAGCCGCCAGGCCGCCCAGGCGCCGAGCGCGCCCAGCGCTGCCAGCCACAGCCAGCCGGCCGGCCAGCCCTGGGCCGGCGCCACCGCCGCGACCAGCACCCCCGAGGCGGCGATGCCCAGGCCGACGCCGCCGTACTGCAGCGGCCCGAGGCCGAGCCGGCCCTGCTCGGCCAGCACCGCCACCACCGTCGCCGAGGCGAAGACGAACACGCCGGCGCTGGCGAGCCCGGCCAGCAGCCGCACCACGCCCCAGCCGGCCAGCCCGACCGGCGCCGCCATCGCCGCCGTCGTGACCACCACCCCGACCAGCGAGACGCCGAGCAGGCGCCGCCGCAGCGCCGGCCGCTCGATCCAGCCGGCGGCGAGCACGCCGGCGAGGTAGCCGAGGTAGTTCAGTCCGGCCAGCCAGCCGGCCGCGGCGTGGTCGAAGCCTTCCGCCGCCTGCATCCACGGCAGCAGCGGCGTGAACGCGAAGCGGCCGAAGCCCATCGCCACCGCGAGGGCGATCATGCCTGCCAGGACGGTCGTCGCGGGGGTCTGGCGCAAGTCAGGCGGGCAGCAGCCGGCGGTCGAACAGACTGACCAGGTTCTCGGCCGAGACCGGCCGGCCGATCAGGTAGCCCTGGATCTCGTCGCAGCGGTGGCGCTGCAGGAAATCCATCTGGTCGCGGGTCTCGACGCCCTCGGCCACGGCGGCCATGCCGAGATTGTGCGCCAGGCCGATGATCGCGGTGACGAGGTCGGCGTCCTGCCGGCCCGGCTGCAGATCGGCGATGAAGCCGCGATCGATCTTCAGCGCGTCGATCGGCAGCCGGCGCAGGGTCGTCAGGCTGGAATGGCCGGTGCCGAAATCGTCGACCGATACGCGCACGCCCTGGCCGTGCAGGACCTCGAGCACCGCGGCGACCTTCTCGGGCCGCTGGATGATCGCGCTTTCGGTCAGCTCGAGCTCGAGCGAGCGCGGATCGAGCTCGGCGCCGTCCAGCGCCGCGAGCACGCTGTCGAGCAGCCCATTCTCGGCGAACTGGTAGGCCGAGACGTTGACCGCCATGCGCACCCGCGGCAGGCCGATGTCCTGCCAGGCCTTGTTCTGCTTGCACGCGGTGTGCAGAACCCATTCGCCGAGCAGCGGCATCATGCCCATCTTCTCGGCCAGCGGGATGAACTCGGCCGGCTGGACCAGCCCGATCTCGGGATCGTTCCAGCGCAGCAGGGCCTCGGCGCCGCACATCCGGCCGGTGGTCAGGTCGACCTTCACCTGGTAGACCAGCGTGAAGCTGTCGTCTTCGATCGCCCGGCGCAGCCGCTGCTCCATGCGCAGGCGCGCGTGCGAGCGGCTGTTCATCTCGGGCGAATAGAGCTGGTAGCGGTTGCGGCCGATGTCCTTGGCCCGGTACATCGCCGCGTCGGCGTTGATGATCAGGCTGTCGGCGTCGGCGCCGTCGTCGGGGTAGATGGCGACGCCGATGCTGGTGGTCACGTAGAGGTCGCGGTCGTCGTAGCGCACCGGCTGGCGCACCGCCTCGATCACCCGCTCGGCCAGCTTGGCCGAATCCCACACGTCGGCGATCTCGGGCAGCAGAACCACGAATTCGTCGCCGCCCAGCCGCGCCACCGTGTCGCCTTCGCGGATGCTGGCGAACAGCCGCGCCGCGGTGGCCTGCAGCACCGCGTCGCCGGCGGCGTGCCCCAGGGTGTCGTTGATGCGCTTGAACAGGTCGAGGTCGAGGAACATCAGCGCCAGCTGATGGCCGTGGCGGTGGGCGTTGGCCATCGCCTGGGCCAGCCGGTCGAGCAGCAGGCGGCGGTTCGGCAATCCGGTCAGGGCGTCGAAATACGCCAGGTTGCGGACCTTCTCCTCCATCGACTTGCGCTCGGTGATGTCGCTGAACACCGCCGCGAACTGGCCGATGTTGCCGTCTTCCTCGCGCAGCGCGGTGATGGTCAGCCACTCGGCGTAGACCTCGCCGTCCTTGCGGCGGTTCCAGATCTCGCCCTGCCAGACGCCCTTCTCCAGCAGCGTGTCCCACAGCTCCTGATAGAAGTGGCGGTCCTGGCGGCCCGACTTCAGCACGTTGGGCTTCTGGCCGATCACCTCGGAGGCGGCGTAGCCGGTCAGGGTCTCGAAGGCCGGATTGACGTATTCGATGGTGCCGTCGGGGGCGCAGATCATCACCCCGTCCTGCGCCGATTCGATGACCTTGCGGGCCAGGAACAGGTCCTTGCGCGAGCGCAGCAAGGCCTCGTCGCGCTCGCGCAGCGCCTCGTTGAGCTGGCGGGCGTATTCGTGCTGCATCGCGTTGAGGATGCTCGAGAACGACAGCACGCCGACGTAATGGCCGGCCGCGTCGCGCACCGCGAGGTGGCGGATGCCGTACTCGACGAACAGGTTGCGCGCCTTGAGCAGCGTGTCCTCGGGCGCCACGGTCACCAGCGGCCGGCTGGCGAGCTCGTCGACGGAATTGGCCAGGCGCCGCTCGGCGACGGCGCGGACGATGTCGCGCTCGGTGACGATGCCGGGCTCGGCCCCTTCGACCACCGCGGCCTCGCCGCCGGCGTCGTTGATCGCGTGCGCGCAGTCGAGCAGCGAGGTCGCGGGCGCCACGGCGATCAGCGGCCGGGTCATCACCGCCTCGACCTGGCGGAAGGTCAGGTAGTGCTCGACGCCGTGGTTCAGCACGACGTCGGTCTGCGTCACCATGCCCAGCGGCGCGCCGGCCTGGTCGACGACCAGGAAATGGCGGATGCCGTGCTCCTTGAAGCGCAGCCCGGCCTCCTGGATCGAAATCCCGGCGGCGATGGACAGCACGTTGGGCGTCATCACCTCGCGGATCGGCCGGTCGCAGACCGCGGAATCGGACAGGTCGAGGCGCAGGGCGTCGCGTTCGGTCCAGATGCCGACGGCGCGGCCGTCCTCGACGACGAGGATCGAGCTGTAGCGGCGCGCCCGCATCTGCGCCGCCGCCTCGGCGACCGGCATCTCGGGCGGGCAGGTCAGCAGGTTGCGGTTGGCGATGTCGCCGACCGTGCGCAGCAGCGGCGCCTCCGGCGCGCTTTCGGTGGTCACCGCGGTCATGCCCTTCCGGCCCCCCAGTTGCCGTACGCGCAACATTAGACCGCCACGATCCACGGCTCAAGCGCCGGAGCGAATCTCCGCCACGCCCTTGCGCGCCAGGGCGTCGGCGCGCTCGTTCTCGGCATGGCCGGCATGGCCGCGCACCCAGTGCCAGGTGACGCGGTGGCGGCCGGCGGCCTCGTCGAGCGCCCGCCACAGATCCTCGTTCTTGACCGGCTTCCTGTCGGCGGTCTTCCAGCCGCGGCGCTTCCAGTTGGCCAGCCACTCCGAGATGCCCTTCTGGACGTACTGGCTGTCGGTCCACACGTCGACGACGCAGGGCCGCTTCAGCGCGTTCAGGCCTTCGATGACGGCGCGCAGCTCCATGCGGTTGTTGGTGGTCTCGGGCTCGCCGCCGTAGAGCTCCCGCTCGACGCCCTTGAAGCGCAGGATCGCCCCCCAGCCGCCCGGCCCGGGATTGCCCGAGCAGGCGCCGTCGGTGAACAGCTCCACGACCGCCGGCGGCACCGCCATCAGCCGATCCCGTAGGCGCCGGGGCCGGCGACGCCGCGGTGGAAGCGCAGCTTGCGCAGGTATTCCAGCGGGTCCTTGCGCTTGACGAAGGCGCCGGGCGGCGTGTTGATCCAGTCGTACAGCCGGGTCAGCAGGAAGCGCATGGCGCTGCCGCGGGCCAGCAGCGGCAGCGCCTCGAGCTCCTCGGCCGACAGCGGCCGCACCCGGCGGTAGCCGGCCAGGAGCTGGCGCGCCTTGGTGGCGTTGAAGCTGCCGTCGGGCTCGAAGCACCAGGCGTTCAGGCAGATGGCGATATCGTAGGCGAAGGCGTCGGTGCAGGCGAAGTAGAAGTCGATGATCCCCGACACCCGCTCGCCCAGGAAGAAGACGTTGTCGGGAAACAGGTCGGCGTGGATTACGCCCGAGGGCAGCGCGTTCGGCCAGTTGCGCTCCAGCGCCTCCAGTTCGGCGTCCAGCGCCGCCGTCAGCCCCGGCTCGATGTCGTCGGCGTGGCCGCCGCAGGCGTCGAGCAGCGGCCGCCAGCCGGACACCGACAGGTTGTTGTGCCGCACCATCGGGAAGTCGGCGCCGGCGCGGTGCATCTCGGCCATCGCGGCGCCGAGCGGGCCGCAATGCTGCACGGTGATCCGCCGCGGCCACATGCCCTGCAGGAAGGTGACGATCGCCGCCGGCCGCCCGCACAGGCTGCGCAGCGCCTTGCCGTCGCGGCCGTGGACCGGGGTCGGGCAGGCCAGGCCCTTGGCCGCGAGGTGGTCCATCAGGCCGATGAAGAACGGCAGGTCGTCGGGATCGACCCGCCGCTCGTAGAGCGTCAGGATGTAGTTGCCGGTTTCGGTCTGCAGCAGGTAGTTCGAGTTCTCGACGCCCTCGGCGATGCCCTTGTACGAGACGACGGCGCCCAGGTCGTATTCGCCGATGAAGGCCTGCAGCTCCTCGTCGGCGACCTCGGTGTAGACGGCCATCCCCTCAGCCCTGCGTCAGCGCCGCGGGCAGCTTGAAGGTGATGGTCTCCTGGGTCACCGACACCAGTTCGACGTCGAGCTCGAAACGCGCCCCGATCGCTTCCAGCACCTCCTCGACCAGCACCTCCGGCGCCGACGCGCCGGCGGTGATGCCGAGCTTGCCGACGCCCTCGAAGAAGCCCCAGTCGAGATCGGCGGCGCGCTGGACCATGGTCGCCCTGGCGCAGCCCGCCTTCGACGCGACCTCGACCAGGCGGCGGCTGTTGGACGAGTTCGGCGCGCCGATCACCAGCACGGCGTCGCACCGCGGCGCGATCGTGCGCACCGCCTGCTGGCGGTTGGTGGTGGCGTAGCAGATGTCCTCCTTGCGCGGCCCGGCGATGCCGGGGAAGCGCCGGCGCAGCACGGCGATGATCGCGGCGGCGTCGTCGACCGAGAGCGTCGTCTGGGTGACGTAGGCCAGCTTTTCGGGTTCGGGCGGCTGGATCGTCTCCGCCTGCTCGATGGTCTCGACCAGCATGATCCAGCCTTCCGGCACCTGGCCCATGGTGCCGACCACCTCGGGATGGCCGGCATGGCCGATCAGGATGATGTGGCGGCCCTCGCGGTGGTGGCGCTCGGATTCGAAATGGACCTTGCTGACCAGCGGGCAGGTGGCGTCGAGATGCAGCAGATTGCGCCGCTCGGCCTCGGCCGGCACCGATTTCGGCACGCCGTGGGCCGAGAAGATCACCGGAAAGCCGTCCGGCACCTCGTCGAGCTCGTCGACGAAGATGGCGCCGCGCTTCTCGAGGGATTCGACGACGAAGCGATTGTGCACGATCTCGTGCCGGACGTAGACCGGCTTGCCGAACTTGCGCAGCGCCTCCTGCACGATCTGGATGGCGCGGTCGACGCCGGCGCAGAACCCGCGCGGGCTGGCGAGAAGGACGGTCAGGTTCGGCTTCGACATCGGCTTCCGGTTCGGTTTGAACGCAGGGGCAGGCCGTTCGCCATGGCGACGGCAATGCGGCTTGTGCACCGCCGCAGGCTTAACTAGAGTCGCGGGCGCCAGCAATAGCAGAATTCGCCAGACGGAAAAAGGTGGACAGCATGGCCTATCCGGTTGCCGCGCCGAGCGGTCGTTTTCGCACGCGCGCCGGCCTCCGGCTGGCGGCGCCGTTCGCCGCGCTCCTGCTCGCCGGCTGCGGCACCTTCGGCGGCGACGAGCCGCCGCCCGCCTGCCCGCAGGTGCTGATCCTGGCCGACGCCCAGCACTTCACCACGTTCCGCGGTCCCGGCCGCGACATCAGCGACATCGAGGCCGAAGGCGAGATCGCCGGCTTCCAGGGCGCCTGCGAGACCACCGACGACGGCCTGGAGCTGACGCTGGCGCTGGGCTTCGAGATCACCCGCGGCGCCGCCGACACCGACCGCGTCGCCGAATTCGCGTATTTCGTCGCCGTGCCCGACTTCTATCCCGATCCGGCCGCCAAGGCGGTGATGCCGGTGCGGGTGGCCTTCCCCGAGAACGTCTCGTCGGTGCGCTACGTCGACGAGCAGGTGACGCTCGACCTGCCGCTTCAGGCCGGCGAGAGCGCGCGCCAGTACGAGGTTTTCATAGGCTTCCAGCTCAGCGACGAGCAGCTCCGATACAACCGCGCGAATCCGCGTTAGGCCGGCGACGCGAACCGAATCGGCACAGGGTGTGTTGACGTCTCGGGCGGGGCCGTTAAACTGCCGCCGTTCAGATGAACCCCGCGGGAGAGACCGGACCCGTCCGGCGCCGAAGGAGCAACCGCCCCTGGAAACTCTCAGGCAACAGGGACCGCGGGGGGATTGGACCTCTGGAAAGTAGACGCGCCGCCGGCCTTGCCGGCGGGATGGCGCCTCACCGAAGAAGAAAGCGGTCCACGCGAATCTTTCAGGTGCCGAAGACAGAGGGGGGTCGACGCAAGCACGTTTGCTGTGTGACTTCCTGGCTGGAGGCCGAGACCCGTGGACCAAGACCTCAAGACCACTCCCCTTGACGCCCTGCACCGCGAGCGCGGCGGCAAGATGGTGCCGTTCGCCGGCTATTCGATGCCGGTGCAGTACCCGGCCGGCATCATGGCCGAGCATCAGCACACCCGCGCCGCGGCGTCGCTGTTCGACGTCTCGCACATGGGCCAGGTGGCGCTGCGCGGCGACGGCAGGGTGGCGGCGCTGGAGGCGCTGGTGCCGGGCGACATCGCCGCGCTGGCCGAGGGCCGCATGCGCTACACCATGTTCACCAACGACGCCGGCGGCATCCTCGACGACCTGATGGTGGCGAATTTCGGCGACTGGCTGTTCCTGGTCGTCAACGCCTCGCGCAAGGCCGCGGACCTCGCCCATCTGCGCGCCGCGATCGGCGGCCGCGCCGTCGTCGAGGAGATGGCCGATCGCGGTCTGCTCGCGCTGCAGGGGCCGGACGCCGCCGCGGTGATGGACGCGCTGGCGCCGGGCGCGGCGGCGATGCGCTTCATGTCGGTGCGGGCGATCGACGTCGCCGGCGTGCCCTGCCTGGTCAGCCGCTCGGGCTACACCGGCGAGGACGGCTACGAGATTTCGGTGCCGGCGGCACGGATCGACGATGTCGCGCGCACGATCCTCGACCAGCCGTCGGTGGCCCCGGCCGGGCTCGGCGCCCGCGATTCGCTGCGGCTCGAGGCCGGCCTGTGCCTGTACGGCAGCGACATCGACGAGACCACGACGCCGGCCGAGGCCAATCTGGGCTGGACCATTTCGAAGCGCCGGCGGTCCGAGGGCGGCTTTCCCGGCGCGCACGTGATCCTGCGCCAGCTCGCCGGCGGCCCGCCGCGGCTGCGGGTCGGCATCAAGCCGCTCGACCGCGCGCCCGCCCGCGCGCACACCGAAATCCAGGACTTCGCCGGCAATCGGGTCGGCGAGATCACCAGCGGCGGCTTCGGCCCGTCGGTCGGCGGCCCGGTCGGCATGGGCTACGTCGAGGCGCGCAGCGCCGTCATCGGCGCGCCGGTGCGGCTGATCATCCGCGGCAAGGCGCACGATGCCGTGATCGCCGAACTGCCGTTCGTTCCGCACCGCTACGCCACGGGGAAGTGAGGGGAGACATCCATGAGCGAAATCTGGTTCACCAACGAGCACGAATGGGTCGCCGTCGACGGCGGCAAGGGCCGCGTCGGCATCACCGACTACGCCCAGCAGCAGCTCGGCGACGTGGTGTTCGTCGAACTGCCCGAGGTCGGCCGCAAGCTGGCCAAGGGCGGCGAGGCCGCCGTCGTCGAATCGGTCAAGGCGGCCAGCGAGGTCTACTCGCCGGTCGGCGGCGAGGTCACCGCCGTCAACCAGGCGCTGGTCGACCAGCCGGGCCTGGTCAACGACAGCCCCGAGGACGGGGCCTGGTTCTACGAGATCGAGCTCGCCGACCGCGGCGAACTCGGCGTGCTGATGGACCGGGCCGCCTACGACGACTACGTGAAGAGTCTCTGATGCGCTATCTGCCGCTGACCGACGCCGACCGCCACGCGATGTTGCGGGCGATCGGCGCTCCGGACGTCGATTCGCTGTTCCGCGACGTGCCGGCCGGGGCCGCCGACGGCGTCGCCTTCGACCTGCCCGCCCACATGAGCGAGATGGAGGTCGAGCGCCGGCTGACGGCGATGGCGATGAAGAACCTGTCGGCCGGCTGCGCGCCCAGCTTCCTGGGCGCCGGCGCCTATCGCCATCACGTGCCGGCGGCGGTCGATGCGCTGATCCAGCGCGGCGAGTTCCTGACCGCCTACACGCCCTACCAGCCCGAGGTCAGCCAGGGCACGCTGCAGTACCTGTTCGAGTTCCAGACCCAGGTGGCGCTGATCACCGGCATGGACGTCGCCAACGCCTCGATGTACGACGGCGCCACCGCCTGCGCCGAGGCGGCGGTGATGGCCTGCCGCATCACCCGTCGCGACAAGGTGCTGCTGTCCGGCGGCCTGCATCCGCATTACCGCGGCGTCACCGCGACCCAGCTTCAGTTCACCCAGATCGACGTCGAGTCGCTCGACCCCGATCCGCTGGGCGTCGAGGACCTGATCGGCCGCGTCGACTCGACGACCGCCTGCGTCGTCGTCCAGACCCCCGGCTTCTGGGGCCATCTGAAGGATTTCACCGCGCTGGCCCAGGCCTGCCACGCCGCCGGCGCGCTGCTGGTGGTGGCGGTGGCCGAGCCGGTGTCGCTGGGCCTGGTGACGCCACCCGGCGCGATGGGCGCCGACATCGTCGTCGCCGAGGGCCAGGCGATCGGCAACGCGCTCAATTTCGGCGGTCCCGGCCTCGGCCTGTTCGCCACCCGCGACCGCTTCCTGCGCCAGATGCCGGGCCGGCTGTGCGGCGAGACGGTCGACGCCGACGGCCGCCGCGGCTACGTGCTGACGCTCTCGACGCGCGAACAGCACATCCGGCGCGAGAAGGCGACGTCGAACATCTGCACCAATTCCGGCCTGTGCGCCCTGGCCTTCACCATCCATCTGGCGCTGCTGGGCGAGTCCGGCTTCACCAAGCTGGCGGCGCTCAACCACGCCAACGCCGTGACCCTGGCCGAGAAGCTGGCCAAGGTGAAGGGCGTCAAGGTGATCCCCGACACCTTCTTCAACGAGTTCGCCGTGCGCCTGGGCAAGCCGGCGGCCGAGGTCGTCGACGCCCTGGCGGCGCGCGGCATCCTGGCCGGCGTGCCGGCGTCGCGGTTCTATCCCGATTATCCCGAACTGGCCGAGGTGATGCTGGTGGCCTGCACCGAAACCAATACCCCCGAGGACATGGACGCCCTGGTCGCCGGCCTGTCGGAGGTGCTGGCATGAGCGCGCATCGCGGCATGTACCTGGAGGAGCCGCTGCTGTTCGAGCGCGGCGAGCCGGGCCGGTCCGGCGTCGATCTGCCGGAGCCGCCGCCGGTCGCCGACCGTCTCGGCGGCCTGGCGCGCAAGGGCGGCGTCGGCCTGCCCGACGTCTCCGAGCCCGAGGTCGTGCGCCACTACACCCGGCTGTCGCAGAAGAATTTCGGCATCGATTCGGTCTTCTACCCGCTGGGCTCGTGCACGATGAAGCACAACCCGCGCCTCAACGAGAAGGTGGCGCGGCTGCCTGGGCTGGCCGACCTGCACCCGTTCCAGCCCGAGAGCACCGTGCAGGGCGCGCTGGAGCTGATCGACACCGCCGCGCACTGGCTCAAGACCCTGACCGGCATGCCGGCCATCGCCATGAGCCCGGCCGCCGGCGCCCATGGCGAGCTGTGCGGGCTGATGACCATCCGCGCGGCGCTCGAGGATCGCGGCGAGCCGCGCCGCGTCGTGCTGGTCCCGGAATCGGCGCACGGCACCAATCCGGCCACCGCGGCGGCCTGCGGCTACGCCGTCGAGACGATTCCGGCCAACAGCCGCGGCCGCGTCGACCTGGCGGCGCTGAAGGGCAAGCTGTCGGGCGAGGTGGCGGCGTTCATGCTGACCAACCCCAACACCTGCGGCCTGTTCGAGGACGAGATCATCGAGATCGCCGAGGCGGTGCACGCCGCCGGCGCGTTCTTCTACTGCGACGGCGCCAATTTCAACGCCATCGTCGGCCGCGTGAAGCTGTCGGACCTCGGCATCGACACGATGCACATCAACCTGCACAAGACCTTCTCGACCCCGCATGGCGGCGGCGGCCCCGGCGCCGGGCCGACGGTGCTGTCCGAGGCCCTGGCCCCCTACGCGCCGCTGCCCGCCATCGTCCACGACGCCGAAGGCTGGCACCTCGTCGAGCACGCCGCCGGCTCGGGGCGCAAGCCGCTGGGGCGGCTGAAGGGCTATCACGGCCAGTTCGGCGTCATCGTCCGCGCCCTGGCCTACATGATGAGCATGGGCGCCGACGGCCTGCGCCAGGCGTCCAGCGACGCGGTGCTCAACGCCAACTACCTGCTGGCCCGCCTGTCCGAGGAGCTGACGCCGTCCTTCGACGGCCCGTGCATGCACGAATGCCTGTTCGACGACCGTTTCCTCAAGGACACCGGCGTCACCACGCTCGACGTCGCCAAGGCGCTGCTCGACAAGGGCTTCCATCCGATGACCATGTATTTCCCGCTGGTCGTCCACGGCGCCCTGCTGATCGAGCCGACCGAGACCGAGAGCAAGCAGACGCTCGACTCGTTCGCCGAGACCCTGCTCGACCTCGCCCGCCAGGCCAAGGCCGGCCGCGCCGCCGAGCTGCAGGCGGCGCCGCAGCTCACGCCGCGCCGGCGCCTCGACGAGACCCTGGCGGCGCGCAAGCCGGTGCTGCGCTGGAGGCCGGCGGCGGAATAGCGGCGGCCGTTTTCCTTTCGATCGGCGGCGTTTCGCCGCCACCGACTGAAGTCGGGCGGTCCGCTTTCCCGATGGCGCCCGCCGCCGCCTTGGAATACGATCCTATGGCAGTGTCGTCGGTTCCGGGGGGGGAGCGATGTCCACGATCACGCGTTTCGGGGCGGTGTTCGAGGACGCCGCCGTGGAGCACGAGTACCGACAGTCGACGGCGGCCCAGGAGCGCTGGCAGGCGAGCGTGATCTTCGCGGCCGGCGCCGCCGCCTTCGTGCTGGCCACCGCCGCCGAGACCCTGGTCGAACCCGAACGCGCATGGGTCAATCACGCGGCGCGCGCCACCCTGATCGTCGCGCTCGCGGCGGCGATCGTCCTCTTGCGCGCGTTTCCGGCGCCGCGCGTCGCCGATGCCGTGGTGGCGACGGTGGCCGCGCTCATGCTGGTCGTCGCCCATGCCTTGATCCCGACCCAGGTCATGGCCGCGTACTGGGCGCCGGTGAACGCGATGGGCTGGATCGTCACCATGTTCCTGCTGCTGCCGCTGCCGCTGCGGCTGTCGATGGCGGTCGGCCTGCTGGCGCTCGGCGGCGGCATCCTGAGCAGCCGCGCGGTGGTGCCGCCCGACGTGTTCCCGCGGGTGGCGGTGGCGCTGACGGTGATGACGCTGTTGGCGGCGATCGTCGCGTCACGCCTGCAGCGCGGGGGACGCCTGCGCTTCGCGCAGTTCCGGGCGCTGGAGATCGAGAAGCGGCGCGCCCAATCCGAAAGCCGCGCCAAATCCGAGTTCCTGGCGATGATGAGCCATGAAATCCGCACCCCGATCAACGGCATCCTCGGACTGACCCACCTGCTGCTCGACCGGCCGCTGGAGGCCGAGGCCCGCGACGAGACCGAGACCATCAGGTCGTCCACCGAGACGCTGCTGACCATTCTCAACGACATCCTCGACTTCTCGAAGCTCGAAGCCGGCCGCCTCGAAGTCGCCGCGACCGACACCGACCTGCCGCGCCTGGTGCGGGGCGTCGTCGAGCTGATGCACGCGCGCGCCGCGGAAAAGGGCGTGTCGCTGGCCGTCGCGGTCGAGCCCGAAACGCCGCGCTGGGTGCGTGTCGACCCGATGCGGCTGCGTCAGGTGCTGCTGAACCTGGTCTCGAACGCGATCAAGTTCACCGAACGCGGCGCGGTGGTCGTCGCCGTCGGCGCCGGCGGCGACCGGCTGCTGTTCCGTGTCGACGACACCGGCATCGGCATCGCGCCCGAAACGCTGCCCAAGCTGTTCTCGGAATTCGTCCAGGGCGACGCGACCACCGCGCGCCGCTTCGGCGGCACCGGTCTCGGCCTGGCGATCTGCAAGCGGCTGGTCGGCCTGATGGGCGGCGCGATGACGGTCGAGAGCGAGCCCGGCCACGGCTCCAGCTTCCGGTTCGACCTGCCTCTCGTGACGGGCGCCGCACCCGAGGCGGTCGCGACCGGCCAATCGCCGGTTTCGGGCGCCTTGCGCATCCTGGTCGCCGAGGACAATCCGGTGAACCAGAAGGTCGCCAGCGGCCTGCTGCGGCGGCGCGGACACGAGGTCGCCGTCGCCGGCGACGGCATCCAGGCGGTGGAACGGCTCCGCGCCGAGCGGTTCGACCTCGTGCTGATGGACATGCAGATGCCGGGGGTCGACGGCATCGAGGCGACCCGGCGGATTCGCGCCCTGCCGCCGCCGGTCGGGCGTACCCCGATCCTCGCGATGACGGCCAACGCCTTCCGCGAAGACATCGAGCGCTGCCTGGCCGCGGGCATGGACGGCCATGTCGCCAAGCCGATCGACCCCAAGCTGCTCGACGCCGCGCTGGTCCGGTACGGGCGCCTCGCCGTGGCCGCGCCGGCGTGAGCGGGGTGGTTGCCGCCCCGGACGCCGCCCGATAGGATGGGTCGCGTTATCTGTTGGGGGCAGCGATGCGCGGCGCTTTGACGCGTTGGCTCGGCGAGTTCGCGGACCGCTCGGAAGAGGAAGCCTACCGCCGCGCCAGCGCCGGCGACGATCGCCGCCATGCCGTCATCGGCTATGCCGCCATCGCCGCCTTCGTCCTGCTCAGCGCCCTCGCCGACCTCGCCTTCGTCGACGACGCGCGGCTGTTCCGGTCGCTGGTGGCGATGCGCGCCCTGGTCGTGGTGACCGCGGTCGTGATCTGCGTCTCGGTCTGGCGCTCGCCGCGGCCCGGGACCGTCGACGTCATGGTGCCCGGCGGCAACTTCGTGCTCGGCACGGTGGCGTTCCTGATCATCGGCCAGCGGCCGGACTTCCACTACACGGCGCCGATCGTCATGGCGGCGATGGTGGTGCTGCCCTACTTCTTCCTGCCCGGCCGGCTGCCGCTGCGCGCCGCCTCGGCGCTGTATCTCAGCACGGTCGGCCTGCTGTACTGGTCGTTCGTCGCCGAGCCCGGCCCCGATGCCGCCGCGGCGGTGCGCGTCGCCACCTGGGTCGGGCTGTTCAACGTCGTCGGCTTCGCGGTGGCGCGCCAGCTCGGCCGCTACAAGCGCCGGCGCTTCGCCGACGAAGCGGTGCTGCGCGAGGCCCGCGACCGCGCCGAGGACGCGGCGCGGGCGAAATCCGAGTTCCTGGCGATGATGAGCCACGAGATCCGCACGCCGATGAACGGCATCCTGGGCATGACCCGGCTGCTGCTCGACGGCCCGCTGTCGCCGGAGCAGCGCGAAAACGCCGAGACCGTGCACCACTCGGCCGAGGCGCTGCGGGTGATCCTCGACGACGTGCTCGACCTGTCGAAGCTCGAGGCCGGCAAGCTGGCGGTGGCGCCATCGGTGGTCGAGCCGCGCGGACTGGTCGAGGGCGTTCTCGGGCTGATGCGCCCGCGCGCCGAGGAGAAGGGGCTGGGCCTGGACTGCGCGATCGCCGAAGACCTGCCGTCCCACGTCCGGCTCGACCCGACCCGTTTGCGCCAGGTGCTGCTCAACCTGATCGGCAACGCCGTCAAGTTCACCGAACGCGGCGGCGTGCGGATTTCGGTCGCCGCCGCCGGCGACCGGCTGGTCTTCGAGGTCGCCGACACCGGCATCGGCATCGCGCCCGAGGCGCAGACGCGCCTGTTCACGCCGTTCACCCAGGCCGACGGCTCGATCGCCCGCCGCTTCGGCGGCACCGGGCTCGGCCTCGCGATCTCCAAACGGCTGATCGAGCTGATGGGCGGCGCGATCGTCGTCGAGAGCGCCGAAGGCGCCGGCGCCCGCTTCCGCTTCGACCTGCCGCTGGAGCCGGCGCCGCCGCCGCAGCCGGTCGAGACGCCGGCGGCGGCGGGCCGGCCGTTGCGGATTCTGCTGGCCGAGGACAATCCGGTGAACCAGAAGGTCGCCGCCGGCCTGCTGACCCGGCGCGGGCACGCGGTCGAGGTGGCGCCCGACGGCGCCGTCGCCGTCGACAGGGCGGCGGAGGGCGGCTGGGACCTGGTGCTGATGGACATGCAGATGCCGCGCGTCGACGGCATCGAGGCGACGCGCCGCATCCGCGCCCTGGCGCCGCCGCAGGGCCGCGTGCCGATCATCGCCATGACCGCCAACGCCTTCGCCGAGGACGTCCTGCGCTGCCGCGAGGCGGGCATGGACGATCACCTCGCCAAACCCATCGACCCGCAGCGCCTCGACGCCGCGCTGGCACGCTACGCGGCGGACCCATGTCCGGCCTGCTGAGCGATCCGGCCTGGGTGGCGGCGTTCGCCGGCGGCCTGCTGCTGACCGGCCTCGTCGCCGGCGTCCTCGCCGGGCTGCTCGGGGTCGGCGGCGGCATCGTCATCGTGCCGGTGCTGTTCCACGTCTTCACCGCCCTCGAGCTCGACCCGGCGGTCAAGATGCACCTGGCGGTCGGCACCTCGCTGGCGACGATCGTGCCGACCTCGATCATCTCGGCCCGGTCGCACCATCGCCGCGGCGGCGTCGATCCCGGATTGCTCGAGGCCTGGGCGGTCTGGGTGGCGCTCGGCGTCGTCGCCGGCACGGCGCTGGCCGCCTGGGTGCGCGGCCCGGTGCTGAGCGGCGTCTTCGCCGCCGTGGCGATGCTGGTCGCCGCCAACATGGCCTTTCGCGGCGAGGCCTCGGCGCTGGCCGCCGCCCTGCCCGGCCGCGCCGCCCAGCGGGGGATCGCCTTCGTGATCGGCGGCTTCTCGGCGATGATGGGCATCGGCGGCGGCACGCTGAGCGTGCCGATCCTGTCGGCCTTCAGCTATCCGATCCGCCGCGCCGTCGGCACGGCGGCCGCCATCGGCCTGATCATCGCCGTGCCCGGCGCGCTGGGATTCGTGGTCAGCGGCTGGGGCCAGCCCGGCCTGCCGCCGGGCTCGCTGGGCTACGTCAACCTGATCGGCTTCGCGCTGATCGTGCCGACGACGATGCTCTCGGCGCCCTTGGGCGCGAGGCTGGCGCACGGCATGGCGACGCTGTGGCTGCGCCGCGCCTTCGCGCTGTTCCTGTTCCTGACGTCCGTGCGGATGATCGCCGCGCTGGCGTGAGCCTTCCCGTCACCCCCGGGCTTGGCCCGGGGGTCCATGGATTGCCGGGTCAAGCCCTGGCGATGACGAGAGAGAGACTACCGCGCCAGCGGCTTGTACTTGATGCGGTGCGGCTGGTCGGCGTCGGTGCCGAGGCGGCGGTGGCGGTCGGCTTCGTAGTCCTGGTAGTTGCCCTCGAACCACTCGACGTGGCTGTCGCCCTCGAAGGCCATGATGTGGGTGGCGATGCGGTCGAGGAACCAGCGGTCGTGCGAGATCACCACGGCGCAGCCGGGGAAGTCGACCAGCGATTCCTCCAGCGCCCGCAGCGTGTCGACGTCGAGGTCGTTGGTCGGCTCGTCGAGCAGGA
>CAZJFH010000053.1:0-18774 GCA_964545205.1 uncultured Rhodospirillaceae bacterium
ACGTCGAGCGCGCCGCGGAAGATGTAGGGGAAGCCGAGCACGTTGTTGATCTGGTTCGGATAGTCCGACCGCCCGGTCGCCATGATGGCGTCGCCGCGCACCGCCTTGACCTCCTCGGGCGTGATCTCGGGATCGGGATTGGCCATCGCGAAGATGATCGGCTTGGCGGCCATCGACGCGACCATCTCCTGGGTCACCGCGCCCTTGACCGACAGTCCGAAGAACACGTCGGCGCCGGTCATGGCGTCTTCCAGCGTCCGGGCCTCGGTCCTGGCGGCATGCGCCGACTTCCACTGGTTCATGCCCTCGGTGCGGCCCTGGTAGACCACGCCCTTGGTGTCGCACATGATCACGTTGTCGTGCGGCACGCCCATGCACTTGATCAGCTCGATGCACGCGATGGCGGCGGCGCCGGCGCCGTTGACGACGATGCGGCAGTCCTTGAGGTCGCGGCCGGTCAGGTGCAGGGCGTTGATCAGGCCGGCGGCGGCGATGATCGCGGTGCCGTGCTGGTCGTCGTGGAAGACCGGGATGTCCATGATCTCGCGCAGGCGCTGCTCGATCACGAAGCACTCGGGGGCCTTGATGTCCTCGAGGTTGATGCCGCCGAAGGACGGCCCGAGGAAGCGCACGCAGTTGACGAACTCGTCGACGTCGCGGGTGTCGACCTCGAGGTCGATGGCGTCGACGTCGGCGAAGCGCTTGAACAGCACCGCCTTGCCCTCCATCACCGGCTTGCCGGCCAGCGCGCCGAGATCGCCGAGCCCGAGCACGGCGGTGCCGTTCGAGATCACCGCCACCAGGTTGCCCTTGGCCGTGTAGTCGTAGGCGGTCGAGGGATCGCGGGCGATCTCGAGGCACGGCGCCGCGACGCCGGGGCTGTAGGCCAGCGACAGGTCGCGCTGGGTGGTCAGCGGCTTGGTCGCCACGATCTCGAGCTTGCCGGGGCGGCCGGCGGCATGCATCAGGAGCGATTCGCGCTCGAGGGTTTCGCGCTTGGTCTGGGAGTCCATGATCGTCTTTCTACTGGCGCGGCAGGGCGTCGCGCTGGTGCAGGTGGATGTTGGTGGCGCCGACCTCGGTCAGCACCTGCTGGGCGCGCAGCTCCTGGCGCTCGTCCTCGACGGCGACCCACAGGATGATGCTGCCGGCGGCCAGGGCGCGGGCGAAGTCCTCGGTGTCGCTGGCCGAGGTGACCTCGTCGAGCAGTTCCTTGAGGGCGGCGCCGCCGACGCCGGCGGCCACCGTGGCGGCGACCACCGCGCCGACCGGGCCGGCGGCCAGCGCGATCAGGCCGGCGGCGACCAGCGGTCCCTCGTACTTGATCTCGCCGAGCAGGCCGACCAGCGCGTTGCGCCAGGATTTCGGCTCGCGGCCGGCGGCGTCGATGGAATCGTGCGAGGACAATACCGACAGGTCGGCGCGCGTGAAGCCGGCCTGGGTCAGGCCCTCGACGGCCTTCTCGAACTGGGTGCGGTCGGCAAGGATGCCGACCACTTCGCGGACGGGCTTCTTGGTCTGGTTCGGCACGGAGACGCGGTCCTTCCGATGTGCAGCGATTTCGCGGGCGCACATTGTGCCGCAGTGCGAAGCGGGTGGCTAGTGGTTGGCGGCGATGACGGCGTCACGCGGTCGCGATCGCCATCGTGACGTAGTCGCGCAGCCACGCCAGCTCGGCGCGCGACAGGCCCTCGGCCATCTTGAGGCGCCGGTGGTCGCCGCCGATCCGCAGGGCGCGGATGACGCCGTTGCCGCCGACCGCGACGGTCTCGACGTCGTCGAGCAGCATGCCCTCGACGCTGGCGCGGCCGGTCAGCGGCGTCTCGGTGCGGCTCTCGATGCGCTCGCGGGTGATGACGATGGCGCGCCGCGTGCGGGCGTTGATCGCCGCGACGAAGCCGGCGATGGCCAGGAACAGCAGCGGGAAGGCCAGGAAGGCCGGCGGCGCGTCGGCGGCGACGGCCAGGATGACGGCGGGGACGGCGAAGAACGGCAGCAGGAACCACCACGGCACCGGCGGCCGGCGCAGGACGACGACGATCTCGTCCTCGCCGGCCTGGACCACCAGCGCCGGCGGCGGCGGGCCGTTCGGCGCCGCGGGGGCGATCCTGCCTTCGGCGGCCAGCCGGCGCAGCGGCGTGTCGAGGTCGGCCGGGTCGCGGGCGACCAGCGCGCCGGCGTCCTCGTGCAGCGCCGGCAGGCCGAAGGCGCGGGCGTAGGATTCCCAGGCGGCGCGCGGCTCGTCGCTGCCCTCGCGCTGGTAGATGGGCACCGTCAGGGCCGGATCGTCGTGCACCAGCTCGATGCGCTGCACGACGACATGGCGGTTGCCGCTCTTGTAGCGCAGTTCGCGCAACAGAACGCCGCGATAGTCGGCGATCGGCGCCGACCTGCGGCGGCGGCCGGTCCCGACGATCACCGTGCCGGGCTCGACGCGGATCAGCCGCTTGCCGCCCAGCGCGGCCAGTCCGAACCACAGCACCGCCGCGCCGAGGGTGGCGTGCAGCAGCGCCAGAGGCTCGCCCGCGCCCAGCGCGAGCCCCAGGCCGACGACGACGAACAGGGCGCCGACCGCGACGAAGACCAGCGGCACCGCCCGGTGCGGCGCGACGGTGGTCTCCCACGGCAGGCGTTGCGGATCGAGCGCGAAACGCGCGCCGGACATCGCCTCCATCATCTCGCGCATCCTGGCCATGCGAAATCCTAGCGCGCCGCCGGCCTGGACGCCAGCCGGGCGATGGCCCTCGCGCCCGGGCCTGTGCTAACCTCCCGGCCTCGTTCCAGGGGGAGTTCCATGACCGCCGACCGCGCCCAGGCCACGGCCGAGCAGCCGGCCCAGACCGCCGCTTCCGCGACCACCGTCACGCCCAGCATGGCGCAGTTCCTGGCCATCAAGGCCGAGCACCCCGATTCGCTCCTGTTCTACCGCATGGGCGATTTCTACGAGCTGTTCTTCGACGACGCGGTGACGGCGGCCGGCGCGCTCGACATCGCCCTGACCAAGCGCGGCAAGCACGGCGGCGACGACATCCCGATGTGCGGCGTGCCGGTGCATTCGCACGAGGCCTATCTGGCGCGGCTGATCCGCCAGGGCTTCAAGGTGGCGGTGTGCGAGCAGCTCGAGGACCCCGAGGAGGCGCGCAAGCGCCGCGGCTCGAAGGCGGTGGTCGAGCGCGGCGTCGTGCGCATCATCACGCCGGGCACCATCACCGAGGACAACCTGCTCGACGCCCGGCGGCACAATTACCTGGTGGCGCTGGCCGAGGCGCAAGGCGCGCTGGGGCTGGCCTGGGTCGACGTCTCGACCGGCGACCTGGTGACCCAGCCGGTGGCGGCGAAGACGGCCGCCGCGGCGCTGGCGCGGCTGGGACCGCGGGAGCTGCTGGTCGCCGACCGGCTGCTGCAGAATCCGGCGCTGTTCGAGACCTTCGGCGAGTTCAAGGCGGCGCTGACGCCGCTGCCGGCGGTGCGCTTCGATTCCGAGAACGGCCGCAAGCGGCTGGAGGCGCTGTACGGCGTCGGCGCGCTCGACGGCTTCGGCGCCTTCTCGCGCGCCGAACTGGCCGCCGCCGGCGCGCTGGTCGACTATGTCGAGCTGACGCAAAAAGGAAAGCTGCCGCGCCTCAACACCCCGCGCCGGCTGTCCGACGGCGCGGTGATGGAGATCGACGCCGCCACCCGGCGCAACCTGGAGCTGGCCGAGACCCTGACCGGCGAGCGCAAGGGCTCGCTGTTGTGGGTGATGGACCGCACGGTGACCGGCGCCGGCGCGCGGCTGCTGGGCCAGCATCTGGCGGCGCCGCTGACCGATCCCGCCGAGATCGACCGCCGGCTCGACGCGGTGGCCTTCCTGGTCGAGCGCCATTCCCTGCGCGAGGGCTTGCGCGAGCGCCTGAAGCGCTGTCCCGACATCGAGCGGGCGCTGTCGCGGCTGTCTCTGGGCCGCGGCGGCCCGCGCGACCTCGCCGCCATCCGCGACGCGCTCGAACAGGTGCCGGCGCTGCGCCTGGCCCTGGCCGACGGCGGCCTGACCGCGCCGCCCGAGGGCATCCAGGCGGCGGTCAGGGCGTTGGGCCAGCATTCGGCGCTGGTCGACCGTCTCGGCCGCGCGCTGGCCGAGGACCTGCCGCTGCTCGCCCGCGACGGCGGCTTCATCCGCGCCGGCTATCACGAGGGCCTCGACGAGCTGCGCGGCTTGCGCGACGAGAGCCGCCGCCTGATCGCCGCGCTGCAGGAGCGCTACGCCGCCCGGACCGGCGTCGCCTCGCTGAAGATCAAGGAGAACAACGTCCTCGGCTGGTTCATCGAGGTGCCGCCGAAGCAGGCCGACAAGATGGGCACCGACTTCATCCACCGCCAGACCATCGCCAGCTCGGTGCGCTTCACCACCGTCGAGCTGACCGAGCTGGAGCAGAAGGTGCGCAAGGCCGGCCAGAGCACGCTGGCGCTCGAACTGGAGCTGTGGGACGACCTCGTCGCCGAGGTCACCGGCCGCGCCGCCGAACTGGCCGAGACCGCGCGGGCGATCGCCGCCATCGACGTCGCCGCCGGCCTCGCCGCCCTGGCGGTCGACAACGACTATGTCCGCCCGGTGGTCGCGGCCGAGGGCGCCTTCGCGATCGACGGCGGCCGCCATCCGGTGGTCGAGGCGATGCTGCCGGCCGGCCAGGCCTTCGTCGCCAACGACTGCGACCTGGGCGGCGCCGAGCGGCTGTGGCTGGTCACCGGCCCCAACATGGCCGGCAAGTCGACGTTCCTGCGCCAGAACGCGCTGATCGCGGTGATGGCGCAGATGGGCTCGTTCGTGCCGGCGAAATCGGCGCATATCGGCGTCGTCGACCGCCTGTTCAGCCGCGTCGGCGCCGCCGACGACCTGGCGCGCGGCCGTTCGACCTTCATGGTCGAGATGGTCGAGACGGCGGCGATCCTCAACCAGGCCGGGCCGCGCGCCCTGGTCATCCTCGACGAGATCGGCCGCGGCACCGCGACCTTCGACGGCCTGTCGATCGCCTGGGCGGTGGTCGAGCACCTGCACGAGGTCAACCGCTGCCGGGCGCTGTTCGCCACCCACTACCACGAGCTGACCCATCTGCAGTCGAAGCTGAAAGGGCTGTCCTGCCACTGCATGCGGGTCAAGGAATGGCAGGGCGAGGTGGTGTTCCTGCACGAGGTCGGCCCCGGCGCGGCCGACCGCAGCTACGGCATCCACGTCGCCCAGCTCGCCGGACTGCCGGCGGCGGTGATTTCCCGCGCCGAGGCGGTGCTGGAGATGCTGGAGGCCGGCGACCAGTCCTCGGCGGTGACCCGGCTGGCCGAGGACCTGCCGCTGTTCGCCACCGCGCTCGCCAAGGCGGCGCCGAAAGCCGCCCCGGCCGAGGCCTCGCCGGCGCTGGAGAGGCTGAAGGCGGTCAACCCCGACGAGCTGACGCCGAAACAGGCGCTGGACGTGCTCTACGAGCTGCGGGGGTTGATCGGCTAGGCCGGCGGCAGCGCCGCCGCGAGGTCGGTGCGGCCGAAGTCGTCGCCTTTGTACAGCAGCGGCAGCCGCCTCGTCTTCGCGACGGCATAAGCGAACACGTCGCCGAAATTCAGTCCGGCGGGATGGCCGCTGCCCTTGCCATAGGCGACGAAGGCGGCGAAGGCGGCTTCGGTTTCCGCATGGTCGGGCGGCACGACTTCGAAGGCCGGCGCCCGCAGCAGGTCGTCGAGCAGCACGACGCCCGGCATGCCGAGTCGGCCGAACACCACCATTCGCGCCTCGACGACCGACACGCTGCTGATGTAGACGCGCCGGGCCTGTTTCAGTCGCGCCAGGCACAGGTCCGCTTCCGGCTCGCCGAACACGATCGCCAGCAGGGCCGAAGTGTCGACGGCGATCACTTCGGCAGCCCGTCCGGGCCGTATTCGACGGCCTCGAAGGCGTCCGGCCGGCGCGGCAGGCGCCGTAGCTGGGCGAGCACGGCATCGAATCCCGCCCAGGGCTCGTCCTCGCCGCCGGCGGCCACCTCGGTCAGCATGCGGTCGACCGCGGCCTCGACGGCGGCGGTCTTGCCGAGCCCGGTGGCGCGGCTCAAACGCTCGATCTTGGCGACGACCTGGGGATTGGCGATCTGCACCGGCACGGCGTCCTCCATATACATCCGTGCCAATCAATATACATCCGGTGCGCGGCGCCTTCCAGGGGCGCGCGCCTCACCGTGCCAGCGCCAGCAGCCGGTCGACCTCGGCGTGGCGTTCGAGATGCTCGGCCAGGTCGTCGAGCACCGCCTCGACGGTGGCGTCGTATTCGATGCCGGCGGCGCGGCCGGGTCGGAAGGACTCGAGGAACCGCGCCCGCCAGCCGTCGGCGGCGAACAGGCCGTGCAGGTAGCAGCCCATGACCCGGCCGTCGGCCGAGGCGGCGCCTTCCGGGCGGCCGTCGAGGGTCAGCATCGGGCGGGCGGCGTCGGGGCCGGTGGTGACGCCCATGTGCATCTCGTAGCCGCGCACCGGCTCGCCCGCGCCGTCGCGGCCGGCGATCTCGGTCAGGGTCTTGGCCCCGGCCATCACCGTCGCGACGTCGAGCAGGCCGAGGCCGGGCGCCTCGCCCGGCGGGCCCTCGACGCCGGCCGGGTCGCGCACGGCGCGGCCGAGCATCTGGTAGCCGGCGCAGATGCCGAGCACGCGGCCGCCGCGGCGGACATGGGCGCGGATGTCGACGTCCCAGCCCTGGTCGCGCAGGAAGCCGAGGTCGGCGATCGTCGCCTTCGAGCCGGGCACGATGATCAGGTCGCAATCGGGCAGCGGCCGGCCCGGCGGCACGATGGTCAGGGCGACGTCGGGCTCGGCGGCCAGCGGGTCGAAGTCGTCGAAATTGGCGATGCGCGACAGGCGCGGAATGGCGATGCGGATGGCGCCGGCGCCCGAGGCGCGCGGCTTGTCCAGCGCCACCGCGTCCTCGGCCGGCAGCCGGCCGGCGGCCGCGAACCACGGCACGATGCCGAAGGACTCCCAGCCGGTGTGCGCGCGCACGATGTCCAGTGCCGGGTGGAACAGCGTGGGATCGCCGCGGAACTTGTTGATCAGATAGCCCCTGATCCGCGCCCGCTCGGCCGGCGGCAGCAAGGCGTGGGTGCCGACCAGCGACGCGATGACGCCGCCGCGGTCGATGTCGCCGACCAGGACGACGGCCAGGTCGGCGGCCTCGGCGAAGCCCATGTTGGCGATGTCGCCGGCGCGCAGATTGACCTCGGACGCGCTGCCGGCGCCCTCGACCAGCACCAGGTCGGCATCGGCGCCGAGGCGGCGGAAGCTCTCCAGCACCCTGGGCATCAGGCCGGGTTTGAGGCCCTGGTAGTCGCGGGCCAGGGCGCTGCCCAGCACCCGGCCCTGGACGACGACCTGGGCGCCGGTCTCGGCCTGCGGCTTCAGCAGCACCGGGTTCATGTCGGAATGCGCCGCCAGGCCGCAGGCGCGGGCCTGCAGCGCCTGAGCGCGGCCGATCTCGCCGCCGTCGGCGGTGACCGCGGCGTTGTTGGACATGTTCTGCGGCTTGAACGGGCGCACGCGCAGGCCGCGGCGCGTATAGGCGCGGCACAGGCCGGCGACGAGCAGCGACTTGCCGACGTCCGAGCCCGTGCCCTGCAGCATCAGGGCCTTAGCGGCCAAGGAGGCTCCTCAGCGCCTCGGCCTTCTCGTTGGCCGCGGCGCCGCCGAGCAGGATCGCCTCGGGCGAGGTGCCGTTGCCGTAATAGGCGCTGTTCCAGGTCGAGCGCGGCTTGATGATCGCGCCCTCCAGCGAGCCGCCGCCGAACAGGCCGACGGCGCGCGAATAGGCGTAGACGTCGACCGAGAGGTTGGTGGTGGTCGAGGTCTCGGTGCCGCCGCCGAGGCCGAGGATGGCGATGCCGAGATCGGCCCCGAACTTCACCGCGTTGTTCATGATGGCGCTCAGCGCCTTGTCGCTCATGATCGCGAACAGGACCTCGGCGTCCTGGACGCCGGCCTGCAGCCCGAAGCTGCCGGCGCCCAGGGTGTAGAAGGCGGGATAGCTCCACTGGCCGTCGGGGCGCTTGGCCAGCAGCACGCCCATGCCGTACTCGCCGCCCAGGATGAAGCCGGCCTTGACCAGGTGGGGGACGATCAGCACCGCCTTGGCCCGGTTCAGCAGCGGTTTGACGCGGGCGACGAAGTCGGGATCGGCCGACAGCCGCTCGACGGTCGCGACGGCGTTGTTGACGAGCCGCTGCTGATCGAGCTGCGCCGAAGCCGGCCGCGCCACCAGCGCCGAGACCACGAGCGCCAGCACGACGGCGGCGCGAAGCAGACCACGACTCATCGACCCCCCTATGCACGCCTCGAGCGGCGCGTTCAGAACTCCACTCCCGGCTGGGCCTTGATGCCGCTGCGGAAGGGATGCTTCACCAGCGTCATCTCGGTCACCAGATCGGCCTTCTCGACGAGTTCCGGCGGCGCGTGGCGCCCGGTCACCACGGCGTGCTGCAGCGGCGGCCGCGCGGCGAGCCCGTCGAGAACGGTTTCCAACGACACATAGCCGTAACGCAGGGCAATGTTCAACTCGTCCAATATCACCATCGAATAATTTTGATCGGACAGCATCGCCGCCGCCCTTTCCCAGGCGCGCTGCGCGGCGGCGATGTCGCGCTCGCGGTCCTGGGTCTCCCAGGTGAAGCCCTCGCCCATGGCGTGGAACTCGACCAGGTCGGGAAAGCCCGCGAACACCCGGCGCTCGGCGGTGTCCCAGGCGCCCTTGATGAACTGCACGACGCCGACCTTCTTGCCGTGGCCGACGCAGCGCAGCGCCATGCCGAAGGCGGCCGACGACTTGCCCTTGCCCGAGCCGGTGTGGACGATCAGCAGGCCGTGCTCGCCGCTCTTCTCGGCCATGATGCGGTCGCGCACGGCCTTTTTCTTGGCCATCTTCTCGCGGTGACGGGCGTTGTCCTCGGACTGCATCGGGAACTCCAGAGCTAGTGCTGCGTCAGCTTGCGGTACAGGACCAGCGGATCGAGATCGGCCCCGCCCGGCCAAGTCACGGTTCCGAGGTCGGGATTCACCGAAACCGCGCGAAAGGCCGCGACATCGCGCAATGGCGCGAACACGCCCTCAAACGGCACCAATTCGGTCAGGTCGACCTCGCCCTCGACGCCGTCCTCGAACCGCAGGTACAATCGGTGGCCTTCCAGGGCTTTGGCTTCGGTGACATCCGGGATCACGGCCTACTCCAACGGCTCGATCGGCCGCAGCGGCTGGAGTTGGCGCGCCAACTCCCAATCCGCACGCAACTCGTCGCGGTGCAATGCGGCCCATTCCGTCACGAGCCCCAGCGCTCGTGGACTGAGGTTTCCCTCGATCATTGCCAGGGTCTCGATGGCGATAAGGGCCTTCTGTCCGCCGTAGCGGACATGGAAATGGGGCGGCGCATGGTCGTTATAGAACATCGCGATGATGATGCCGAAAAAACGGCTGATCTCGGGCACGAACCGCTCCGGAAAATCGGCGTCGAACGCGAAATCATGCCCCCGCGCCCTACAGCTCGTCCAGCATCGCGTGCACGGCGTTGGCGCGCGGGCGCCACAGGCCGCGGGCGATGGCCTCGCGGAAGCGCTCGGCCATCTCGCGCAGCGCCGCCGGATTGGCCTCGGCGATGAAGTCGCGCACGGCGTCGTCGCGCAGATAGGCGTCGAACAGCGCCTCGAAATGGTGGTCCTTGACGCAGCGGCTGGAGGCGGCGAAGCCGAACAGGTAGTCGACGGTGGCCGCCATCTCGAAGGCGCCCTTGTAGCCGTGGCGCATGACGCCGGCGATCCACTTCGGATTGGCGGCGCGGCCGCGCACGACGCGGGCGATCTCCTCCTCCAGCGTGCGGATGCGCGGGCTTTCGGTGCGGCTGTGGTCGGGATGGTAGACGGCGGGCTGCGCCCCCGACAGCACCCGCACCGCCGCCGTGATGCCGCCCTCGAACTGGTAGTAGTCGTCGGAATCGAGCAGGTCGTGCTCGCGGTTGTCCTGGTTCTGCACCACCGCCTCGACGCCGGCCAGCCGCCGCTCGAAGGTGGCGTGCTCGGCGGCGCCCTCGGAACCGGCGCCGTAGGCCCAGCCGCCCCAGGCGACGTAGGCGGCGGCGAGGTCGGCGTCGGTGGTCCAGCCCTTCTCGTCGATCAGCGCCTGCAGGCCGGCGCCGTAGGCCCCCGGCTTCGAGCCGAACACCCGGTAGCCGGCGCGGCGTTTCGCCTCGGCCGGCTCGACGCCGGCGGCCTCGAGCTGCGCCGCCTCGGCGCGCACCCGCGCGGCGACCGGGTTGACCTCGGCCGGCTCGTCGAGCGCGGCCACCGCCCGCACCGCCGAGTCGAACAGGTCGATCAGCGCCGGGAAGGCGTCGCGGAAGAAGCCCGAGATGCGAAGCGTGACGTCGACGCGCGGCCGGTCGAGCACCGAGGCCGGCAGGATCTCGAAACCGGTGACCCGGCGCGACGCCGTCTCCCATTGCGGGCGCACGCCGAGCAGCGCCAGCGCCTGGGCGATGTCGTCGCCGCCGGTGCGCATGTTGGCGGTGCCCCAGGCGCTGACCGCGATGCTCGCCGGCCACTCGCCGTGCTCCTGGACATGGCGCTCGAGCAGCAGCGTCGCCGACTTCCAGCCCAGGTGCCAGGCGGCCGGCGTCGGCACCGTGCGGGTGTCGACGGAATAGAAGTTGCGCCCCGTCGGTAGCACGTCGGGCCGGCCGCGCGTCGGCGCGCCGGACGGCCCCGGCGGCACGAACCGGCCGGCGAGGCCCCTGAGCAGGCCGTCGATCTCGGCCTCGCCGCAGAATGCCACGGCTGGGCGCAGGCGCTGGTCGAGCCAGGCGAGGACGGGGGCTGTTTTTTCGCCGTCGAAGGTGGTTTCACCGGCGACCAGCGCGCGGGCGAGCCATTCCAGGCGTTCGACGGTGTCGCCATGGGTCCGCCAAGCTTCGGCGCCGCCCTCACCCCCCGTTCCCCCTCTCCCGCAAGCGGGCGAGGGGGGGCCGAGCGGCGAGGCCTCGCTCCCCTCTCCCGCTTGCGGGAGAGGGGCTGGGGGTGAGGGCAGCGCGGCGAGAAATCCCGGCCTTGGCCCCTCCCAAACCGCCGCCATCTCGCAATCGAGCGGATCGAACCCGAGCCCCAGGTCGGCCGCCAGCGCCCGCAGCAGCGAGGCGTCCTCGAGCCGGCTGCCGCGCGGGCTGCGCAGCAGCGCCACCAGCAGGTCGGTCAGCTGGTCGCCGGCCGGCGACAGGCCGAAGACGTGCAGGCCGTCGCGAATCTGCAGTTCCTTGAGCTCGCACAGATGGTTGTCGAGCTTCTGCAGCGCCGCCTCGGCGTCGTCCTCGGGGGCGATGCCGCAATCGACGTCGAGGCCGGCGACGCGGACCAGGCTGTCGATCTCGCGCCGCAGCACCGGCAGGCGGCGGGGGTCGACCTGGGCGGCCTCGTAGTATTCGTCGACCAGCTGTTCGAGCTGGCGCAGCGGGCCGTAGCTCTCGGCGCGGGTCAAGGGCGGCGTCAGGTGGTCGACGATCACCGCCTGGGCGCGGCGCTTGGCCTGGGTGCCCTCGCCGGGGTCGTTGACGATGAACGGATAGAGGTGCGGCAGCGGCCCCAGCGCCGCCTCGGGGAAGCAGTCCGCCGACAGCGCCACCGCCTTGCCCGGCAGCCATTCCAGGTTGCCGTGCTTGCCCATGTGCACGACGGCGTCGGCGCGGAAGCCGTCCTGCAGCCAGGCGTAGAAGGCGAGGTAGCCGTGCGGCGGCGGCAGGGCGGGGTCGTGGTAGCTCGAGGACGGGTCGATGTTGTAGCCGCGCGCCGGCTGGATGCCGACCGCGACGTCGCCGAAGCGGATCGCGGCGATCACGAAGTCGCCGCAATGCAGTTCGCCGGCGCGGAAATGGGGATCCTGCTCGGGCGCGCCCCAGCGCGCGGTCACCGCCGCGCGCACCGCCTCGGGCAGCGAATGGAAGAAGGCGAGGTAGTCGGGCAGGGCGATGGTCTCGCGGACCGCGCGGAAACCGCGCTCGCGCAGGTCGTTGGTGGCGCCGGACAGCAGCGACGCCATCAGCCCGGCGCCGTCCCCGGGCGCGTCCGCGACGCGGTAGCCGGCGGCCGCCAGCGCCTTCAGCACCTCGACCGTGCCGGCCGGAGTGTCGAGGCCGACGCCGTTGCCGAGACGGCCGTCGCGGTTGGGATAGTTGGCCAGCACCAGCGCGACGCGGCGCTCGGCCGGGGCCTTGCGCCGCAGCGCCGCCCAGCGCGCCGCCAGCCGGGCGACGAAATCGACGCGGTCGGCCACCGGCACGTAGGCGACGATGTCGCACTGGGTGGCGTCGTCGCGGCGCTGGCCGGCCTTGAACGAGACGGCGCGGCTGAAGATGCGGCCGTCGACCTCGGGCAGGGCGACGTTCATGGCGATGTCGCGCGCCGACAGCCCGTGCGTGCCGTCGCGCCACGCCGCCTCGGTGCCGCCGGCGAACACCGCCTGCAGGACGGGGCAGTCGGCGGCGGCGAACGGGCCGTCCTGGGGCCGCCCCGGCGCCGAGACCGCGAAGCCGGTGGCGTTGACGATCACGTCGGGCGGCGCCTCGGCCAGCAGCGATTCGAGGATGCCGGCCGACAGCGGCTCCTTGAGGCTGGCGACGTAGACCGGCAGCACGTTGAGCCCGGCCGCGGCCATCGCGCTCGCCAGCGCCTCGGGGGCGGCGGTGTTGCCGGCCTGGACCAGCGCCCGGTAGAACACCAGCGCCGCCACCGGGGCGCCGTCGCGCCAGTCGGCGCGAAGCTCGGCCAGCATGCGGCCCGGCGGATAGAGCCCGGCCGGCGGCAGCGGCGCCGGCTCGCGCCATTCCGCCTCGCGGCCGATCAGCGTCGCGGCGTAGCGCAGGAACTGCTCGGCGTTGGCCTCGCCGCCATGGACCAGGTACTGCCACAGCCGGCGCGCCGCCTCGGCCGGCACGGTGTCGTCGCGGGCGAGGTCGGCGTCGGGCTGGTCGTCGCCGGGCAGGAAGGCCACCAGGGCGCCGGCGGCGCGGCAGGCGGCGGCGATCTGCTCGACGCCATAAGGCCAGTACGAGCGGCCGCCGAGCAGCCGCACCACCACCAGCCTGGCATGGCGCACCACGGCCTCGACGTAAAGGTCGACCGACATGTGGTGGCCGAGCCGCATCAGGTTGGCGAGCCGCAGGCTCGGCTTGCCGTCGGGCAGGCGGCCGTGGGCGGCGGCGAGGCAGGCGAGTTCGGAATCGGCCGCCGACAGCACGACGATCTCGGCCGGCGTCTGGCCGAGATCGACGGCCTCGGAACCGTCGGTGATCGCGCCCGGCGTGGCGGCGAGGAGATGCATCAGTTCGCCCCTCTCCCGCTTGCGGGGGAGGGGTTGGGGTGGGGGCTGCGCCTGGGCGCTTCGGTCATGGCCGCCCGAGCGCGGCCCTCACCCTCCCAGCCTGCGGCTTGGCCCCTCCCTCTCCCGCGAGCGGGAGAGGGAAGAAAGGCGTTCCTGCCCCTCATCCCACCAGCGCCGCGGTGATCGCGGCGCGGTCGAGGCCCTTCTGGCCGATCACCACCAGGCGGCCGGCGCGCTCCTCGTCGGGGCGCCACGGGCGATCGTAGTAGCGCTGCAGCCGGGTGCCGACCGCCTGGACGACATGGCGCATGTCCTTGCCGGCGACGTGCAGGAACCCCTTGAGCCGCAGGATGTCGAAGCCGGCCAGCGCCGCCTGCAGCCGCGCCTCGAGCGCCGCGAGGTCGTCGACGGCGGGCAGGGCGACGGCGAAGCTCTCGAAGTCGTCGTGGTCGTGGTCGTCCTCGCCGTCGTGGTGCGAGGGCCGGGCGTCGATGCTCTCCTCGACGGCGGCGTCGAGGCCCAGCAGCACCGCCGGATCGACCCTGGAATGGCTGGTCGCCAGCGTCTTGACCCCGGCCCGCAGCTTGGCGCGGATCTCGGCCGAAACGCGGTCCAGGGCGGGCGCGTCGAGCAGGTCGGCCTTGTTGACCAGCACCAGATCGGCGCACAGCAGCTGGTCCTCGAACACCTCTTCGAGCGGGTTGTCGTGGTCGAGCGCCAGGTCGCCCTCGGCCTGGGCGACCACCGCCGCGACGTCGTCGGCGAAGCGGCCGTCGGCGACGGCGGCGCCGTCGACCACCGCGACGACGCCGTCCACCGTGACCCGCGAGCGGATCTCCGGCCAGTCGAAGGCCTTGACCAGCGGCTTGGGCAGGGCGAGGCCGCTGGTCTCGATGACGATGTGGTCGGGCGGGCCGTCGCGCTCGATCAGTTTCTGCATGGTGGGGAGGAACTCGTCGGCGACGGTGCAGCACAGGCAGCCGTTGGCCAGCTCGACGACGTCGTCGTCGCCGCAGCCGGCGATGCCGCAGCTCCTGAGCAAGTCGCCGTCGACCCCGATGTCGCCGAACTCGTTGACGATCAGCGCGATGCGGCGGCCGTTCGCGTTCTCGAGCAGGTGGCGCACCAGAGTCGTCTTGCCGGCGCCGAGGAAGCCGGTGATGACGGTGGCGGGAATCTTGCGGCTCATGTCAGCTCTCGTCCTTCATGGTCAGGGGCAGGCCGGCGGCGACGAACACCACCCGTTGCGCGATCGCCGCGATCTCCTGGTGCAGCCGCCCGGCCTCGTCGCGGAAGCGCCGGGCCAGGCCGTTGTCGGGCACGATGCCCAGGCCGACCTCGTTCGAGACCATCAGCACCGGGCCGGCCAGGCGCGGCAGCGCGGCCAGCAGCTCGGCGCGGGCGGCGGCGACGTCGCGGCCGGCGAGGATGATGTTGGTCAGCCACAGCGTCAAGCAGTCGACGAGGATCGGGCGCCCCGGCCGGGCGTGCTCGACCAGCGCCGCCGCCAGCTCCAGCGGCTCCTCGACGGTGGTCCAGTTCGCCCCGCGCCGCTCGCGATGGGCGGCGACGCGGGCGCGCATCTCGTCGTCCCGGGCCTGGCCGGTCGCGATGTAGACGGCCGGCCGATGGCCGATCTGGCGCTCGGCCCAGGCGCTCTTGCCCGAGCGGGCGCCGCCCAGCACCAGGGTGAGCGGCGGCGGCGTGTCCATGACTCCTCCACGGCTGCGATCGGCCGCGAGGCTTAGCACAGATCGCGGCGGTCAGGCGAGGCCCGAGGCCATCGCGCCCAGGCCGGCGCCGGCGACCAGCAGGCCGGCGCCGGTCAGCGCCAGGTTGCGCGGCAGCCAGCGCTCCTGGCCGGTGACCATGCGCTGATGGGCGCGGAACACCAGGGCGTTGGCGCGGCGCACCAGCCAGCGCGCCGGCCTGCCGCCGCGGCCCATGGCGTGGAACGGCGAGGCCAGGTTGCGGTAGGCGAGGAACCACAGGCCCCAGAACAGCAGGTACAGCGCCAGGGTCGCCGGCCCGTAGCCGAAAGCCAGGAAATACCAGGTGGTGAGCACCGCCAGCACGACGCCGGCCAGGCCCCAGGTCAGCAGCAGCCGCGCCGCCGCCAGCGCCGTGCGCCCCGAGACCAGGCGCGGCCGGCCCAGGTTGTCGACCGGCACCGCCGCCAGCAGCCGCCGCGCGAAGGCCAGGCTGCGACGCTCGTTGAGCACCAGCATCAGCGCGATGCAAAGCATGCCCGCCGTCTGCACGAACACGGCGGTCGACAACACCAGATCCTGCATTCCCGGCTCCTGTCAGCTCGTTCCGGCGGACAGGATAGCCGTGGGCGGCGGCCAGGTGCCATCGACCGAAAGGGTTGCCGGCAGGTTCATGCCGAGAACCCGCCACCAGCCGTCGCCCGAGTCGATGCGGGTCAGCGACAGCGGCGCGACCTCCAGCCGCAGCGCCGCCGCCGGCGTCAGATCGAGGGCGACGGCCAGCGCGGCGCGGATGCTGCCGGCATGACCGACGACGATCAGGTCGCGGCCGGCGAACTGGGCGCCGAGCCGGGCGACGGCCGCGCGCACCCGCGCCACGACGGCGGCGAAGCTCTCGCCGCCCGGCGGCGCGGCGTTGGCGGGATCGGCCCAGAAGCCGGCGGCGTCGATCTCGTCCCAGCGCCGGCCGGACCAGGCGCCGAAATCCTGTTCGGCGAGGTCGGGGGCGACCGCCGGCGCGGGCAGGGCGAGGCCGGCGGCGCGCAGCGCTTCGGCGGTCTGGCGGCTGCGCCGCAACCCGGTCTCGACCAGCGCGGCGCCGGCCGGCAGCCGCGCCGCCATCGAGGCGAAGGCGTCGGCGTCCGAGGTGTCGCAGTCGAGGTCGAGGCGGCCCGCGATGGCGCCGCCGGGCACCGGCGCGTGGCGCAGCCACCACCAGCGCGTGGCGCTCACGACACCGCCGCCACGGCGGTCAGCAGCACCGAGATCTCGACCGCCTGCTGCAGGGCGCCGAGCACGTCGCCGGTGTAGCCGCCGATGCGGTTCTCGGCCAGGGCGCAGAGCACGAAGGTCACCGCGACCGCCACCAGCACGGCCATGGCGGCGATGACCGGCGGCAGGCACAGCGCCGCCACCAGCGCGCCGAGCAGCATCGCCAGCGCCGCCGTCGCCGCCGGCGGCTTGCCGGCGCCGTAGCCGAGGCCGTCGGCGCGCGCCGGCGGCGCCAGCCGCATCGCCACCGGCATCACGGCGCGCGACAGCGCCGCCGCCGCGACCAGCGCCAGCAGTCCGGCCGCCGGCACCGCCGCGAAGGCGGCCAGGGCGGTGGCGCGGATGCCGACGGCGAGAACCAGCGCCAGCACGCCGAAGCTGCCGATGCGCGAATCGCGCATGATCTCCAGCCGCCGGGCGCGCTCGCGCGGCGCGCCGAAGCCGTCGGCGGTGTCGGCGAGGCCGTCCTCGTGCAGCCCGCCGGTGGTCCAGACCATCGCGAGGACCGCCAGCAGCCCGGCCAGGGTCGGGGTCAGCAGCAGCGCGGCGGCCCAGAAGGCGAGGCCGCCGATGGCGCCGACCACGGCGCCGGCCACCGGGAAGGCGCGCATCGCCCGCGCCAGCCCGTTGGCCGGCAGCCGCTCGGGGGCGGCGATCGGCAGACGGGTGAGGAACGACACCGCGATGCGCAGGTCCTGGAGCCAGGTCGTCGTCGAGGCGGTCGGGGTGGCGAAGCTCATTGCAAGGTGCTTTCCGGTGGAGCGTGGGTTATAGGACAGCCCGCACGACATCGCCAACGACTTCGGAGATCCGTCCGCATGACCGTCGCCAGCTTCGCCGAGATCCGCCGCCTCGCCGCCGCGCTGCCCGAAGCCGACGCGAGCGCCGCCGCCGCCTGGGCCGAGCGCGAGCCGCAGCTCACCAAGCCGGCCGGCGCCCTGGGCAGGCTGGAGGAGATCTCGCGCTGGCTGTGCGAGTGGCAGGGCCGCCACCCGCCGCGGGTCGCCACGCCGCGCTGCGTCGTCTTCGCGGGCAATCACGGCGTCGCGGCACGCGGCGTCTCGGCCTTTCCGCCCGAGGTGACGGTGCAGATGGTCGCCAACTTCCAGCGCGGCGGCGCCGCCATCAACCAGCTCTGCCGCGCCTTCGGCACCGACCTCGACGTGGTGGCGCTCGAACTCGACCGCCCGACGGCCGACTTCACCCGGGAGCCGGCGATGAGCGAGGCCGATTGCGCCGCCGCCTTCGCCGTCGGCATGAACGCGGTGAAGCCGGCGACCGATCTGCTCTGCCTGGGCGAGATGGGCATCGCCAACACCACCGCCGCCGCCGCCGTCGCCTGCGGCCTGTTCGGCGGCGAGCCCGGCGACTGGGTCGGCAAGGGCACCGGCGTCGAGGGCGAGGGCTTCGCGCGCAAGGTCGCCGCGGTCGCCGAGGGCTGCGGCCTGCACCGGACCGACGATCCGCTCGAAATCCTGCGCCGGCTCGGCGGCCGCGAACTGGCGGCGATGGCCGGCGCCGCGCTGGCGGCGCGGCTGAACCGGGTGCCGGTGCTGCTCGACGGCTACGTCTGCACCGCCGCCGCGGCCGTGCTGGCCAAGCTGGCGCCGGGCGGGCTCGACCATTGCCTGGTCGCCCACGCCTCGGCCGAGCCCGGCCACCGCAAGCTGATGGCGGCGATCGGCAAGGCGCCGCTGTTCGACCTCGGCATGCGGCTCGGCGAGGCCTCGGGCGCCGCCCTGGCCGTCGGCGTCGTCAAGGCCGCCGCCGCCTGCCATGCCGGCATGGCGACCTTCGCCGAGGCCGGGGTGTCAGACGGCGAGGCGTGAGGGCCGGCGCGACCACGCCAGCGCCAGCGGCCCCAGCAGCCCCACGGCGGCCAGCGAGGCGAAGGCCAAGCCCCAGGCGCCGACCTGTTCCTGGCCGCCGGCGGCGTCGAGCACCACGCCGAAGGCCAGCGGGCCGAGGAAGCCGGCGGTGAAGCCGAGCAGCGAGTGCAGCGCCATCGTCGCGCCGCGGCGGTCCTCGGCCGACAGCACCGCCCCGGTGGTCAGCGCCGCCGAATCGAGCTGGATGGCGCCGGAATGGATCAGGCTGAGCAGCGCCACCAGCGCGTAGGGCCAGGCGGCCGCGAAGCCGATCGTCGCCGACAGCGCCGCCGAGGCGACCATCGCCCAGGCGCAGAACCGCGCCCGGCCGACGCGGGTGGCGATGTCGGCGCCGAGGATGCTGGTCGCCATCGCCACCAGCGCCCCGGCGGTGGCGACGGTGGTCGGGCTCCACGGCACGGCGGCGGTGCCGGCGGCGAAGGTCAGGAACGCCACCAGCCACGAGCGGGTGCCGAACAGCTCCCAGCAATGCACCGTGTAGCCGAGGATGAAGCCCATCGCCCGCCGGTTGGCGACGACCGGGCGGAAGTCGAGCAGATGCGCCGGTGCCG
>CAZJFH010000053.1:18874-29825 GCA_964545205.1 uncultured Rhodospirillaceae bacterium
GCGCCGGTGCCGAGCGAGAAGCTGGCGGTGTAGAACGAGATCGCCCGCGGCTGGTGGGGGCCGTGGAAACGGTCGACCAGCGCCCGCAGGCCGGGCATGTAGGTGCCGGCCAGGCCGACGCCGCCGAGCAACCGGAACAGCATCGCCGTCCAGAAGCCCTCGGCGACGAAGGCGAAGCCGAAGGCCGAGGCGGCGGCGAGCCCGGCGCCGAGCAGATAGATGCGCCGGGCGTCGACGCGGTCGGTCAGGCCGACCAGCACCGGCACGGCGGCGGCGTAGCCGGCGAAATAGACGCCGCCGATCCAGCCGGCCTCGGTGTTGGTGAGGCCCCAGGCCGCCATCAGCGTCGGCAGCACCGCCGGGAAGGCGAAGACGCCGATCATCGTCAGCACCTCGGCCAGGCACAGCGCCGCGACCAGGCCCCACATCAGTTCCGGACCTTGCGCGCCAGCCGGCGCCAGGCGAGCCGGACATTGACCTTCAGCCGCCGCCAGCGCTCGGCGACCCAGGCCTCGGCCGAATCGATGGCGTGCGCCGCCTTGGGATGACGGGCCTTCAGCGCCGCGACCTGGCGCTCGACCCAGGGAATTTCGCTGGCCAGCAGCGACGCGCCGACCGCCAGGAACAGAATTCCCTGCAGCACCGGCAGGAACAGGCCGGCGATGCCGAGCACGACGAAGGCGGCCCCGAAGCCGATCTTCAGCCAGCGCTTGATGACGGGCCAGGTGGCTTTGATGGCGGAAACTCCCTGCGATTGGCGATCGGCAAGAGAGTGGGAGCGGCCGGCCGCGAAGTCCAGCGCGTCGGAGGTCAGGCCGCGAGCTCGACGACGCGGTCGATCAGCAGGCTCAGCAGCAGGCCGATCAGCACCACGGCGGCCGCGGTGCCGCCGTCGAGGTCCAGCGCCGACTTGGCGATGAACCAGTCGTAGACCAGCACCGCCGACATCGCCAGCATCAGCAGGAAGGCGACGGCGTCGATGTCGGTCGCCGTCGCGGTCATCAGCAGCCACACCGGGTACATCATCGCCGCCTCGATCAGGCGGAACCAGTTGTGGGCGACGATGTAGCGGATGTAGCGCTGCGGGCGCTCGAGCAGGTCGCAGACGTAGACCATCGCCAACGGGAACGCGACCCAGGTGACGACGTAGCCGATGGCGCCGAGCAGCACGTAGCGCGTCGCCTCCGGGTCCTCGAGGGTGGCGGCGTGGACCAGCATGGTGACCATCGCCAGCGGCGCCAGCAGGGCGGCGACCCAGAACGAGCGCCAGAAACCGGCGGGGCTGTCGTCGAAGCAGGCCAGCCCGTCGGCGTCGAGCCGCACCACCCGCATCACGCCCTGCAGCCCGGCGGAGAGGTCGCGGATCGTCAGCATGGCCGTCCGAACCAGCCGCACAGCATGGCGTGGTAGATCTCGGTCAGCCGCTCGACGTCGGCCACCGCGACGCATTCGTCCGCCTTGTGCATGGTCCGCCCGACCAGGCCGAACTCGGCGACCGGGCACATGTCCTTGATGAAGCGCGCGTCGGAGGTGCCGCCCGAGGTGCTGAGCTCGGGCGCCGCGCCGGTGACCTTGCGCACCGCCTCGACCATCACCGCGCTCAGCCGGCCCGGCGGGGTCAGGAACGACTCGCCCGAGACCTCGACCGCGAGCTCGTAGTCGCCGCCGACGGCGTCCAGCGTCCGGCGCAGCCAGGCCTCCAGGCCGGCGCCGCTGTGGCGGTCGTTGAAGCGGATGTTGAAGCCGGCGCGCGCCTCGGCCGGGATCACGTTGGTCGCCGGATTGCCGACGTCGACGGTGGTCAGGGTCAGGGTCGAGGGCTGGAAGTGCGCGGTGCCGTCGTCCAGCGGTTCGGCGGTCAGCGCCTGCAGCATGCGCAACAGGCGCGGGATCGGATTGTCGGCGAGGTGCGGGTAGGCGGCGTGGCCCTGGGTTCCGCGCACCACCAGCCGGCCGTTGAGGCTGCCGCGGCGGCCGATCTTGATCATGTCGCCCAGCGCTTGCGGATTGGTCGGCTCGCCGACGACGCAGGCGTCGAGCGTCTCGCCGCGCGCCCGCAGCCAGTCCAGCACCTTGACCGTGCCGTCGACGGCCGGGCCTTCCTCGTCGCCGGTGATCAGCAGGCTGATCGAGCCGGGCGCCGGGCCGTCGGCAACGAACCGCGCCACCGCCGCGACGAAGCAGGCGATCGCGCCCTTCATGTCGGCGGCGCCGCGGCCGAAGAGCTGGCCGTCGCGGATCTCGCCGGCGAAGGGCTCGGCCCGCCAGCCCTGGCCCGCCGGCACGACGTCGGTGTGGCCGGCGAAGCAGAAATTGGGCGCCGCCTCGCCGAGGCGGGCATAGAGGTTGTCGATGCGCGGCCGGCCGTCGCCGCCGAACGGCAGCCGGTGGCAGACGAAGCCCAAGGCCTCCAGCGCGCCCTGCAGCACGTCGAGCGCGCCGGCGTCGTCAGGGGTGACGCTGGGGCAGCGGATCAGCGCCTGGGCCAGCGGCAGCGGATCGGCGAGGCTGGTCACCCTAGTCGCGCAGCAGTTCGTTGATCGACACCTTCGAGCGGGTGCGCTCGTCGACGCGCTTGACGATGACCGCGCAGTAGAGGCCGGGACCCGGCTGACCGTCGGGCAGCGGCTTGCCGGGCATGGTGCCCGAGACCACCACCGAATAGGCCGGCACCCGGCCCATGAACACCTCGCCGGTGTTGCGGTCGACGATCTTGGTCGAGGCGCCGATGTAGACGCCCATCGACAGCACCGCGCCCTGCTCGACGATCACGCCCTCGGCGACCTCGGCGCGGGCGCCGATGAAGCAGTCGTCCTCGATGATCACCGGGCCGGCCTGCAGCGGCTCGAGCACCCCGCCGATGCCGGCGCCGCCCGAGATGTGCACGTTGCGGCCGATCTGGGCGCAGGAGCCGACCGTGGCCCAGGTGTCGACCATGGTGCCCTTGTCGACATAGGCGCCCAGGTTGACGAAGGACGGCATCAGCACCACGCCGGGCGCGATGTAGGCCGAGCGGCGCACGGTGCAGTTCGGCACGGCGCGGAAGCCGGCCTCGCGGAAGCGCGCCTCGTCCCAGCCGGCGAACTTCGACGGCACCTTGTCGAACCAGGTCGCGCCGCCGGGGCCGCCCGAGATCGGGGTCATGTCGTTGAGGCGGAACGACAGCAGCACCGCCTTCTTGAGCCACTGGTTGACGCGCCACTGGCCGTCGACCTTCTCGGCGACGCGGGCCCTGCCCGAATCGAGCATCTCCAGCGCCGTCTCGACGGCGTCGCGGACCTCGCCCTTGGTGGCGGTGTTGATGCCGTCGCGCGCCTCCCAGGCGGCTTCGATGGCGGCTTGCAGCTTGTCGGTCATGGCTCGTCGATCCTGCAGGGTGGCGTCGGGGCTGAACATAGCCGGACGGCGGCCCGAGTCAACGCTGTGCCGCCGCGCCGCGGATGACGGTGTCGAGCCAGCCGGCGAGGTCGTCGGTGACGTGGTGGACGTGCGACAGGTCCTCGTTCGGGTCGACGCGCACCAGCGCCCGGTCGGGGTGGTCGGTCTCGCGCACCCACACGGTGGTCATGCCGATGGCCGCCGCCGGCGCCAGATTGCGCGGGATGTCCTCGAACATCGCCGCGCCGCGGGCGTCGAAGCCGTGGCGGCGGACCATGGCGTCGTAGGTCTCGGGCTGCGGCTTCGGCACGTAGCCGGCGGCGCGGATGTCGAAGATGCCCTCGAAATAATGGGCGATCCGCAGCCGCTCGAGCACGTTCAGCGCATGGCGCTCGGAGCCGTTGGTGAAGATCAGCTTGCGTCCCTGCAGCCGCTGCAGCGCCGAGTCCAGCCGGTCGCACGGCTGCAGCACCGAGCAGTCGATGGCGTGGACGTAGTCCAGGAACGCGTCGGGCTCGATGCCGTGGCACAGCATCAGTCCGCGCAGGGTGGTTCCGAACTCCCGGTAGTATCGCTTCTGCAGCCGGAAGGCTTCGTCGATGTCCATGTGCAGCCGTTCGGCGATGAACTGGCGCATGCGCACGTCGATCTGGGGAAAAAGGCTGCAGGACGCGGGATAGAGCGTGTTGTCGAGGTCGAACACCCAGGTGTCGAGATCGCCCGCATTCGATGAAAGCCGTGTTAAATTGGTCGCATCCATGGGATAGTTTGTATCGGCCCGGACGCGCCCGAGGCAAGGACGCTTTGGCGGCGGGGGCATGGAGTCAAAGGGCTTCCCGACGTGACCGCTTCAGGTTCGCAGACCAACGCAGCCGCCGCGCCGACCCTGACCGTCGGCGCGGCCGCGCTCGCGGGGTATCCCGGACCGGTGGTGCTGGTCGACGGCGCCGGCGCCGTCGAGGCGGTCGGCGACGCCGCGGCGGAGCTGGCCGCGGCACTGCGCGCGGCCGATCCCGACGGCGCCGCCGCCCCGCTGCTGGCGGCGATTCGCGACCGCCGCGCGGCGGTCGAGGCGATCACCGTCGGCGGAAGCCGGGCGATCGAATGCACGGTGCTGCCGCTCGCCGACGGCGGCTGCCTGGTGCTGGGCCGCGACGTCACCCTGGACCGCAACCTGCGCGCGGCGCTGTTCGAGTCGCGGCAGCGCTACAAGGACCTGGTCGAGATCTCCAGCGACTTCGCCTGGGAGGTCGGCGTCACCGGCAAGTTCGTGTTCGTCTCGCCGCGCGGCGCGCTGGGCTATCCCGCCGACGGGCTGGTCGGCCGCGCCCCCGGCGACTTCGTCGTCGAGCAGCCGGGCGATGCCGGCATGCTGCCGTTCCTGACCGACCATTCCGTCGACGGCGCCGAGCTGTGGATGCGCCGCGCCGACGGCGGCCTGGCCTGCGTCATCGCCGCGGCGGCGCCGCTGATCGGACCGGCCGGCGAGTGGCGGGGCGCGCGCGGCGTCTGCCGCGACGTCACCAACGAGCGCGCCCGCGACGCCGCCCTGGCGCGGGCCAGCAATCGCGAGCGGCTGCTGACCTACATCGTGCGCACCATCCGCGACGTCGTCGACCCGGTCGACATGCTGGCCGCCGCCGCCGAGGCCACGGCGCGCGCGGTCGGCGCCAAGGGTTGCGCCGTCTTCCGCACCGCCGAGCCGGAGCGCCGCGACCGGCTGGTGACGGCGGCCGCCTTCGGGCGGCCCTGCGACACCGGGCGCGTGGTCGCGGCGCTGGCGGGCCAGGACCACGTCGAGGAGACCGACGCCGAGCATCGGATCCTGGCGGCGGCGGCCCGCTACCGCCACGGCATCAACGGCGCCGTCTGCGTCTGGCGCGACCTCGGTGATCCGGCCTGGAGCGACGACGACCGCCTGCTGTGCGACAGCGTCGCCACCCAGATCGGCATCGCCATCGAGCAGATCGTCAACCACGAGCGCATCCTGATGCTGTCGCGCACCGACGCGCTGACCGGACTGTTCAACCGCCGCGCCTTCTTCGAGGAGCTGGGGCGGCGGTTCCAGCGGCTGGCGCGCGACGAGCGCCACGCCGCGCTGATCTACTGCGACCTCGACAATTTCAAGCTGGTCAACGACGCCCACGGCCATGCCTGCGGCGACGAGGCGCTGCTGCAGGTCCGCGACCTGCTGGTCGGCAGCACCCGGCCGGTCGACCTGGTGGCGCGCCTGGGCGGCGACGAGTTCGCGATGTGGCTGGAAGGCGCCGACCAGGAGATCGCGGTGGCGCGCTCGCGGGCGCTGCTGGCCGCCAGCCGCCGGCTGGAGAAGTATTCCGGCGACCCGTCGCTGCCGCTGCACATGTCCCTGGGCGTGGCCGTCCACGACCCCGAGCTGCCGGAGACCATGGAGGAGCTGGTCGCCCGGGCCGACAAGGCGATGTACCGGGCCAAGCGCGACGGCAAGGCCAAGTTCGCCCTGGCGCCGCCGCCGGCCCCCGCCGAGGAGGTGACGCCATGACGGGAATCCTGCGGCGGCTGTTTCACCGCGCCGACGGAGCCGGCGGCGGCGGCGAGGATGGCCTCAGCTACGAGCGGGCGCGCGAACTGGCGCAGAGCGGCGATCCCGAGGTCCGGCGGCGGCTCGCGGCGCGCGACGACGTGGTGCCCGAGATCCTGTACTACCTGGCCGAGGACCCCTCGGTCGAGGTGCGGCGCGAGATCGCCAACAACCGCTCGGCGCCGGCCCAGGCCAATCTGATGCTGGCGACCGATGCCGACGTCGCGGTGCGCAGCCGCCTGGCGCAGAAGATCTCGATGGTGGCGCCGGGCCTGACCGCCGCCGAGCAGGACCGGCTGCGGCGCATGAGCTACGAGACGCTGCAGCTGCTGGCCCGCGACCAGGTCACCCGCGTGCGGCAGCTCCTGTCCGAGGCGCTCAAGGACATCGCGCACGCGCCGCCGGACGTGATCCGCCGCCTGGCCCGCGATGCCGAGCTCGCGGTCGCCGGGCCGGTGCTCGAGAACTCGCCGGTGCTGACCGACGACGATCTGCTCGAGATCATCGCCACCCAGCCCGTCGCCGGCGCGTTGTCGGCGATCTCGCGCCGGCCCGAGGTGCGCGCGCGGGTCGCCGACGCCATCGCCGCCAGCGACGATGCCGAGGCCATCGCCGACCTGCTCGCCAATCCCTGCGCGCAGATCCGCGAGGAGACGCTGGACGGGCTGATCGAACGGGCGCCGCAGCACGAGAAGTGGCACGGGCCGCTGGTCAACCGGCCGCATCTGCCGGCCCGCGCCGCGGCGCGGCTGGCGCGCTTCGTCGCCGACAGCCTGATGCAGCGGCTGGAGGAGCGCCACGACCTCGATCCCGAGACCGCCGCCGCCGTCGCCGCGGCCGTGCACAAGCGCCTCGAGGAGCGCGGCCCGCCGGAGGCCAGGCCGGCCGGCGCCGCCGCCTGCGTTCCGGTCGACAGTGCCGCCGACCTCGCCCGCCAGATGCAGTCCGGCGGCGGCCTCGACGACAAGGTGCTGGCCCAGGCCCTGGCCGCCAACGACCGCGAATTCGTGGTCGGGGCCCTGGCGGCGCGGGCCGGCGTGCCGCTGGAGGTGGCGCAGAAGATCGTGGTCACCCAGAGCCCGAAGGGCCTGGTCTCGCTGGCCTGGAAGGCCGACGTGCCGATGCCGCTGGCGGTGCAGCTGCAGGTGAAGCTGGCGCGCATTCCGCCTTCGGACGTGCTCGGGCCGGTGCGCGACGCGCCCTATCCGCTGGCCGAGGAGGAGATGGCCTGGCAGCTCAAGTTCTTCTCCAGTCTGGCCGGGCAGGACGTATGACGCCCGAGGCCGTCGACGCGTTCTACGCCCGCCTCGCCGCCGCAGACCCCGAGCCGAAGAGCGAGCTGGAATACGTCAACCCCTACACGCTGCTGGTCGCGGTGGTGCTGTCGGCGCAGGCCACAGACGCCGGCGTCAACCGGGCGACCCGCGGCCTGTTCGCCGTCGCCGACACGCCCGACAAGATGCTGGCGCTCGGCGAGGAGGGGCTGAAGCGCCACATCGCCTCGATCGGCCTGTTCAACACCAAGGCCAGGAACGTCATCGCGCTGTCGCGCATCCTGGTCGAGCGGCACGGCGGCGCGGTGCCGCGGGACCGCGCGGCGCTCGAGGCGCTGCCCGGCGTCGGCCGCAAGACCGCCAACGTGGTCCTCAACGTCGCCTTCGGCGAGGGCACCATCGCCGTCGACACCCACGCCTTCCGGGTCGCCAACCGCACCGGGCTGGCGCCGGGCAAGACGCCGCTGGCGGTCGAGGAGGCGCTGATGCGGGTGACGCCGGCGAAATGGCTGCGCCACGCCCATCACTGGATCATCCTGCACGGCCGCTACGTCTGCAAGGCGCGCAAGCCCGAATGCCCGCGCTGCGCCGTGCGCGACCTGTGCGAATTCCCCCACAAGACGCCCGGCTGAGCGCCGATCCGGGCGGCGTGGTTCAGCTCCGGACCATGCGCGAGAAGCAGCCGCCGGGCACCGGTCCGTCGGCGGAGCGGCTGCGGAGCTGGTAGTGGACCACCCGCTTGGCGCCCCGCTCGTCGTAGAGGAACAGGTCGAGGATGCAGCCGTCGCCGTAATACTGCCAGATCTCGGCGGCGTGGTCGTGGCGGCGCAGGGTCGGGTGGCCCAGCGCGGCGCGCAGCGCCGGCGGCGGCAGGCCGCGCAGCTTGTCGGGATCGGCCGAGAGGTCCGCGGGCACCGACGCCGTCTCGGCGGCGGGGATGTCCTCGTCGACCGGCTCGACCGGATCGGCGGCGCGGGCGAAGGCCGCGGCCGGATCGTGTCCGGCGGCGGGCGCGACGGCGGTCACCGTCGGGCCGGCGGCGGTGGTCGGCTCGGTCTGGCAGCCGGCCAGCAGAAAGGCGGCCGCCGCGGCGACCGCCCATCCGGAATTGGCGACCACGGAGCGCGCCGCCACAGCGTTCAGTTCGCGTCGGGGCCGAAGCCGGGCGCCGGCTGGCCGGGGGCGGGCTCGCCCGCCGCCGGGGCGCCGTTCTCGTCGAGCACCTCGACCTTGCCGCTGATCTCGCCGCCGGATTCGACGACCAGGCGGGCGTAGCGCACGGTGCCGACGACCTTCCCGGTGGCGCGGATGACCAGCTTCTTGCGCACGGTCAGGCCGCCCTCGAAACGGCCGCCGATCTCGGCCTCGTCGACCTCGGCGGTGCCCTTGAACAGGCCGGTCTCGGCGATCTCGATGAAGCCGGCGTCGGTCAGGTTGGCCTCGACGGTGCCCTCGACGACCAGCTTGTCGCAGGCGGTGATGTTGCCCGACAGCGAGATGTCGCGGCCGACGATGAGCTTCTTGCCTTCCGACGGCTCGCTGGCGGCCGGCTTGCGCGAGGCGGCCGCGGGAATGTCCATCACCCGCCGCGGGATGTCGGGGCGGACGGGCGGGCTCGGCGGCTTGTTGGTCATTGCGGGTCCTTGGCTGTAGGTGGGCTTGGGCAGCGAGACCTCGGGCTCGCCGACCGCGGGTTCGATCTCGGCCACGGCCGTGTTCGGTGTGGATGAACCGACTTCGGGTTTCTTGCGCCGGAACATGTCGAATGCTGCCCTTTCCCAAATCGTGCGCCAGCCTCGGGCGGCGCAACGCCCTGATCCGATTGGATTATACAGCCGGCCTTCGTCGTCGCAACGCCTGGAACAGATGCACCATGAAGGCGGTCGCCAAGACCGGCGCGACCAGATTTACCACCGGCACGCTTAACAAGAAGGTAATGCCGGCGCCGGCCAGCCACAGCGTGCCCATGTGCGCCTTGCGCATGATCCGCGCCTCTTCGGCCGGCATGCGGCGCAGCGCGACCAGCTCGAAATACTCGCGGCTGAGCAGGTAGCCGTTGACGGCGTAGAAGGCCAGGATGCCGAGGCCGGTGACCATCAGCGCCAGATACACCGGCAGGGCGAGCAGGTTGACGAGGACCGTGACGCCGGCGAAGCGCAGCGTCGTCAGCAGGTCCTCGATCATCGGCCGTTCGCGGGCCGGCGGCAGCTCGGGGTAGTGGCGGGCCTCGACGGCGCGGGCGATGTCGTCGAGCAGGAAGCCGATGATGATGGTGGCGACGGCGGGGAAGAAGACCAGCGTCACCACCACCGCGGCGACGCCGCCGAGGACGTCGACCAGGGTGTCGACCCAGCCTTCCTGGAACAGCCGCGATTCGATCAGCAGCCACCACACGGCGCCGTTGAGCGCCGCCCAGACGAGCAGCGCGCCGCCGACGCCCAGCAGCAGCACCCGCCGGAAGGTCGGGTCGGAAAGCTGGCCGAAGGCTTTGAACAGGCTGGAGAACACGTGGCGGCCTTGGGCAGGAAAGGGAGAACGCCGGCGGTTTAGCACAACTCGGCCGCGGGCGGAAGGCCGGCGCGCGGGGCATTGACGGTTGCCGCTGGGGGTTCGGTCGCTATACTGCGCCGCAAATTCGAACGAAGGGAAAAGCAGATGACCGAGATCCGCTACGATGTCGTCGGCATCGGAAACGCCATCGTCGACGTCCTGGCCCATGCCGAGGACGCGCAGCTTTCGGCGCTCGGGCTCGCCAAGGGCGTGATGACCCTGGTCGACACGCAGGAGGCCGAGCGCATCTACGCCGCGATGGGCCCGGGCATCGAATGCTCCGGCGGCTCGGCCGGCAACACGATGGCGGTGCTGGCCTCGCTGGGCGGCAAGGGCGCGTATATCGGCAAGGTGCGCGACGATCAGCTCGGCACCGTGTTCCGCCACGACATCCGCGCCGTCGGCATCGCCTTCGACACGCCGCCGGCGACCGAGGGCGCGCCGACCGCGCGCTGCCTGGTTCTGGTCACCCCCGACGCCCAGCGCACCATGCAGACGTATCTCGGGGCTTGCGTCGGGCTCGGTCCGGACGATATAGACGCGGGCGTGATCGCATCGTCGCAGGTCACTTATCTCGAGGGCTATCTGTGGGACCAGCCGGCGGCCAAGGAAGCGTTCCTGAAGGCCGCACGCGTCGCGCACGATGCCGGGCGCAAGGTTTCGCTGTCGCTCTCGGATCCGTTCTGCGTCGAACGCCATCGCGATTCGTTCCTGGAACTCATTTCGGGCCATGTCGACGTGCTGTTCGCCAACGAGGCGGAGATCATGTCGCTGTTCCGCACCGACAGCTTCGACGAGGCGCTGCGCCAGGTGCGCGGCCATTGCGAGGTGGCGGCGCTGACCCGCAGCGAGAAGGGCTCGGTCGTGGTGGCCGGGGACGAGGTCACGGTGGTGGGCGCCGAGCCGGTGTCGAAGCTGGTCGACACGACCGGCGCCGGTGACGCGTACGCCGCCGGTTTCCTGTTCGGCTACACCCGCAGGGCCGACATGGGAACCTGCGCGCGGCTCGGCGGCATCTGCGCGGCCGAGGTGATCAGCCACTTCGGCGCCCGGCCGGAGGAGCCGTTGAACAATCTGGTGGCGAAGTCGCTGCCTGCGGCAAAGATCGGATTAGAGACTGCATGAACCTGAGAAACATCGCCATCATCGCCCACGTCGACCACGGCAAGACGACCCTGGTCGATCAGTT
>CAZJFH010000053.1:29839-35529 GCA_964545205.1 uncultured Rhodospirillaceae bacterium
GGTGGCCGAGCGCGTCATGGACTCCAACGACCTGGAGCGTGAACGCGGCATCACCATCCTCGCCAAGTGCACCTCGGTGCAGTGGCAGGACGTGCGCATCAACATCGTCGACACCCCCGGCCACGCCGATTTCGGCGGCGAGGTCGAACGCATCCTGTCGATGGTCGACGGCGTGGTGGTGCTGGTCGATGCCGCCGAGGGGCCGCTGCCGCAGACGAAGTTCGTCACCGGCAAGGCCCTGGCGCTGGGCCTGCGGCCGATCGTCGTCGTCAACAAGGTCGACCGCCCCGACGCCCGCGCCCACGAGGTGCACGACGAGGTGTTCGACCTGTTCGCGGCGCTGGGCGCCGACGACGACCAGCTCGATTTCCCGACCCTGTTCGCCTCGGGCCGCGACGGCTGGGCGGTCGAGAACCTGGAGAAGGACGCGCGCGAGACGCTCACCCCGCTGTTCGAGCTGATCGTGCGCCACGTGCCGGCGCCGAAGCGCGACGTCGACGCGCCCTTCACCATGCTGGCGACGACGCTGGAGCTCGACCCCTATCTCGGCCGCGTGCTGACCGGGCGCATCCACACCGGCATCGCCAAGCTCAACATGCCGATCAAGTCGCTGGGCCGCGACGGCCAGGTGCTGGAGCAGGGCCGGCTGTCGAAGCTGCTGTCGTTCCGCGGCATCGAGCGGGTGCCGGTCGAGACGGCGGAAGCCGGCGACATCGTCGCCATCGCCGGCCTGGCCAAGACCACCGTCGCCGACACCCTGGCGGCGATCGAGGTCGACCAGCCGCTGAAGGCGCAGCCGATCGACCCGCCGACGCTGGCGATGACCTTCTCGGTCAACGACAGCCCGCTGGCCGGCCAGGAGGGCAGCAAGGTCACCAGCCGCATGATCGGCGACCGCCTGGCCCGCGAGGCCGAGGGCAACGTCGCCATCCGCGTCACCCAGTCCGAGGACCGCGACGCCTTCGAGGTCGCCGGCCGCGGCGAGCTGCAGCTCGGCGTGCTGATCGAGCAGATGCGCCGCGAGGGCTTCGAGCTGTCGATCAGCCGCCCGCGCGTGCTGATGAAGGAAGAGGACGGCAAGAGGCTGGAGCCGGTCGAGGAGGTCATCATCGACGTCGACGAGGAGTATTCCGGCGTCGTCGTCGAGAAGATGAGCCTGCGCAAGGCCGAGATGACCGGCATGAAGCCGTCGGGCGCCGGCAAGCTGCGCATCACCTTCCTGGCGCCGTCGCGCGGCCTGATCGGCTATCACGGCGAGTTCCTGACCGACACCCGCGGCACCGGCCTGATGAACCGCATGTTCCACGGCTACCTGCCCTACAAGGGCCCGATCGAGGGCCGGCGGACCGGCGTGCTGATCTCCAACGGCCAGGGCGAGGCGGTGGCCTATGCGCTGTGGAACCTCGAGGAGCGCGGGCCGCTGCTGATCAATGCCGGCGTCAAGGTCTACGAGGGCATGATCATCGGCGAGCACACCCGCGGCAACGACCTCGAGGTCAACCCGCTCAAGGCCAAGCAGCTCACCAACATCCGCGCCTCGGGCAAGGACGACGCGATCAAGCTGACCCCGCCCAAGAAGCTCAGCCTGGAAGACGCCCTGGCCTACATCCAGGACGACGAGCTGGTCGAGGTGACGCCGAAGTCGATCCGCCTGCGCAAGCGCTGGCTCGACCCCAACGAGCGCAAGAAGCGCTCGAAGCAGAGCGACGCGGCGTAAGTAGCGCGTTCCGAAAAGCGACAGGCCCGGCGGGAGACCGCCGGGCCTGTTTTCGTTTGGCGCCGCTCCCATTTTCGAGTCTCTCGGCGAGGGAGCGAAGGCGATGGCGACACTGCGGACGGCGGCGGCACTGGCGGTTTCGATCCTGCTCGGCGGCGGCGCCGCGCAGGCCGATCCCGGCGAGCGCAAGGAGAGCTTCGTCGAGGGCGGCTGCAAGGTCGAGCGCGAGTGGAAGAAGGACGGCGAGTACAAGGAGAAGCGCGACTGCGCGGCGCAAGGCCGCTCCCTCGTGCCGGGCGGCGAGCGCGAGGAGAAGTACCGCGTCGGCGACTGCATCATCGAGCGCGAATGGAAGGAAGACGGCGCGTACAAGGAATCGATCGAGTGCGAGTCGGGCCCGCCCCGCCGCGCCGACGCGCCGGCGCCATGGCCGGAACAGTGGCAACTGCCGCGCTGATGGGTAGATCGCCGGGCTTGCGGGAACCAGCGGCCGGTGCGGCCGTTGTCCCTCTGCCTCCACGATCAGACATCAGGAGAATTCGGCATGGCCCGCGAGCACGACACGGTGGTCACCTGGCTGAAGGATGCCCACGCGATGGAAAGCGCCGCCGTCAGTAACATCGAAAAGAACATCGACCGCTTCAAGACCTACCCCGAGGTCCAGCAGACCTTCCAGCAGGACCTCGCCGAGACCCGCCGCAACGTCCAGCAGATCGAGGGCTTCCTCGACCGGTTGGGGGCCGACCGGTCGGCCCTCAAGGACCTCGGCATGAAGTTCGCGGGCGCGGTCCAGCCCTATCTCGGCGCGGTGTCGGGCGACGAGCCGGTGAAGCACATGCTGGCCGCCCACGCCTACGAGAACTTCGAGGTGGCGTCCTTCCACTCGCTGACGGCGGCGGCGGAACAGATGGGCGACGCCGAAATCCGCGACGCCTGCCAGCGCTCGATGTCCGAGAAGAAGCGGATCGCGGATGCCCTCGACCGGCAGATCCCGCTGGTCACGCGGCAGTATCTCAGCCGGAAGCACTGACCCGACGCAGGGGCGGCCGACCGGCCGCCCCTGGTGACACCGTCCCTCAGCCCGCGCGCACGGTCTGCAGGAAGTCGTCGACCTCGTGGCGCAGGCGGTCGGTCGGTTCCGACAGGTCGTTGGCCGACCACAGCACCTGGATGGCGCCCGAATAGGACGAGGCCGCCGCCTGGGTGACGTGCAGCACGCTGTCCTGGACCGCCTTGGCGTCGTCGTTGACGCTCTCGACGTGGTGGGCGATCTCGCGGGTCGCCGCGCCCTGCTCCTCGACCGCGGCGGCGATGGCGCCGGCGATCTCGTTGAGGCGGCCGATCGTGCGGGTGATCTCGGCGATCGAGTCGACCGCCTCCCTGGTCGCCGACTGGACGCCGCCGATCTGGCGGGCGATCTCGTCGGTCGCCCGCGCCGTCTGGCTCGCCAGGCCCTTGACCTCGTTGGCGACCACCGCGAAGCCCTTGCCGGCCTCGCCGGCGCGAGCCGCCTCGATCGTCGCGTTCAGCGCCAGCAGGTTGGTCTGGCTGGCGATGTCGTTGATCAGGTTGACGACGTCGCCGATGTTCTGCACCGCCGAGGCCAGTTCGCCGACGCGGGCGTTGACGCCTTCGGTCTGGCTGGCCGCCTCGCCGGCCATCGACGAGGATTCGCTGACCCGCTGGGCGATCTCGTTGATCGAGCGGGCGAGCTGCTCGGCGGCGGCCGAGACGGTCTGCAGGCTCTGCGAGGTGCGCTCGGCCGATTCGGCCATGCTCAGGGTGCGGCTGGCGGTGCTGTCGATCTTCGAGCCCATCGCCTCGGCGCGGCCGACGATGGCGTCGGCGTTGCTGCACACCAGCTTGACCACCGAATCGACCTTGCCCTCGAGCTGGTCGGCGAGGCCGAGCATGTTGGCGCGGCGCTGCTGCTGCTCGCGCTCGGCGGCCTCGGCCTGCTCGCGGCGCATCGCCTCCATTTCGAGTTGGTTGTGCTTGAACACCTCGACGGCGCGGGCGACGGCGCCGATCTCGTCCTTGCGCTCGGTCGCCGGCACCTCCTGTGAGCTGTCGCCCTCGGCCAGCTTGACGGTGACGTCGGCCAAAGCCGTCAGCGGACGCACCAGGCTGCGCACCACCAGGCTCGACAGCACCAGGCCGGCGATCGACAGCCCGACGACCCAGGCGGCCAGCAGCTGGAACTCGCGGGCGGCGCTCTCGCGCTCGGCGACGGCCATCTCGTGCAGATTGACGGCGAGCTGGTCCTCGACCGTCTTCATCTGGTCGATGCGGTCGGTGGCCACCTTGAACCACTGCTTCGGCGACACCCGCGGAATGCCGCTGCCGCTGCTCGATCCCAGCAGGAACATGCGCAGGGCCGAGACCTGCTGCGCCGCCGGCGCCGCCATCGCCTTCTCCCAAAGCTCCAGCTCCTCGGCCGTCGCGCGCATGCGGAAGTTGCCGGTCGCCATGTCCTCCTCGGCGGTGATGGCGACGAAGCGCTTGTGCAGGTCGGGCTCGAACTTCCGGATCGCGAACAGCGCGCCGCCGATCGCCCGGCCCTGGCCGGCCCGTTCCTTGGCCTGCAGCAGGTCGTTGTAGGCGATGATCCTGGCGGAGAGCTCGCGCGAATGCGCCTGCCGGCCGAGCGTGTCGGTCATGCTCAGCAGGTCCTTGATCAGGGCGCTGTAGAAATTGACGGCGCTGCCGGGTTCGAGGACCAGGTCCGAGACCTGCTTGCGCACCATCTCCAGCCGGCCGAGCTTCTCGCGCGCCGCGGCGAAGTCGTCGCCCTCGGCCGCCGGGCCCATCGCCGCCAGCAGCGTCTGGCGCTTGGCGTCGGCGGCGGCGCGCTGGCCCTCGAGCTCCTTCGCCATCTCCTTGCCGGCGCTGCCCAGGAAGATGGCGCTCATGCCGCGCTCCTTCTGGAACTCGTGCACCAGCTCGCTGGCGGCGGTGACCATGCCGGCCTGGGCGTCCAGGCTGTCCATCCCCTCCTGGATCTCGTACCGGTCCATCAGGCCCATGACGGCTATGGCCATGAAACCGAGAAAGGGGATCAGGCCGATGCTGGCCGCCCGCATGCGGATGCCGGAAAAGTTCATTTCTGCCGTCCCTCCGTCCCTGTGGAGGCGTTTCGCCCCTCAAACTTTCGTTGGTGGCCGACCTATGCTTCAGGCGGACGCACCTGCAATTTTATGCCACTTTCGGTGATGTTGTCGGAGTGAGCGGGCGGCCACCTTGACTTCCGTCATGAGTCCGAAACATTCCACATCGCTGCGAAACGCCGGATCGGCCGGACCGGGCCGGGTTGCAGGAGGGGCGGCGGCTGCGCTACAACGGCGGCGCGCGATCTCAGGAGGAATCATGGCCGCCTATCAGTACATTTTCACGATGCGGGACGTCTCGAAGGTCTATCCGGGCGGCCGCGAGATCCTGAAAGGCCTGACCCTGGCCTTCCTGCCCGGCGCCAAGATCGGCGTCCTCGGCCCGAACGGCGCCGGCAAGTCGACGCTGCTCAAGATCATGGCCGGCATCGACCACGACATCGGCGGCGAGGCCCGCGCGGCGGAAGGCATCAAGATCGGCTACCTGCAGCAGGAGCCGCAGCTCGACGGCGACAAGGACGTGATGGGCAACGTCATGATGGCGGTCGCCGAGAGCCAGGCGCTGCTCGACCGCTTCGAGGAGATCTCGGCCAGGTTCGCCGAGGAGATGACCGACGACGAGATGAACGCGCTGATCGCCGAGCAGGGCGAGCTGCAGGAGAAGATCGACGCCGCCAACCTGTGGGACCTGTCGCGGCAGATCGAGATCGCCATGGACGCCCTGCGGCTGCCGCCCGGCGACGCCGACGTCGGCACGCTGTCGGGCGGCGAGCGCCGCCGCGTCGCGCTGTGCCGGCTGCTGCTCGAACATCCCGACATGCTGCTGCTCGACGAGCCGACCAACCACCTCGACGCCGAATCGGTGG
>CAZJFH010000054.1:0-34780 GCA_964545205.1 uncultured Rhodospirillaceae bacterium
GACGCCCTTGGTAAGGGAGAGGTCGACAGTTCAATCCTGTCCAGCAGCACCATCCCCCGTCTTCCGCGATCGTTCCGATTTCCCTCGACCGGCCTCCGCCGGGCGCCCAATCGCGCCTTGCCTCGTCCATGCGTATATGCTAATCGAGACAAATAGCATATAACCGGTCATTCATATGGCTGAGGTATAGTTGGCGAACCCGCCGTTAAGACGCGGGCATCCCCCGAGAACAAAAAACGCGGGGGGCCGAGAGGGAGACGTCGAATGATCAGGAACGCCGGGATCGCCCTAGCGGGATTGTTGGTGGCTGCGCTCATGTTGCCGGGCGCGGCGATGGCTGGCGACGCGAAGGTCGCGGCCGAACTGGCGGCGGCGCCGATGGTCGCGCCGCCCGAGGCGACGGCCAGGGCGCTGGCGGAGATCAAGCCGCCGCTCGACAACCATCGCTGCCTGCGCTGCCATGCCGACCACGAGGAAAAGGTCAGCATCCGGCCCGACGGCAGCGAGAACGACATCTTCATCGACGTCGAGAAGATCAAGCGCAGCGTCCACGGCGAGGTGTCGTGCGTCGGCTGCCACAGCGACGTCGCCAAGCTGCCGCACGACAAGCCGCTGTCGATGAGCATCGGCTGCGTCTCCTGCCACGAGCAGGAGTGGGAGAAGGCCGCCGAGGCCAAGGGCCCGCGGCTCGAACGGCTGGCGGTCGTCAAGGGCCAGACCGGGGACTACATGCATTCGGTGCACGCGCTGCCGAACGCCCAGAACCAGACCCGGGTCAACGCCGCCTGCCACGACTGCCACGAGGGCCACAACGTCGGCAAGCCCGGCGAGGCGCAGCGCGCCCAGCACCGGCTCGAGAATCCCGAGGTCTGCGGCCGCTGCCACGAGAAGGAGAAGCAGGACTACCTGGCCTCCGTCCACGGCAAGGCGATCACCGACAAGAAGGACGCCAAGTCCGCGGTCTGCTCCGACTGCCACAGCCTGCACGCCATCGGCTCGCCCAAGTCCGATCCGATGAAGCTGGCGATCACCCAGAACTGCGGCGACTGTCACGAGGACGCGCAGCGGACCTACCTCGCCTCCTATCACGGCCAGGTCAACCAGCTCGGCTACACCAACACCGCCAAGTGCTTCGACTGCCACGGCGGCCACAAGATCGCCAAGGCCGACGATCCGACCTCGACCATCCACGCCCAGAACCGCCTGAAGACCTGCAACACCTGCCACGAGGACGCCGGCCAGGGCTTCGTCAGCTTCATGGCGCACGGCGACCCCGACGACTTCCAGAAGTATCCCGGCCTGTTCGTCGCCAAGGTGTTCATGCAGGCGCTGATCATCGGCGTGATGGCCTTCTTCTGGGGCCACGTCCTGCTGTGGCTGTATCGCGAGCTGATGGACCGCCGCAAGGGCATCGGCCACTTCGAGAACCTGGAGCAGCCCGAGACCATCTATTTCCGCCGCTTCAGCGCCACCTGGCGGTGGATCCACATGCTGTTCGCCATCTCCACCATGGTCCTGGCGCTGACCGGCACCAGCATCCTGTTCGCCCACACCGACTGGGCCAAGGCGGTCGTCGCCTTCATCGGCGGGCCGGAGGTCGAGGCGATCGTCCACCGCACGGCGGCGACGATCTGGATCGCCATCTTCGTCTTCCACCTGGCCGTCGCCGGCGTCAACATCTGGCGCCACCGCGACAGCTTCAAGTGGTTCGGCAGCACCTCGATGCTGCCCAACTGGAAGGACCTGCGCGACGTCAAGGACATGTTCCGCTGGTTCTTCGGCCGCGGCCCGCGGCCCGAATTCGACCGCTGGACCTACTGGCAGAAGTTCGATTACTGGGCGCCGTTCTGGGGTGCCACGATCATCGGCTTCTCGGGCATGGTGATGTTCCTGCCCGAGGTGACTTCGCAGCTCATGCCCGGCTGGGTGTTCAACGTCGCGACGCTGGTCCACGCCGAGGAGGCGCTGCTGGCGACCGTGTTCCTCAACACCGTGCACTTCTTCAACGTGCACTTCCGGCCCAGCCGTTTCCCGATGAGCACGACCATCTTCACCGGCGCCATTCCGCTGGAGGAGTTCAAGCACGACCACCGCGTCGAGTACGAGCGCCTGAAGGCCACCGGCGAGTTGGACAAGTTCCTGGTCAAGCGCATCTCGCGGCGCGTCGACCTGGCGTCGAGCTTCGTCGCCAGCGTGCTGATCGTCTCCGGCCTCACCCTGCTGACGCTGGTCCTGGTCGGCCGCGCGACGATGCTCTGAGGGAGGGAAGGATGCGTAAGCTCATCTTGGCCGCGGTCCTGACCGCCATGACCGGAACCGGCGGCACCGCCTGGGCCCGGGGAGACATCGAGATCCTGGCGCGGACCTGCAACGCCTGCCACGGCGTCGGCGGCGTCAGCGCCGGCACGACGATGCCGTCGATCGGCGGCCTGCCGCGCGACTATCTCGAACGCGTGATGAAGCAGTGGAAGTACGGCGAGCGCGACGGCATCACCATGAACCGGGTGGTCCGCGGCCTGAGCGACGACGAGATCGATGCGCTTGCGGCCTATTTCGCCGCCCAGCCCTGGGTGCCGTCGCCGCAGCCGGCCGAGGACGCGGTGCTGACCGCCGGCGGCAAGGTCGTCTACGAGGTGTGCACCGACTGCCATGGCCTCGACGGCGGCGATCCCGACTGGGACGCGCCGCGCCTGAACGGCCAGTGGTCGAAATACCTGCAGCTCGAACTCGAGAAGTACCGCAGCGCCGAATACCTCCTGCCCCACCGCAAGATGGGCAAGGCGGTCGGCGAGGTCGAGCCGACCAAGGCCTCGGCCGCCGCCGTCTATTTCGGCGCCCAGGGCAAGGGAGAGGCGCGATGAACACCGTCTTCGATCGTCGCGGCTTCCTCAAGGCCGCCACCGCCTTCACCGGCGCCGCCATGCTCTCGATCCCGCAGGGCCGGGCCGCCACCGCCAAGGCCCGCGTCGTCGTGGTCGGCGGCGGCTACGGCGGCGCCACCGCGGCCAAATACCTGCGCCTGCTCGATCCGGGCATCGACGTCACCCTGATCGAGCGCGGCACGGTCTACACCTCGTGCCCGCTGTCGAACGAGGTCGTCTCCGGCGCCCGCGAGATCGACACCATCCAGACCGGCTACGACCGGCTGGCGGCGCGCGGCGTCAATGTCGTCCACGACGAGGTCACGGCGATCGATCCGGTCGCCAAGACGGTGGCGACCGCCGGCGGCCGCTCGTTCGGCTACGATTCGCTGGTGGTCTCGCCGGGCATCGAGTTCGACTACGACGCCGTCGCCGGCCTCAGCCGCGAGATTTCCGAGACCCGCATCCCGCACGCCTGGAAGGCCGGGCCGCAGACCCTGCTGCTGCGCAGGCAGCTCGAAGCGATGGAGGACGGCGGCGTCTTCGTCATCGCGGTGCCGAAGGGGCCGTTCCGCTGCCCGCCCGGGCCGTACGAGCGCGCCGCCCAGGTGGCGATGCACTGCCTGCACCACGGCAAGAAGAAGTCGAAGGTGATCATCCTCGACGCCAACGACGGCTTCGCCAAGAAGCCGCTGTTCGAGGAATCCTGGCGCGCCCTCTACGGCTACGGCGAGGGCGGCATGATCGAATGGGTGCCGGCGGCCAACGACGGCAAGGTCGAGGAGATCCTCGCCGACGAGATGATCGCCCGCACCACCTTCGACGACCACAAGGCCGACGTGCTCAACCTGATCCCGCCGCACCGCGCCGGCCGCATCGCCCGCGACCTCGGCCTGGCCGATGCCGGCGGCAAGTGGTGCTCGGCGCGGCCGCAGGACATGGAATCGCTGGTGATGAAGGACGTCCACGTCATCGGCGACGCTTGCACCGCCGGCGAACTGGCGGTCGGCAGCGGCCTGCCCAAGTCGGCGCACATGGCCAACTCGCAGGGCAAGATCGTCGCCGCCGCCCTGGCCGCCAAGTACAACGGCCAGCCGGCGCCGACGCCGATCTACACCAACACCTGCTACAGCGTCGTCGCCCACGACTGGGGCTTCTCGGTCGTCCACCTGTTCCGGGTCGAGGGCGGCAAGTGGATCTTCATCAAGGAAGGCAGCGGCATCTCGCCGACCAGCTTCGGCACCAAGGAGCAGCCGAAGCCGGTGCCACGCATCTACCGCAAGATGGAGGCCGAATACGCCGACGGCTGGCTGCGCAACCTGATGGCGGATTCGTTCGGCTGACACCGAGCAAGCCACGGGTTTGCCCTTCTCTCCCTCTCGGGCTTGACTGCCCTGGGAGCGCGGGCGTCGTCGCCCGCACCGCCGGCCGCCTGAGGCGCTTGGCGGGCGGGACGCCCGCGCTCGCAGGGCATTTGCCCCCCTTGGCGCCTCCGCGGGGGCGACGATCTGGGGCTCTCCCCGCCAATCCGCACCGAATCCGAAAATTTGACCCGCCGCCCGCGCCTCCCATCTAGCCTGTCAGGGCTTCGGCCCGCAGACCAGAGCTGGAGGCGCGCATGGCCGTTCTCGATCCCGTCGCCCCCGATTTCGACAAGGTCGAGCGCGACCTGGGCTTCCTGATCGACTGTTTCCGCGAGGTCCTGGCCGAGATCGGCGAGGACGGGCTCGCGCGCGCGCTGCCGTTCGGCGGCGTCGCGGACGGCGACGGGGCGTTGTCGCCGGCGGTGATCCAGGCCTACGGCATCGCCTTCCAGCTTCTCGGCATGGCCGAGGAGAACGCCGCCGTCCAGCATCGCCGCGCCCTGCAGGCCGAGGGCCGGCTGCACGAGTATCGCGGCACCTGGGAGGACCATCTCGCGCGCCTCGCCGCCGCCGGCCACCGCCCCGAGGACATCGCCGCCGCGGCCGCGAACGCCCGCATCGAGGCGGTCCTGACCGCGCACCCCACCGAGGCCAAGCGCCAGACCGTGCTCGAGAACCACCGCGCGCTGTACCTCGAGCTGGTGAAGCGCGAGAACAGCATGTACACGCCGCAGGAGCGCCAGGCGATCCGCGACGAGGTCAAGTGCATCCTCGAACGCCTGTGGCGCACCGGCGAGATCTTCCTGGAAAAGCCCGACCTCGCCTCGGAGCTGCGCAACGTGATCCACCATCTGCGCAACGTCTTTCCCCAGGCGCTGCCGCTGGCGCGTCGGCGCCAGGAGCAGGCCTGGGCGGCGGCCGGATTCGGGCCGGAGGCGCTGGCGGCGGCGCGGCGGCGGCCGCTGCTGTCCTTCGGCGACTGGGTCGGCGGCGACCGCGACGGCCATCCGCTGGTCACCGCCGAGGTCACCCGCGACACGCTGGCCGAGTTGCGGCGCAACGCGCTCGATTTGCTGCGGCGCCGGCTGACCCGGCTCGCCATCGACCTCAGCCTGTCGGCGCGGCTGCAGCGGCCGCCGCCGGCGCTGCCGGCCCGCATCGCCGAGCTGGCGGAGCCGCTCGGCGATCACGGCCGCCGCGCGGTCGCCCGCAACCCCGAGGAGCCATGGCGGCAGTTCGTCAATCTGATGCTGGCGCGGCTGCCCGACGCCGGCGCACCGCAGCCCTATCGCCGCGCCGGGGAACTGGCCGCCGACCTCGAGCTGCTGGCCGAGTCCCTGTGCGCCATCGGCGCCCATCGGCTGGCCGAGGCCGAAGTCGGGCCGGTGCTCGACCTGGTCCGCACCTTCGGCTTCCACCTCGCCCGCCTCGACATCCGCCAGAACAGCCGCTTCCACGAGCTGGCGCTGGATCAGCTCATGCGCGGCGCCGGCATCCGGGCCGCCGACTACGAGTCCTGGGACGAGCCGGCGCGGCGCGCCTTCCTGGATGCCGAACTGGCGCTGCCGCGGCCGTTCGCCCGCGCCGGCGTGTCGCTGGGGCCCGAGGCCGACGCCGTGACCGCCTGCTACCGCGCCGTCGCCGCGCACGCCGCCGCCCACGGCAGCGAAGGCCTCGGCGCGCTGATCGTCAGCATGACCCGCTCGGTTTCCGACCTGCTGGTGGTCTGTCTGTTCGCCCGCGAGGCCGGGCTGATGGTCGACACCCCGGACGGCCCGGCCTGCCCGCTGCCGGTGGTGCCGCTGTTCGAGACCATCGACGACCTGCGGCGCAGCCCCGACATCCTGCGCGGCTTCCTCGACCACCCGACGATCCGGCGCTCGCTGGCCTGGCAGGCGGCGGCGTCCGGGGCCGAGACGCCGGTGCAGCAGGTGATGGTCGGCTACAGCGACAGCAACAAGGACGGCGGCATCCTCGCCAGCCGCTGGGGGCTGTACCGGGCGCAGGAGGCGCTGACGGCGGCCGGCCGCGCCGCCGGCGTGCGGGTGCGCTTCTTCCACGGCCGCGGCGGCACGATCGGCCGCGGCGCCGGCCCGACGCACCGGTTCCTGGCGGCGACGCCGCCCGGCGCCTTGGGCGGCGACCTGCGGCTGACCGAGCAGGGCGAGACGATCTCGCAGAAATACGCCAACGTCGCCACCGCCGCCCATCACCTCGAACTGTTGATGGCCGGCACGGTGGCGGCGTCGCTCGGCCGCGCCAGCGCCGCGCCCGACGAGCCGGCGCTGGCCGCGACGATGGACCGGCTGGCGGCGGACAGCCGCCGGGTCTACGAGGCGCTGATCCGCGCCGACGGTTTCCTCGACTTCTTCAGCCAGGCGACGCCGATCGACGCCATCGAGGCCAGCCGCATCGGCTCGCGGCCGGTGCGCCGGACCGGCCGGCGCACGCTCGCCGACCTGCGGGCGATCCCGTGGGTGTTCTCGTGGAGCCAGGCGCGGTTCCAGCTTCCGGGCTGGTACGGCGTCGGCAGCGCGCTCGAGGCGCTGGCGCGCGACGACGCGGCCGGCTTCGAGCGGCTGCGCGGCCGGCTCTACGACTGGCCGCCGCTGCATTACGTCGCCAGCAGCGTCGCCACCAGCGTCTCCACCGCCGATCCGGAGATCATGCGCGCCTATGCCGCCCTGATCCCCGACGCCGACCTGCGCGAGCGCTTCCTCGCCATGGTCCTCGACGAGCATCGCCGCACGGTCGCGGCCCTGGAGCGGCTTTACGGCGGTCCGCTGGCCGAGCGGCGGGCGGCGGTGCAGCGCTCGCTGTCGCTGCGCCGCGACGCCCTGCGGCGGCTGCACGACGAGCAGATCCGGCTGCTGCGGGAATGGCGGCCGCTGAAGGGCGGCGGCGATGCGCGGGCGCCCGGGCTGGAAGCGCGGCTGCTGCTGACCATCAACGCCATCGCCGGCGGGCTCGGCGCCACCGGCTGAGCGGCAGGGCGTGCCCGCGGCGCCAAAAGAACGGGGCGCGGCGCGCGTCGAATTCCACGTCGCGCTTCCGGAGAATTCGCCGCGCCTCTATTAGCGAAAACGAATAATTACGCCGACTTGACCAAGCGCAAATCCCGGTTCGAGCGCTCTGCGCAAAATGCTATTCTTGCATGCCCGAGGGGGTGTGGAGAAATCTACAGTAGGGAGAGGGGAGTATTATGATCGGTTTCAAGTATCGAGGTGTCGCCGCCGCCGTCGTCGCGCTGGCCGCCGCCACCGCGGCGCTGCCGGCGATGGCGTGGACCGACAAGATCGAGCCCGGCCAGGACATCAACAGCGCCTGCGCCTTCGAGCCCGAGGCCAATTGCGACTGGGCGGTGCGCATCGGCGCCCAGCAGCCCGGCATCGACATGAGCTACGCCTCGATGGTGGCGATGCGGCTCGACGGCGCCAACCTGGCCGGCGCCAACTTCACCGGCGCCATCATCCAGCTCGCCAACCTCAAGGCCGCCGACCTGACCGGCGCCAACCTCGAGGGCGCGCACATGCACGCCGTCAACCTGCAGGGCGCCAAGCTGGCCGACGCCAACCTGACCCGGGTCAACTTCCTCGACGCCGACCTGTCGGGGGCGGACCTGCGCGGCGCGCGCATCGACGGCGCCATCTTCATCGCCGCCAAGCTCGACAACGTGGTGTGGCCGGACGGCCGCGTCTGCGCGGTCGGCTCCAAGGGGAGCTGCCGCTGAGCGAGCCCCTGCTCGAGCGGCTGCGCGCCGAGACCCGGCCGGCGCATGCGCGCCTCGAGGCCCGGCTGCGGCTGCTCGACCCCGGCCTCGACCGCGCCGGCTACGCCTGGTACCTGGAACGCTTCCACGGCTTCTACCGGCCGTGGGAGCGCCGCATGGCGGCCCTGCTCGCCGAGCCGGGCTTCTTCGACGAGCGCCGGCGACTGCCGGCGATCGCCGCCGATCTGCGGGCGCTCGGCCTGTCGGCCGCCGAGATCGCCGCGCTGCCCGACTGCCGCGATCTGCCGTCCTTCGAGACCCGCGCGGCGGCGCTGGGCGGGCTCTACGTCACCGAGGGCTCGCGCCTCGGCGGCCAGGTCATCGCCCGCCGGGTGGCCGGGAATCTCGGCCTGGCGCCCGACGCCGGCATCGCCTTCTTCGCCAGCCGCGGCGCCGATCCCGCCCGGCTGTGGCGCGACTTCCGCGCCAAGCTCGCCCGCGAGGTCGCGCCGGACGACCACGACGCCGCCATCGCCGCCGCCCAGGCGACCTTCGCGGCGATCGAGGGTTGGCTGTCCTAGCCGACCGGCAGCACGACCCGGAACGTCGTCCCCCGGCCCGGCGCCGAGTCGACCGTCACGCGGCCGCCGTGGCCGTCGACGATCGAGCGGGTGATGGCGAGACCGAGGCCGGTCGAGGGTTCGCCGGCGGTGCTGCGCACGCTGGTGCGCGAGAAGGGCTGGAACAGCTTTTCCTGTTCGTCGGGCGGAATGCCGGGACCCTGGTCGGCGACGGCGATCTCGACATGCTCGGCGGCGGCGCTCACCGAGACCAGCACCCGGGTACCGGCGGTCGAGAACTTCATCGCGTTGCCGATCAGGTTGTTGAGGACCTGCACGATCTTCGGCGCGTCCACCGCCAGCTCCGGCCCGGAGTCCGGCGCCTGCGCCTGCAGCGCGATGCCCTTGGCGGCGGCCAGCGCCTCGTTCAGCGCCACGGTGTCGCGGACCAGGGCGCCGAGATCGGTCGGACGGCGGTCGAGCACCAGCTTGCCGGTCTCGGTGCGCGACAGCTCCAGCACGCCCTCGACGATGCCCAGCATGCGCCGGGTCGATTCGGCGATGTAGCGCAGGAACTTGCGTTCGGCGTCGTCGAGCTTGCCGCCCGCCCGGCGTTCGAGATGCCCGGCGAAGCCGGTGATCGCGCTCAGCGGGTTGCGCAGGTCGTGCGCGGCCATGCCCAGCATCAGGCTCTTGCGCTCGTTGGCGCGGGCGAGTTCGGCGTTCTTGCGCGCCAGCTCGCGCTGCATGTTGGCGAACTCGATGTTCAGCCGGGTCAGCTCCTCGAACGCCGCGGCGTCGGGCGGCGGCGGCGGGCGCCGGGCCTGGGCGGCGAGGTGACGGATGGTGTTGGCCTGCTCGTCGCCGATCCGCGACAGCTCGGCGATGATCGCCTCGACCGACAGCGCGGTGGCGCTGGCGGCGACCAGGATGCCGCGGTCGTATCTGGCGCCGACGAAGACCATGGTGCGGTTGCCCGGCGCCACCGGCATCTCCCAGTGGTATTCGGCGCCCTCGCCGCTGATGCCGCGGAAGAACTCCAGCGCCTTGCCCAGGGCGCCCGGCGCGATCAGCGTCGTGAACGGCCTGCCGATCCAGGCCGCGGCGTCGAGTCCGTAGGTGTCGTGCACCACCGCGGCGATGCGGCCGTCGGCCTCGCAGCGCAGCACGAAACCGGGATCGTCGCTCATGGCCGCACCAGCTCGCGGCCGAGACGCACCGCGTCGACGGCGTTGGCGGCCCAGCCGTCGGCGCCGATGCGGCGCCACAGCTCGGGCGCCTGGTCGAACGGGCGGCCGCCGGCGAGGATGCGGGCGCGCTCCAGTTCGGGCCTGGCCCGCAGGGCCGCGATCAGCGCCTGGGCGTGCGCGACGTTGGGGGCGATGGTCGCCGAGACGCAGATCAGGTCCGGCCGCCGCTCGACGGCCAGCGCCACCGTGGCGGCGATCGGGCTCGACGCGCCGACATAGGTCGTCTCCCAGCCGTCCAGCTCGAACAGGTCGGCGACCATGCGCACGCCGATCTCGTGCAGTTCGCCGTTGGCGCACGCCGCCAGCAGGCGCCGGCCGTTTCCGGGCCGGTCGAAGATGAACGGATAGAGCTGCGACATGATCATCTGGGTGGCGGCGGTGAACAGGTGCTCCTGGGCCACCGAGATCCGGTTGAGCTGCCACAGCCGCCCGACCTCGCGCAGGCACGGCTGGAAGACGCCGAGATACAACTCGGGCACCGGCGTGCCCGCCCGCGCGGCCTCGATCACCAGGCCGGTCGCGGCGCGGCGGTCGCCGGCCAGAAGCGCGTCGAGATAGGACCGCGCCAGCGAGCCCAGCGGATGTTCCGCGACGATGTGGCTGGCCGGCGCCGCCGGCATCCGCGGCAGGGCGGCGATGGCCTCGTCGATCAGTGCCGCCGCCTTGTCGCCGCCGGGCTCGCCGCGGCCGGCCAGCACCCGTCGCATCGCCCGCAAGCTTTCGATCAGATCGCGTTCGTCGATCCCGAGTCGAGCGAACAAAATCTTCAGCCAGCCGACGTATTCGTGGAAGATCGACGGGCTGTCGCTGCCGACCGCCGCCTCGAGATAGAGCAGGTTGAAGACGACGTCCGAAACGCAGTGCTCCCGCCCGCCGGGGCCGTAGCGATCGGGCAGATCCGGAAAGCTTTCGTACTGCACCGAGACGATTTGCTCGGCGAGCTTCCGCCGCTGTTCCGCATCGTCGATTTCGAACAACAACGCCACGGCAACCTCCGTTATCGAGCGTTTAAATCGATTGGCTGGGTACAAATTCCTTCGGAAGTACAGCTTGCCTTGACCCCCGACACATCGATAGTCTTGCTTTCTTTAGCAACGTCAATTCAGGTCATGAGCAACGGGGTCCGAATTTCCGCGCTGGCGACCGCCGAAGTGATCGCCCACATCATCCGTCTGACGACGGGACCCTCGTTCGTGGCCGGCCTCAATCCGGCGCAATGGGCGGCGTTGCGCTATCTCGGCCGCGTCGGCCCCGAGGCCCGCAGCGTCACGGCGCTCGCCCGCTACCAGGGCACCAGCAAGGGCACGGCCAGCCAGACCATGGCCGCGCTTGCCCGCAAGGGGCTGGTGCGTCGCGTGCGCAGCGAGTTCGACCGCCGCATCCTGCGCTTCGAACTGACCGAGCAGGGGATCGAGGCGCAGCGTCACGACCCGATCCACATGGTCGGCCGCGCGGTCGAGGCCCTGGCGGCGGACGAGCAGGAGCAGCTCGCCAAGCTGCTCGAGAAGATCGCCCGGGCGATGAGCGCGCAACGCGACGAGATTCGCTCAGATCGTGACCCGGTCGACCGCGGCCAGTAGCTCGCGCTCCGCGAACGGCTTGGTCAGCACCGCGCTCGCCCCGAACATCGCCGAAAGATCGACCGCCAGCCCGGGCGAGAGGTGGGCGCCGCCGCCCGAGATGGCGATCACCTTCGCGCCGGGGCGCAGCGCCTGCGCCTGGCGCGTCACCTCGACGCCGTCGACGGCCGGCAGCACGATGTCGAGCACCACGGCCTCGAACGGCTCGTCGCGCAGCCGTTCCAGGGCGGCGGCCCCGTCGCGCACCGCCGTGACCTCGTGCCCCGCCTCGACCAGCCAGGCCTCGTAAAGCGCGCAAAGCGCTTCGTCGTCCTCAGCGAGCAGAATCTTCGCCACCTGCCGATTCTCCCTTTCTGTCCGCTTCATTCTGGCGACGCCGGGGCGGTTTGACAACGGACACGCCGTGGCCGCCGCGACGCGCATGGACCATGCCATCCAAATATTCGCAAGATCTAATCATCGCCGTTCCGACCGTCTGGCGAATGGCTGTTCTTTCGAGGAAAAAAAGCCGTTATGATCGATAGAAGCCGCAATGATAAGCGGCATGTGGAGGAAGCGATGTCCGAGTTGCGCAAGTTCGTCGCCCCGGAGTTCGTCTTCGGCGTGGGCGCGCGACGCCTGGTGGCGCGCTACGCCAGGAATTTCGGCGCCCGGCGGGTTCTGGTGGTCACCGATCCCGGCATCGCGGCGGCCGGCTGGGCCGGCGAGGTCTGCGACGCTCTCGCCGCCGCCGAGATCGGCTACGCGTTGTTCGACGCCGTCAGCCCCAATCCCCGGGCCGAGGAGGTGATGGCCGGCGCCGAGGTCTACCGGTCCGGCGGCTGCGACGTCGTCGTCGCGGTCGGCGGCGGCAGCGTCATCGACTGCGCCAAGGGCATCTGCATCGTCAGCAGCAACGGCCGCCATATCCTGGAATTCGAGGGCATCGACAACGTCGACGTGCCCGGCCCGCCGCTGATCTGCGTGCCGACCACGGCCGGCACCTCGGCCGACATCTCGCAGTTCGCGATCGTCACCGACGCCGAGCAGCGGGTGAAGATCGCCATCATCAGCAAGGCCACCGTGCCCGACGTGGCGCTGATCGATCCCGAGACGACGAAGACGATGGGGGCCGGGCTGACCGCCTGCACCGGACTCGACGCGCTGACCCATGCCATCGAGGCCTTCGTCTCGACCGCCTCGTCGCCGATCGTCGACCTGCATGCGCTCGAGGCGATCCGGCTTATTCCCGCCCATCTGCCGCAGGCCCAGGCCGCGCCCGACGACGTCGGGCTGCGCTCGAAGATCATGCAGGCCAGCCTGCAGGCCGGGCTGGCGTTCTCGAACGCCAGCCTCGGCGCCGTGCACGCGATGGCGCACAGCCTGGGCGGCTTCCTCGACCTGCCGCACGGCGCCAGCAACGCGATGCTGCTGGAGCACGTCGTCGCCTTCAACTACGGCACCGCGCCCGAGCGTTTCGACGCCATCGCCGCGGCGATGGGCGTCGACCTGCGCGGCATGACCGCGCGCGACCGCCGGCAGGCGCTGGTCGACGCGCTGGTGGCGCTGAAACGCTCGCTGGGCGTCGTCGACACGCTCGGTGCCGCCGGGGTGCGCAGCGGCGACATCCCGGATCTCGCCGCCAAAGCGGTGCGCGACGCCTGCCTGGTGACGAATCCGCGCCGCGCCGGCGCCCGCGACATCGAGGTCGTCTATGAAGAGGCGATGTAGCGCCGCGCTCGAGTCGCCGGGACCGGACGAGGACGAGATCGCCGCCCTGCGCGAGAAGATCGTCGGCCTCGGCGAACGCAGCCTGCGCAAGAGCTGGTATCCCGAGCTGCGGCGCCGGCTCGACGAACTCGAACTGTTCCGGGCGCTGCTCGACCAGGGCAACGACCTGATCCTGATGGTGGCGCTGCCCGGCCTCGCCGTGGTCGACGCCAACCGCGCCGCCTGCGGCATGCTCGGCCGCAGCCGCGAGGCGCTGCTTGGCACGATGCTGACCGACCTGCTGCCGCGACCGCCGCCGCCGCGGGTCGCGCGCATGTTCGCCGAGGCGGTGCCCGGCGAGCCGTGGACGGTGGCGACCGCGCTGATCCGCGCCGACGGCGGCACGGTCCCGGTCGAACTCAGTTATCGCGTCGAACGCTCGGGCGGCGTCGCCTGCGGCCTGGTGGTCGCCCGCGACGTCACCGAGCGCCTGGCCGCCGAAAGGGCCCTGCGTCTCGGCCAGGAGCGGCTGCGCGATTTCGCCGAATCCTGCGCCGACTGGTTCTGGGAGAGCGACGCCGCCGGACGTCTCCTCTACGTCTCGTCCGAATTCGAGCGCTTCGCCGGCATTTCCGCGGCACTGATGATCGGCCGGCGCCACCTCGACGCGCTGCGCCCGCATGCGCGCGTCCGCGCCGGCCGCGACGGCGATCCGCTGGGCGATCTACAGCGGCGCATGGCCGCGCGCGTGAAGTTCCGCAACCTCCGCCTCCGATGGCTGCGCCCCGACGGCGGCGACCGGCATTTCGCGCTCAGCGGCGGACCCTATTTCGATCCGGACGGCGCGTTCCTCGGCTATCGCGGCATCGGCCGCGACGTCACCGCCGAGATCGAGGCCGAGGTCGAACTGCGCCGGGCGCTGGAGGCCAAGGCGGCGGCGCAGGCCGAAAGCAAGGCCAAGTCGACCTTCCTCGCCAACATGAGCCACGAACTCCGCACGCCGCTCAACGCGATCATCGGCTTTTCCGACCTGATCGCGACCGGGGTGCTGGGCGAAGTGAAACCGGCCGTCTACCGCGACTACGTCGACAGCATCCACCAGTCCGGCCAGCATCTGCTGGCGCTCATCAACGATCTGCTCGACCTGTCGAAGATCGAGGCGGGGCGGCTCGAGATGCACGTCGAGAACGTCGAGGCGGCGGAGGTCGCGCGCGAGGCTCTGGCCCAGATCCAACCGCTGGCCGCCGCCCGCGGCAACGCGGTGTGGCTTGACCTGGCGCCGGATGCCGGCCTGGTGCGGGCCGACCGCACGCGGCTGCTCCAGGTCCTGCTCAACCTGCTCGGCAACGCCGCCAAGTTCACCGAGCACGGCCGCATCGAGCTTTGCGTCCGCCGGGACGGCCATGCGGTGGTGTTCGCCGTCGGCGACACCGGCATCGGCCTGGCGCCGGACGAGATGGCGCGGCTGTTCCAGGAGTTCACGCAGGGCAATTCCTCGGTCTGCCGCACCTATGGCGGCACCGGCCTCGGCCTGGCGCTCAGCCGGCGGCTGTGCCGGATGATGGGCGGCGACGTCTCCGCCGAAAGCCGCCGGGGCGAGGGCTCGGTATTCACGGTGCGCCTGCCGGTCGCGTCCGGCTGACCGGCGCCTCCTCGGCCGGGGCGAAGGCGATCAGCAGATCGCCGGGCTGCACCTTGACCTCGCGTTCGGGGGTGTGGAACAGCAGTCCGACCTTGTCGCGCACCACCAGCAGCAGCTTCTCGCGGTCGACCTGCGCCTCCTCGGCGGTGCCCTCCCCGGATTCGATGCGGCGGACCACGAACTGCCAGTTTTCCTCGAGCAGCAGCCGGTTGGCCTCGGTCTGGTCGAGGTGGCGTTCGGCGAGAATCTTGCCGCGCCAGTCGGGGCCGGGCGTGTGCCGGGCGTCCAGGCGCCCCGAGCGCAGCGCGAGCTGGTGCACCCGCTCGCGCCCCAGCTCGGGGGCCAGGCGGGCGCAGACCAGCGCGTTGTAGGCGTCGTCCTCGGTCGCGGCGAGCAGATAGGCGACGTCGCCGGTGTCCAGTACCTCCTCGACCCATTCCGACATGATCTCGACGTTGATGGTGGGAATGTCGCAGTCGCGCGCCGGGCGCAGCGCCGTCCACGAGCGGTCGGCCATCACCACCGGGACGTCGAGGCGGCGCAACAGGCAGGCGAGCTCGATGGTCCAGGGCGAGGCGCCGACGATCAGCAGGCCCGGCTCCTCGCCCGCGACCAGCCCCAGCCGCCGCGCCGCCGGGCCCAGGGTGAGGCCCTGGAGCACCGCGGTGGAGATGATGACCAGGAACACGATCGGCAGCACCAGATCGGCGTCGGCGTAGCCGCTCCGGCTCAGATGGGCGCCGGCGATGCCGGCGATGGCGGCGGCGACGATGCCGCGCGGACCGATCCACGCGGTCAGCAGCCGTTCCGGCCAGCTCAGGCCCGAGCGGAGCGTCGCCAGCAGGATCGCCACCGGCCGCACGACCAGGAAGGCGGCCACCAGAAGCAGCGCCGGCCAGGACAGCCGCGCGAACACCGCCGGGTCGATGTCGGCGGCCAGGATCACGAACAGGCTCGAGACCAGCAGCACCGACAGCGACTCCTTGTAGCGGCTGAGCGGGCGCAGGCCGCTGACGTTGATGTTGGCCAGCGTCAGGCCGAACACGGTGGCCGCCAGCAGTCCCGCCTCCTGCAGCACCAGGTTGGTGCCGGCGTACAGGGCGACGGTGCCGCTCAGCAGCAGCGGCGTCTTCATCACCTCCGGCACCAGGTCGGCGTGGAAGGCCCAGCGCACCGCATAGGCCGCGGCGAGGGCGGCGACGAGCGCCACGACCGTGCCCATCGCCAGGTCGAGGAGCACGCCCGGCAGGGCGGCGCCGGTGCCGACCGCCGTCAGGTATTCCAGCACCACGACGGTCAGGATGGCGCCGATCGGGTCGTTGACCACCGCCTCCCATTTCAGCAGCGCGCCGGGGCGCTGCTCGATCGGCGTCTGGCGCAGCAGCGGCAGGATCACGGTCGGGCCGGTGACGACCAGGACGGCGCCGATCAGCACCGCGATCGGCCACTCGATGCCGCCGATCCAGTGGGCGGCCATGGCGCCCAGCGCCCAGTTGAGCGGCAGCCCGACCGCGACCAGCCGGCGGATGCCGGTGCCGGCGCGGTCCAGGTCGCGCAGGTTGAGGCTCAGACCGCCCTCGAACACCACGATCGCCACCGCCGCGCCGATGATCGGCTGCAGCAGCGGACCGAACAGCTCGGACGGGTCGATGATGCCCAGGGCCGGCCCGGCCGTCACCCCGGTGGCGAGCAGCAGGACGATGGCGGGGATGCCGAGGCGCCAGCCGAGCCACTGCGCGCCGATGCCGCCGATCGCGACGGTCAGCAGGAAGACGAGGAATTCGTGTTCCAAGACGGCTCCGCGCCGGTTTCACCCCGTTGGAGTGAACGGCGCCGGAGCCGGTCTGTTCCCGGCGCGGCCGCTCAGGCCGCGGCGGCGCGCGTCCGCCAGGCCGGGCTGCGCAGGCGCGGGGCCAGCATGATCAGGTACAGCAGGATGTAGTAGTAGTAGCCGAGTTCCTGCACTTCCGAACCGCGGTAGAACAGCGGGTTCGGGAACTTGTCGATGACCCGCACGATCTCGGCGATCACCGCGACCGGGATCAGGCTGGCGCTCGGCACCAGAACCGACAGGCGGCCCAGCTTGGCGCGCCATTCCGCCTTGGTCAGCGGCAGCAGGATGCCGCCGAGGACGATGGCGATCTCGAGGATCAGCCGCGGCTTCTGGTCGAACCACGAGCTGGTGTTGTGCAGGTTGGTCTCGTTCTGGTCGTTGAGCTGCGCCCAGCCTTCCGGCGTCGACCAGCCCAGCAGGTGCTGCCCCCAGCTGATCTACTCGCCGGCGACGTAGAAGCAGCAGACGAGGGCCAGCGCCGTGTACCACCGGAAGGCGCGGGCGCGCAGGGTCAGCACGGCGGCCAGGATCGTCGCCAGCACCAGCACCAGGAACTGGCTCATCTCGACCACGCCCAGTTCGCCCTCCATGACCGCCACGTAGGCCTGCGGCGCCAGCAGGTGGAAGGCGGCGGTGCCGACCACGAAGGCCAGCGGGACGGCGAGGGTCCAGAGGCGAGGCATGCTGCGCGGTGAATCGCCGTCGTGCATTTGCGTGTCTCGTGGCGGGGTTGCGAACGAGCGTACGTAGCATAGCCGCCCCGCCGCTGTACAGATCGGCGGGTGTTCGGCCGGCTGGCCGGGCGGTACAACTCCTGCTACCATGGTCGGGCATAACCACAATACCAGCCGTCGACCGAAACGGCCGGCATGGGAGGGTGACTTGACCACCAGCGAGGCGGCACCGCGGCCGGCGGTGCTGGAGACCCTGCGCGAGGCGGCCGAATACCTGAACCAGGGGATCAGCGTGTTCGACGCCGATCTGCGGCTCGTCGTGGCCAACCGCCGGTTCTCCGAGCTCTACGACCTGCCCGAGGGCTTCATCCGCGAGGGCATGAGCTTCGAGGAGATCATCCGCTACAACGCCGAACGCGGCGAGTACGGCCCCGGCGACCCCGAGGACCAGGTCCGCTGGCGGGTCAAGCGGGCCAGTCGCTTCGAGGCTCATCATTTCGAGCGGCTGCGGCCCGACGGGCGCTGGCTGGAGATCGCCGGCAATCCGCTGCCGAGCGGCGGTTTCGTGACCACCTACACCGACATCACCGATCGGGTGCGCGCCGCCGAGGCGCTGCGCCAGGCCAACGAGCTGCTCGACCGCAAGGTGGCGGCGCGCACCGCCGAGCTCAGCCAGCTCAACAGCGAACTGCTGCGCGAGAACGCCCAGCGCCGCAAGCTCGCCCGCCAGGCCGACGAGAAGACGCGGCTGCTGCAGGCGATCATCGACCACCTGCCGCAGGGCATCTCGGTGTTCGACAACGACATGAAGCTGCTGGTCGCCAACAGCGGCTTCGCCCGGCTCACCGACGTGCCGCTCGAATGGTGCGTGCCGGGAACGCCGTTCGAGCGGTTCATGCGCTACAACGCCGAGCGCGGCGAGTACGGCGACGGCGACGTCGACGAGCTGGTGCGCGAGCGCGTCGAGCGCGCCCGGGAGATGGTGCCGCACGAGTTCGAGCGCGCCCGCCCGGACGGCACCACGATCGAGGTCCGCGGCAACCCGGTGCCCGGATTCGGCTTCCTCAGCACCTTCACCGACGTCACCGCCCGCCACCGCGCCGAGGCCATCCTGCACGAGAGCGAGGCGACGGTGCGGGCGATGCTCGATACGCCCGGCGTGCTGCTGCTGCTCGCCGACGCCGGCGGCGGCATCATGGCGCTGAACGACGCCGCCGCGCAGGTGCTCGGGCACCCGAAATCCGCCTTGATCGGCTCCAGCATCTTCGACCATCTCGCCGCCGGCCGCTCGTGGCGCGGCGCGTCGCGGGCGCGGCGGGCCTTGCGCCGGCTCGAGCCGGTGCGTTTCGAGAGCCTGCGCGACGGGCGCTGCTTCGAGGTCCAGGTGGCGCCGATCGTCAACGCCGACGGCACCTGTGGCCGCATGATGATCGCCGCCGTCGACGTCACCCACCGCAAGGAGGCCGAGGCGCAGCTGCTCGAGGCCAAGACCCTGGCCGACATGGCCAACCGGGCCAAGACCGAATTCCTGGCCAACATGAGCCACGAGCTGCGCACGCCGCTCAACGCCATCATCGGTTTCGCCGACGTCATCGCCGGCGAGATGTTCGGCGGCCTCGGCAGCCAGCGCTACCGCGAATACGCCGAGGACATCCGCTCGTCGGGGCGCCACCTGCTGGCGCTGATCAACGACATCCTCGACATCTCGCGCATCGAGATCGGCGCCGTCGAACTGGCGGAGGACGCGCTCGCGCCCGGCGACCTGGTGCGGAGCTGCGTCAGGCTGGTCGCCGAGCGCGCCGGCAAGGCGGGGGTCGTGCTCGAACAGCGGCTGGCCTCCGATCTGCCGACGGTGGTCGCCGACGAGCGCCGGCTCAAGCAGGTGCTGATAAACCTGTTGTCGAACGCGGTGAAGTTCACCCCGCCGGAGGGCAGCGTCACCGTGGCCGCGGGCCGCGGCGCGGACGGCGGTTTGTGGCTGTCGGTCACCGACACCGGAATCGGCATGGCGCCCGACGAGATCCGGGTCGCCCTGACGCCGTTCCGCCAGGTCGACACCGGCCTCGCCCGGCGCTACGAGGGCGCCGGCCTCGGGCTGCCGCTGGCCAAGGCGCTGACCGAGCTGCACGGCGGCACGATGACCATCGAAAGCACCCGCGGCGCCGGCACGGCGGTCACCCTGCGGCTGCCGGCGTCGCGGGCGGTGGAGAACGTTCCGGCCTAGCGGCTCTTCGCGCCGGCGTCGTCCGGCGTCTCGGCCAGCGCCTGGGCGTCGATCGTCTCGCGCAGCGCCTCGAGCTGGTTCTTGGTCTCGTCCAGCGCCGAGGTGGCGAATTCCTTGAGCGCGTCGGCGTCGAACGCGCTGTCGATCGCGCGCTGGTAGACGTCCTGCTCGTCCTCGAGCGCGGTCGCCATCTTGATGCCCCAGGCGACGTCGTCGGCCTCGGGCGGCGTGTCGGCCTTGACCGGGTCGGACGGGCTCTTGCCGGCCGGCACTTCCTGGTAGACGCCGCGCGCCTGGGCGAAGTCCTCGGGGTAGGCGACCTTGGCCTCCTGGGCGACGTCCTTCAGCTTGTCGTTCTGCGACTCGGCGTTTTCGCCGATCTCGCGCGCCAGCTGCTGCACCGCCTCGCTGAAGCCCTGGCCGTCCTGGACCCGGCGCGCGATGTCGCGCTGCGCCCAGTTGTGGCCGACGATCTCCTCGACGAACTGCTCCGGGGTGAGGCGGGTGGCGTAGGATTCCTGGCCGGCCGCTTCGCCCGTCGTCGTCGCGGCGCCGGGCGTGGTCTCGGCGGCCATCGGCGCGCCGGCCAGCAGCGCCAGCGCGGCGGTGGTGGCGAGGAACAGCTTGCTGTTCATGGTGATCTCCCATCTTGCATCGCTGTCAGGTGAACGCTCCAGGGCGGCGGCGGTTCGGGCCGCCGCGGATTCACGCCGCTCTCATTCCTAAGTCGCATGGCTGCGGCGGTTGGCTTGCGGCGGTGGTCATGCCATGATCACCGGCATGGTTATTTCGCGGCGGCCGTCCGGTCCGCCGCCATGCCGGGGAGGGACGATGCCGATTTCGGTAGGCTCCAAGGTCCTGGTCCAGCGGGAGGATTTCGACGAGCTGCTGACGGCGCTGGCCGCCGACGGCCGCACGGTGCTCGGCCCCAGGGTCGAGGACGGCGCGGTGGTCTACGCCCCGCTGTCGGGAGCCGCCGATCTGCCCGCCGGGGTCACGGACGAGCAGGAGGGTGGGCGCTACCGCCTGCGCCACGACGGCGGCGCGGCGCTGTTCGGCTGCACGCTGGGCGCCCAGGGCTGGAAGCGGCACCTGTTCCCGCCGCACCAGCGGATGTGGGCCGCCGAGCGCGGCGGCAGCGGCTTTCGCGTGCTGCCCGAGCCGGCGCCGCCGCCGCGCGTCGCCTTCCTCGGCGTGCGCGCCTGCGAGCTGGCGGCGATCGCCGTCCAGGACAAGGTGTTCGCGGCCGGCGCCTATGTCGATCCGGTCTACGCCGCGCGCCGCAAGGCGGCGCTGATCGTGGCCGTGCAGTGCGGCCGCGCCTGCGCCACCTGCTTCTGCGATTCGATGGGCACCGGGCCGCAGGTCGGCGCCGGCCACGACCTGCTGCTGAGCGAGATCGCCGCCGAAGGCCGCCACGTCTTCGTCGTCGAGGTCGGCAGCCAGAGCGGCGCCGCCGTGCTCGACGCGGTGCCGCATTCGCCGGCCTCGGCCGCCGACCTCGCCGCGGCGGCGGCGCTGCCGGCGCAGGCGGCGGCGCAGCAGAAGCGGCGCATGGATCCCGAGGCGCAGACGCTGCTCAAGCAGGGAATCGAGAGCCCGCGCTGGGAGGACACGGCCAAGCGCTGCCTGACCTGCGGCAACTGCACCCAGGTGTGCCCGACCTGCTTCTGCTCGACCACCGAGGACACCACCGAACTCGGCGGCGACAAGGCCGAGCGCTGGAAGCGCTGGGACAGCTGCTTCACCATCGAATACTCCTACATCCACGGCGGCAGCGTGCGCCGCGAGGCGTCGTCGCGCTATCGCCAGTGGATCACCCACAAGCTCGCCACCTGGCACGACCAGTTCGGGGTCTCGGGCTGCGTCGGCTGCGGCCGCTGCATCACCTGGTGCCCGGTGGGAATCGACGTCACCGAGGAGGTCGCGGCCCTGCGCGCGGCCCGCAAGGGAGGCTAGCCATGCACGTGGAAGACCTGGGACGCATCCTCGACGAACATCCGTTCCTGAGCGGCCTGGCGCCCGAGCTGCGGACCCTGCTGGTCGGCTGCGCCGCCAACGAGCGCTACGAGGCCGGGCAGTACATCTACCGCGAGGGCCAGGCGGCCGAGAAGTTCTGGCTGCTGCGCCGCGGCACGGTGTCGATCGAGATCTACGCGCCGGGGCGCGAGCCGCTGGTCGTCGAGACCATCGGCGAAGGCGACATCCTCGGCTGGTCGTGGCTGGTGCCGCCGCACAAGGCGATGTTCGACGCCCGCGCCGTGTCGCTGGTGCGCGCCGTGTCGTTCGACGCCAAATGCCTGCTGCGCAAGATGGAAAGCGACCATGCGCTCGGCTACGAGGTGATGAAGCGCTTCGTGCCGGTGGTCGCCCACCGCCTGCAGGCGGCGCGGCTGCAGATGCTCGATCTCTACGGCCCCGGCGGCGGCGGCAGGAGGTCGGCGTGAGCCTCGTCGATTCGGTCGCCCTCGTTCCCGCCGATCCGATGCTCCCGGTCCCGTTCCGGGTCGAGCGGGTGCGCAAGGAACTGTCCGACACCTTCACCCTGGAACTGGTGCCCGAGGGCGGCGGCGGCTTCGCCTTCAAGCCCGGCCAGTTCAACATGCTCTACGCCTTCGGCGTCGGCGAGGTGCCGATCAGCATCTCCGGCGACCCGGCGGCCACCGATTGCCTGGTCCACACCATCCGCGCGGTCGGCGCCGTCACCCAGGCGATGTGGGCGGTCAAGCCCGGCGAGGCGCTCGGCGTGCGCGGCCCGTTCGGCACGCCGTGGCCGGTCGAGCAGGCCTATGGCGACGACCTGCTGATCGTCGCCGGCGGCGTCGGCCTGGCGCCGCTGCGCCCGGCGATCTACCAGGCGCTGGCCGAGCGCGACAGGTTCGGCAAGGTGACGATCCTGTACGGCGCGCGCACGCCCGAGGACATCCTGTTCCGCAAGGAACTGGAGAAGTGGCGCGGCCGCTTCGACATCGACGTCGCGGTCACGGTGGACCGCTCGACCGGCAAATGGGGCGGCGCCGTCGGCGTGGTCACCAACCTGATCGCCCGCGGCGGCTTCGACCCGCTGCAGACCACCGCGCTGGTCTGCGGTCCCGAGGTGATGATGCGCTACGCGGTGATGGCGCTGGAGAAGCGCGGCGTCGCCGCGTCGAAGATCCACGTCTCGATGGAGCGCAACATGAAGTGCGGCATCGGCCTGTGCGGCCACTGCCAGTGGGGACCGCATTTCGTGTGCAAGGACGGGCCGGTGTTCCGCTACGACGCCGTCGCCGACCTGCTGACGATTCGGGAGCTGTGACGATGGTGGCGGAAACGCGGAACAGAGGGGAGCTCCAGTCATGACGGCGCGCGCCAAACCCCGGCTGGCGGTGTGGAAGTTCTCGTCCTGCGACGGCTGCCAGCTCAGCCTGCTCGACTGCGAGCTCGAACTGCTGGCCGTCGCCGAGGCGGTCGAGATCGCCTATTTCCTCGAGGCGACCCGCAAGGAGGCCAAGGGTCCGTGGGACGTGTCGCTGGTCGAGGGCTCGATCACCACGCCGCACGAGGCCGAGCTGATCCGAAAGGTCCGCAAGCAGTCGAAGACGCTGATCACCATCGGCGCCTGCGCGACGTCGGGCGGCATCCAGGCGTTGCGCAACTTCGCCGACGTCAAGGGCTTCATCGACATCGTCTACGCCCATCCCGAATACATCGAGACGCTGAAGACCTCGACGGCGATCGGCGACCACGTGCCGGTCGACTTCGAGCTGCGCGGCTGCCCGATCAACAAGTACCAGCTCCTGGAAGTGCTCAACGCCACGCTCAACGGCCGCAAGCCGATCGTGCCGCGCCATTCGCAGTGCCTGGAGTGCAAGCAGAAGGGCACCGTCTGCGTGATGGTCGCCCACGGCACGCCGTGCCTCGGCCCGGTGACCCAGGCCGGCTGCGGCAATCTGTGCCCGTCGCACGACCGCGGCTGCTACGGCTGCTTCGGGCCGATGGAGACGCCCAACACCGCCTCGCTGGCGACGTGGTGGACCGGGCTGGGTTGCGACGGCCGCGACATCCAGCGGGCGCTGCGCACCTTCAACACCAACGCCGAGGCCTTCCGCAAGGAGAGCGAACGTCATGGCTAAACGGGTCATCAAGGTCGACGCGCTGGCCCGCGTCGAGGGCGAGGGCTCGCTCTACGTGCGCATGAAGGGCGACGCCATCGAGGAGGTCCGCTTCGGCATCTTCGAGCCGCCGCGCTTCTTCGAGGCCTTCCTGCGCGGCCGCGACTACTCGGAGGCGCCCGACATCACGGCGCGCATCTGCGGCATCTGCCCGATCGCCTACCAGATGGGCGCGATCCAGGCGATGGAGGACGCCTTCGGCGTCGTGGTGCCGAAGCCGATCCGCGATTTGCGGCGGCTGATCTATTGCGGCGAGTGGATCGAGAGCCACGCGCTGCACGTCTACATGCTGCACGCCCCCGACTTCCTCGGCCTCGCCGACGCGATCGAGCTGGCCAAGACCAACCGGCCGCTGGTCGAAGCGGCGCTGCGGCTGAAGAAGATCGGCAACGACATCCTGGAGACGGTCGGCGGCGGCCGCGCCATCCATCCGATCAACATGAAGGTCGGCGGCTTCTACAAGACGCCGAGGAAGGCCCAGGTCAGGGCGCTGGCCGAGGACCTGAAATGGGCGGTGCAGGCCAGCATCGACACCGTCAAGCTGGTCGGCGGCTTCGCCTTCCCCGACATCGAGCAGGACTACACCTTCGTCGCGCTGCGCCATCCCGACGAATACGCGATCCACGAGGGCCGGCTGGTCTCGAACCGCGGCATGGACATCGGCGTCGCCGAGTTCCTCGATTTCGCCGACGAGGAGCACGTCCGCCACTCCAACGCCCTGCACGGCTTCATGAAGGACGGCCGCAAGCCGTATTTCGTCGGGCCGCTGGCGCGCTACAACCTCAACTACCGCCAGCTTTCGGACCTGGCGCGCGAGACCGCGGCGGCGGCCGGGCTGGGGCCGGCGGTCAACAACCCGTTCAAGAGCATCGTCGTGCGCGCGGTCGAGGTCCTGCAGGCCTGCGAGGACGCCCTGGCGATCGTCGAGGCCTACGAGGAGCCGGACGCGCCGGCGGTCGCCGTCGAGCCGCGCGCGGCGGTCGGCCACGGCTGCACCGAGGCGCCGCGCGGCATCTGCTACCACCGCTACGAACTGGCCGAGGACGGCGCCATCGTCACGGCGCGGATCGTGCCGCCGACGGCGCAGAACCAGAAGGTGATCGAGAGCGACCTGTGGCAGGTGGTCGAGGCCCACAAGGCGCTGGCCGACGAGGAGCTGAAATGGCGCTGCGAGCAGGCGATCCGCAACTACGACCCGTGCATCTCCTGCGCCACCCATTTCCTCAAGCTGGAGCGGGTTCGGGAATGATGGACGGGGCGCTGCCCGCCGAACGCCGCGAGAGTCCGCGCGGAGCGCGCGTCTCCAGACGCGCAGTTGTCAGGGCAAGCGCCGGGAAACACCGCGGGTCTGGAGACCCGCGCTCCCAGGGCGCTACGGAATTCGAATGCTGCTGATCGGCATCGGCAACGCGTTCCGCCGCGACGACGGCGCCGGGCTGGCGGTGGCCGAGCGGGTGGCGGCGCTGGCGCCGCCGGGCGTCGAGGTCGTCGCCCATCACGGCGAGGGCGCCGAGCTGATGGAGCTGTGGCGCGGCCGCGAGGCGGTGATCGTGGTCGACGCGGTGTCGTCCGGCCAGCCGGCCGGCACCATCCGTCGTTTCGATGCCGAGCGCGAGGCATTGCCTGCCGAGCTGTTCTGTTTCTCCAGCCACGCCTTCGGCGTCGCCCAGGCCGTGGAGATGGCCCGCGCCCTCGGCGGGCTGCCGGGTCGTTTGCGGGTGATCGGCATCGAGGGCGAGGATTTCGGGCACGGCCAGGGGCTCGGCCCGGCCGTCGCCGCCGCCGTCGCCGCGGTGGCGGCGGAGATCGTCGCGGCGCGATAGGGCCGCAACCGTCGAGCGCTACCCCTCCCGGACTAGCAGCACTTGCCCAATGACCTAGAGCCTCCCCGAGGGTCCACCGCTACTGTACTGCACCGCACATAACGCGGTGAGGTCTCCGGGGGGCGACAATGATCGACTTGCGATGGACGGAGGCGATGGGCGTCGGGGTCTCGGACCTGGATCGCGACCACCGGAACGTCATCGCGCTGCTGTCGCAGCTGCGGGCGGCGCTCGAGCGCGACTCCGCGATGGCGATCGACGTCGCCGACGAGCTGATCGCCGAGACCCGCCTGCATTTCGAGCGCGAGGAGCGGATGCTGGACGACTGCCGCTATCCACGGCTGGCTCCGCACGCCCGCGGCCATCGCGAGGCCGAGCAGGAACTCGACCGGCTGCGCGCGGCCGCGCTGGCCGGCGACTGGGTCGAGGCCGGGGCGCTTCACGGCCAGGCCTGCGCGACGTTCCTGCTGAAGCTGCTGATCGACGACCTGGACTACAAGTGGTTCCTGATCGACAGCCGCATCGAGCCGCGATTCGCCGGCGTCGCCGTCCAGGCCTGGGTGCCGCGCGTCGCCGGGCTGACCGGCGGCGTCGGCGTCATTCCCGCGTGAAGCCCAGCCGCAGCGCCGCCCACAACAGCGGCAGGGTCGCCGCGGTCGCCGCCGCGACGGCGTAGCCGGCGGCCATCGCCGCCGGATCGGCGGCCCCGGCGATGCGGGCGCCGATCAGACCGATCATCGTCGCGATTCCGAAGTCCAGCGGGCCGAGCCCGCCTGCACGCATCCCCATCGCCCCCCTCCAGCGAATGTCCCCGACGGTGCTGCTGTTATCACGCCGGCGCCGCGCGTCGCCTTGATCGAAGGCAAGCTCTTGACGGCAGGCCCGACCTGGCTGACAATGCAAATGAGAATGCGTCGCAATAGCGAGGTGGGGGATGTGCGAGTGTCTGGACTGCCCCAAGGCCGGGGCGCTGAAGATCAAGACCAACCGCCGCAAGCTGTGGGAGGTCGACGGCCGCTGGATGTGCGCGGTGGTCGGCACCTGCCTGAGCGTGCCCGAACTGCGGCGGCTGGCCCATGACGGCCGCGTCAGCTTTCCCGACGGCGCGCCCAGCGACTACCAGCTTCACGGCGCCGTGGTCGGCTTCGCCAAGCAGCCGTGCCAGGTGGCGCGGCTGGCGCACAAGCTGCTGGAGCGCAAGTTCGCGGTCCAGATCGGCCGATTCGCCCGCGTCGGCTGCCCCTCGGCGCTGGAGCGGCTGTGGCAGGAGGCCAAGGCGAAGGGCGAGGTGCCGGGCGCCTACTGGGCCCTGGTCACCCATCCGCTGCTGCCGGCCGAGCTCGGCGAGCGGCTGTTCGGCGAGATCCACATGATGTCGCACCTCGCCGGCGCCGCCTTTCGCGCCGAGCTGCGCCGCCAGGGGGAACTGGAGGGGCGGGTCGTCGAGCTGGAGGCCGAACTGCGGGCGGCGCGGGCCGGCGCGGCGCGGGCGATCGCCGGTCGCGACTCCCGCATCCGCGGCCTCGAGCACGCCGCCGCGCGGCTGCCTGCGGTCCAGGAGCGCGCCGAAGCGCTGCAGCAACGGCTCGATGCCCTGGAAACCGGTGCCGAGCGCCGGGCGCTGCTGGTGCGGCTGGAGGCCGAGACCGGAGCGCAGGCGCGGATGTCGATCAAGCTGGAGGCCGCCGAGGCACGGGCCGCGGTCGCCGAGGCCGAGGTCCGGCGCCTGCGCAGCGAGCGCGACGACCTGCGCGAAGAGAACGCGACCTTGCGCGCCGCCGCGTCGGGGCTGCAGGACCGGGCGGCCAACGACCTGACGCCCGACCTGGTCGGCCGCTGCGTGCTGTATGTCGGCGGCCGCGACCGGCTGATGCCGCATCTGCAGGCGGCGGTGCGGCGCTGCAACGGCGAATTGATGCATCACGACGGCGGCCTGTCCGACGGCGCCGCGCGGCTCGACGGCGCCCTGGAGCGCGCCGACGTCGTCGTCTGCCCGATCGACTGCGTCTCGCACGACGCCGTCGACCGCATCAAGCAGGCCTGCCGACGCTGCGACAAGCCGTTCGTGCCCCTGCGCGGCATGGGCGTCGCGGCGTTCCTGCGCGGCCTGCGCACCGTGGCGCCGGCGCCGGCGCCAGCGCAGGTGCAGGCGGCGGAGTAGGGGGGCGTGACCGCGGGGCAAGCCCACGGCAGTCCGGTTCAAGTTCGGATCGGCGTATCAGGTCCTTGAAGTCGTCATGGCCGGGCGAAGTCCCGGCCATCCACGTGGCGCGGTCGCACTATCGTCGGGAACTGCCCGCAGGCGGAAACACGTGGATGGCCGGGACAAGCCCGGCCATGACGCGATGAGTGCACATCGGCGAAGAAGCCACGGCGCCGGGGCGTGACGGTGGTCTGGGCCGCCTCAGCCGGCGCAGGAGCAGCCGGCGCCGCAGCTGCCGGCCGGGGCGGCCACCGACTCGCCGTCCTTGACGATGTCGCGGACGTACTGGACGCATTTGCCGCATTTCGGGCGGACGCCGAAGTGCTGGTAGACCTTGGCCACCGAGCGCGTGCCGCTGGCCGCGAGTTCCTTGACCTGACGGTCCGTGAAGCCGTGGCAAAGGCAGACGTACATGGATCGGCGCCCTCTCGCGGGTGAGTGTCAGTCGCATCCGGCGGCGGGGCCTACGCCCTTCGTATCTGCCGCGAAGGAAATATAGATCAGTCGACGCTCAGATGCAACTGCGACACGGTCGCAAAATCACCCGCCCTGGCGGCGTCACTCCTCCGCCGCCGACTCGGCCGTCTGCTCGGCCGGCTTCGGGTCGTTGGCCTCGGCCAGGCGGCGGGTCGCTTCGGTCGAGATCTGTTCGGTGGGATTGATGAACAGGGCGGCGTCCTTGGCGTCCTCGCAGGCCAGGGCCGGGGCGGCGGTGGCGAACGCGGCGAAAAGGACGGTCAGAGTCCTGGCGGTCATGGCGCTTCTCCCGACGTGGTGCTTCGCCGGGAGAACACCGTGGCGGCGGCGCCGGTTCCCTCAGCGGGCGCGGCGCTGGACGCTGTCGATGCTGCCGACCATGCCGGTGTTGATGTTGGCGGCGTTGGCCTCGTCGGTGTCCAGATGCATCGCCAGGCGGAAGTTGGGGTTCACGCGCACGACCACGTCGCCGAAGATCAGCTCGCGGTCGCCCTCGACCCTGACGCGGACGATGTAGCGGTCGCGCAGCCCCAGCTTGAGCGCGTCGTCCGGCGACATGTGGATGTGGCGCTGGGCGCAGACGACGCCGCGCGGCAGCTCGACCCGGCCGGCCGGACCCTCGAGGATGCAGCCCGGCGTGCCCTTGAGGTCGCCCGATTCGCGGATCGGCGGATGGATGCCGAGCTTGAACTGCTCGGTCATCGCGATCTCGACCTGGGTCTCCTTGCGCGCCGGGCCGAGGACGCGGACGTTCTCGATGCGGCCCTTCGGCCCGATCAGCGTCACCTTCTCCTCGCAGGCGAACTGGCCCGGCTGGCTGAGTTCGTGCAGGTTGCAGAGCTGGTGGCCGGGGCCGAACAGCGCCTCGACGTGCTCCTGCGCCAGGTGGACGTGGTGGGCCGAGACCTCGATCGGGATCGGCAGTTCCGCCTGCTGGTGGATGCGGCCGGTGATCTTGGCGCGCTTGCAGGCGCCGACCGTCTCGCGGGCGATCATCCGCTCCTCGTCGGTCGGCACCACCAGCACGGTGACCGGCGAATCCGCGGTCGAGATCACCTCGATGCTGTTGAAGCCGTCCGCGGCCAGGTTCTTCTTCTCGTCGATCCTGATGCCCATGAAGCCGAGGCCCTGGCAGGCCGCCCAGCGCACGCCGGCCGAGCCCTGGCCGATGCCGCCGGTGAACACGACGCAATCGAGGTCGCCCATCGCCGCGGCGTAGGAGCCGATGTACTTGCGCAAGGAATAGCAGAAGGTCTTGAAGGCCAGCAGCGCCCGCGGATCGCCGTCCTGCGCCGCCTGCTCGATCTCGCGCATGTCGTTGGAGATGCCGGACAGGCCCTTCAGGCCGGACTTCTTGTTCAGCAGCGCGTCGATGGCGTCGGCGTCCATGCCCTCGCTGCGCATCAGATGCACCAGGATGCCGGGATCGACGTCGCCGCTGCGCGTGCCCATCAGCAGGCCCTGCGTCGGCGTCATGCCCATCGAGGTGTCGACCGAGCGGCCGTGGTCGATGGCGCAGACCGAGGCGCCGTTGCCGAGATGGCAGCTGATGATCGCCAGCTCCGAGTAGTGGCGCTTGAGCGTCTCGGCGGCCTTCAGCGACACGTAGGCGTGCGACATGCCGTGGAAGCCGTAGCGGCGGATCTTCTTGTCCTCGTGGAACTCCCACGGCAGGCCGTAGAGATAGGCGTAGGCCGGCATCGTGTGGTGGAAGGCGGTGTCGAACACCGCGACGTGCGGCACGTTGGGCAGCAGCGACCGCGCCTCGCGGATGCCGATCAGGTTGACCGGGTTGTGCAGCGGCGCCAGCGGCGAGAACTTCTCGATCTCGGCGATCACCGCGTCGTCGATGACGGTGGCGGCCGAGAACTTGTCGCCGCCGTGGACGACGCGATGGCCGACGGCGGTGATCTCGGCGGTCGAGGACAGCACGCCGGCGTCGGCCGCGGTCAGCTCGGCGATCATCTCGCGGAACGCCTCGCCATGGCAGCCGCGCTCGAGCTTGCGCACGACCTCGCGGTCGCCGGCGCGGTAGACGTGGCGGGTGCCGTCCTCGCCGATGCGCTCGATCAGGCCGCGGGCGTTGCGCTCGGGCGATTCGGTGTCGAACAGGTTGTATTTCAGCGACGACGAGCCGCAGTTGACGACCAGGATGCGCTGCGGCGACTGGTCGCGCAGGCCGAGGCCGTAGGGGTCGGCCGACTCGCGCACCGCCTTCAGCGCGATCTCCGAGCCGGTGCCGTCGGCCGAGGCCTTGCGCAGCCGCTCGGTGATGGTGCGCGACAGGTACTTGATCGCCGGCGGGAACGTCATCACCAGGGCCGAGAACACCTCCTCGGGGATCAGCAGCGCCTGGCAGCGGGTCACCGCGATGACGTCGGCCGAGGTCTTGTCGCCGGTCATCAGGCTCATCTCGCCGAAGATCTGGCCGGCCTCGACCGCGTCGATGTGGTGCTTGCGGCCGTGGTCGTCGATGACCGAGACCTCGGCCCGGCCCTCGATGATCACCCCCATGAAGCGGTGCTCGTCGCCGAACTTCTTGATCGCCTCGTTGGCCTCGAAGGTCTCGACCCGAGCCCCCGCGAGCAACTGTTCGAGCCGATCCGCCGGGAAATCCCGGAACAGCGGCACCTGCTGCGTCAGAAAGCTGCCGATGGCGGAGGTCATGGCGTCGGGTCCCCATTGTGCTGCATTGCGAAACATTGGAGCGGATTTTCCTGCTGCGTCAACCGACAAAGCCGTTACTGCACCGCAACCCCGGTGTGACCGTGGCGCGGGGCCGGCGATATACTTATCTTTGAGGGATCGAGGCTAGGAGTCGAATGCATGAACGGCGACGACGAACCGTCCCTTCCGGCCGGGCGATCATCGCAGGTGGCGGTGGATTCTTTCTTAAGAAAGGTCGCCGCGGCGCCGAAGCCGACGCCCGAGGGCCGCGGCCGCCTGGTGTTCGCGATGGACGCCACCGCCAGCCGCCAGCCGCGCTGGGACCAGGCCGCCCGCATCCAGGCCGAGATGTTCCGGGAGACGGCGGCGTTGGGCGGGCTCGACATCCAGCTGGTCTACTATCGCGGCTACGACGAATGCCGGGCCTCGAAATGGGTGCGCGAGGCCGAGGAGCTGCTGCGGCTGATGCGGCAGGTCTCGTGTCTCGGCGGCTACACCCAGATCGGCCGGGCGCTCGACCATGTGGTCCAGGAAACCGCCCGCGGCAAGGTTCACGCGGTGGTGTTCGTCGGCGACTGCTTCGAGGAGGACGCGGACCAGGTCTGCGCCACCGCCGGCCGCCTCGGCGTGCTGCGGGTGCCGGTGTTCGTGTTCCACGAGGGCGGCGATCCGGTCGCGGCCCGCGTGTTCCCGCAGATCGCCAAGCTGTCGGGCGGCGCCTATTGCCGCTTCGACGCCTCCGCCCCCGACCAGCTCCGCGACCTGCTGTCGGCGGTCGCGGTCTACGCCGCCGGCGGCCGCAAGGCGCTGGCCGAGTACGGCAACCGGCGCGGCGGCGCCGTGCTGCGGCTGACCCACCAGATGCGGGGCTGACGTGCTGCAGGCGGTGCTCCTCGGCCTGGCGCTGCTGATCCTGGTGATCCTCGGCGGCCGCTGGTTCGCCAGCGCCAATCCGCACGCCGTGCTCAGGCTGCTGAAATGGGGCGGGCTCGGCCTCGCCGCGCTGGCGCTACTGGCGCTGGTGGTCACCGGCCGGCTGCCGCTGCTGCTGGCGGCGGTCGCCGGCCTGGTGCCCTGGCTGCTGCGCGCCATGCACGTCCATTCGGCCTATCGCGCGCTCAAGGGCGCCCTCGGCGGCCGCTCCGGCGGCTGGCGCAACGCCGGCGCGGCGGCGCCGAACACCTCGTCGGTCGACACGCGCTATCTGCGGATGGTGCTCGATCACGACAGCGGCGAGCTCGACGGCGAGGTGCTGGCCGGGCCGGGCCGGGGCCGGCGGCTGTGCCAGCTCGCCGACGAGGAGCTGGCGGCGCTGTGGCGCGAATGCCGGGCCGATCCGCAGTCGCTGCAGCTCCTGGAGGCGTGGCTGGAGCGCAACCGACCGAATTGGCGCGACGAGGAGCCCGGCCCGGGCGCCGGCGCCGCCCCTTCCGACGGGCCGATGACCCGCGACGAGGCGTGGTCGGTGCTGGGTTTGCGCCCCGGCGCCACCCCGGACGAGATCCAGTCCGCCTACAAAAGGCTGATGATGGCGTGCCATCCGGATCATGGCGGATCGGACTGGCTCGCCAGCCGCCTCAATCAAGCGAAAGACATGCTTCTCAATGACTGAAGGGGTCGTTGCGCGACTCCGATGGCCGTGGCAGAAAGGTCCGGCCACGACGATGCCGTGGCTTGCGCGGCAAATGCATACTTCTTTTCATTTTCACGAGGTCAGAGAATGGCACGACGGGTCAGAAAGGCTGTGTTTCCGGTCGGCGGCATGGGCACGCGCTTCCTTCCGGCGACCAAGGCGATGCCCAAGGAAATGCTGCCGGTCGTCGACAAGCCGCTGATCCAGTACGCCGTCGAGGAGGCCCAGGCCGCCGGCATCGAGCACTTCATCTTCGTCACCGGCCGCGGCAAGAACGCCATCGAGGACCATTTCGACCACGCCCCCGACCTGGAGCGCACCCTGGCCGCCCGCGGCAAGACCGCCGAGATCGCGGCGGTGACGTCGTGGATGCCGCAGTCGGGGCAGGTGTCCTACACCCGCCAGCAGGAGCCGATGGGCCTGGGCCACGCCGTCTGGTGCGCCCGCGATCTGGTCAACGACGAGCCCTTCGCCGTCATCCTGCCCGACGACCTGGTGCTGGCGAAGACGCCGTGCCTGAAGCAGATGGTCGCCGCCCATACCGAGGTCGGCGGCAACGTCGTCGCGGTGATCGACGTGCCGCGCGAGCATACCAAGCGCTACGGCATTCTCGACGTCGATGCCGACAAGGGCCGCCTGGTCAGCGCCAAGGGCCTGGTCGAGAAGCCCGAGCCGGAAAAGGCGCCGTCGACGCTGTCGATCATCGGCCGCTACATCCTGCATCCGTGCGTGTTCGAATACCTCGACAAGCAGACCAAGGGCGCCGGCGGCGAGATCCAGCTCACCGACGCCATGTCGCAGACCATCGGCCAGGTGCCGTTCCACGGGCTTCGTTTCGAGGGGCAGCGTTTCGACTGCGGCGACAAGGTCGGTTTCCTGCACGCGCAGATCGCGTTCGCGCTGGCGCGTCCGGACATCGGCCCCGCTTTCGCCGAAGTGCTGAAGGGGATCGACCTCTAAGACGAACAAGAACGGGAGAACCTCATGCGCATCGCGATGATCGGCACCGGCTATGTCGGCCTGGTGTCGGGGACCTGCTTCTCCGAGTTCGGCATCGACGTCGTGTGCGTCGACAAGGACGAGGCCAAGATCGCCCGCCTGTGCGAAGGCAGGATTCCGATCTACGAGCCGGGACTGGAAGACCTGGTCGCCAGCAACGTCAAGGCCGGGCGCCTGTCGTTCACCACCGACCTCGCCCAGGCGATGCAGGGCGTCGACGCCGTGTTCATCGCGGTCGGCACGCCGAGCCGTCGCGGCGACGGCCATGCCGACCTGTCCTACGTCTATCAGGCGGCGCGCGAGATCGCGGCGCAACTGTCGCGCTACACGGTGATCGTCACCAAGTCGACCGTTCCCGTCGGCACCGGCCGCGAGGTCGCCCGCATCGTCCGCGAGGCGCGGCCCGACGCCGATTTCGACGTCGTCTCGAACCCCGAGTTCCTGCGCGAAGGCTCGGCGATCAACGACTTCATGCGCCCCGACCGCGTGGTCATCGGCGCCGAGAGCGACCGCGCCCGCGAGGTGATGCGCCAGCTCTACCGCGTGCTCTACCTGATCGAGACGCCGATCGTCTGGACGACGCTCGAGACCTCGGAGCTGATCAAATACGCCGCCAACACCTTCCTGGCGACCAAGATCACCTTCATCAACGAGGTCGCCGACCTGTGCGAGAAGGTCGGCGCCGACGTCCACGACGTCGCCCGCGGCATCGGCCTCGACGGGCGCATCGGCAAGAAGTTCCTCCACGCCGGCCCCGGCTACGGCGGCTCGTGCTTTCCCAAGGACACCCTGGCCCTGGTGCGCACGGCGCGCGACTACGAGAGCCCGCTGAAGATCGTCGAGCAGGTCGTGGCCATCAACGACGAGCGCAAGCGGCGCATGGCCGACAAGATCGTCGCCGCCTGCGGCGGCTCGGTCGCGGGCAAGCGCATCGCGGTGCTCGGCCTGACCTTCAAGCCCAACACCGACGACATGCGCGACAGCCCCAGCCTGGACATCGTTCCGGCGCTGCAGAAGGCCGGCGCCACCGTCAGCGCCTTCGATCCCGAGGGCATCGAGGAGGCGAAGAAGTCGCTGAGCGACGTCGCCTGGGCGGAAGACGCCTATTCGGCGATGGAGGGCGCCGACGCGGTGGCGATCCTGACCGAGTGGAACGAGTTCCGCGCCCTCGACCCGGACCGCATGAAGCGCGTGCTGAAGGCGCCGGTCGTGGTCGATCTGCGCAACATCTACAATCCCAAGGACATGATCGACGCCGGCTTCACCTACGTCTGCATCGGTCGTCCCGGGAGCAAGGTGTAGTCGTCGGCGGATTGCTCCCTCCCCCGCTTGCGGGGGAGGGACGGGTGGGGGCCGCGACGGAGCGCCAAAGTGGCGCCGTCGCGCCCCCCCCCCCCCCCCCCCCCCCCCCCCCCCCCCCCCCCCCCCCCCCCCCCC
>CAZJFH010000055.1:0-34645 GCA_964545205.1 uncultured Rhodospirillaceae bacterium
TCAAGCTGCTGTCCGAGGTCGCCGGCGACAAGATCGACGAGGTGTTCATCGGCTCGTGCATGACCAATATCGGCCACTTCCGCGCCGCCGGCCGGGTGCTCGAGGGCAAGTCCGACATCCCGACCCGGCTGTGGATCGCGCCGCCGACCAAGATGGACGCGATGATCCTCAACGAGGAGGGCTATTACAGCATCCTCGGCCGCTCGGGCGCCCGCATGGAGATGCCCGGCTGTTCCTTGTGCATGGGCAACCAGGCGCAGATCAGGAAGGGATCGACGGCGATGAGCACCTCGACCCGCAACTTCCCCAACCGCCTGGGCATCGACACCCGCGTCTATCTCGGCTCGGCCGAGCTGGCCGCCGTCTGTGCCCTGATGGGCAAGATCCCGACCCCGGCCGAGTACCTGGCCCAGGTCGAGGTCGTCAACGCCAAGGCCGACGACATCTACCGCTACATGAACTTCGACCAGATCGAGGAATTCCGGAAGATCGCCGACACCGTGCCGGCGTGATATTCCGCCCGTAGCGGCCGAAAAGAAAACCCCCGCCGGGGCGACCCGGCGGGGGTTTCGCGTTCAGGCCGGGCGCCTTAGCGCTGCATCGCGCCGCCGCCCTGCTGCTGCTCCTCGTAGTCCGGAAGCTCGGAGAGCTGCTGCTCGGTCATGTTGACCAGGACCTGATCGCCGGTCTCGGTGAGCTGGATGCGGTCCCACGGCACCGCGGCCTTGTCCTCGCCGATGCCGAGGAAGCCGCCGTGCTCGATGATCGCGGCCTCGATCTGGCCGTCCTGCGAGACCAGGACGTTGCTGATCTCGCCCAGCTCGTTGCCTTCCATGCCGACGGCCTTCTTGCCGACCACGTCCTCGGCGGTCAGGCCGGTCAGGCCGACCATCGCCTGCTGCTGCATCTGCTGGTCCTGCTGATCCTGCTCGAGGATCTGCGTCTCGGCCTGCTGCTGCTGCTCCTGCGGCTCCTGCACCAGGGCGCGGTCCTGCTCCTGCTGCTGCATGCCCTGCTGCTGATCGCGCTCCTGCTCGATGGTGGCGGTCTGCTGGGTGTCGCGCTCGATCACCTGGACCTCGGCCCGCTCGGCCTCGTCGACCTTGACCTCGGGCTGGGCCTGCTCGACCTCGACCTCGGGCTTCGGCATCTGCACCGCGACCTCGGGGTCGGGCTGCTGGACGCGCACCTGCGGCTCGGGGTCGACGACGGTGACCTGGGCCTGAGGCTGGTCGACGGCGACCTCGGGGGCCGGCTGCGTCACGGTGATGCGCGAGCCGTCCGCCTGCTGCTGACCCTGCTGCTGGCCCATCTGGGCCTGCTGCTGCTGCTGGCCCTGCTGGCCGGCCTGGGCCTGCTGCATGCGCTGGCTCAGCTGCTGCAGGTCGCGATTGACGGTCTGCAGCGTCGTGGCCGCCTGCTGCGGGCTGTCCTTCAGCTGCTTCTGGGCTTCGCCGATCTGCTTCTGGACATCCTCGATCTGCTGCTTCTGCTGCTGATACTTCGGATCCTGGCTGATCTGCGACAGGGTCTGCTCGACCTGCTGCAGGTCCTTCTCGACCTGCTGCGCAACCTGCTGCGCCTGCTGGCCGCTGGCCTGCTGCAGCTGCTGCGAGGCCTGCTCGAGCTTCTGCGAGGCCTGCTGGAGCTGCTGCGCGGCCTGGCCCTGCTGGCCGCCCTGCATGCCCTGCTGGCCCCCCTGCATGCCCTGCTGCTGGCCGGTGGCGGCCTGCTGCTGGTTCTGCTGACCTTGGATGCCGGTCGGATTGGTCTGCTCGCCCTTCGGCGGCAGCGACTGCGCGTTGGCGCCGAGGCCGACGGCCAGACCAAGCGCGGCGACGGTCGCAAACAAGGAATTTCGCATGTGTGTTCTCCCGTCCGTTCTGGGCTCGGTCCAAGAAACGGCGGTGAGCCGAAATGGTTCCACGGACGGACATGGCGAGGGACGAAAACCGGCGCTGGCCGGCCTCAGGCGCGCTCGGTGGCGGCGGCGAAGACGTAGCCGGCGCCGTAGACGGTCTTGATGATCCGCGGCTCGCGGGGATCGTCTTCGATCTTGCGGCGCAGATGGCCGATATGGACGTCGACCGAGCGGTCGAACGGCGTGGCGGCGCGGTTGCGCGCCAGGTCGAGAAGCTGGTCGCGGCTCAACACCCGGTTGGGATGGGCGGCCAGCGCGTGCAGCAGCTCGTATTCGGCGGTGGTCAGGCGGATGTCCTCGCCGTCGGGTCCGATCAGGCGGCGCGACGGCAGGTGCAGGACGAAGCCGCAGAAGCGCAGCGCGCTGGCCGGCTCGGCGGCGCCGGCCGGTTCGGCGCGGCGGAAGATGTTGCGCACGCGGGCCAGGATCTCGCGCGGCTCGAACGGCTTGGCGACGTAGTCGTCGGCGCCGAGCTCGAGCCCGACGACGCGGTCGACCGGCTCGCCCAGCGCGGTCAGGATGATCACCGGCACCTGGGAGCCCTGGCGCAGGCCCCGCAGCAGGTCGAGGCCGCTCTCGCCGGGCAGCATCAGGTCGAGGATCACCAGGTCGACGCCGCCGGCGCGCAGCACCTTGCGCATCTCCTCGCCCGACTGGGCGGTCGAGACGCGATACCCGCCGTTGGCGAGGACGCGCTGGACCAGCGCGCCGATCTGCGGCTCGTCGTCGACGACGAGGACGTGCTTGGACGCTTCGCTGTTCATTGCCGCCGATTGAGGCATAGGCGGGCGGGATTGGCAAGGCCGGCGCCACCGTCCAAAGCTGCCGGATTCCGGCTTTCGCAGCACCAAACGCCGCGATATCATCGCCGTTCGCCGGGAAAGAGGCCAAAGGACGCCCGGCCGCGGGGAGGAAACAGCATGGCCAGGCCTTCGCGCGGTCGCGGCGCGAAACGGGGCGGGGCGCCGTCGTCCCCGGCGGGCGGGCAACCGCCGGCCGACGAGGCGCATCGCCAGGCGCTCGAGCGCATCATCGGGCTCGGCGAGCGCTCGATGCGCAAGAGCTACTATCCCGAACTGCGCCGGCGACTCGACGAACTCGACCGGTTCCGGGCGATGTTCGACCACGGCAACGACCTGCTGCTGCTGGTCGAGCTGGCGAGCCAGACCGTCGTCGACGCCAACGCGCCGCTGTGCCGGGCGCTGGGCCGCCCGCGCGAGATGCTCGTCGGCCGCGCCGCCGCCGACGTGCTCGGACCGGGGGTCTGCGACGCCCTGCTGGAGCGGGCGGCCGAGGACGGCCAGTCGGCCGGCACGCTGACCCTGCGACCGGCGGCCGGGCCCGAGTTGCCGGTCGAGGTGACCTGCCGGGTGACCTGCGTCGGCGGCCGCGGCCTCGCCCTGCTGATCGGCCGCGACATCGGCCGGCGCCTGCGCTTCGAGGCCGAGCTGCAGGCCGCCAAGGAGGCGGCCGAGCGCGCCGCCGTCGCCAAGTCGCGCTTCCTCGCCGCCGCCAGCCACGACCTGCGCCAGCCGGCCCAGGCGATGATGGTGTTCGCCGAACTGCTGCAGTACCACGTCCAGCCGACCGGCGAGAAGCTGCTGGTCCATCTGCGCCAGTCGATCGACGCCATCGCCGACATGCTCGACGCGCTGCTGCACGTCTCGCGCATCGAGGCCGGCATAGTCGCGCCGCAGGTCGAGACGTTCGCGGTCGGCACACTGATCGACCAGATGGCGGCCGAATTCTCCGCCCAGCTGGCCTTCGGCGCGGTCGCGTTCCGCCACGTCCGCTGCTCGGCGACGGTGCGCAGCGACCCGGTGCTGCTCGCCCGGATTCTGCGCAACCTGATCTCGAACGCCCGCCGCTACACCCGCGAGGGGCGCATCCTGGTCGGCTGCCGCCGCCAGGCCGGCGCGGTGCGCATCGAGGTCTGGGACACCGGCCCCGGGATTCCGGCCGACAAGCTCGACGAGATCTTCGAGGAGTTCGTCCAGCTCGGCAACACCGAGCGCGACCGCCAGAAGGGCCTCGGCCTGGGCCTGGCCATCGTGCGCGGCCTGGCGCGGGTGCTCGGTCACCGGGTGGCGGTGCGCTCGCGTCCGGGCCGCGGCTCGGTGTTCAGCGTCGAGGTGCCGCTGGCCGAGGGCTGATCCGCGCTCAGGCCGCCGGGACCGCCAGCTTGTCGGCTTGCGCCTGGACGATCTGCGCCAGCCGCCGCCGGCTTTCGCCGAAGATCGTCGGAATCGGCCGCAGGGCGGCCGCGACCGCGTCGGCCACGCCGGCCGGCAGCGGACGCGCCTCGGCCAGCAGCGCGGCCAGGGCGGCGGCCTGGTACCCGGTGAGCTGCGGGAAGAAGTCCCGCACCAGCGCCGGCCGGATGCGCCGGACCGCCCGGCCGACCACCCCCGAGGCCGAGACGTTGGCGCCGTGCCAGCGGTAGCGGACCAGGGTGCGGTCGAGATTGGCGAAGCGGGCGCCGGCGCGCATCGCGGCGATCCAGAACGCCAGGTCCTCGGCGCCCGGCAGGTTGGGGTCGTAGCGCAGCCGGTCGCGGTCGACCAGGTCGCGCCGGAAAAAGGCGGTGGGATTGAAGATGTTGCCGCGCGCCGCCAGGAAGTTCGCCTTGATGTCGGCATCGGCGACCGGCACCCCGACCACCTGCGCGATGTCTCCGAAGATCTCCATGCCGCCGCCGCAGACGTCGACCTCGGGATGGCGCTCCATGAAGGCGAGCTGCGCCGAGAGCCTGTCCGGCACGGCGACGTCGTCGCTGTCCATCCGCGCGACGAAGGCCCCGCGGGCCAGCGCCAGGCCGATATTGGCCGCCGCCGCGATGCCCTGGTTGCACGGGCCGCGGACCAGCCGCAGGCGCGGATCGGCGACGGCGGCGACGATCTCGGCCGTGCCGTCGGTCGAGCCGTCGTCGACGACGATCAGTTCGAGATCGGCCATGTCCTGCTCCAGGATCGAGCGGACGGCCTCGGCGACGTGGCCGGCGCCGTTATAGGCGGCCATGACCACGGAAACGGCTGGAGTCATGCGTGCGGCCTCCCCCTTGCGGCGCGGCCAGGATAGCGCCTGCCCCCGAGGTCGGGAAACCTAGAACCGCAGCCCGATCGCGGCGCCGAACAGCAGGCTGCCGCCGTCCTCGCCGCCGGTGCCGGGAGAATCCGCCATCGCGGCGGCGACGCCGCCGACGACCAGGTTCGGCGTGATCGCGTGCGACAACGACAGGCTGAGATCGTAGCCGCCGGCCTCTTCGCCGCCGTACAGGCCGGGATAGCGCAGCGGATTGGGGCTGAAGCTGGCGACGGTGCCGTCGGCGCCCCATTCGCCGCCCAGCCGCACCTGGAACGCCGTGGCGCCGTCGTCCCAGCCGGCGGCGAGCTCGGCGCGGTGGCCGGTCTCGGCCGCGGCCAGCGTGCCGGTGACCCGGAACGCGTCGTGGCTCCAGCCGACGAAGCCGCCGATCGCCAGCCGGCCCTCGGCGCGCAGCAGCCGGCCCTCCGGCCGCCGGACGAGCGCCGGGCCGAAGGCGAGCTCGCGCGACAGGCCGAGATCGAGATGCAGGCCGGCGGCGTCGACCCACGCGGGGCGGGCCGCGCCGGCGGGGGCGTCGAGCGCCGTGCGGCTGCCCAGGCTCAGCCGCATGCCCTCGGGCGCGGTTGCGGCGGCCGCGGGGGCGGCCAGGGCGAGGATCAGTAGGATCGGCAGGGCGGAACGCATCGAGGCTTACCCGAACGAGACGACACCCTTCCAATGTTGTCTCGTTCGGGCTGAGAAACCATTAACCGTTCGGAATGGCAGCCCGGCGGGTGGGGACTAGGCCTTAAGCTCGGGCCGGTCTCGGAACTGCTCGAGCGCCTCCGGGTTGGCCAGCGCCTCCTTGTTCTTGACCGTGCGGCCGTGGACGACGTCGCGCACCGCCAGCTCGACGATCTTGCCGCTCTTGGTGCGCGGAATGTCGCCGACCTGGACGATGCGCGCCGGCACGTGCCGCGGCGTGGCGTTGGCGCGGATGGTCTTGCGGATGCGGTCCTCCAGCGCGGCGTCGAGACTCAGGCCGTCGCGCAGGCGCACGAACAGCACGACGCGGACGTCGTTGTCCCAGTCCTGGCCGACGACCAGGCTCTCGATCACCTCGGGCAGCTTCTCGACCTGGCGGTAGATCTCGGCGGTGCCGATGCGCACGCCGCCGGGATTGAGGGTGGCGTCGGAGCGGCCGTAGACGATCAGGCCTTCGCTGTCGGTCAGCTCGACCCAGTCGCCATGGGTCCAGATGCCGGGATACTTGGCGAAATAGGCGTCGTGGTACTTGGCGCCGTCGGGGTCGTTCCAGAAGCCGACCGGCATCGACGGGAAGGCGCGGGTGCAGACCAGCTCGCCCTTGGCGCCCTGGACCGGCCTGCCGTCGTCGTCGAACACCTCGACGCGCATGCCCAGGCCACGGCACTGGATCTCGCCGCGGCGCACCGGGCCGATCGGATTGCCGAGCATGAAGCACGAGACGATGTCGGTGCCGCCCGAGATCGAGGCGAGCTGGATGTCCTTCTTGACGTGCCCGTAGACGTAGTCGAAGCCCTCGGGCGCCAGCGGCGAGCCGGTCGAGGTCATCAGCCGCACGCTGTCCAGCCGGTGGGTCTTGATCGGCTCCAGGCCCATCTTGGCGATCGAGTCGATCCACTTGGCCGAGGTGCCGAACAGGGTCATCGCCTCGGCGTCGGCGTAGTCGAACAGCACCCGCGCGCCCAGGATGCCCGGCGAGCCGTCGTAGAGCAGCAGGGTCGCCTCGGAGGCCAGGGCGGTGGCCAGCCAGTTCCACATCATCCAGCCGCAGGTGGTGAAGTAGAACACGCGGTCGTCCGGCTTGACGTCCGAGTGCAGCCGGTGCTCCTTGAGGTGCTGCAGCAGGGTGCCGCCGGCGCCGTGGACGATGCATTTCGGCACGCCGGTGGTGCCCGACGAGTACATGATGTAGAGCGGCCGGTCGAACGGCCCGCGGTCGAAGGCGATCTCGCCGGCCGGATGGGGGGCGACGAAGTCGCCGATCGTGCGGCCGGCGGGCAGGCGCGCCAGGTCGGGCGCCTCCGAGACGTAGGGCACGACGACCAGGCGCTTGACCGAGGGCATGCCGGCGAGGATGCCCTCCAGCCGCTCCAGCGAATCGACGGTCTTGCCGTTGTAGAAGTAGCCGTCGGCCGAGAACAGAACCTTGGGCTCGATCTGGCCGAAGCGGTCGAGCACGCCCTGGACGCCGAAATCCGGCGAGGCCGAGGACCAGATGGCGCCCAGCGAGGCCGTGGCGAGCATCGCCGCCACGGTCTCCGGCATGTTGGGCATGAATCCGGCGACGCGGTCGCCGGGGCCGACGCCCTCGGCCTTCAGCGCCTGGGCGAGGCGCGAGACGAGCTCGTGGAGCTGGCGCCAGCTCAGCCGGCGCTTCGCCTTGTCCTCGCCCCAGAACACGATCGCGTCGCCGTCGTCGCGCCGGCGCAGCAGATTCTCGGCGAAGTTCAGCCTGGCGCCCTGGAACCACCTCGCGCCCGGCATGCGGTCGGGATCGTCGACCACCGGGCCGGCGCCGCGCTCGCCGACGACGCCGCAGAACTCCCACACCGACTGCCAGAACTGATCCGGCCGGTCGACGGACCAGCGCCACAGCGTCGGGTAGTCGACGATGCCGTCGAGCGCCCACCGGCGCGACACCGCGCCGATGAAGGCGGTCATGTTGGCGTTGGCGATCTGCGCGTTGGACGGCTGCCACAGGATCTTGGACATCGGAGCTCCCCTGCCTTTTCCCAACCTCTAGCGCATCGTTTCGGCCACGCCAAGCTGCCCGGTGGGCAATCGGCCCGCCGGTGCCGTTTACAGGGCGAAGCCCGGCGCCGTAATATGGCGGGATCGGCCACGCCGTCGGCAGGCCGGCGGCGATACGAGGACGAGGATGCGCATGCCGATGTCTGGGCCGGCTCGCGACCGCGCCGGGCGGCTCGTGGCGTCGCTGCGCGACGGGCGCTGGCTGACCCCGGAACGGCTGCGGAACTACGGGTGGATCTTCCTTTCGCTGCAGCTGCTGATCTGGGCCGGCTGGGTCGCCGCCGGCGACGGCCTGCTCGACCCCCGCGGCATGCCGGTCGGCAGCGACTTCGTCAACACCCATGCCGCGGCGCGCCTGACCCTCGCCGGCACGCCGGAGGCGGCCTACGACCTCGACGCCCTGCACGCGGCGCGGAGCGCATCGCTCGACGGCCGGCCGGCGCCGCTCTTCGCCTGGCACTATCCGCCGTTCTACCAGATGCTGGCGGCGCCGCTGGCGGCGTTGCCCTATGCCGGCGCGCTGGCGGTCTGGCTGGCGGCGACGATGGCGGCCTATCTGTGGACGATCTGGCGCATCGTGCCGCGATGGCAGGCGCTGCTGCTGGCGGCGGCGTTCCCCGCCGGGTTCGTCAACCTGATGCACGGCCAGAACGGGTTCCTGACCACGGCCCTGTTCGGCGGCGCGCTTTTGCTGCTGCGCCGGCGGCCGTGGCGGTCGGGCCTGCTGCTCGGCCTGCTGACGGTCAAGCCGCATCTCGGCGTGCTGATCCCGCTGGCGCTGGCGCTGGAGCGGCGCTGGCGCGCGATCGCCGCCGCCGCCGCGACGCTGGCGCTGCTGTGCGTCGCGGCGCTGGTGCTGCTGGGCCCGGAGACCTGGCGCGCCTTCGCCGACAGCCTCGCCCTGTCGCGGCGCCTGACCAGCGAGGACATGATCGGCTGGCACAAGATCCAGAGCGCGCTGGCCGCGGCGCGCGTGCTGGGCGGCGGCGCCGAGGCCGCCTTCGCCGCCCAGGCGGCGGCCGTCGCGCTCGGCGCCGCGGCGGTGCTGGCGACGTGGTGGCGGGCTCGCGCCCCGGCGATGCGCGACGCGGCCCTGGTCGCGGCGGCGGTGCTGGCGACGCCCTACGTCCTCGACTACGACCTGGTGCTGCTGGCCCTGCCCATCGCCTGGATGGCCGGCGAGGGGCTGCGCACCGGCTTCCTGCCCTGGGAGAAGACGGCGTTGGCGGCGGTGTGGGCGCTGCCCCTCGTCGCCCGCGGCCTCGCCGGCCTCGGCCTGCCGCTGGCGCCGCTGGCGACGGCGGGGCTGCTGCTGCTGGTGCTGCGCCGCGCCCGCCGCGTCGGCGGCGGCGCCTGAGATGGTCGCCGCCTGGGAGGGACTGTCCGGCAACGTCCGCGGCGCGCTGTGGCTGCTGATGTCGGCGACCTGCTTCGCCGGCATGAACGGGCTGATCAAGGCGCTGGGCGCCGATTATCACCCGCTCCAGATCGTGTTCTTCCGCAGCCTGTTCGGCCTGCTGGCGATGCTGCCGTTCGTGATCCGCGCCGGCCGCGCCGGGATCGTCATGAACCGGCCGTGGATGCACCTGCTGCGCGCCGCGCTGGGGCTGGCGTCGATGTTCGCGATCTTCACCGCGCTGACCAAGCTGCCGCTGGCGACCGCGGTGTCGTTCTTCTTCGCCAAGCCGCTGTTCATGATCGTGCTGGCGGCGCTGTTCCTCGGCGAGGCGGTGCGCTGGCGGCGCAGCGTCGCGACGGCGGTCGGGTTCTGCGGCGTGCTGGTGATGCTGCGCCCCGGCGCCGGCGGCCTCGACCCATGGTCGCTGCTCGCCGTGCTGTCGGCGCTGCTGGTGGCGCTGGTGATGGTGGTGGTCAAGCGCATGACCGCCAGCGAGCGGCCGCTGGGGATGGTGTTCTGGTTCACGGCGCTGACGACGGTGGGCGCGCTGGGGCCGGCGCTGTGGGTGTGGCGCACCCCCGACGCCGCCGGCTTCGCGCTGATGGCGCTGATGGGGGTGGTCGGCAATCTCGGCCAGTATTTCGCCGTGCGCGCCTATCGCGCCGGCGAGGCGACGGCGGTGACGCCGATGGACTACGCCCAGCTGCCGTTCGCGGCGCTGATCGGCTGGTACGCCTTCGGCGAACTGCCCGACGCCTGGACCCTGGCCGGCGCGGCGGTGATCGCCGGCGCCAGCCTGTACATCGTCCGCCGCGAGGCGCAACTGGCGCGGGGGACGGCGCCGCGCTAGTCTTGGCCCGCCAAGAAACGCAACTCGGGAGGAGACATGCAGGTCAACGGACTGGCGGCCCTGGTCAGCGGCGCCGCCTCGGGTCTCGGCGCGGCGTCGGCGCGGGCGCTGGCCAAGGCGGGGGCGCGGGTGGCGCTGCTCGACACGAACATGGAGGCCGCCAAAGCCCTGGCCGAAGAGATCGGCGGCATCGCGCTCCTGTGCGACGTCACCGACGCCGCCAGCGTCGAGAACGCGCTGGCCGAGGCGCGCAAGCGCAACGGCCCGGCCCGCGTCTCGGTGGCCTGCGCCGGCATCGCGCCGGCCGGCCGGGTCGTCGGCCGCGACGGGCCGATGGCGCTGGAGGCGTTCGAGAAGGTGATCCGCGTCAACCTGATCGGCACCTTCAACCTGATGCGCCTGGCCGCCGCCGACATGGCCGCCCAGGAGCCGCTGAACGCCGACGGCGAGCGCGGCGTCATCGTCAACACCGCCTCGATCGCCGCCTGGGAGGGCCAGATCGGCCAGACCGCCTACGCGGCCTCGAAGGGCGGCGTCGCGGCGCTGACCCTGCCGGCGGCCCGCGAGCTGGCGCGCTCGGGCGTGCGCGTCGTCGCCATCGCGCCGGGCACCTTCGAGACGCCGATGATGGCCGGCATGCCGCAGGAGGTGAAGGACGGCCTCGCCGCCAAGGTGCCGTTCCCGTCGCGCATGGGCAGGCCGGAGGAATTCGGCGCCCTGGTGATGCACATCGTCGAGAACCCGATGCTCAACGGCTCGGTGCTGCGCCTCGACGGCGCCTTGCGGATGGAGCCGCGGTAGGGCTGGCGGGGCCTACCACAGCAGGCTTGCCAGCACCGCCAGGCCGAATCCGGCCAGGGCGACGCCCGAGGCCTGGTTGAGGCGCCGCAGCCACTCGGGCGTGAAGCTCGCGCGCACCGCGCCGGCCAGCGCCGACAGGGTCAGCCACCACGCCGTCGAGCCGGCGAACACGCCGAGCACCATCCAGCCGCTGCCGCCGCCCTCGACGCCGGCGGCGCCCATCGCCGCGAACACGCCCATGAAGGCGAAGATGGTGCCGGGATTGGTGATGGTGATCGCCAGGGTCGAGACGAAGTCCTTGACCAGACCGGGACCGCGCTTCGGCGTCGGCACCAGCACGGCGCGCGCCTGCCAGCTCCGCCAGCCGAGATAGACCAGGAACGCGCCGCCGATCAGCTTCAGCGCCACCTGCTGCGCGACCAGGAACGCCGAGACGAAGGTCAGCCCGAACGCCGCCACCGCGCCGTAGAAGGTGTCGGCGACCGCCGCGCCCATGCCGGCGACGAGGGCGGCGCCGCGGCCGTCGGCCAGCGCGCGGCGGATGCACAGCAGGCCGACGGGGCCGACCGGCGCCGCGATGGCGAAGCCGATGACCATGCCGCGCAGGAACAGCGACGGGTCACTCGTCATCGCCGGCGACCAGGCGATTGATCTCCTGCTGGGTCATCACCGTGTCGGGCGGCGGCGCCGCGGCCTTGCGCTTCTCCTGGCCCTGGTAGTCGCCCGCGTGGCGCCGCCGGTCGGGGCCGAAGAAGCTCCTGGTGCGCACGAACGGCCGCGGCCGCATGACCACGGCGCCGATGCGGGCGTGCAGCGCCTTGGCCGAGAACGGCTTGATCAGGTATTCGGTGATGCCGGCGTCGCGCGCCATCAGCACGCGGCGGCGGTCGGCGAAGCCGGTGATCATGATGATCGGCATGTAGGGGTTCGGCGTGTCCTCGCCGTTGCGGATGTGGCGGGTCAGCTCGACGCCGTCCAGCGGCATCATGTTCCAGTTGGTGATCAGGATGTCCGGCCCGGTGGTGCCGGTCATCAGGTCCAGCGCCTCCGATCCCTCCGACGCCTCCTGGATGGCGCGCGCGCCGAAGGCCTGCAGGATCACGCGCACCAGACGGCGCATGTGATCGCTGTCGTCGACGACCATGAAGCTCAGGCGTTCGTAGTCCGGGGCCGGCATCGACCGGTTCTATCACGCCGGCTCGGGCGCGAAAAGGCGCGGCGGCGCGACCAGCAGGTCCTGCGCCGCGACCAGGGCGAGATCGCCCTCGGCCGAGCGTTCGAGCACCGCGAACAGGCTCGACACAGCCAGCGACGCCGCCTTCGGCGCCGCGTGCCCCTGCAGCAGCCGGCCGAGGAACAGCGCCGCCAGGGCGTCGCCGGCGCCGCGCGGCGGCTCGCGGAAGGGCAGCAGCGGCGTCGAGACGGTCCAGGCGCCGTCGGCGGCCGCCACCAGGTTGTGAATCGCGCCGTCGGGGCACAGGCTGGTGACCAGCACGATCCCGGGCCCGCGCTCGCGCAAGCCGCGCGCCGCCGCCAGCGCCTGGGCGCGATCGCCGATCGCGCGGCCGGACAGCAGTTCGAGCTCGAACTGGTTCGGGGTCAGCACGTCGGCCGCCGGCACCGCCACCTCGCGCATGAACGCGGCGATGCCCGGCGCGACGTAGAGGCCGGCGCCGACGTCGCCCATCACCGGATCGCAGCACCAGGGCGCGGCGGGGTTGGCCGCCTTGACCCGGCGCACCGTCTCGGCCAGCGCCGGCCCGACCGCCGCCGCGCCGAGATAGCCCGACAGCACCGCGCCGCAGCGCCCGAGCACGCCCAGGCCGGCCAGCCCGTCCAGCACCGCCGCCACATGCCCGCCGCCCAGCACGGCGCCGCCCCAGCGGCCGTGGCCGGGATGGTTGGAGAACTGCACGGTGTGCACCGGCCAGACCTCATGGCCGAGCCGCTGCAGCGCAAAAACCGCGGCGGCGTTGCCGACGTGGCCGTAGGCGACATGCGACTGGACCGAAAGAATATTCACGCCCGGCCCCCCTTGCCGACGCTTTGTTGCGCCGCACCTTGCCACGCCCGGCCCTCCGTTGCTAGTGTGCGCTCCCCCTATTCGCGTCTTCGAGGAGGTCACCCATGGCAACGGTCGCGCGTCCGCGCCGCAGCGTTCTCTACATGCCCGGCTCCAACGCGCGCGCGCTGGACAAGGCGCGCACGCTGGCCGCCGACGGCCTGATCTTCGACCTCGAGGACGCCGTCGCCCCCGACGCCAAGGAGACCGCGCGCCGACAGGTCTGCGAGGCGCTGGCCGCCGGCGGCTACGGCCGCCGCGAGATCCTGGTCCGCGTCAACGGCCTCGGCACGCCCTGGGGCCATGCCGACGTCGCCGCCGCCGCCACTTCCGGCGGCCACGCCGTGCTGGTGCCCAAGGTCGAGAGCGCCGACGCCGTGCGCCAGGTCGAGCAGATCATGAAGGCCGCCGGCGCCCCCGACGACATGGCGATCTGGTGCATGATGGAGACGCCGCGCGGCATCCTCAAGGCCGAGGAGATCGCCCAGGCCAGCCCGCGGCTCGGCGGGTTCGTGATGGGCACCTCGGACCTCGCCAAGGACATGCACGCCGCCCACACCCGCGACCGGCTGCCGATGCTGACCGGCCTCGGGCTGTGCCTGCTGGCGGCGCGGGCCTACGGCCTGGCGATCGTCGACGGCGTGCATCTCGACCTCGCCGACGACGAGGGCTTCGAGCATTCCTGCCGCCAGGGCCTCGAGCTGGGCTTCGACGGCAAGACGCTGATCCATCCCAAGACCATCGAGACCGCCAACCGCGTCTTCGCGCCGACCGAGGCCGAGATCGCCTGGTCGCGCAAGATCATCGACGCCCACGCCGCCGCCGCCGCCGAGGGCAAGGGCGTGGTGGTCGTCGACGGCAAGCTGGTCGAGAACCTGCACGTCGAGAACGCGCGCCGCATCGTCGCGCTGGCCGAGCGGATCGACGAGATGCGCAAGGACCTGCAGGCCTAGGACATTTCTTTATCGTCGCCCCCGCGCAGGCGGGCATGACGGCGACCGAACGACACGTTCCCTCTTCCGCCGTGGCCGAGGGAGATCGAGAGGAACCCAATGACCAAAACCAATCCCGGCAACTACTTCGAGGATTTCAGCCTCGATCAGGAACTGCGCCACGCCACCCCGCGCACCGTCACCACCGGCGACCTCGCGATGTACCAGGCGCTCTACGGCGGGCGGTTCGCGATGAACTCCTCGGACGAGTTCGCCCGCGCCTGCGGCCTGTCGGCGGCGCCGGTCGACGACTTCCTGGTGTTCCACATCGTGTTCGGCAAGACCGTGCCGGACGTGTCCCTCAACGCCGTCGCCAATCTCGGCTACGCCGACTGCCGCTTCGGGCTTCCGGTCTATCCCGGCGACACGCTCAGCACCACCTCGCGGGTGATCGGCCTGAAGGAGAACTCGAACGGCAAGACCGGCGTCGTCTACGTCCGGTCCACCGGCATCAACCAGCGCGGCGAGATGGTCGTCGACTACGCCCGCTGGGTGATGGTGCGCAAGCGCGACGCCTCGGCGCCGGCGCCGGCCGAAAGCGTCCCCGATCTGCCGAAGGCGGTGGCGGTGAAGAATCTGGTCGTGCCCTACCAGCTCGATTTCCGGCGCTACGACACGGTCCTGTCGGGGTCGCCCCACTTCTGGGACGACTACGAGGCCGGCGAGAAGATCGACCATGTCGACGGCATGACGATCGAGGAAGCCGAGCACATGATGGCGACCCGGCTGTACCAGAACACCGCCAAGGTCCATTTCAACCAGCACGCCCAGAAGGACGACCGCTTCGGCCGCCGGCTGATCTACGGCGGCCACGTCATCAGCCTGGCGCGGGCGCTGACCTTCAACGGACTCGCCAACGCGATGAAGGTGCTGGCGATCAACGGCGGCCGCCACGTCGCGCCGACCTTCGCCGGCGACACCATCTACGCCTGGACCGAGGTGCTGGAGAAGAACGAGCTTCCCGGCCGGCACGACTGCGGCGCCCTGCGCCTGCGCCTGGTCGCGCTGAAGGACAAGCCGGCGGCCGACTGCCCGCTCAAGGACGCCGAGGGCAACTACGACCCGGCGGTGGTGCTGGACTTCGACTACACGGTGGCGGTGCCGCGGCGCTGACGCGCCGCGGCACCCTGCCGCTCACTGCCACCAGACGTCGGCCTGCGGGACCAGGTCGGCGGCGGCGACGCCGAGCAGCGTCACCACGGTCTCCGGGGCGCCGCCGCCGGCCGAGCCGTCGGCGTCGACGATCACCCGGGCGTTGGCGCCGCTCTGCGCCAGCGCCAGGTGGCCGCTGGCCAGGGGATCGGTGCCGGCGTAGCCGACCGACTTCATCAGCCAGCGCAGGTCGACCACGTCCTGGCCGAGGGTGAAGTCGGTGACGGTGTCGCCGCCCTGGCCGCTGCGGGTGTACTGGAACGAGTCGGCGCCCATGCCGCCGGTCAGGACGTCGCCGCCGCCCATGCCGATCAGCAGGTCGTCGCCGGCGCCGCCGACCAGCCGGTTGGCGGCGCCGTTGCCGAACATCTTGTTGGCGAGGGCGTTGCCGACGCCCTTGATCGCCCCGCCGCCGGTCAGCATCAGGTTCTCGACATTCGCCGGCAGGGTATAGCCGACGCCGGCGCGGACGGTGTCGCGGCCGCCGCCGGCCAGCTCGCCGACGGCGTCGCCCGAATTGTCGACGACGTAGGTGTCGTCGCCGGCGCCGCCCGACATCGCGTCGGCCCCGGCGCGGCCGTCGAGCAGGTCGCGGCCGGTGGTGCCGGTCAGGGTGTCGTCGGCGCTGGTGCCGGTGCGGGTGGTCGTCGGGCCCAGGCTGTTGGCGAGATAGAACGTCTTCTGGAAGAAGTCGTTGGCGGCGAAGGCCGAGGGCGCGACGTTCTCGAAGGTCAGGGTCTCGCCGTTGCCCAAGGCGAGCACGGTGTCGCTGCCGGACGCGGTCATCGCCGCCTGGACGCGGGCGAAATCGGTCAGCCCGGTGCCGGCCAGCCGCACGACGTCGCCATGGGCCGCCCCGGCCTGGAAGTCGGTGATCACGTCCGAGCCCTGGCCGCGCGCGACGACGAAGGTGTCGTTGCCGGCGCCGCCGGTCAGGGTGTCGTCGCCGCCGCCGCCCTTGATCACGTTGTAGCCGGAATTGCCGCCGACGACGTTGGCGAGATCGTTGCCGGCGGCGCCGATGCGCCCGCTGCCGCCGAGCTGCAACTCCTCGACGTCGGCCGGCAGCGTGAAGCCGACGCCGGCGATCACGGTGTCGCGGCCCTCGCCCGCCAGCTCGGCGACGCGGTCGCCGCGGTTGTCGACGTGGTAGAGGTCGTTGCCGGCGCGCCCGTGCATCGTGTCGGCGCCGGCCTTGCCGTCGATGGTGTCGTTGCCCGAGCCGCCGTACAGCGTGTCGTCGGCGGCGGTGCCGACGACGATGACGTCGCCGGTCGGCGATTCGCTCGGCGCCGGCGCGGCGGCGAGGATGATCGAGCCGCTTTCGGTGTGGGTGCCGCTGGCCTTGGTGGCGACGTTGTAGAAGCTGTTGCCGGTGAGCTGGGCGACGGTCGCGGTGTGGTTCCTCACCCCGGTGGCGCCGTCCTTGAAGCTGCTGAAGACGTTGGCGTCGACGATCAGCGCGCCGCCGGCGTGCAGATTGCCCTCGGCGCCGTAGCTGATCATGATCGGGTTCTGCCCGGTCGAGGCCTGCTCGAGGAAGTTGCCCTTGACCAGCGACTTGCCGCCGTTGGGCAGGTCGATGCTGTAGGACGAGGTGCCGCCCGAGCCGTCGATCAGCTTGTTGTTGGTGATCACGCTCTCGGCGGCGCGGCTCTTGATGTGGTGGCCGACCTTGGTGCCGTGGAAGTGGCTGTCGGTCACCGTCAGCTTGGCGACGTTGTTGACGTAGATGCCGTGCGTGTAGCCGTCGCCGTAGCCGTTGCGGGCGAATTCCGAGGTGCTGATCGCGATGGTGCCGGCGCTGTTCGCGCTGGCCAGGATGCCGTTCTCGTTGTCGTGGAAATAGCTGTTCCTGACGACGAGATGGCCGAGCTCGTAGCGGATGCCGGCGCCGTTCCTGTCGGCGACCGCGGCGCCCGAGAATTCGAGGCCGTCGATGGTGACGTCGTTGCGGGTGGTCAGGATCGCCTTGCCGTTCGGCGGCGCCACGGTGGCCTTGAGGTGGGCGAGGCCGCCGACCGCGACGATGGAGACCTTGGTGGTGATGGTGGCGAAGTCGTTCTCGTAGACGCCGGCGTCGATCTGGATCGTGTCGCCGTCCCTGGAGGCGGCCAGCGCCTGCGACAGGGTGGCGAACTGCTTGTTGGATCCGACGGTGAGGATCGCCATGGTAACTCCGTTGGGTGGCACCGGACTGCTCCGGCGGGATAGGCGGGAGCATTGGCGGTACCCCCTAACGAAAGCTTTCCTTTCGGGCGGGTTACCTCGCCAGGGATAGTGGCCTACCTCGACCGGGGTAGGGCCGGCCGGCGTGGATTTTGTTAACCGCGCCGTGGTAGCCCTGTCCGATCCGATCACCGGCGAAGCAGCGATGACCTCCTGGCGCTCCTCCCTTGCCGTCTATGCCGACCCGCGGGTGCTGGCGGTGCTGTTCCTCGGCTTCGCCTCGGGCCTGCCGCTGGCCCTGACCGGCGCCACGCTGGCGGTGCGGCTGACCGAGGTCGGCGTCTCGCTGGCCGGCATCGGCGCCTTCGCGCTGGTGGCGACGCCCTATGCGCTGAAGTTCCTGTGGGCGCCGCTGGTCGACCGGATGCCGGTGCCGGTGATGACGCGGCTGTTCGGCCGCCGCCGCGGCTGGATGCTGACCACCCAGGCGGCGCTGATCGCCAGCCTGCTGGCGCTGGGCGCCATCGATCCGGCGCTCGATCCGTGGAGCTGCGCCATGCTGGCGCTGGTGGTGGCCTTCTGCTCGGCGAGCCAGGACATCGTCATCGACGCCTATCGCGTCGAGATCCTGAAGCCCGAGCAATACGGCGCCGGGGCGGCGATGGTGCAGTTCGGCTACCGGCTGGCGATGCTGGTCTCGGGCGCCGGCGCGCTCTACCTGGCGAGCTGGGTGTCGTGGTTCGGGGTCTACGCCGCGATGGCGGCCCTGGTCGGCATCGGCGTGGTCACCGTGCTCGCCAATCCCGAGCCGCCCGGCGCGCCGCCGCCTCCGGTGCGGCCCGGCGCGCCGCGCCGCGAACGCCTGGCGGCCTGGGCCAAGGACGCCGTCGCCAACCCGTTCCTCGACATGATCGCCCGCAACGGCTGGACGGTGGTGGCGATCCTGGCCTTCGTTCTGCTCTACAAGCTGGGCGACGCGCTGGCCGGGGTGATGGCCAACCCGTTCTACATCAAGATGGGCTTCAGCAAGATCGAGATCGCCAACATCTCGAAGCTGTTCGGCTTCGCCGCGACGGTGATCGGCACCTTCGCCGGCGGCGTCCTGGTGGCGCGCATCGGCGTCATGAAGGCGCTGCTGGCCTGCGGCGTGCTGCAGATGCTGTCGAACCTGATGTTCGCGGTCCAGGCGATGGTCGGCCACGACCTCGGCGTGCTGACGGCGACGATCGCCATCGAGAACCTGTCCGGCGGCATGGGGGCGGCCGCCTTCGTCGCCTACATCTCGGGCCTGTGCAACGTCGCCTATACCGGCACCCAGTACGCGCTGCTGTCGTCGCTGGCGGTGTCGGGCCGCACGGTGCTGTCGGCCGGCGGCGGCGTGCTGGTCGAGCAGGTCGGCTGGGTGCAGTTCTTCGTGTTCAGCACCGCCGCGGCGCTGCCGGGGCTGCTGCTGCTGGTCTGGATGATGCGGCGCCGGCCGGCCGGCGCGGTCGTCCAGCCCGGATAGCCGTCATTCGGCCGGCGCCGAGACGACCTCGCCCGGGCCGTCCTGGCGCCGCGCCGCCGCGGCCGGCGCCGTCAGCGCCGCCTCGCGCAGCGCCAGCGGATCGGCGGCGCGGCCGCCCAGCTCGCGGAAGAAGTACCGGCAGAACCCGTCCAGCCGCGCGAACAGTTCGCGCCTGTCGGCGCCGTCGCGCACGAACGGGGTGTGGCCGGGCTCGACCGACGGCGAGTGCAGGGTGAGCACGAAGATGCGCTGCCCGCGGCCCAGCAGCCACTCGGTCAGCCGCCGCATGCTGGCGACGTCGTAGCCTTCGGGCGACAGCCGCAGCCGGTCGAGCAGGCGCAGCCGCGACAGCATGCCGGGCAGCCGCAGGTGCCGCAGCCGCGGCGCGAGGGCGCGGCGGTACAGGCCGGGGCTGGGCAGCAGGCCGACCAGGGCGCCGGTGGCGGGGATCGACAGCAGGGTGCCGCGCCGGCCGACCCAGCGCGGCGCCAGGCCGCAGCGGCTGAAGTCGGGTCCGCCGTCGTGCGAGTAGTCGAAGGGCGGCGCCACGCTCAGGTCGACCGTGAATCCCTGGTCCTCGGCGATGGCGAAGGTGTTGGGGCCGACGCCGCAGCGGCCGGCGCGGTAGATCTCGGGCCGGCGGCCGAAATTGGCGGCGATGCACGCGGTCAGCCGCGCCAGCTTCTCGGCCTCGACGGCCGGCGGCAGGTTTCCGGGGAAGGTGTTGGCGACCGACAGCGCCTCGCCGAACGGCGGCGACACCCAGGGATGCAGATGGGCGCCGATCAGCGCCCGCCCGGCCGCGGCCAGCGGCGCCAGCGCGTCGACGCCCTGCGGCTGGCTGGCGACCGGGTAGTCGACGACGTAGACCGGCCGGATGCCGTGGTCCGCGAACAGCGCCTGGAGCTCGCCGATGCGGCGGAGGTGGCCGATGCCGCTGGTCGCCGGGTCGTAGGTCGCCGAGGACCAGTCGAACTCCTCTTCGGTGTCGACGACGGCGACGAGCTGGGGCGGCCCCTCGGCCGCAAGCCCGACGGCCGGTCGTCCCGCGCAGAACCCGCTCACCGCGACGCGCCCGCCGTTCGGCGCCGGACCCAGGTCACGACCGCAGCCATCCGCATTCGACTCCCCGCTGAAACCGCGCATACGATGGCAACAACATGGAGGTGGCGGCATCCGGCCGCCATACGCCCGATGGTTCTAGTCCGCCCGGGCGTGCGCGACCCGGTCGACCTTGGTCGCGCGCCCGGCCCCAGCCCATACCTTTGGCCGGGCTCTGCCCTATACGGTCGGCTGCGACATTAACCCTATTCACGATGCGGATAAGCCAACGCGCGGCTGCATGTCTGCGCCTGAAGTCTACACTTCCACGCGAAAACGCCAGAGCGAAGGGGAGCGATCATGGTGTACGGCGCCCAGCAGCGCGTCAGGTACGAAGGGTTCGAACCCGCCTGCGCGACGATGTTCCTGCCGCCGCTGCTCGACGTGCTGCCGACGGCGTTCCTGATCGCCTCGGGGGATGGCGTGCTGATCGACGCCAATCCCGCCGCCCTCCATCTGCTTGGCGGCGACCGCGAGCTGGCCGGCCGGCGCCTCGACGAGCTGTGTTGCGCGGCCGCCGACGCCGAGGCGTTCGACGCCGCGCTGCGGCGCGACGGCCGCGTCACCGGCTTCGAGGCGCCGGTGCGCAACCTGGCCGGCCGCAGCTTCTGGGCGTCGATCGACGCGGCGACGACCCGGGTGGACGGCGAGGACCTGATCGTCGCCACCATCGTCGACGCCAGCGCCCGCCAACGCGATGCCGAGGCTCGCCGGCGGATGGAGACCGCGCTCAAGGCGCGCAGCGGCTTCCTGGCAACGATGAGCCATGAGATCCGCACGCCGATGAACGGCATCCTCGGCATGGTGCGGCTGCTGGCCGACACCGAACTCGACGACCGCCAGCGCCATTTCGTCGACACGATCAGCCATTCCGGCGAGACGCTGCTCACGATCCTCAACGACATCCTCGACTTCTCCAAACTGGAGGCCGGCCGCTTCCAGTTCGAACGCGTCGATTTCGACCTGCACCAGCTGGTGAGCGAATGCCGAGAACTGCTCGACGAGCGCGCCCGCGCCAAGGGGCTGCGGCTCAGCCAGGCCATCGACGAGGCGGTGCCGCGCCATGTCGCCGGGGATGCGACGCGGCTGCGCCAGGTGGTGATCAACCTGCTGTCCAACGCGGTCAAGTTCACCGATTCCGGCAGCGTGTCCATCGCCCTGGAGGCGATCGCGCCGCCCGGCGACACGGTGGCGCTGCGCCTGTCGGTGACCGACACCGGGATCGGCATCGCCGAATCGGAGCGCGACCGGCTGTTCAAGGAGTTCTCGCAGGTCGACGTCTCGATCAACCGTCGCTTCGGCGGCACCGGCCTCGGCCTCGCCATCTGCAGGCGCATCGTCGAACTGATGGGCGGGCGGATCGGAGTCGACAGCGAGCCCGGACGCGGCAGCACCTTCTGGGTCGAGATCGCGCTGCCGCTCGGCGGCCCGCCGGCGCGCGCCGCCGAGCCGACCGTGGCGCTGCGACCGTTGCGCATCCTGCTGGCGGAGGACAACCCGGTCAACCAGGAGGTCGCCGGCGCGCTGCTCGCCCGCTACGGCCATACGGTGACGGTGGCCGACAACGGCGCTGCCGCCGTGGCGGCGGTCGAGGGCGGGGAATTCGACCTGGTGCTGATGGACATCCAGATGCCCGAGATGGACGGGATCGAGGCGACCCGGCGCATCCGCGCGCTGCCCGCCGGCGCGACGCTGCCGATCATCGCCATGACCGCCAGCGTGTTCGACGAGGACCGCCAGCGCGCCATGGACGCCGGCATGAACGGCCATGTGCCCAAGCCGATCGAGCTGCCGCGGCTCGAGGCGCTGCTGGCGGGGCTGCAGGCCGAGGCGCCGCGGGCCGCCGCCGCGCCGGCGGCGCCGACCCTGAAGTCGGAACAGCTCGACGAGCTGGCCGCCGTGCTCGGCGAGGACCGGCTGCTCCAGCTGCTGCGCGCCTATGCGCTCAGCGCCAGCGGGATGGTGCACGCCATCGGCTCGGCGCTGTCCGCGGGCGACGTCGCGATGGTGCGTCGCGTCGCCCACGACCTGAAATCGACCTCGGGCAGCCTCGGCCTGCGGGGAATGGCCGAGCAGGCCAAGGCGATCGAGCAGATGTGCCACGCCGACGATCTGGCCGGCGCCACGGCGGCGGCGCGCGGTCTCGCGGAGCACCTCGCCGAGACCGTGGGCTGCATGCGCCGGCGCTTCCCGAAATTCCGCGACGTCTGACCGCTCGCGGCTGCGGGCGGATTCGGGCGGCGGCCCACCGCGACGCCTGCCGGGCTTGTCTGGCGTGGGCGACGGTGCAACCTTTCCCCTTTGGACGCCGTTGCGACGGCGGCCTTGCGCGCCCGGCCGCGACTCTGCATCTTGGGCGCGTTTCGCAGATGCGAAATGACGCGAGGTGACCCATGCGGATCGGCGTACCGAAGGAGATCAAGACGCACGAATACCGGGTCGGCATGACTCCGGCCAGCGTGCGCGAGCTGGTGCATCACGGCCACGCCGTGCTGGTGCAGACCGGCGCCGGCGAGGGCATCGGCTGCGACGACGACTCCTATCGCGCGGTCGGCGCCGAGATCGCTCCCGACGCCGCGGCGGTGTTCGCGGCGGCCGACATGGTCGTCAAGGTCAAGGAACCGCAGCCGTCCGAGACGGCGATGCTGCGCCGCGGCCAGGTGCTGTTCACCTATCTCCACCTGGCGCCGGACCCGGCCCAGACCAAGGCGCTGGTCGAGTCGGGCTGCATCGCCGTCGCCTACGAGACGGTGACCGACGCGCGCGGCGGCCTGCCGCTGCTGGCGCCGATGTCGGAGGTGGCAGGGCGCATGAGCATCCAGGTCGGCGCCCATCACCTCGAGAAGGAGCAGGGCGGCGCCGGCGTGCTGCTGGGCGGCGTGCCGGGCGTGCCGCCGGGCAACGTCGTCGTGCTGGGCGGCGGCGTCGCCGGCACCAGCGCCGCGCGCATGGCGGTCGGGCTGGGGGCGCGGGTCACCGTGATCGACAAGTCGCTGCCGCGGCTGCGCGAGCTCGACGACACGTTCGGCCCGCGGCTGCGCACCGTGTTCGCCACCGTCGATTCGGTCGAGCGGAACGTCGTCGACGCCGACCTGGTCGTCGGCGCCGTGCTGATTCCCGGCGCCGCGGCGCCGCGCCTGGTCAGCCGCGACATGGTCCGCGCCATGCGCAAGGGCTCGGTGATGGTCGACATCTCGATCGACCAGGGCGGCTGTTTCGAGACCAGCCGCCCGACCAGCCACGCCCAGCCCACCTATGTCGAGGAAGGCGTCGTGCACTACTGCGTCACCAACATGCCCGGCGCGGTGGCGCGCACCTCGGCGCACGCGCTCAACAACGCGACGCTGCCGTTCATTCAGAAACTCGCCGACAAGGGCTGGCGCGACGCGCTGTCCGAGGATATTCATCTGCGCGCCGGGCTGAACGTCCATTCCGGCCGCGTCACCCACGAGGCGGTGGCGCGGGCGCTCGGCTACCCGCACGTCCCGGCCGCGGACGTGATTTGAACCACAAGTCGCGGCCAATGCACCCAGAGAGGAAGTACCCTAAATGGACATGAAGAAGATCCCCATCGGCGAGAAGCCGCCCTACGACGTCAACGTCATCGTCGAGATCCCGATGAAGGGCGAGCCGGTGAAGTACGAGGTCGACAAGGAATCGGGCGCGATGTTCGTCGACCGCTTCCTGCACACCGCGATGTACTATCCGGGCAATTACGGCTTCATCCCCCATACCCTGGCCGAGGACGGCGATCCGATGGACGTGATGGTCGTCGGCCGCGTGCCGGTGGCGGTCGGCGCGGTGCTGCGCTCGCGCCCCATCGGCATCATGTACATGGAGGACGAGGCCGGCACCGACGAGAAGATCCTGGCCGTGCCGCACACCAAGCTGCATCCGTTCTGGCACGACGTGAAGTCCTTCGAGGACCTGCCCGACATCCTGGTGCGCCAGATCACCCACTTCTTCGAGCACTACAAGGATCTCGAGGCGCAGAAGTGGGTCAAGATCAAGGGCTGGGGCGGCCCCGAGGAGGCCGCCGAGCGCATCAGCGCCGCCATCGCGCGGGCGCAGGGCTGAGATGGCGCTCCTCGGCGCCTATGCCGCCTACATGGCGGTGGCGGTCGGCCTGCTGGCGGTCGGCGTCGCGATCTACCTGGTCGCGACGCCGCACCACGAGATCAGCCTGATCCGCGCCGGCAACGCCGCCGCCGCCTGGAGCCTGGGCGGCACCGTCGTCGGTCTGGCGCTGCCGCTGGCCAGCGTCATGACCTACAGCGTCAGCCTGCTCGACATGGCGATGTGGGGCGCGGTGGCGCTGGCCACCCAGCTCGTCGCCTTCCTGCTGGTCAGTCTGCTGATGCGGGACCTGCGCGCCGGCATCGAGGCCGACCGCGTCGGCTACGGCGTGCTGCTCGGCGCCGTCTCGGTCGCCTTCGGCGTTCTCAACGCCGGCGCCCTCAGCTATTGATTCCAGGGTACCGCCCACCATTGAATGGGCGGAGTCATTCAAGGAGAGATACGATGCGGCGCTCCAAGCGCATCGCCACCCTGGTCGCCGGCGGCACCTGCCTGCTGCTGCTCTCGGCCTGCGAGGACGACCCCGAGGTGTTCGCCGGCGTCGAGCAATGCGTCGCCGAGACCGGCGACCGCATCGCCTGCGAGGCCGACTACGCGGCGGCGCTGGCCGCGCATCGCGAGACCGCGCCCAAATTCGCCGACGCGGCCCGTTGCGAGGAGATCTACGGCGAGGGCAAGTGCGTGCCCGCGCCGGCCGGGCAGACGGCAGGCGAGCAGGTGGCCCAGGGCGAGCAGACGGCCCAGGGCGAGCAGGTGGCGGGCGGCGGCGGCTTCTTCATGCCGATGATGATGGGCTACATGATGGGCCGCATGATCGGCGGCGCCAGCATGCCGGTCTATCGCGACAAGAGCGGCTACGCCTACACCAGCCGCGCGCCCGGCCCGGCGACGCCCGACGCGATGCGGGCGCCCTCGAGCCGCGGCGGCTTCGGCCGCACCGGCGGCGCCTTCTCGTCGGCGGGCTGACGATGCGCCGCGTCCCGCTGACGCCGCGCACCGACTGGAAGGCCCAGGTCGAGGCGCTCGGCTTCGATTTCCACACCCTCGACGGCGCGCCCTACTGGGACGAGACCGCCTGCTGGGAGTTCTCGGCCGCCGAGATCGACGTCGTCGAGGACGCCGCCGACGAGCTGCACCGCCTGTGCATGGCCGCGGTCGACTTCGTGATCCGCGAGCGCACCTACGAGCCCTTTCGCCTGCCGCCGGCGGCGATCCCGCTGATCGAGGCGAGCTGGCGCGCCGGCGAGCCGTCGCTCTACGGCCGCTTCGACCTCGCCTGGACCGGCGACGGCGCGCCGAAGATGCTCGAATACAACGCCGACACGCCGACGGCGCTGTTCGAGGCCAGCGTCATCCAGTGGCAGTGGCTGCAGGGCCGCTTTCCCGACGCCGACCAGTTCAACTCGATCCACGAGGGCCTGGTCGAGCGCTGGCCGGCGCTGCTGCGCGGCCTGCCCGCCGCGACGCCGCTGCACCTGGCCTGCGCCATGCCGCATGCCGAGGACGAGGGCACGCTGCTCTATCTCGAGGCGACGGCGCTGGAGGCCGGCCTGCCGTGCAAGGTGCTGTCGATGGCCGACATCGGCTGGAACGGCCGCCGCTTCGTCGACCTCGAGGACGAGCCGATCGGCGCGCTGTTCAAGCTTTATCCCTGGGAATGGCTGCTGGCCGAGGACTTCGGCGCCAATGTCGGCCCGTCCGGCGTGCGCATGGTCGAGCCGGCGTGGAAGATGCTGCTGTCGAACAAGGCGATCCTGTCGCTGCTGTGGCATCTGTATCCGGAGCATCCCAACCTGCTGCCGGCCAGCTTCGACGCCGCCGACTTCACCGGCCGCTACGTGCGCAAGCCGCTGCTCGGGCGCGAGGGCGCCAACGTCGCCATCGTCGAGGACGGCGCCGTGCTCGCCGAGGAGCCGGGCCCCTACGGCGAGTCCGGCTGGGTCTACCAGGACCTGGCGCCGCTGGCCGAGGCCGATGGCCGCCACATGGTCGTCGGCGCCTGGATCGTCGGCGACAAATGCCGCGGCATGGGCCTGCGCGAGGACGCCGACCCGATCACCCGCAACACCAGCCGCATCGTGCCGCACCTGTTCCGGTGAGGCGCCGGCCTACCGCCTGATCACCGTGATCTCGCCGCTGCGCTCGAGATAGACCGCGGCGGCGTCTTCGACGCTCTCGACGCCGCCGCTGCGCAGGCCCTCGTCGAGATCGTGCGTGGTGATGCCGGCGCGGCGCATCGCCGCCCAGTCGATGCGGCCGTCCTCGACCAGCTTCAGCTCGCGGCCCTTGGCGATGCGCCCGAACGGCCGCCAGCGGAAGGCGATCCAGGTCAGCAGCCCGTGCATCAGCACCAGCACCGACGACGCCGCGAGCCCGGGCACGAACGGCGTCGTGCCGGTGATGGTGCGGCTGAGGATCGAGCCCAGCATCACCGCCACCAGGATGTCGAAGGCGGTGAACTTGCCGAAGATGCGCCGGCCGCCGAGGCGCACCAGTAGCAGGCCCCAGACGAACAGCACCGCGGCGCGGATGCTGATCTGCCACCAGGTGATGGTGTCGGCGTCGCGGCCGATCCAATCGTGCAGGAGGTCGTGCCAGTACTGCGGGTCCATCGCCAGGAGAACCCGGCGCGGCGGCCGGCGGTTCCCGTAACCTCGGATTCATCCCCCGCGGCGATAGTGGCGGCGCCATCACGACGAGGACGCCGATGCTCCGCTCCGCCCGCCTGTTCGCGCCGCTGCTGCTGGCCGCCGCCGCCCTGCCGGCGCTCGCCGGCACCGTCGCCTTCGACACCACCGGCGGCGACGCCTGGACCTTCGCCAAGACGCTGACCGGCAGCGCCGAGGGCTGCGCGGCGGTGACGCTGCGCTCGCCGGCCGGCAGCGTGCCGGCCACCCTGGTCGACGGCCGCTTCGCCGCCCGGGTGCCGCTGCACGGCGGCGACAACGCCGTCGCCGCGCTGTGCGACGGCGCCGTCGCGGCCGGACAGCGCTGGAGCGTGCGCCTGGACGACCGTCCCGTCGCCCGCATCCGGCTCCGGGCGGGCGACGCCGTGACGCTCGACGCCGGCGCCAGCCGCGCGGCGCCGGGGCGTGGGGCGCCGATCCTGCGCCGCGACTGGCGCGCCGCCGCCGGCAATCCGGCGCCGCTGCCGACCGCGGACGGCCGTCCGCTCGACGGCGCCGCCGGCGAGACGGTGACGCTGCGGCCGCCGGCCGTCGACGGCGATTACGGCGTCGTGCTGCGCACCACCGACGCGCTCGGCCGCGCCGACGAGGCGAAGCTGCTGCTGCGGGCCGAGAACGGCGCCCTGCGCGCCGCCGAGCGTCCGGCCTGGATCGACGACGCCGTCGTCTACGGCGTGGCGCCGCACTTCTTCGGCCCGCGCGGCCTGGCCGACGTCGCCGCCCGCCTCGACGACATCGCCGCCTTGGGCGCGACGGTGCTGTGGCTGTCGCCGATCACCGCGGCGCCCGACGACGATTTCGGCTATGCCGTGACCGACCATTTCGCCGTGCGCGAGTCCTTCGGCGGCGACGCCGACCTGAAGGCGCTGGTCGCCGGCGCCCATGCCCGCGGCATCAAGGTGATCATGGATTTCGTCCCCAACCATCTGTCGGACGCGCATCCCTATCACGTCGACGCCGAGGCCCGCGGCGCCGCCTCGCCGTATCACGGCTGGTTCGACCGCGGCGGCGACGGGGCGGTCACCAGCTATTTCGGCTGGGACAACCTCAAGAACCTCGACTTCGACGAGGCCGAGGTGCGGGCGATGATGACGGCGGCCTTCCGCCACTGGGTCGAGGAGTTCGACGTCGACGGCTTCCGCATCGACGTGAGCTGGGGCGTCCACGAGCGGGCGCCGGAGTTCTGGCCGGGGCTGGTCGCCGAGTTGAAGCGGATCAAGCCCGACCTGCTGCTGCTCTCCGAATCGACGATCCGCGAGGACTGGCCGGCGGCGGCCGGCTTCGACGCCGCCTACGACTGGACCGAGAAGCTCGGCCACTGGGCGTGGACCGACGTGTTCGCGCCCGAAGGCCCCGACCTCGACCGCCTGCGCGCCGCGCTGGCGGCGACGGAAGATGCCGAGGCACTGGTGTTCCGCTTCCTCAACAACAACGACACCGGTGCCCGCTTCGTCACCCGCTTCGGCCCCGACCAGACCCGGCTGGCCGCCACGCTGCTGATGACCCTGCCCGGGCTGCCGCTGGTCTACAACGGCGACGAGGCCGGCGCCGAATTCGAGCCCTACCAGCAGGAGGAGGCGATCGACTGGACCGACCGCCACGGCCTGCGCGCCCATTACGCGCGGCTGATCGCCCTGCGCCGGGCCGAGCCGGCGCTGCATGGGCGGGGGCTGCGCATGCTCGCCACCGAAGCCGACGAGCGGGTGCTGGCCTATGTCCGGCCCGGCGCGACGCCGGCCGGCGACGTGCTGGTGGCGATCAATTTCGGCGCGGCGGCGACGGTGCGCCTGCCGACCGCCGGCGGCATCGACCTGCTGACCGGCGCCTCGGTGAGGGCAGAGGGCGGGCGCGTGGCGCTGCCGGCCCGCGGCGCCGTGGTGCTGCGCGCGGCCGTCGCTCCCGCTTCCGAGCGTGTGAAGAAATGACCGCGAGCAGCGATTTCAGGCGTCATGCCCGCGAAAGCGGGCATCCATTCCTGTGGCATTTCAACAGGTTGCGACGCCTCAGGAATGGGCTCCCGCTTCCGCGGGAGCGACGGATCGTATTTCTTCACAAGCTCTTCCGCGGGGGCGGCGGGGCGGTTTTCTTCACAAGCTCTTGCGCGGGCATGACGCCGCGACGAGAGGGGCGGGCTAGTCGCCCTTCGGCGCCAGATCGGCGAACTGGGTGGTGACGTCGCGCTTCGGCCGGTTGGCGCGCAGCGACTGGCCGGTGACCAGGAAGTGGGTCATCTCGGCGATGTTGGTGGCGTGATCGCCGACGCGCTCGATGTTCTTGGCGACGAACATCAGGTGCGTGCAGGCGGTGATGTTGCGCGGGTCCTCGAGCATGTAGGTCAGCAGCTCGCGGAACACGCTGGAATAGAGGTCGTCGACCTCCTGGTCGCGGTTCCACACCGCCATCGCCCGCTCGGCGTCCTGGCTCAGGTAGGCGTCGAGCACGTCCTTGATCATCTCGACCGCCAGCCCGCCCATGCGGGCGATGGCGCGCACCGCCGGCATCGGCGCGAGCTGGTTGAGCACCAGCACCCGCTTGGCCGAGCTGGCGGCGTGGTCGGCGACGCGCTCGAGCTCGCCCGACAGTTTCAGCGCCGTGATCACCCGGCGCAGGTCGTCGGCGACCGGATTGCGCAGCGCCAGCAGGCGCACCGCCATCTCGTTGGCGAGCACGTCGAGCTCGTCGACCTTGGCGTCCTCGGCGACGACGCGGCCGGCGAGGTCGCCGTCGCGCTCGGTCAGCGCCTGGATGAACTGCTTGAGCTGGCTTTCGGCAAGGCCGCCCATGCGGGCGATCACGTCCTGGAGCCGCTTCAGCTCGTCGTCGTAGGCCTTGACGATGTGGTTCTGGCCGATGGGTGCCATGGTGCCGTGCCTCCTTCCCGGCTCAGCCGAAGCGGCCGGTGATGTAGCCCTGGGTCAGCCGGTGACCCGGGTTGGTGAAGATCTGCTCGGTGTCGCCGACCTCGATCAGCTCGCCGAGATGGAAGAACGCCGTCTTCTGCGACACGCGCGCCGCCTGCTGCATCGAGTGGGTGACGATGACGATCGTATAGTTCTCGCGCAGCTCATCGATCAGCTCCTCGACCTTGGCGGTGGCGATCGGGTCGAGCGCCGAGCACGGCTCGTCCATCAGGATCACCTCGGGGCTGACCGCGATGGCGCGGGCGATGCACAGACGCTGCTGCTGGCCGCCCGACAGCCCCGTGCCCTGCTCGTGCAGCCGGTCCTTGACCTCGTCGATCAGGCCCGCCCGTTCGAGGCTGGTCATGACGATCTCGTCCAGTTCGGTGCGGTTGCGCGCCAGGCCGTGGATCTTCGGGCCGTAGGCGACGTTGTCGTAGATCGTCTTCGGGAACGGGTTGGGCTTCTGGAACACCATGCCGACCCGGGCGCGAAGCTGCACCGGATCGATGGCCCGCGAATAGATGTCCTGGCCGTCCAGCGTGATGCGCCCGGTGACGCGGGCGCCGGCGATGGTGTCGTTCATACGGTTGAGGCAGCGCAGGAAGGTCGACTTGCCGCAGCCCGACGGCCCGATCAGCGCGGTGACCGCGTTGGCCTCGATCGTCAGATCGATCTGCTTCAGCGCCTGCTTGTTGCCGTAGAAGACGTCGACCTGCGACGCCACGACCTTTGCTTCTGCCGCACGCGTCGGGGCGGTGGCGGCCGCTTGCTCGTACATGGTGACCCGATTACCGCTTCAGGGAACGACGCCCCCTATGTAGCGAGTCGAAGGCCGTCACGCACCCACAAAGCTGTGAAGAAGCAGATAAATGATCGCCGCCAGCAGCGCCGCGAGCGGCACCGTGATCACCCAGGCCGCGGCGATGGTCATCAGATGCTGACGCCGCACCAGGCGCCGCCGCTCGGCCTTCAGCCGTTTTTCGATCTCGCGCGCCGGGTCGATGGGCGCCGCCGCGCCGGCGCCGTCCGCGTCGCCGTCGCCGTCGCCGCTTCCGTTGCCGTTGCCGTTGCCGTTTCCGTTGCCGTTGCCGTTGGTCAGGCCGGCCGCCGCGCGCTGTCGGCGCTCGCGATGGCCGACCCACTCGCGCAGGAAGCCGACGCCGAACACGCCGCCGACCGCGATGTGGGTCGAGCTGACCGGCAGGCCGAGGCCGGAGGCGACGATCACCGTGATCGCCGCCGACAGCGCCACGCAGTAGGCGCGCATCGGATCGAGCTTGGTGATCTCCTGGCCGACGGTACGGATCAGCTTCGGCCCGAACAGCACCAGGCCGAGCGAGATGCCGGCGGCGCCGACCAGCATCACCCAACCGGGGATCACCGCCTTGGCGCTGACCTGGCCCTCGCTGGCCGCCGCGACGACCGCCGCCAGCGGACCGACCGCGTTGGCGACGTCGTTGGCGCCGTGCGCGAAGGACAGCAGCGCCGCCGAGCAGATCAGCGGCACGGTGAACAGGCCGCTGACCGCCTTGCGCCGGTTCTCGAGCCCGACGGCGTGGCGGCGCACCCACGGCGCCGCGAGGCCGTAGCCGGCGGCGAAGGCGGCGATGCCGATCGTGGCGATGCCCCAGTTCGGCACCTTCCAGATCTGCTTGAGGCCCTTCGAGGTCAGGTAGGCGGCGAAGGCGCCGGCCATGATCGCGACCAGCAGCGGCACCCAGCGCACCGCCGCGGCCACCTTGTCCTCGGGGCGCAGGATGGTGACCTTCATGAAGTAAAGGAAGGCCGCCGCGATGACGCCGCCGAGCACCGGCGAGATCACCCAGCTCGCGGCGATGGCGCCCATCACCGCCCAGTCGACCACCGCCAGGCCGGCGGCGGCGGCGCCGGAGCCGAGCACGCCGCCGACGATCGAGTGGGTGGTCGAGACCGGGGCGCCGACCCAGGTCGCCAGGTGGATCCACAGGGCGGCGGCCAGCAGCGCCGACATCATCACCAGGATGAAGTCCTCGGCGTCGGTGAACGCCGTGGGATCGACGATGCCCTTCGAGATCGTCGAGACGACGTCGCCGCCGGCGACCAGGGCGCCCATCGCCTCGAACACCGCGGCGATCGCCAGCGCCCCGAACAGCGTTAAGGCCCGCGAGCCGACGGCCGGCCCGACATTGTTGGCGACGTCGTTGGCGCCGATGTTGATCGCCATGTAGCCGCCGATGATCGCGGCGGCGACGATGAACGCCTGGTGCTCGGCGCCGACCGTCAGCAGGGCGGCGAAGGCCCAGACCAGGATCAGGAAGAACAGGCCGAGCCCGACCGCGGTCGTCGACCGCGCCGTCTGCCGGGTCGCCTCCTCGAGCCGGACGATCCGTTTCAGATCCTTGTCCAGCTTCTTGTATGGCGGCTTGCTCACGATCTCGTCCCCCCGCACGGAGTCGCTAGGGGGGTACACCAGCGCCGGCCGGGCCGCAACGAAAATGTAAAGAAACCGTCACACGTCGCCGTCGCCGGCCACGGGCAGGTAGACGGTGAAGATGCTGCCCTCGCCGGGCGTGCTGTCGATGGTCAGGGCGCCGCGATGGCGGTTGACGATGTGCTTGACGATCGCCAGCCCCAGCCCGGTTCCGCCCAGCGTGCGCGAACGCGCGGTGTCGACGCGGTAGAAACGCTCGGTGAGCCGCGGCAGGTGCTCGCGGGCGATGCCCTCGCCGTGATCGCGCACCGCGACCGCGACGGCGCCGCCCGGAAGCGCCTGGCCGGCCGCCGTCGGCACCCTGTCGACGCGCCGGGCCGAGATCTCGACCGGACGCTGTTCGCCGCCGTATTTCAAGGCGTTGTCGATCAGGTTCTGGAACACCTGCGTCAGCTCGTCGGGCTGCCCGACCACCGGCGGCAGGTCGTCGGGCAGGTCGACCTCGAGACGGTTGTCGCGCGCCTGCGCCTGCAGGGCGAGGCCGTCGACGACGTGCCGCAGCACGCCGGACAGCGCGACGTGGTCCTGCGGCGCGCTGTGCTCGTTGAGTTCGATCCGCGACAGCGACAGCAGGTCGTTGACCAGCCGGCTCATGCGGCCGGCCTGCTCCTGCATGATGGCGAGGAACCGCTCGCGGGCCTCGGCGTCGTCGCGGGCCGGGCCGCGCAGGGTCTCGATGAAGCCGAGCAGGGCGGCCAGCGGCGTGCGCAGCTCGTGGCTGGCGTTGGCGACGAAGTCGGCGCGCATGCGCTCGATGCGTTTCAAGGCGGTCATGTCGTGCAGCGCCAGCACGGCGACCGAGCCGTCGACGCCGCGGATCGGCAGCGGCGTGACGGTGGCGCGGAACACCCGGTCCATGGCGCCGGACAGCACCAGCTCCAGCTCTTCGCCGGGCCGGCCGGCGAGCACGCGCTCCGTGGCGTCGAGGATGCCGGGGTCGCGCAGGCTCGACGCCAGTTCGCGGCCGACGAGCTCGCGGCCGAACAGCTTGCGCCCGGCCAGGTTGGTGCGGACGACGCGGCGTTGCGCGTCGAGGAAGAACAGCGGGTCCGGCAGGCTGTCGATGGCGGTCTCGTTCGAGGACGCCACCGCCTCCAGTTCGGCGTTCTTCTGCCGCCACGATCGCCGGAGCTGCGCGATTCCGATCAGCAGCTCCTCGGCGATGGCCGACGGTCCGACCTCGGGCGGCTCGTCGCGGCTGCCGGAGGCCAGCCCGCGCAGATGCGCGGCCACCGCCAGCAGATCGCGCAGGTGCGGCCGCAGCAGCACGGCGCCGAGCGCCGCCGCCGCGACGGCCCCGGCCAGCGCCGCCCAGCCGTTCAGAAGGCCGAGCAGCGCCAGCGTGAACAGTACCGCCGCCGCCGGCGCCGACGTCAGCAGGACGGTCGGCACAAGTCCCGAAAGCCGGACCGGCGGCGGCTTGGTCATCGCACCGCGTCGTGGCAGGCGAGCACGGCCGAGTTGACGATGTCGGTCACGGTCGCGTCCATCGCCGTGATCTGCACCGGCTTGTCGAGGCCGATCAGCAACGGCCCGATCACCGTGCCGCCGCCCAGCTTCTGCAGCAGCTTCGAGGCGATGTTGCTGGCGTAGAGGCCGGGCATGATCAGGATGTTGGCCGGCCCCGACAGGCGGCAGAACGGATACAGCCGCCGCAGCTCGTCGTCGAGGGCGACATCGGCCGCCATCTCGCCGTCGTATTCGAAGTCGACGTGACGCTGGTCGAGTTCGGCCACCGCGTCGCGCATGCGCTGGGCGTGCTGGGCCGGCGGATTGCCGAAGTTCGAGTAGCTGAGCAGCGCCACCCGCGGCTCGTGGCCCATCTGCCGCGCCTTGGCCGCGGTCTGCACCGCGATGTCGGCGAGCTGCTTCGGTGCCGGCACCTCGTTGACGGTGGTGTCGGCGATGAACACCGTTCGGCCGCGCGCCACCATGATCGTCAGGCCGAACACCAGCTCGCCCGGGCGCGGGTCGATCACCCGGGTGATCTCGTCGAAGGTGTGGTAATAGCTGCGGGTCAGGCCGGTGACCATGGCGTCGGCGTCGCCGGCATGGACCATCAGGGCGCCGAAGATGTTGCGCTCCTGGTTGACCATGCGCTGGGCGTCGCGGTAGAGCGCGCCGCGGCGCTGCAGCCGCCGGTACAGCACCTCGGTGTAGTGCTTGTTGTGGTAGCTGAGCTTGGCGTTGTGGATCTCGAGGCCCTCGGTGTCGCCGAGGCCGATCGCCCGCATCGTCTCCTTGATGCGCGACTCGCGGCCGATCAGCACCGGGGTGCCGAAGCCGGCGTTGCGGAAGGCCATCGCGGCGCGGATCGTCTTCTCCTCCTCGCCCTCGGCGAACACCACCCGTTGCGGGGTGGCGCGCACCTTCTCGAAGATCGCCTGCAGGCTGGCGGCGGTCGGATCGAGCCGGGCCGAGAGCTGGGTGCGGTACTCGGCCATGTCGATGATCGGCTTGCGGGCGACGCCGGACTCCATCGCCGCCTGCGCCACCGCCGCCGGAACCGACGTGATGAGCCGCGGGTCGAACGGGACGGGGATGACGTATTCCGGGCCGTAGCGCAGCCGGCGGCCGGAATAGGCGGCGTCGACCTCGTCGGGCACGTCCTCGCGCGCCAGCGCGGCGATCGCCTCGGCCGCCGCGATCTTCATGGCGTCGTTGATGGTCGAGGCGCGCACGTCGAGCGCGCCGCGGAAGATGTAGGGGAAGCCGAGCACGTTGTTGATCTGGT
>CAZJFH010000056.1:0-33620 GCA_964545205.1 uncultured Rhodospirillaceae bacterium
CCACGGTCAAGGGCGACGTCCACGACATCGGCAAGAACCTGGTCGACATCATCCTGACCAACAACGGCTACAAGGTCGTCAACATCGGCATCAAGCAGCCGGTGAACGCGATCATCGCCGCCGCCAAGGAGCACAAGGCCGACGCCGTCGGCATGTCGGGCCTCTTGGTCAAGTCGACGGTGATCATGCGCGAGAACCTCGAGGAGATGACCCGCGAGGGCCTCGACGTGCCCGTGCTGCTGGGCGGCGCCGCGCTGACGCGGGGCTATGTCGAGGACGACTGCGCCGCCGCCTACGGCTCGGGCCGCGTCGCCTACGCCCGCGACGCCTTCGACGGCCTCGACCTGATGGCCAAGGTGGTCGAGGGCAAGTTCGACTCGCACCTGACCGAACTGAGGGCCAAGCGCGTCGCCAAGCCGTCCAACCAGCGCCGCAAGCTCGGCCAGGCGGCGACCCCGGCGCGCCCGGTCGACTGGGACGAGGTCAAGACCCGGCGCGAGGAGCTGCACAAGGACGTCGCCGTGCCGACGCCGCCGTTCTGGGGCGCCAAGGTCATCGACAACGTGCCGCTGCAGACCCTGGCCGGCTACCTGAACGAGACCATGCTGTTCCAGTTCCACTGGGGCTACCGCAAGGCCGGCCGCTCGCTGGCCGAGTTCAAGGCCTGGGCCGCCAAGGAGCTGCGGCCCAAGGCCCACGGCATGCTCAAGGAGCTGGAGCGCGACAAGGTGCTGCAGCCCAAGGCGGCCTACGGCTACTGGAAGGCGGCCAGCGACGGCGATTCGGTGATCGTGTTCGACGCCGACGGCACCACCGAGCTGACCCGCTTCGCCTTCCCGCGCCAGGACCAGCCGGGCGGCCTGTCGATCGCCGACTTCTTCCGCCCGGTCTCGGACCCCCAGCGCGACGTCATCGGCCTGCAGGTGGTGACGATGGGACCGCACGCCACCGAAGTGGCGCAGAAGTGGTTCGAGGACAACCGCTACCAGGATTACCTGTACCTGCACGGGCTCGGCGTCGAGATGGCCGAGGCGATGGCGGAATACGTCCACAAGCGCATCCGCTCGGAACTCGGCTTCGCCGCCGAGGACGCCCGCGAGGTCGAGGCGATGCTGAAGCAGAACTACCGCGGCAGCCGCTACAGCTTCGGCTATCCCGCCTGCCCCAATCTGCACGACCAGGAACAGCTGCTGAAGCTGCTCGGCGCCGAGCGCATCGGCGTGACGCTGACCGACGAGTTCATGCTCGACCCCGAGCAGAGCACCTCGGCCATCGTCGTGGTCCATCCGCAGGCGAAGTATTTCAGCGTGTAGCGATAAAAGCCCCTCTCCCCTCGTGGGAGAGGGACATCCCTTGCCCCCGTCCGACAGACTGCCTATCGTTGTCCGACAACGGAGGTGGCGATGAGTGAGACACAGCGCGAGGACGAGCCGCTTCGGCAGGAGACGGTGCGGCGGCTGAAGGCCGCCGGCCAGGGGTTCGGCGCCCGCAAGGACCGCAAGGTCAGCGGCCGCATCAGCGGCGAGCTGCTGGCCGTGGTCAAACGGCGCCTCGGCGTGTCCTCCGACACCGAGGCGATCGAGATGGCCCTGGTCAACATGGCGCTGACCGACGATTACGGCGCCTGGCTCGTCGACCAGGCCGGCCGCCTCGATCCGGATTTCAAGCTTGAGCTTTGACCTCGACCAGACGCTGCGGCGGCTGAAGCCGGAGAAGCGCTCCAGGCGGATCGCGCCGCGCGACGCCGCGGCCCTGCTGGCGAAGAATCCGCCGCGCCAGCCGGTCGTGCCCGACGCCACGGTCTACATCCACGCCGGCCAGGGCAAGCTTCCCGGACATGTCGGCGCCATGGTCCGCGACTGGCCGCAACGGCACTGCAGCGTGGCGCTGGGCGAGATCGCCTATGCCATCGGTCGGCTGGAGCCGGGCGACCCGCGCACCCCGGCGCGGCGGGCCTTCTTCGAGGACGTCGTCCGCCGCGTCCCGTCGCACAAGGTGGTGACGCCGGACCATGCGACGCACGTCCAGGCTGGCATCTTGCTCGGCGTGCTGAGTCGGCTGCAATCGCTGCCGGCGGGCAGCCATCGCCGGCACCTCAACGACCTGCTCATCCTGCTGGCCGCCCGCCGGGTCGGCGCGGCGGTGCTGACGGCGAATATTGGCGACTTCGACCTGCTGCAGCAGCTCGTTCCCGATGCCGGCGTGATTTTCTACAGGGCCGCGCAAGCATGACCGCCACCGCTCCCGCCCGCATCGTGCTGCCCGACGCGCCGGCCCTGGTCGTCGGGCTGCGCCAGGCGGTGCTGCTGACCCCGGACGGCGAGATCGAGGAGTTGCCGCTGCACGACGCCGCCCGGCGCGTGCGCCGGCAGCCGCCGATGGTCTGTCATCGCCTCGCCGTGGCGGCGCGGCTCAAGGTCGAGCCGTTCGCCGCGCTCGACCTGCTGGAGCTGTGGGCCTTCGCGCGGCCGGCGACGTTCTGCCTGCCGACCGTGCGCGGCGTCTGCCGGGCGCTGCAGATGGCCGCGCCCGAGACGCCCGAGGACGAGGCCCAGGCGCTGGCCGACTGCGCCGTCGTGCTGCTGCGCGAGCTCGCCATGCAGGCCGAGCGCGACACCCCGGCGCGGGCCAATGATCTGCGCGGCATCGCGATGGCGATGGCCCGCAACGGCTGGGCCTGGGGCGTTTCGGTGCTGGCGGCTTTGGGCGTCGGCGGCGAGGGCCGCGGCGGCGCCGCCGGCTTGCGAATCTGGGACCGGCTGTCGGAATGGTCCGAACACGCGCCCGAGCCGCCGCCCGGCCACATTCCCGTCGAGCCCGACGAAGCCCGCGCCCGTCTGGCGCAGATGCTGGGCGCCGGCGCCGAGAGCCGGCCGCAGCAGGCCGACTACGCCTCGGCCGCCTGCCACGCCTTCCAGCCGCGCGCCGCCGTCGGCGCGCCCAACATCGTGCTGGCCGAGGCCGGCACCGGCACCGGCAAGACCCTGGGCTACATCGCCCCGGCCAGCCTGTGGGCGCAGAAGAACACGGGCACGGTCTGGATCAGCACCTACACCCGCAACCTGCAGCGCCAGCTCGACGCCGAGCTGAGCCGGCTGTACCCGCAGCCGGCCGACAAGCAGCGCAAGGTCGTCGTGCGCAAGGGCCGCGAGAACTATCTGTGCCTGCTGAACTACGAGGAGGCCCTGCAGCGCATCGCCCACGGCCCGGCCGAGGCCACCGCGCTCGGCCTGATGGCGCGCTGGGCGCTCTTCACCCGCGACGGCGACATGGTCGGCGGCGACTTCCCCGGCTGGCTGCCCGACCTGCTGGGGCGCCACCGCAGCCTGGGCCTGACCGACCGGCGCGGCGAGTGCATCTTCTCGGCCTGCGCCCATTACCGCAAATGCTTCATCGAGCGCGCCGTGCGCAAGGCGCGCCGGGCCGAGATCGTCGTCGCCAACCACGCCCTGGTGATGATCCAGGCGGCGTTGGGCAGTCTGGCCGAGAGCCAGCCGCCGACGCGCTACGTGTTCGACGAGGGCCACCACGTCTTCGAGGCCGCCGACGGCGCCTTCGCCGCCCATCTCACCGCGATCGAGGCGGCCGATCTGCGGCGCTGGCTGCTCGGCGCCGAGGACGGCGCCCGCAGCCGCGCCCGCGGGCTGAAGCGCCGGGTCGAGGACATGATCGGCGGCTCGGAGGCGGCCGCGGAAGCCCTGACCGAGGCCCTGCACGCCGCCCGCGCCCTGCCCGGCCACGGCTGGGCCAACCGCATCGCCGACGACCAGCCGCGCGGCCCGGCCGAGAGCTTCCTGGCCCTGGCCCGCAAACAGGTCTACGCCCGCGCCGCCGGCGGCGAGGCCTCGCCCTACAGCCTGGAGACCGAGGTGTCGCCGCCCATCGACGGGCTGGCGGCGGCGGCGCACGCGCTGTCGGCGGCGCTGGCGCAGCTCGCCCAGCCGCTGAAGACGCTGTCGAAGCAACTGGCGGCGCTGCTCGACGACGAGGCGGCGGAGCTCGAGACCTCGACCCGCCAGCGCATCGAATCGGTCTGCCGCTCGATCGAGCGCCGGGCGCTGCTGCCGCTCGGCGCCTGGGCGGCGATGCTCGACGACCTCGGCAAGCAGCCTCGGGAGGAATTCGTCGACTGGCTGGCGGTCGAGCGCATCGACGGCCGCGACCACGACGTCGGCCTGTACCGCCACTGGGTCGATCCCACCATCCCCTTCGCCAAGGCGGTGTGCGAGCCGGCGCACGGGGTGGTGGTGACCTCGGCGACGCTGCGCGACGGCAGCGGCGATCCCGAATCCGACTGGTTCGCCGCCGAGCGCCGCACCGGCGCCGTGCATCTGGCCGAGGCGCCGCTGCGCGCCGCGCTGCCGTCGCCGTTCGACTACGCCGCCCAGACGCGGGTGCTGCTGGTCTCGGACGTGCGCAAGGACGACCTCGCCCAGGTCGCCGCCGCCTATCGCGAACTGTTCGCCGCCGCCGGCGGCGGCGCGCTCGGCCTGTTCACGGCGATCTCGCGATTGCGGGCGGTGCACCAGCGCATCGCGGCGCCGCTGGAGGACGCCGGGCTGCAACTGCTGGCCCAGCACGTCGACGGCCTCGACACCGGCACCCTGGTCGACATCTTCCGCGCCGAGGAGGACGCCTGCCTGCTCGGCACCGACGCGGTGCGCGACGGCGTCGACGTGCCCGGCCGCTCGCTGCGGCTGCTGGTCTTCGACCGCGTGCCGTGGCCGCGCCCCGACATCCTGCACAAGGCGCGCCGCGCCGCCTTCGGCGGCAAGGCCTACGACGACATGATCGCGCGCCTGCGCCTGAAGCAGGCCTATGGCCGGCTGGTGCGCCGCGCCGGCGACCACGGCGTGTTCGTGCTGCTCGACCCGATGATGCCCAGCCGCCTGCACGGCGCCTTCTCCGGCGTGCCGGTGCGGCGCGTCGGCCTGGCGGAAGCGGTGCGGATCACGCGGGAGTTCCTGGCGGGGTGAGGCGAGCGCGCGTCGCCACGGGCGCTCTGGAAAACGGGCTCCCGCCTTCGAGCTGTGACGAAATTCAACCCGTCGCTCCCGCGGGAAGAGCGTGTGAAGAAATACGATCCGCCGCTCCCGCGAAAGCGGGAGCCCATTCCTGAGGCGTCGCAATCTGTTGAAATGCCACAGGAATGGATGCCCGCTTTCGCGGGCATGACGCCTGAAATCGCTGCTCGCGGTATTTCTTCACAAGCTCCTTCGCGGGAGCGGCGGGGTCACTTTTCGCCCCACACCTTCTCGATCCACCACGGCTCGGACGCGGCCAGCTTCTCGAAGTCGTAGCCCGGCACCGGCTTCGAGAAGTAGAAGCCCTGGGCCTCGTCGACGCCGTTGTCGCGCAGGAACTGCAGCTGCTCGAGCGTTTCGATGCCCTCGACGTTGACCTTGCAGCCGATGCCGTGGCCGAGATTGATGATGGTGCGCACGATCGCGGCGTTGTCGGGGTGCAGGCCGATGTCGGTGACGAAGGAGCGGTCGATCTTGAGCTTGTCGACCGGGAACTTCTTCAGGTAGTTCAGCGACGAATAGCCGGTGCCGAAGTCGTCGATCGAGATCTGCACGCGGATGTCGCGGAGCTGGCCCAGGGTCTCGAGGGTCGCCTCGAGGCTGTGCATCGCGATCGATTCGGTGATCTCGAGCTGCAGCAGCTCGGGGCTGAGTCCGGTCTGTTCCAGCACGTCGCGCACGATCGAGACCAGGTCCTGGTGCTTGAACTGCGCCGCCGACAGGTTCACCGCCACCCGCGCCGCGCGCAGGCCCTGGAGCTGCCAGCGCCGCGCCTGGGCGCAGGCGTGCTGCAGGATCCAGCGGCCCAGCGGGTAGATCAGGTCGGTGCGCTCGATGATCGGGATGAACTCGCCGGGCGGCACCGAGCCGCGCTCGGGGTGGAACCAGCGCACCAGCGCCTCGGAGCCGGTGATGTGCCCCGTCGCGACGTCGATCAGCGGCTGGTAGTACATCGTGAGCTGGTCCGAGCCCAGGGCGTGGCGCAGGTCGCGCTCGATCGCCTTGCGCGCCTGGACCTCGGCGTTCATCTCCGAGACGTAGAAGTGGTAGTTGTTGCGCCCCTCGGCCTTCGAGCGGTACAGCGCGAGGTCGGCGTACTTGAAGAGCTGGTCGGTGTCGGCGGCGTCGTTGGGATAGACGGTGACCCCGATCGAGGTCGAGGTGACGATCTCGTTGCCTTCCAGCCCGAACGGATCGGCGATGGTGCGGATGATGGCCTCGGCCACCGTGCTGGCGCCGTCGGCCGAGTTCAGGTTGGTCAGCAGGATGGCGAATTCGTCGCCGCCCAGGCGCGCCACGGTGTCGGTCTCGCGCACGCAGCGCAGCAGGCGCTTGGCGACGGCCTTGAGCAGCAGGTCGCCGAAATGGTGGCCGAGCGTGTCGTTGACGTCCTTGAACTTGTCGAGGTCGAGGATCATCAGCGCCAGCATGGTGCCCGAGCGCTTGGCCTGGGCGAGCGCCAGCCGCAGCCGTTCCTGGAACAGCGCCCGGTTGGGCAGGTCGGTCAGGCTGTCGTGATGCGCCAGGTGCTGGATGCGGGCCGCCGCCTGCTTGCGGTCGGTGATGTCGCGCCCGACCACCACCAGGCCCTTGCGGCTGCCGTCCTCGTGGAACAGCGGTATCTTGAGCATGTCGAAGACCTTGGGCGTGCCGTCGGGCTGCAGCACGCCGGTCTCGTAGGACAGCGGCCGGCCTTCGCGCCAGGCCTCCTCGTCGGTGGCGTCGATCTCGCCGGTGACGTCGCCGAACCGGAAGCTGGCGGCCGCCAGTTCGGCCGGCGTGCGGCCCTGGTAGTCGACGCCGTCGAGATCGAACAGCTCGAGGTAGAACCGGTTGGCGATCAGGAACCGGTCGTGGCCGTCGCGGAAGCACACCATGTCGGGCATGGCGTTGATCAGCGTGGTCAGCCACTCCTTCTGGTTCTTGAGCTCCTCCTCGGCCTCCTTGCGTTCGGTGATGTCGTGGGCGATGCCGATGAACAGGCGCTGGCCGCCGAGTTCCATCTCCGAGACCGACAGCTCGACGGGGAAGCCGACGCCGTCGCGGCGCACCGCGCCGATCTCGCGGCGGCGGCCGATGAACTGCTCGGCGGCCTCGGCGTGGCCGCGCAGCGGCGTGCGGCCCAGGGCCGGGATCAGGAGGCCGATGTCCTTGCCGACGATCTCGTGCGGCTGATAGCCGAAGATGTCGCCGGCCGCCGCGTTGAACGTGCCGATCGCCCCCTTGTCGTCGAAGGTGACGATGGCGTCGGCGGTGTTGTCGACGACGGCGCGGATGTGCAGTTCCGACAGGCGGTAGTTCTCGGCCAGCGCCTGCATGGTCCGCGCCTGCTGGCGCAGCACCTGCTCGCGGGCGGCGGCGGCGGTCGTGTCGGTGACCTGCAGCAGGCAGTGGCGCTTGGCGCCGTCGGCCTCGGCGAGCGGCTTGAGGATGACGATCTGCTTCATCGGCTCGGGCGCGCCGCCGCGGCCGGGCTTGGTCAGCGGCAGCAGCCGCTTGTGCAGCGACGAGGACAACAGCGACGACAGCCGCAGCCGCACCGCCTCTTCGACGGCCACGGCCAGGCGGCTGCCGGCGATCTCGGGAAAGATGTCGACCAGCCGCCGCCCGCAGGCCGCCTCGGCCGGCACGCCGGCGGCCTCCGCCAGCCAGGCGTTCCATTCGACGACCGCGCCCTCGTGGTCGAGGACGGCGATGCCGACCTCGCTGGCGTCGAGGACCGCGCCCAGCAGCGAGCCGCCGCCGCCGGCGACCGCCTTCGCGGACTCGCCGGTGCGCTTCACGAAGGCACCCGCAGCAGATGGGCCTCGATCCGCTGACGGAAACTGCGCGCCGAATCCACCTCCATCACGAAGGCGACGAAGCCGTTCAGCGGCCGGTTCTCCAGCGCGAAATCGACGTGCAGGAACAACACCACGTCCTGGCGGCCCCGCTCGGCCTGGGCGTCGCCGATGCCGAGCACCGTCCGGCCGGGACCGGCCACGAACTGGGGCAGCGCGCCGCGCAGGCTGTCGTCCAGCTCGGCGGCGATGCTGCCGATGCAGGCGTTGAGCACCACGTTGCCGACCTCGACCAGGGCGCAGCTCTCGAGTTCGCTGAACATGTCGAGCGGCACGGCGTCGAGCAGGATCGTGCGCACCAGCTCGAGGCTGCCGGCTTCGGGAAAGATCAGCAGGATCTCGCCGGAAAACCGCCCGCTGAACCGCTGGCGGATGGCCACCACCGAACCGTCGGCGGCCTCGGCGGCGAGGCGCTCGGCGGCGCCGTGCCGGTCCATGACGTCGGCGGCGGGCAGCGACAGCCGCACCGGCTCGGCGATCATCTCGCCCAGCGCCGTGGCGGCGCGGGCGATCGCCCGCGCCATGATCCGGCTCACCGCGTCGTGCTGCTCGGCCGTCAGCGCGATCACTGCCACTCTCCGAAGCGGGACGTTCCTGCCTTCATCGCCATCTCCGCCCGTCGCACCGCGCCAGGAATATCGCGGCAAGTGTACAGACAAGACGGCCGGCCGGCAATTTCCGCTACTGCCGGTTCGATCCGGTTCCGCGCCCAGGCGCGACCTGCTATCGTCGGGGTTTTCCTGCTCGATCTGCGAGGGTTCATGACGATCTCCCACCACGCCGCCCTGATCTACACGATGACCATGGTCTCGGCGGCCGACCGCGAGATGAGCGACAACGAGATGCGCACGATGGGCGAACTGGTGCGCGTGCTGCCGGCGTTCGAGGACTACGACCCGGCGCTGCTGCCGACCACCGCCGGCACCTGCGCCGAACTGCTCGACGACGAGCAGGGCTTCGATCGGGTGATCGCGCTGATCCGGGCGGCGCTGCCGCCGCATCTGCGCGAAACCGCCTACGCCCTGGCCTGCGACGTCGCCGCCTCGGACGGCCGCGCCTCGCAGGAGGTGCTGCGGCTGCTCGAAATGCTGCGCCACGAGCTGGAAATCGATCGCCTCGCCGCCGCCGCCATCGAACGCGCGGCGCGCGTGCGTTTCGCGAGGCCGTGATGGGCGCGCTGGACGGCCGCACCGTCGGGGTCGTCGGGCTCGGCCTGATGGGGCGGCCGATGGCGCTCAACCTGCACCGCGCCGGCGCCGAGACGATCATCCACAACCGCAGCCGCGGCGTCGTCGACGAACTCGCCGCGGCGGGCCTGCAGCCGGCCGACAGCCCGCGCGAGGTGGCGCGCCGCGCCGAGATGGTGATCCTGATGCTGCCCGACACCGCCACCGTCGAGGCGATCGTCGCCGGCCCCGACGGGCTGCTGGAGGGCCTGCAGCCGGGCGGGCTGGTGATCGACATGGGCACCACCCTGCCGACGGCGACCCGCGCGCTGGCGGCGAAGGTCGAAGGCGTGTGCTGCGGCTGGGTCGACGCGCCGGTCTCCGGCGGCCAGGTCGGCGCCGAGACAGCCAGCCTGACCATCATGGCCGGCGGCAGCGACGCGACCTTCCGGCGGGCGCTGCCGCTGTTCCAGGTCCTCGGCAAGCACGTCACCCATGTCGGCGACGTCGGCGCCGGCCAGGTCGCCAAGGCCGCCAACCAGGTCATCGTCGGCCTGACCATCGGCGCGGTGTCGGAGGCGATGGCCCTGGCCCGGCGCGGCGGCGTCGCGCCCGAGAAGCTGCGCGAGGCGCTGATGGGCGGCTTCGCCGCTTCGCGGATCCTCGACCTGCACGGCCAACGCATGGCCACGAAGAACTTCCAGCCCGGCGCCAAGGCGACGACCCAGCGCAAGGACCTCGACCAGGCGGTGACCCTGGCCGCCGAATACGGGCTCGACCTGCCGATCACCGCACTGTGCCGCGAGCTCTACGACCGCCTGATCGCACAGGGCGACGGCGGCCTCGACCATTCGGCGCTGGTGCGGCTGTACGGCTGGAACGGCGACTAGGCCGCAGTCACTTCGTGCGCATCGTGAGATCGGCGATGAAGGCGCCGCGACTCTGTCGCCTGGCTGCCGCGAGGTCGTCCAGCCGACGGAGAACCCGCCGCGGCAAGGTGATGTTCACCCTCTCGATGCTGTCGTCGAACAGGGCCGGGTCGAGGTCCAGGATCCCGACGGTCCAGCCCTCGTAGCCGGGCAGGCTGCGTACCTCGTCGAGGCGCGAGGGCGACGGCACGGCACTGCCGGCGTCCAGGGCGGCATCGACCCAGGCCGCCACGGCCTCCTTCGCCGCATCCAGCGCCTCGTCGAGGGTGTCGCCCGCCGAGAAGCAGCCTGGCAGATCGGGGACGACGACACCGAATGCCGTCGTGTCCGAGCCTTCTTCGATCAGGATGGGATAGCGCATCAAATGCCTGCCTGCTTGCGGATTGCCGCCACCAACCCGGCCCCAAGATCCTTTTTCGGGTGAGGGACCACGACGATTCCCGGTCTGGCGGGGTGCTTGAAGACGTGGTGCGAGCCGCGGACGCGGTCCAGAACCCAGCCCTTCGCTTTCAGAAGTGCAATCAGGTCCGAGCTTCTCACCGGCGCTCTTCCTTCGGCCCTTTCGTGTGTACGTTACACACCGGCCGTATTGGTGTCAACGTTCCACACCGTTTTCTTCGCCTCGACCAGCGCCAGCAGGCGCTCCAGCCGCGAGTCGCGGATGCCGAGTTCCTGCAGGTGGCGCACGGTGTTCTCCAGGTATTCCCGGCAGGCGCCCTTGGCGCCGCAGGCGCCGCGGATCAGCGCCGCCGCCTCGGCCGGCGCCGGGCGGACGTACTGCGCGTGGTCGCGGCGGGCGACGAAGCCGTAGGTCGCGACGCGGCGGCCGTCGTCGAGGCGGGCCGGCAGCATGCGCGGCGTGTAGACGTTGGTGATCATCTCGCGCTCGTGCAGCATCGCCTTGACCGCCTCGACCTCGTCCGCCGCGACGCGCAGCACGCGGCCGCGGCACGAGCCGCCGCGATCGAGGCCGAGCACCAGGCCCGGCGCCTCGGGGCGGCCGCGGTAACGGGTCGACAGGATGCACATGGCGCGGTGCCAGCCGTGCACCACCGCGGTCGCCTCCTCCAGCGGCTCGAAATCCGGCCGCCACATCAGCGAGCCGTATGCGAACACCCAGAAATCCCGCATCTCGCGCTCCATAGGCCTTCTGCGCAGCATAGCCGCTCGCGCCGCCCCGCGACAGCCGCCAGCGGCCCGGCTATAACGGCGGCATGAGCCGACGCACCATTCTCGCCACCGTCGTGGCCGCCGCCATCCTCGCCGCCGCCGGCGGCTACGCCGCCTGGTGGTTCAGCCTCGCCGACGGCATCCGCGACGGCGTCGACCGCTGGGCCCAGGCGCGGCGCGCCGACGGCTGGCGCGTCTCGCACGACGGCCTGTCGATCACCGGCTTTCCCGGGCCGCTGCGCATCCACGTCGCCGCGCCGCGTCTGGCCCGGCCCGGCGCTTTCGACTGGCAGGCGCCGTTCCTCGACGCCGAGGTTTCGCCGCTGGCCCCAGAGCGCGTGCGCATCGACGCCGCCGGCAGCCACAGCCTGGCGCTGGCCGCCGACGGCCGGCCGCTGGCGCTGGAGATCGACGCCCGGCATGCCATCGCCGAGCTGCTGCTCGATCGCCGCGGCCGGCTGCGCGACCTCGACGCCAGCTTGCGCGACGTCGCGACGCGCGAGGTCGGCGGCGACAGCGTGACCGCCGACCTCCTGCGCGTCGGGCTGTCGCGGCCCGAGACCGCGCCGGCCGACCACCGCGCCACCAGCCTGGCCTTCGACGTCGCCGCCGAAGGCGTCCACCTGCCGCGGCCGGCGGCGCCCGGCTTCGGCCAGCGCATCGGGCTGGCCGCCGTTCGCGGCCGCATCCAGGGCCCGGCCGAATCGCTGGCCGGCTGGCGCGACTCCGGCGGCACCGTCGAGATCGAGCGCATGGCGATCGAATGGCAGCCGCTGCAGCTGGCCGCCGAGGGCACGCTGGCGCTCGACGCGCGCATGCAGCCGATGCTGGCGATGACCGCCTCGCTGCGCGGCTTCGCCGAGACCGTCGACGCGCTGGCCGCCGCCGGCGTGGTGCGGCCCAAGGACGCCGGCCCGGTCAAGCTGGTGCTCGGCCTGATGGCCAAGCAGCCCGAAGGCGGCGGCGCGCCGGCGATCGAGGTGCCGGTGAGCATCCAGGAGGGCAGGCTGTATCTCGGCCCGGCCGCGATCGCCGAGGTGCCCGACGTGCCGTGGGGCGAGCGATCGCGCTAGGCCTGGCGGGCGTCGATGATGCCGCGGCGGATGGCGCGGGTCTTGTTGAAGTGTTCCTGCAGCCGCTCGCCCTCGCCCCAGCGGATCGCCCGCTGCAGGGCGGTGAGGTCCTCGGAGAAGCGCTGCAGCATCTCCAGCACCGCTTCCTTGTTGTTGAGGAACACGTCGCGCCACATCACCGGATCGGAGGCGGCGATGCGGGTGAAGTCGCGGAAGCCGCCGGCCGAGAACTTGATCACTTCCTGCTGCAGCGAGCCTTCGAGGTCGGTGGCGGTGCCGACGATCGTGTAGGCGATCAGGTGCGGCAGGTGCGAGGTGATGGCCAGCACCTGGTCGTGGTGCTGCGGGTCCATGACCTCGACCATGCTGCCCATGCCCCGCCACAGCGCCGCGACGCGCTCGACCGCCGGCTGGTCGGTGCCGGGCGGCGGGGTGAGGATGCACCAGCGGCCCTCGAACAGCTCGGCGAAGCCGGCTTCGGGCCCGGAATGCTCGGTGCCGGCGACCGGGTGGCCGGGCACGAAATGCATGCCGTCGCGCAGGTAGGGGCTGACGTCGCGGATCACCGCCTGCTTGACCGAGCCGACGTCCGAGACGATGACGCCGTCGGCGAGATCGGGCGCCATCGCCGCGGCGATCTCGGCATAGGCGCCGATCGGCGCGCAGATGATCACCAGATCGGCACCGCGCACCGCCGGCCCGATCGCGTCGGGCGCCTCGTCGACGATGCCGAGTTCGAGCGCCTTGGCGCGCGCCGCCGGATCGCGGTCGAAGGTGACCACCGTGCGGGCGAGCCCGCGCGCCCGCATCGCCCGGGTCAGCGAGGAGCCGATCAGGCCGATGCCGATGACGGCGACGCGGTCGAACAGCGGCGCCGCCATGTCAGCCGACGAACTCGGCCAGCGCCGCGACCACCGCCTGGTTCTCGTCGTCGCGGCCGATGGTGATGCGCAGCGAATCCGGCAGGCCGTAGCCGCCCATGGCGCGGCCGATGATGCCCTTCGAGCGCAGGAAGGCGTCGGCCTCCTTGGCGCGCTCGGCGGTGCCGAAGCGCACCAGCACGAAGTTGCACACGCTGGGCGTCACCGTCAGGCCGAGCGCCGCGACGCGCTCGATCATCCACGGCAGCCAGTAGTCGTTGTGCGCCTTGCAGAGCTGCGCGAACTCGGTGTCCTGCAGCGCGGCGAGGCCGGCGGCCAGCGCCGGCGACGCGACGTTGAACGGGTTGCGCACCCGGTTCAGCACGCCGGCGACGTTCTCGGGGCAGTAGGCCCAGCCCAGGCGCAGGCCACCCAGCGCGTAGAGCTTCGAGAAGGTGCGGGTCATCACCGTGTTGTTGCCGGCCTCGACCAGCTCGACGCCGTTCGAGTAGTCGTTGCGGTCGACGAATTCGGCGTAGGCGGCGTCGACGACCAGCAGCACGTGGTCGGGCAGGCCGGCGCGCAGGCGCTTGAGCTCCTCGGCCGTGATGTAGGTGCCGGTCGGGTTGTTGGGATTGGCGATGAAGCAGATCTTCGTCCGCTCGCTCACCTTGGCCAGCAGGTTGTCGACATGGGCGCGCAGATCGACCTCGGGCGCGGTGACCGGGGTGGCGCCGGCGGTCTTGGCGGCGATGGCGTACATCAGGAAGCCATGGGCGCTGTAGAGCACCTCGTCGCCGGGACCGGCATAGGCGCGGCACAAGAGGCCCAGCAGCTCGTCCGAGCCGGCGCCGCAGACGATGCGCGAGGCGTCGAGGCCGTAGCGCGCGGCCAGCGCGTCGCGCAGCCTGCCGGCACCGCCGTCGGGATAGCGGTGCAGGTCGTCGGCGATCGCCTTGTAGGCCTCGACGGCGCGCGGGCTCGGACCCAGCGCGCCCTCGTTCGACGCGAGCTTGATGACCCGCGTCACGCCGGGCAGGGCGGACTCGCCGCCGACATAGGGATTGATGTCCATGATGCCCGGACGGGCGACGGGAGCGTTCATCTTGGTGGAGTCCTGCACGGAACTGGGGGTTGGACCAAAGGTCAGTCGGTCATTTCCTCGGGCCGCAGCGGCACGGCGTAGCCGCCCAGCGGCACCGCCCGGGTCACCGGCTCGCGCTTTTCGATCAGCCGCGCGATGCGGCGGTCGTCGGGGCCGACGTAGCTGGATATCTCGACCAGATGCAGCCAAGCGGCCTCGGTGTGCTGGGCCGAGGCGAACAGCGTCGGCTCCAGGCCGGCGGCGGCCAGCGCCGCGCGCAGCCGGGCGCGGCTGACGTCCGGCGTGGTCTCCAGCGCCAGCCAGGTGCGGTCGTAGCCGGTGGCGTCCTGGGGGATTCTGGCGATCGCCAGCGCCTCGACGCCGTCGCCGCGCCCCACCCCGGGGCCGAGGAACGGCAGCCGCGCGATCACCCGCGGGATCTCGGGGCTCTCGGCCATCAGGCTGATCCACCACGGCTCGACGTCCTCGCGGTCGGGCATCGGCACGATGCCGATCGAGGCGTTGCCGTCGGCGACGGCGCGCACGACCTGGCCGACGGAGCGGTAGACGGTGGCCGGCGCATAGGCGCCGTACTGGTCGCGCGCCAGCTCGAGATAGCCGGCGCCGCGCTCGGGCATGTAGACGGCGACCGAGAACGGCCCGTGCGCGGCCAGCAGCGCGCCGTGCATCTCGTTCCACAGCCGCACCAGCGCGGGCTTGGGGAAGCGGCCGGAATGGCGGGCGATCAGCCGGCGCAGGATCTCGGCATGGCGGCCGGGGCGCAGGAAGGCGCCGAACGACGCGCCCTTGAGCTCGGCGATGCGGCCGACCAGCATGGTGCGCTGCATCACCAGGTCGTGAATCGCCTCGTCGACCTTGTCGACCTCGGCACGAATCTGTTCGAGCTGCTTGTCCTTGACCATCCCGTCCCCCCGGTTTCAGGGCGGGCATAGTAGTAGTCCGACGGCCGGCCGAAAGCAAAGAAAACGTTGACAGTCTGCGGTCTCCCCCATAGCTAGACATGTCCCGCAGCAGGAGGTTCGTCCAGGGAAATGGGCCAGACGAAGGATGCCGCGCCCTCTGACGTTTCCGACCGGAACGGCCGACAGGTCGTGATCGGCGCGGACCGTCCGCTCCGACTCGACTGCGGCGTCGATCTCGGCCCGATCACGGTCGCCTACCAGACCTACGGACGCCTCAACGCCGAGCGCTCGAACGCCATCCTGATCTGCCACGCGCTGACCGGCGACCACTACGTCGCCGACCCGCATCCGGTCACCGGCAAGCCGGGCTGGTGGCACGAGCTGGTCGGACCCGGGCGGGTGCTCGACACCAACCGCTATTTCCTGATCTGCTCGAACGTGCTCGGCGGCTGCATGGGCACGACCGGGCCGAAGGAGATCGACCCGGCCACCGGCAAGCCCTGGGGCCTGTCGTTCCCGGTCATCACCATCGGCGACATGGTGCAGCTCCAGGCCCGCCTGCTCGACCATCTCGGCATCGAGCAGCTGTTCTGCGTCATCGGCGGTTCGATGGGCGGCATGCAGGTGCTGGAATGGACCGCCAGCCTGCCCGATCGGGTGTTCGCGGCGGTGCCGATCGCCACCGCCGCCCGCCACTCGGCCCAGAACATCGCCTTCCACGAGGTCGGCCGCCAGGCGATCATGGCCGATCCCGACTGGTGCGACGGCGACTACCTGAGCCACGGCAAGAAGCCGCATCGCGGCCTGGCGGTGGCGCGGATGGCGGCGCACATCACCTATCTGTCGGAAGCGGCGCTGCACCGCAAGTTCGGCCGCAACCTGCAGGACCGCGACACCGTCGCCTACGGATTCGGCGCCGACTTCCAGGTCGAGAGCTACCTGCGCCACCAGGGCTCGACCTTCGTCGAGCGCTTCGACGCCAACTCGTATCTCTACATCACCCGCGCCATGGACTATTTCGACCTGGCGGCGGAGCACGACGGCGTGCTGGCCAACGCCTTCCGCGGCGTCAAGACGCGGTTCTGCGTCGTCTCGTTCTCCAGCGACTGGCTGTTCCCGACGCCGGAGAGCCGCAACATCGTCCACGCGCTGAACGCGGTGGCGGCCAATGTCAGCTTCGTCGAGGTGGTCTCGGACAAGGGCCACGACGCCTTCCTGCTCGACGAGCCCGAGTTCCACGCCACGCTGTCCGGGTTCCTCGACGGCGCCGCCGAGCATCGCGGCCTGCCGCGGAGCGACGTACCGTGAACCTGCGCGACCTCGGCCGTTCGATCCGCATCGACCTGCAGCTCATCGCCGACATGGTCGAGCCGGGCTCGCGCGTGCTCGACGTCGGCTGCGGCGACGGCTCGCTGCTGGCCCATCTCGGCCGCTACAAGAAGGTCGACGGCCGCGGCATCGAGCTGTCGATGTCGGGCGTGAGCGCCGCCGTCAGCCACGGCCTGTCGGTGATCCAGGGCGACGCCGACACCGACCTGAAGGACTATCCGTCGGCGGCGTTCGACTACGTGATCCTGAGCCAGACGCTGCAGGCGACCTACGAGCCGAAGAACGTCATCGAGCACATGCTGCGCATCGGGCGGCGCGCCATCGTCTCGTTCCCCAATTTCGGCCATTGGAAGGTGCGCTTCCAGATCGCGGTCCTGGGTCGCATGCCGATGACCGAGACCCTGAACGTGCCGTGGTACGAGACGCCCAACATCCACCTGTGCACGATCAAGGACTTCGTGATGATGTGCCGTTCGCTCGGCATCACCATCGAGAAGGGCATCACCCTGAACGCCCGCGGCGAGAAGCTGAGCTATCCGGCCGACGGCATCACCGCCAACGTCTTCGCGGAACAGGCGGTGTTCCTGCTCAGCCGGCGGGGGTGATCACTCCTCCTCGCCGTCGCGCCTGGAGGCGATCCCCCGCAGTCCCTGCGGCATCGTGACATAGGCGCGCACGCGGCCGGCCTTCTTCAGGCGCAGCGGCGTGCCGGCGTAGATCTGCTTGGCGGCCTCGGCGATGACGACGCCGGCCAGCGGCGGGAAGATGCGGCAGCCGACCTGCTCCCAGACCGGCGCCGAGCGCAGCATCATGCGCGAGTTCACCGGCGGCACGAACAGCGCCGCCTGATTGTGCAGCGGCGTGAACATGCAGTCGCGCAACAGGCGCGAGAGCTGGTTGGGGGTGTAGGGCCGGCCGTTGCCGAACGGCGTGCGCTCCAGCCGCGCCCAGATGCCGCGCCGGTTCGGGGCCACCACCATCAGCCGGCCGCCGTCCGACAGCACCCGCCAGGCCTCGCGCATCATCGGGCGGACCAATTCCGCCGATTCGAGGGCATGGACGATCAGCAGCCGGTCGATCGAGCGGTCGGGCAGCGGCAGCTCCTGCTCGTCGGCGAGCGCGACGAGATTGGGCTCGTCGCGCGGCCAGGCCAGCACGCCCTGGACGGCCGGCATCACCGCGATCACCCGTTCGGCCTCGTCGCGGAACGGCCGCAGATAGGGTGTCGCGAAGCCCAGTCCGAGCACGCGCTGGCCGCGCACGTCGGGCCAGATTTCGCGGATGCGCCGCCGGATCATGCGCCGGGCGACCTGGCCCAGGCTCGAATCGTAGAAGTCGCGCAGGTCGACGACGTCCGTCCAGCCGGTGGCGCCGGCGATCGTCGGCGTCTGGGGAAACAACTCGCGCACCGCCTACGTCCTTTGCGTTCCTCGTCTCCATCAATGGGAACCGGAGCCGCCTCGCGCAAGGGAAACCGGCCGCGGTTCCGGGTCCAGGATAGGCTTGCCGGAACGATGGTGCTAGGGTGTCGAACGACCGAGCATGGAAGCGGAACGATGTCGAAGCTGCTGATCGAACAGATCCCGGTCCTTTCGGACAACTACGTCTATCTGGCGCACGAGCCCGGCTCCGGCTGCACGGCGGCGATCGATCCGGCGCTGCCCGAGCCGGTGCTGGAACGGCTGCGCGCGAAGGGCTGGCGGCTGACCCACATCCTCAACACCCACCACCACAACGACCATACCGGCGGCAACCTGGTGCTCAAGCGCGAGACCGGCTGCACGATCGTCGGCGCCCGCGCCGACGCCGCCCGCATTCCCGGCATCGACGAGGAGGTCGCCGACGGCGACGCCTTCATGCTGGGCGCCGCGGCGGCGCAGGTGATCGAGGTGCCGGGCCACACCAGCGGCCACATCGCCTACTGGTTCGCCGACGCCCACGCGCTGTTCTGCGGCGACACCCTGTTCGCGCTCGGCTGCGGCCGCCTGTTCGAGGGCAGCCCCGAACAGATGTGGAGCTCGCTGCAGAAGCTGCGGCGCCTGCCCGACGACACCGCCGTCTACTGCGCCCACGAATACACGCAGTCCAACGCCCGCTTCGCCCGCACGGTCGAGCGCGACAACCAGGCGCTGCTCGAGCGCGTCCGCCGCATCGACGAGTTGCGCGGTCGCGGCCTGCCGACGGTGCCGTCGCGTCTGGCCGAGGAAAAGGAGACCAATCCCTTCCTGCGCGCCGACATGGCGGGCGTGCAGCGCGGGGTGGGCATGGGCGAGGACGCCGATCCGGCCAAGGTCTTCGCCGAAGTGCGGCGGCGCAAGGACGCCTTCTGATGACCGCCGAGGAGATCGCCGCCCGCCTGGGGCTGCAGCCGCACCCCGAAGGCGGGCACTACCGCGAGACCTACCGCCACGCCGCCGCGGACGGCGGTCGCGGCGCGGTGACCTGCATCTACTACCTGCTGAAGGCGGGCGAGCGCTCGGCCTGGCACCGGGTCGACGCGGTCGAGATCTGGCACTGGTACGCCGGCGCGCCGCTGGAACTGCGGATCGCCGAGAGCGGCGGGGCGCCGCTGAGCCACCGGCTCGGCGCCGACCTCGCCGACGGCCAAAGCCCGCAGGCGGTGGTGCCGCCGGGCGCGTGGCAGAGCGCGGAATCGCTGGGGGACTGGACGCTGGTCGGCTGCACCGTGGCGCCGGCCTTCGAATTCGCCGGCTTCGAGCTGGCGCCGGCCGGCTGGGCGCCGGAGCCATAGGCGCCACCTAAGAAATTGCCGTGAGCAGTGATTTCAGGCGTCATGCCCGCGAAAGCGCACGGCTGTCCGGTTCAAGTTCGGATCGGCGTATCCGGCCCTTAAAGTCGTCATGGCCGGGCGAAGTCCCGGCCATCCACGTGGCGCGGTCGCACTCCTGCCGGGAACTGGCTGTGGGCGGAAACACGTGGATGGCCGGGACAAGCCCGGGCTCGCGCTTCCGCGGCAGCGACGAATCGTGTTTCTTCGACTACCGGCCCGGGACCAGCGGCAGGCCGCGGCGGCGCTTGTATTCGATCTCGTCGGCGGCACGGCGCAGGGCGACGAAACGCTCGGCGGTGCCGGGGTGGACGTGGTCGCCGTGGATGATGCTGGGCAGCACCGCGCCCATGCGCCGCCACAGGTTGGTGGCCTCGCGGGCGTCGTAGCCGGCGCGCGCCGCCAGGTACAGTCCGAGATAATCGGCGTGGCGCTCGTCGGTCTTCTCGACGCTCTCGTCGAAATTGGCGGCGACCCGGTCCCACATCCCGCGCCGGGTGTGGCCGAGCAGGACATGGGCCAGCTCATGGGCGAGAACCAGGGCGAGCTGGTCGTCGCTGGCGGTCAGATCGACCATGGCGCGGGTGATGCTGATGCGGCGCGAATTGGCGTGGGCGTTCAGGCCGTCGCCGTTCTCGAACACGATCGGATGGGTGCAGGCGCCGCCGCCGGTGCCTATCTTGGTGGCGGGCGCGCGGCAGAACGGCGCCGCCGCGGCGAACAGACGCGCCGCGACCGGCTCGATGCGCGCCCGGCGCTCGGCGTCGGAGGCCTCGTCGGTCCCGAGCTGGCGCAGGCGGTCGCCGAGGCTGCCGCGGTACTTGCTCGACAGCGCGTTCTGCGCCGCCGCTTCCTTCATGGCGCCGCCGGCGTCCGGCATCGGCAGGAAGGGCGCGGTCTGGGCGCAGGCGGACAGGACGAGGGCGAGGACGAGGCCGAGGGACAGCTTGCGGGGCGACACCGAATGCTCCTTGTTCCGAAGAGGCGGCTCGCTTGACGCCGCCTTCGCGGTAGGTCTCTATGCGTTTTGAAATAACCGTGTACCTCTTAAAAAGTAACTAGGAACCATGCGGGTCGACCTCTTCGACTTCGAGCTACCCCGAAATCGCATCGCCGAGCGCCCCGCGGTACCGCGGGATGCCGCGCGCCTGCTGCATGTCGGCGCGCGACTGGCCGATCTCGGCGTCCGCGAGCTGCCTCGCCTACTTCAGCCTGGCGATGTGCTGGTTTTCAACGACACCAAGGTGATACCCGCGCGCCTCAGGGGCCGCCGCGGCACCGCCGGCGTCGAGGTGACGCTGCACGAGCAGGTCGCGACCGATTCGTGGCGCACCTTCGCGCGACCGGCCAAGAAGCTGAAACCCGGCGACCGGGTGGCGTTCGCGGAGGGATTCGGCGCCGTCGTCGCCGAGAAGGGCGAGGCCGGCGAGGTGACGCTGCGCTTCGACCGCGGCGGCCCGGAGCTGTTCGAGGCGCTGGAGCGTCACGGCGAGATGCCGCTGCCGCCCTACATCAAGCGCGAGGCCGGCGCCGACGAGCGCGACCGCGCCGACTACCAGACCATGTTCGCGCGGGTCGAGGGCGCGGTCGCGGCGCCGACGGCCGGCCTGCACTTCACGCCCGAGCTGCTGGCCGCCCTGGACGCCCGCGGCGTCGGCCGCGTCGGGCTGACCCTGCACGTCGGCGCCGGCACCTTCCAGCCGGTCAAGGTCGAGGACACGCGCGAGCACAAGATGCATTCCGAACGCGGCGTCGTCACGGCCGAGGCGGCGGCGGCGCTGAACGCCGCCCGCGCCGCCGGCGGCCGCATCGTCGCGGTGGGAACCACCAGCCTGCGCCTGCTGGAGAGCGCCGCCGGCGAGGACGGCACGATCCGGCCCTTCGCCGGCGCCACCGACATTTTCATCACGCCCGGCTACCGCTTTCGCGCCGTCGACCTGCTGATGACCAACTTCCACCTGCCGCGCTCGACGCTGTTCATGCTGGTCTGCGCCTTCGCCGGCATCGAGCGCATGAAGGCGGCCTATGCCCACGCCATCGACTCGGGCTACAGATTTTATTCCTACGGCGACACCAGCCTGCTCGAGAGGAACACCGAGACGTGAGCGCCTTCCGCTTCGAACTGCTGGGCCGCGACGGCGCGGCGCGGCTGGGACAGCTTCACACCGCCCACGGCGTCGTGCGCACGCCCGCCTTCATGCCCGTCGGCACGGTGGCCACCGTCAAGGCGATGCACCCCGACGCGGTCGCGTCGACCGGCGCCGACATCATCCTGGGCAACACCTACCACCTGATGCTGCGCCCCGGCGCCGAGCGGGTCGACCGGCTGGGCGGGCTGCACCGGTTCATGAACTGGCCGGGGCCGATCCTCACCGATTCCGGCGGCTTCCAGGTCATGAGCCTGTCGAAGCTGCGCAAGCTCGACGAGAGCGGCGTGACCTTCCAGTCGCATCTCGACGGCAGCCGCCACCACCTGACGCCCGAGCGCTCGATGGAGATCCAGCGCCTGCTCGACGCCGACGTCACGATGTGCTTCGACGAGTGCACGCCCTTCCCCGCCACGCCCGAGGTGGCCGCCGAATCCATGCGGCTGTCGATGCGCTGGGCCGAACGCTCGAAGGCGGCCTTCGTCGAGCGGCCGGGCTATGGCCTGTTCGGCATCGTCCAGGGCGGCGTCCATCCCGAGCTGCGCCAGGAATCGGCGGCGGCGCTGAAGGCGATCGGCTTCGACGGCTACGCGATCGGCGGCCTCGCCGTCGGCGAGGGCCAGCAGGCGATGTTCGAGACCCTGGACGTCACCACGCCGGAGCTCCCCCAGGACAAGCCGCGCTACCTGATGGGCGTCGGCACGCCGGCCGACATCGTCGGCGCGGTGCTGCGCGGCGTCGACATGTTCGACTGCGTGATGCCGACCCGTTCGGGCCGCACCGCCAAGGCCTTCACCCGGCGCGGCGCCGTCAACCTGCGCAACGCCCGCCACATCGACGATCCGCGGCCGCTCGACGACCAGTGCCCCTGCCCGGCCTGTTCGAAATACGGCCGCGCCTACCTGCACCATCTGTTCCGCGCCGAGGAGATGCTGGGGCCGATGCTGTTGACGTGGCACAATCTGCAGTACTACCAGGACCTGATGCGGTCCCTGCGCCACGCCATCGGCGAAGGCCGGCTGGCCGCCTTCGCCGCCGAATTCGCCGCCGAGCAGGCGCTGGGCGACATCGAACCGCTGTGACGAGGAAGGACAAACCGTGAGCCAACGCACCGCCGCACTTCTCTATTGGCTGCTGCATGCCTATCTGATGGTGCCGCCGCTGGGATTCGCGCTGGTGTTCGTCTACGTCACGGTGATGGTCTCGCATGCCAGCATCGGCAACCTGCTCGCCGACCTGGCGCTGTCGGCGCTGGTGGCGGCGATGCTGGTGGTCGGGCTGGTGGTGCTGGGGCGCTGGATCGCCAAGGGCGTCCGCCATGGCCGCGGCTTCCAGCTCTTCCTCGGCTGGATGGAGGTCGTGCTGGCCGTGGCCGTCGCCGCCTGGCAGTTCAGCGAGGCGGTGCCGGCGACCATCGCCTTCGGCGCCGTCGGCGTGATCGCCGCCGCGGCCGGCGCCGCCGCCCTGCTGCGCGGACCGCGCCTGCCGGAAGAGAGCCTGGAAAACGAATGAGCACCTCGATCTACGACAACCTGACCCAGCTCGGCGCCGCCGCCGCCATCCCCGAGAGCCCCGACAAGGCGGTGCTCGAGACGGTGCCGAACCCGCATGCCGGCACCACGTATCTGGTGCGCTTCGCGGCGCCCGAGTTCACCTCGCTGTGCCCGATCACCGGCCAGCCCGACTTCGCGCACCTGGTCATCGACTACGTGCCCGACCAGTTGCTGGTCGAGAGCAAGTCGCTGAAGCTGTTCCTGTCGAGCTTCCGCAACCACGGCGCCTTCCACGAGGACTGCACGATCGGCATCGCCAAGCGCCTGGTCGACGCCATGGAGCCGGCGTGGCTGCGCATCGGCGGCTACTGGTATCCGCGCGGCGGCATCCCCATCGACGTGTTCTGGCAGACCGGCACGCCGCCCGAGGGCCTGTGGCTGCCGGACCAGGGCGTGGCGGGCTATCGCGGGCGGGGGTGAGAGTCAGGCCTCGGCGCGGCGGCGCAGCATCCACCACACCGCCAGCGCGCCGACCAGCTTGCTGGCGGTCATGGTGATCACGCCGGCGGCCGAGAGGTGGCCGATGCCCCACAGGAACACCACCGAGTCCAGCGGCGTCGAGACCAGGCTGGACAGCAGCACGCGGCTCGCCAGCGGCCGGCGGGTGAGGCTGTAGACCGCCCAGTCCGCGGTCTCGCTGACCAGGAAGGCGGCGGCCGAGGCGACGGCGACGTAAGGGTCGGCCATCACGTAGGACAGCGCCGCGCCCAGCAGCATCGCCAGCAGAACGCGATGCCCGACCTCGCGCTGGGCGAAGTCGCGGACCACGAACACCATGCCCACCGCCAGCGACATCGGCGGCCACATCGTGCCGTCGGGCAGCGCGATCAGCGGCACCACGGAAAATCCGTAGTTCACCGCGACGATCATGGCGATGTAGAGAAGGGTCGAGAGATGACGCATGGGCCGGCCGGGGATCGGGAGTGCGGTAATAGGTGAGCGGTTGAGCGACGACGTCAAGGATGAAATTCGCGGCCGCGCGGCGGCGCTGGGCTTCGACGCGGTCGGCTTCGCCGCGGCCGAGGCCGATCCCGCCTGCGCCGAGCACCTGGCCGACTACGTCGCCGAGGGCCGTCACGGCGGCATGGACTGGCTGGCGGCGACGCCGGAGCGCCGCGTCAGCCCGCAAGGTCTGTGGGACGCGGTCCGCTCGGTGATCGTGCTGGGCAGCAATTACGGCCCCGCCGGCGATCCCCTGGCCCTGCACCGCCGGCCCGAGCGCGGCACGGTCAGCGTCTACGCCCGCAACAAGGACTACCACGACACCGTCAAGAAGCGGCTCAAGCAGCTCGCGCGCTGGCTGGCCGAGGCCAAGGGCTGCGGCGTCAAGGTGTTCGTCGACACCGCGCCGGTGATGGAGAAGCCGCTGGCCGCCCGCGCCGGCCTGGGCTGGCAGGGCAAGCACACCAACCTCGTCTCGCGCCGCTTCGGCTCGTGGCTGTTCCTGGCCGAGATCTACACCACGCTCGACATTCCGCCCGATGCGGCCCATCCCGACCTGTGCGGCTCGTGCGCCGCCTGCCTGGAGGCGTGCCCGACCCGGGCGTTCACGGACGAGCGGCGCATCGACGCGCGCCGATGCATTTCGTACCTGACCATCGAGCACAAACACCATATCGACGCCGAGTTGCGGCCGCTGATGGGCAACCGCGTCTACGGCTGCGACGACTGCCTGGCGGCGTGCCCGTGGAACAAGTTCGCCGTGCCGACCCGCGAGCCCGACTACCTGCCGCGCGCCGAACTGACGGCGCCGCGGCTGGCCGACCTGGCGGCGCTCGACGACGCCGGCTTCCGCGAGGTGTTCTCGGGCTCGCCGGTCAAGCGGCTCGGCCGCGACCGCTTCGTGCGCAACGTGCTGATCGCGATCGGCAACAGCGGCGATCCGGGGCTGGCGGCCACGGCCGAGTCATTGCTCGGCGACGACTCGCCGCTGGTCCGGGCGATGGCGGCCTGGGCCGCGCTGCGGCTGCTGCCGCCCGACGCCGCCGCGCGGCTGCGGGCGGCGCGGCTGGCGGTCGAGGCCGATCCCGCCGTTCGTCAGGAATGGGGGTGAACCGATCGGCGGGCGATGCTACTGTGGCGACATGAGCGAAAGCGCCGCCGAAGAGCGCCGCCCCGCGCGGCGCCAGGAAATCGTCGACGCGGCCCGCGCCATCGCCGTCGAGGAAGGCTGGTCGGCGGTGTCGGTGCGCCGCGTGGCGGCGCGCGTCGGCTGCAGCGCGGCGGCGCTCTACCAGTACCTGCCCGACAAGGACGCCATCCTGGCGGCGATCGCGGCCGACGGCGGGGACCGGCTGGCGGCCGCCATGGAGCAGGCCGCCGCCGATGCCGGCGGTCCGGTCAAGCGTCTGCGCGCCGCCTGCCGCGCCTATTTCGACTTCGCGCTGGACAAACCGGCGCTGTTCCGGATCGTGCATGGACTCGGTGGCGTGCCGCGCCCGTCCGGCGACACGGCGAGCGCCTCGGGCGCGGTGGCCGAATTCCTCCAGGGCCTGGCGCAAGGCGCCATCGACAAACGCCACCTCGACCGCTCGGCGGCCGATCTCGCCGCGACGGTCCAGGCTCTGCTGCTGGGATTCGCGGCCAGCGCGCTGGACGGCGGGCTCGGCGACCGCGAGCGCGCCTCGGCGCTGCTCGCCACCAGCGTCGACGACCTGCTGCGCGGCGCCGCCCGCGGCTAGTCGAAGGCTCAGCGCTCCTCGGCCAGCGCCCGCGCCAGTTGGCTCAGCGCCTCCTGGTGCTTCTCGTTGTTGATCTGCGTGAAGTTGCGCGCCAGTTCCAGGCACATGCGCTGCCGCTGGGTCAGGTCGGTGGCCCGCCTGTTGTCCAGCCCCTCGAAGAAATAGCTGACCGGGACACCGAGCACCTGCGCGATCTCGTACAGCCGGCCCGCCGAGATGCGGTTGATGCCGCGCTCGTATTTGTGGGCCTGCTGGTAGGTCACGCCGATCAGATCGGCCATCTGCTGTTGGCTGAGGCCGAGCATGATGCGGCGTTCGCGGATGCGGGCGCCGACGTGGCGATCGGTATCATTGGCGCGATTCAAGGGCTTCGCCGGCCGATTCTCGGTTCTGTCGGTCATGGACTGGTCCGTGATGGGACCCTCGAAAGGGGTGTCGTCAGGTGTGTGCATCATGGGAACCTTTTCCCGTGGTGTCCAATTATTCGGATTCGGCAGCCAAAGCAACCTAATTAAATCCATGGGCGAACAACATAAGCCGGACCTAATGGAACAGCCGCCATAACCAAAAGACATACCCACGGCCATCCGCAGCCTGGGTTACCTCCCAGGACTCGCCATACTCCATATTCTCGCCGCGAAAGAGAACACCGTCCCGCCAGTGTTCGGCTTCTTCTTGGTAGTTCCACTTTTTGGCGGATCATGAGTAATTGGAGTTGAGTGTCATATGGGATCGCCCACGCCAATTTGAAGGCTGGTCCATGATCACGGGGACGAATTCCTTACGATGCGCACGCCTCAGGGGCGGGTGCACGCGGCCGTGCCCGGGGAAACGACGACGGCAGGTGTCAGATGCTCAGGTCGAAGACACGCCCGAAGGACAGCGGCGGTGCGCCGGGATGGAACATCTCGGGCTCGAGCGCCGCCTGGCGGGGCGCGTGGGCGTCGGCGGCGCGATACGCCGCGATGCCGGCGGCATGGGGCGGCGGCGCGTGCCGGGATGCGAGGCCGAGCTCGGGCTCCTGCGCCATCAGTTGGACGAAAAAGCCGCTGGCCGGGTGCAGCGACGGAAACGTGAAGGCGGGACCGCCGCGGCGGTCCGACTCGGGATTCCGCTCCGCCCCGTGCTCGGCGCGGTCGGAGCGCGTCTCGTCGAGCCGACGCGAGCGCTCGCCGGTGGCCGTGTTGGCGCCGTCCTGGCGCGGCGGCGGAGGCACCCGCTGGGCCATGGCGGCGAACGTCCCCACCTGGCGCTCGGCCGCCAGCGCGGCGGCCGAATCGCTGTACAGGTACTGGCTGGGGAGCGTCGTCAGAATCATGAACAAAACCTTAAGCCCGGCGAAGCCGGCGCGCAAGCGATCGCGCGGGGCACCACCCATGCGCCGGATCGCCCGAACGGATGGCGCCGGCGCGCCGTCGTGGTAGGCTCGCCGCAGCACGGATGGAGGGCATGATGGAGCGCAATTCGCTGGACGCCTACTGGATGCCGTTCACCGCCAACCGGCAGTTCAAGGCCGCGCCGCGGCTGCTGGTCGGCGCCGAGGGCATGCGTTACCGCACCGCCGACGGCCGCACGATTCTCGACGGCGCCGCCGGGCTGTGGTGCGTCAATGCCGGGCATGGCCGGCAGCCGATCGTCGCCGCGATCCAGGCGCAGGCCGCGGCCATGGACTACGCGCCGCCGTTCCAGATGGGGCAGCCGCTGGCCTTCGAACTGGCGGCGCGGCTGGCGACGCTGCTGCCCGCCGACATCGACCACGTGTTCTTCACCAATTCCGGCTCGGAATCGGTGGACACGGCGATGAAGATCGCGCTCGCCCACCACCGCGCCCGCGGCGAGGGCCAGCGCACCCGCTTCATCGGCCGCGAGCGCGGCTATCACGGCGTCGGCTTCGGCGGCATCTCGGTCGGCGGCATCGCCAACAACCGCAAGGCGTTCGGGACCATGCTGGCCGGCGTCGACCACCTGCCCCACACCCATGCGCCCGCGCGCAACGCCTTCAGCCGCGGCCAGCCGGAATGGGGCGCGCACCTGGCCGAGGAGCTGGAGCGCATCGTCGCCCTGCACGACGCCTCGACCATCGCCGCCGTGATCGTCGAACCGATGGCCGGCTCGACCGGCGTGCTGATTCCGCCCAAGGGCTATCTCGAGCGCCTGCGCGCGCTGTGCGACAAGCACGGCCTGCTGCTGATCTTCGACGAGGTCATCACCGGCTTCGGCCGCCTCGGCGCCGCCTTCGCCGCCGAGCGCTTCGACGTCGTGCCCGACATGATCACCATGGCCAAGGGCCTGACCAACGGCGCCGTGCCGATGGGCGCGGTGGCGGTGCGCCGCCATGTCCACGACGCCCTGATGCAGGGCCCGGAGAACGCCATCGAGCTGTTCCACGGCTACACCTATTCGGCGCATCCGCTGGCCTGCGCGGCCGGGCTGGCGACGCTGGACGTCTATCGCGACGAGGACCTGTTCGCCCGCGCCGCCGGCCTGGAGGCGGCGTTCGAGGCCGCCGTGCACGGCCTGCGCGGCCTGCCGCACGTCGTCGACATCCGCAATCTCGGCCTGGTCGCCGGCGTCGAGCTGGAGCCGCGACCCGGGGCTCCGGGCGCCCGCGGCTACGACGTGTTCGTGAAGTGCTTCGAGACCGGGCTGCTGGCGCGAGTCACCGGCGACACCATCGCGCTGTCGCCGCCGCTGATCATCGCGCCGGCCGAGATCGACGAGATGGCGGCGATCCTGGCCGACGCGATCCGGGCGGTGGCCTGACGCCCGCTCAGGCCGGCAGCTTGACCGGCACCGGCCTGGCGCGGCGCGGCGTCAGGTCGGTGGGCAGGACCATGTCGAGCTCGGGCGACATCGCCTCGCGCAGATGGGCCAGCACGCCCATGCGATAGTCGGCGATGATCGGCGACCAGGTGACGTGCAGCCCGCCGCGCGACTCGTAGGCCAGGATTTCCGGCGTGTCCCGCGCCTCGGCCAGCGACGCGGCGAGATCCTCGGTGGCGCCGACATGCACCCAGGCCGGGCGCACGCCGCGGTGCCAGACGACGTAGACGCCGCCGACGCCGCGCAGCTTGGCGAGCTCCAGGCGGATCGACAGCAGACGGTGGTAGTAGCCCTTCGGCGGCTTCACCCAGCCCGGATCGGCCGGCGCGGCTGCCACCGCCGGCGGCGGCGGTCGTTGTTCCCTGAACAGCCCCAGCAAGGACATGATCGCGTCCGAATTCGCCTCGCCCCTGCCCCCGAAGGATGGTCGAATCGCGGCAAAATGCAAGCGGTTACGACAGCCGGGCGATGCGCTCCTCGAAGTCCTGCTGCAGCGCGTCCCATTCGTCCTCCCACTCGCCGCGCAGGCGGCCCCAGGTTCCGTCCGGCTCCTGATCCAGCCCCTCCAGCTTGTCGGCCAGCGCGTCGCGGCGGGCCTCCAGCGTCTCCAGTTCGCCTTCGAGACCGGCCCGCAGATCCGCGTCGAGGTCGCCCTCGGCGAGGCGGTTGCGGGCCCGCTGGATGCGGAAGTCGAGATCGTTCAGGCGCTGCCGCATCGCGGCGCTGTAGGCGTGGCGGCCCATCGCGTCCTCCGGTGCCATCCCTCCTGATCCCATCCCTTCTGATCGACGTGGCGCCCGCCGCCACCGCGATCAAGAGCCGAGGCCGAGCAGTCCGCGCGCCTCGGCCGCCGTGGCCGGCCGGGCGCCGTAGCGCCCGCACAGATCGGCGACGCGGGCCACCAGCTCGGCATTGCTGGCCGCCAGCCGCTGCCTGTCGAACCGGATGTTGTCCTCGAGCCCGGTGCGGACATGGCCGCCGCGCGCCAGCGCCCAGTGATTGACCTCGAGCTGATGGCGGCCGATCCCCGCCGCCGTCCAGGTCGCGCCGGGCAGGATTTCGTGCAGTTCCGAGACCAGGAAATCGAGGACCTTCTCGCGCGCCGGCAGGGCGCCGGGGATGCCGAGCACGAACTGCACGTGCGGCGGCGCCCGCAAGAGGCCGCGGTCGACCAGGGCGCGGGCGTTGTAGAGCATCGCCAGGTCGAAGACCTCGATCTCGGGCTTGATGTCGCGGTCCAGCATGGCGCGCGCCAGCTCGTCGACGAGCTGCGGCGGGTTCTCGTAGATCATGGTCGGGAAGTTGACCGAGCCGGTGGCCAGCGACGCCATGTCGGGCCCCAGCGGCAGCGCCGCCCCGCGCTCGGCGCCCGAGCGGCCGCGGCCGCCGGTCGAGAACTGGACGATCATGCCGGGGCAGTGCCTGCGCACGCCGTCGAGCACCGCCTGGAACAGCGCCGGGTCCGACGACGGCGATTCGTCGGGATCGCGCACATGGACGTGGACCAGCGCGGCGCCGGCCTCGAAGGCGGCGTGGGTCGATTCGATCTGCTCGGCCGGGGTGATCGGCACCGCCGGATTGTCGGCTTTCCTGGGCACCGAGCCGGTGATGGCGACTGCGATGATGGCGGGTCTGTCGGTCATGGGCCTCTCGTCCATTTGAAGTCGGCGGCGGAGCGCGACACAATGACGGGCCATCTTAGGAAGGAGGAGACGATGAGCCAAGCCGCCGCCCTGCCGCGCGTCACCTATTCCAATATCGGCGTCGACTTCGCGCCCGTCCACGACCACCTCGACGTCGCCATCCCGCGCTTCGAGGCCCAGGGGCTGGGCCGCGACATCGCCAACCGCATCGCCGGCCGCGACGACGTCGAGGGCACGCCCTACGAGGTCGCCAGCCCGATCGACCGCGACCTGGTGCTGGGCCGCTTCGTCGCGGCCGGCCCGGCCGCCGTCGACCGCGCCTTCCAGGCCGCCCAGGCGGCGTTCGCAGAGTGGTCGCGGCTGGCCTGGCGCGAGCGCGTCGCGCGGATGCAGGCTTTCGCGGCAGCGCTGGAGCGGCGCAAGGTCGACATCGCCGTCGCCTGCCTGCTCGAGGTCGGCAAGTCGCGCATCGAGGCGATGGGCGAGGCCGAGGAGGCGGTCGACATGGTGCGCTACTACTGCGCCGAGATGGAGCGCAACGACGGCTACGCCATGCCGATGCAGCGCGCCTTCCCGCAGGAGGAGACCGCCGTGATGCTGCGGCCGCTGGGCGTGTTCGCCGTCATCGCGCCGTTCAATTTCCCGGTGGCGCTGTCGGTCGGCATGATGACCGGCGCGCTGCTGACCGGCAACACGGTGGTCTACAAGCCGAGCCCGATGGCCGGCCTCACCGGCGCGCTGCTGGTCGCGGCGCTGGAGGAGGCCGGGCTGCCGGCGGGCGTCGTCGGCATGGTCTGCGGCGGCGAGGCGGTCGGCCGGGCGATGATCGCCCACCCGCTGCTGGCCGGCGCCGCCTTCACCGGCTCGCTCGCGGTGGGCATGGAGATCTACCGCGGCCTTGCCGCCGGCGCCCATGCCCGGCCGGTGGTGCTGGAGATGGGCGGCAAGAACCCGGCCTACGTCACCGCCAGCGCCGATCTCGACACCGCCGCCGCCGGCGTGATGCGCTCGGCGTTCGGACTGCAGGGCCAGAAGTGCAGCGCCTGCTCGAAGGCCTATGTCGAGGAGTCGGTGATGCGGCCGTTCCTCGACCGGCTGCTGGCGATGTCGGAGAGGCTGGTCGTCGGCGATCCGCGCCGGCGCGAGACCTTCATGGGGCCGGTGATCGACGAGCGCGCCGGGCGCCGCTTCGACGAGGCCGCCGCAGCCGCGCGCCGCGACGGCCGCGTGCTGCTGGGCGGCGAGCGGCTGGCGGCCGGCGTGTACGACAAGGGCGTCTACGTGCCGCCGACCGTCGTCGCCGGCCTGGCGCCGGAGCATCCGATCAACCGCGACGAGTTGTTCCTGCCGTTCCTGTCGGTCCAGTCCTTCACCGATCTCGGCGCCGCCATCGCCGACGGCAACCGGGTCGCCTACGGGCTGACCGCCGGCTGCTACACCACCGACGACGGCGAACTGGCGCTGTTCCTCGACCGCGCCGAGGCCGGCGTCGTCTACGCCAACCGCGCCTCGGGCGCCACCACCGGCGCCTGGCCCGGCGTCCAGACCTTCTGCGGCTGGAAGGGCTCGGGCGTCTCGGGCAAGGGCGGCCTGGGCCCCTATTACCTGCCGCAGTTCCTGCGCGAGCAGAGCCGCACGATCATGCGGTGATCAGCCGTCCTCGTAGTGGAACAAGAGAGCCATGCCGGCCATCGCGGTGATGACCGGCGGGCTCCAGGCGGCGAGCCAGAGCGGCAGGCTCTGCGAGGCGCCCATGGCGTTGACGATGTTGGAGAAGAAGTAGAACAGCAGGCCGGCGGCGACGCCGCCGCCGAAGCGCAGCAGCACGCCGCCCGAGCGCAGGTTCGGATGCAGCGCGAACACCGCCGCGATCAGCACCATCGAGCACAGCAGCAGCGGCAGCGCCAGCAGGGTCTGCAGGTACAGCCGCTGTTTGTGGGTCGAGAAGCCGGCGGCGTCGAAATACTCGATGTAGGCCGGCAGCTGCCAGAACGAGATGCTTTCGGTCGAGGCGAAATTGTCGTTGATGCGCCGCGGCGTCAGGCCGGTCGAGAACTCGAGCAGGTCGTGGTGCAGCGCCGGGTCGCCCGGACGCATCTCCCAGGCGTCCTCGAGCACGAACAGGCCGTCGATGAGGATGGCGCGCGGCGCCTCGATGCGGTGGCTGAAGCGGTTGTCCTCGCCCATGACGATGATCGACAGGCGGTGCAGGCGCAGTTCCAGCCCCTCCTGGCGCACCTTCTTGGCGTGCACGACCACCACCCGGCCGTCGTCGCGCGCCTCGCGCAGCCACAGCCCGTTCTCGCCCACCGAGAGCGGGCTGTTGTCGCGGATCGAGAACCGGTCCTCCATCGCCTCGAACCGCGAATGCATGGTCGCGGCCAGGGGATGGAACACGGTGACGTCGACGACGCCCAGGGTGAAGGCGCAGAACAGCACCGGCGCCAGGAACTGCCACACCGAGACCCCGGCGGCGCGCACCGCGACCAGTTCGTGGCTGCGGGTCAGCCGCCACAGGGCGATCATGCTGCCCAGCATGACCGCGAACGGCATCGCCACGTGCACCATCTGCGGCAGCTTGAGGAGCGCCATCACCAGCACGGAATCGATGCCGGCGTCGCGTTTCGACGCCAGCCGGCGCATCAGCTCGATCGAATCGCCGAGCAGCACCAGCCCGACGATGAACAGCGTCATCCCCAGGAAGGCGACCAGAAAATTCCGGGCCAGATAGCCGCTCAGGGTCTTAGACAGTCGCATAGCGTCCGTTTCCGCCGGCGCCGCTCGCATGAACCGGCCTGCCGCGCTATATCTGCGGCAGGCAGATCACTGGAAGGATGATGGCGCATGGTCCAGCTCACCCGCATCTACACGCGCGGAGGCGACAAGGGCAAGACTTCTCTCGGCGATGGCCGCCGAGTCGCCAAGCACGACCTGCGGGTCGCCGCCTACGGCACGGTCGACGAGGCCAACGCGGTGCTCGGCGTCGCGCGCCTGCACGCCGCCGGCGATGCCGACGCCATGCTGGCCCGCATCCAGAACGACCTGTTCGACCTCGGCGCCGACCTGTGCACGCCGGCCAAGGAGGACGAGCAGCCGAACCAGGCGCTGCGCATCGTCCAGGCGCAGGTCGACCGGCTGGAGGCCGAGATCGACGCCATGAACGCCAGGCTGGCGCCGCTGAAGTCGTTCATCCTGCCGGGCGGCAGCGCGGCGGCGGCGCAGCTTCATCTGGCGCGCACCGTCGTGCGCCGGGCCGAGCGCCTGATCACCGAGCTCGCCGGCGCCGAGGCGGTCAATCCGCTGGCGGTCGCCTACGTCAACCGTCTGTCGGACCACCTGTTCGTGCTGGCCCGCCACCTGAACGGCGACGGCGCCGGCGACGTGCTGTGGACGCCGGGCGCCAACCGCTAGGCCCGGGGCGACGTTGACAGGATCGCCCGCCCGGCCTTAGTGTGCACTGCAATACCAATTTCGGGCGCCGCCGAAATGCCGGGCGCTCCGGCCGCGGCAGCCTTTGGGAGACAGGTGTCGGATGAAGGTCCTGGTGGCGGTCAAGCGGGTCGTCGACTACAACGTCAAGATCCGCG
>CAZJFH010000057.1:0-31941 GCA_964545205.1 uncultured Rhodospirillaceae bacterium
TCTTCCTCAAGATCAGGGCTGCTTTCCCCGGAGTTCCGCGATGAACCAAAAAAAAAGCCGCGGGGTTAGCCGCGGCTCAAGTCTAGGGAGGAAACGTCCAAGAAAGGCAGGCAAAGGACCGTCCGAAGAGGTCCGTTTGCTGCGGCGCAAGATATAGGCCCACCCCGGGGCATGCCGCAAGCGCATTTTCCTACTTAAGTCGTAGCCCGGATGCGAAATGCTTGTTTTTCAACGACTTGCCGCGATGCAACCGTGGCATGCGCTTTCCGCATCGCTTGACTCGGGCTTTGTGGCACATCGGATGCATGTCTTCCGGGCGTCGCACCGTCCGCGACCGGTGGAGAGGTCAGGCATGATGGCAGTGTCCCGCATACTGAAGACCGCGGCCCTGGCGGCCGTGCTGTCGGCCGTGGCGGCGCCGGCCCAGGCCTCGCCTGACGTCTGCGGCATCGAGACCGCGCGCCAGGAACGCCTGCACGGCATTCCCGGGCGGCTGCTGACCGCCATCTCCCATGTCGAGTCCGGCCGCTACGACAAGAGCCGCCGGGCAGTTATTGCCTGGCCGTGGACGGTGATGGCCGAGGGCAAGGGTCGGGTGCTGCCGAACAAGGCCGCCGCCATCGCCGAGGTGCTGGCGCTGCAGCGTCGCGGCGTGCGCAACATCGACGTCGGCTGCATGCAGGTCAACCTGCACGCCCATCGCGGCGCCTTCCGCGATCTCAACGCCGCCTTCGATCCGGCGACCAATGTCGGCTACGCCGCCAAGTTCCTGACCGATCTGAAGCGCGAGACCGGCTCGTGGGCCAAGGCCGGCACCCATTACCACAGCCGCACCAGCCACCTGGCCGCGATCTACCGGGTCAAGCTGGCGCGCGCCTGGGCCAGGCTGCAGGGCCAGGCCGGCCCCGCGACCGCAGCCGCGGCGGCATCGGCGCCGCCGCCCGCCGCCAAGGCCGCCGGCGCCCCCGGGCAGATTCTGCCGCCGCCCTCGCGGGCGGCGCCGGTGATCCATCGCGCCGTGCCGCCGCGCCCCGCCAAGGCCGCGCCGGCCAAGGGCAATCTGATCGACGTCGACCGCGAACTCGCCCGCAAGGCGGCGGAGTCCTGGCGCCGGGAAAAGCTTGCCCAGTGGCGGGCGCGCAACAGCCGGGACGACTGAGACAAAGTTCCGCTTCCCTCGCGACGGTTATCCGGCCAGATTGTTTGGCAACCAAACACACCGGCCGCCGCCGAGGAGAGGAAATGCCGTTCTACGCCATCGACGGGATTGCGCCCGTCGTCGATCCCACCGCCTACGTCCATCCGACCGCCGTGGTGATCGGCGACGTGCTGATCGGGCCGGGCTGCTATGTCGGTCCCAACGCCAGCCTGCGCGGCGATTTCGGCCGGCTGATCATGGAAGCCGGCTCGAACGTCCAGGACTGCTGCATCATGCACGGCTTTCCCGGCACCGATTCGGTGATCGAGGAGAACGGACACGTCGGCCACGGCGCCGTGCTGCACTGCTGCACCATCAAGCGCAACGCCATGATCGGCATGAACGCCGTCGTCAATGACCGCGCCGTGGTCGGCGAATCGGCGATCGTCGCGGCGATGGCCTTCGTCAAGGCCGGCTTCGAGGTGCCGCCGCGCACGCTCGCCGGCGGCATCCCGGCCAAGGTCATGCGCGATCTGACCGAACAGGAAATGGCCTGGAAGGTCCAGGCGACCGCCCAGTACCAGCGCCTGACCAAGCGCTCGCTGGCCAGCCTGGTCGAATGCGCGCCGCTGAGCGCGCCCGAGGCGGGCCGCAAGGGCCTGTCGGCCGGCGATATCGAGCCGTTGCACATCGTCAAGGGCAAGTCCGGCGACTAGGTCGGACGGAATTCCTAGCTTCGCCGACGGCGGCGACAGTAACCCGAATTGATCGCCGTCAAGATTCGCCCAAGTTCGGGGAGGGCGCGCAAACCACGATCCCGCGGCGACTGCCCTTTCGGCGATATTGCATTGCCGCCACGGACACAGGACGTAGGATGGACGTGATCGGCTCCGATTTCGCCCATCTCGAGGTTTTGCGTGAAGCTTTCGCCGAACCGGCCAACCGGGCAGAGGCTAGCGCGGACGCGGCGGTCCACGGCATGGACCGCGTGGCGCATCGTCCAGTTCGCCCTCTGGGCGGCGACGGGGGTCGTCGCGCTGCTGCTCGACTTCACGATGCCCGACGGCTTCTCGGGCAATGCGCTCTACGTCCTGGTGATCATCGGCTCGGCCATCGTCCGGGTCGGAACGCCGCTCGTCTGGGCCGCGGCATGCACGGTGCTGTCGCTGCTGGCGCCGGTCTTCGCCCCGCCCGGCCTCGGGCTCGCCTGGGAGATCGGCGACCGCGCCCTGACCATCGCCGTGCTGTGGCTGACCGCGTTGCTGGTGCGCCAGTTCCAGCGCGAACGCGCGGCGGCCCAGGCGGCGCGGCGCGAGGCCGAGGCGGCGACGATGCGCAAGTCGCGGTTCCTGGCCGCCGCCAGCCACGATCTGCGCCAGCCGGCGCAATCGCTGGTCCTGTTCGCGACGCTGCTCAAGCAGAAGGCCGCCGGCAGCGATCTGGAGCGCGTCGCCGAGCCGCTCGACGAGGCGGTCAAGGCGTTGAACGCGATGCTGTCGAGCCTGCTCGAACTGTCGCGGCTCGACGCCGGCGTCCTCCAGCCGCGCCCCGTCGCCGTCGACGTCCACGAGATGATGCGGCGCCTCGCCCTCGCCTACCGGATGGAGACGGCGGCCAAGGGTCTGAGCTTCCGCACCCGCATCGGCGCCGGCCTGACACTGCGCACCGACCCCGAACTGCTGGAGCGGATCCTGCGCAACCTGCTCGACAACGCGCTCAAATACACCGAGCGCGGCGGCATCCTGCTGGCCGCCCGCCGCCGCGCCGACGGCATCCGCTTCGACGTGATCGACACCGGCCCCGGCATTCCGGTCGAGCAGCACGAGGCGGTGTTCGAGGAGTTCTTCCAGCTCGACAACGTCGAACGCGACCGCAGCAAGGGCCTGGGCGTCGGGCTGTCGGTGGTCGAGCGGGCGGTGGCGCTGCTCGGCGGCCGCGTCGTGCTCGCCTCGCGGCCGGGTCACGGCGCCCGCTTCACCGTCATCCTGCCCGATCGGGGCTGAGCCGTTCGATCAGCGCGTCCAGCGCCTGCCGCTCCTCGGGCGACAGCCGCCGCAGCAGCCGCCGCTCGTAGTCCAGCGCCAGCGGCACGATCTCGCCGTAGACGGCATGCCCGGCCTCCGACAGCCGCAGCACCGAGCGGCGGCGGTCGGCGGCGTCGCTGCCGCGACTCACCAGGCCCTTGGCCGTCAGCCGCGCCAGGGCCCGGCTGACGCGGACCTTGTCCATCGCGGTGCGCGCCGCCACTTCTCGCGCAGAAAGGGGCGTGCCCATGCCGAGCACCGCCATCGCCCGCCATTCGGCGATGCTCAGGCCGAAACGTTCGGCATAGAGCCGCGCCAGCCCCTCGGAGACGCGATTGGCCAGCACGCTCAGGCGGTAGGGCAGGAAGCAGTCGAGGTCGAGCCGCGACGCCTCTGCCTTATGGTCCGTGGAAAACGGTTTCATTTGAAACTAAGCTGACCACCAAGCACGCGCCGCGTCAAGCGGCGGCACGATCGGGAGGACCCGCCATGAAGAAATGGATCAGCTTTCCCCGCTTCCAGGGCGACGCCGCCCGTCAGGCGCATGTCGGACTGCCGCCCGGCACCTACGAGCGCGAGCTCGGCCGCGAGGGCTTCTTCGGCCCCTCGACCCAGATGCACCACCGCCACCCGCCGACCGGCTGGGTGAAGTGGGAAGGCCCGCTGCGACCGCGGGCGCTGGACCTGTCGAAGATCGAGGAGGTCCGGAACAGCCCCTGGCAGGCGGCCGCCGTGCTCGGCAACGCCTCGACCCAGATCCGCCTGTGGCGCACGGACGGGCGCATGGACCACCTGGTCCGCAACGGCGACGGCGACGACCTGCTGTTCTTCCACCAGGGCGGCGGCGACGTGTTCTGCGACTATGGCCACATCGCGGTGGTCGAGGGCGACTACCTGCTGATGCCGCGCGGCACCAAGTGGCGCATCGAATGCGCCGGCCCGACCACGGTGCTGATGATCGAGGCCACCAACGACGCCTACCGGCTGCCGGACAAGGGCATCCTCGGCGCGCATGCCATCTTCGACCAGGGCGTGCTCGACACGCCGGTGATCGACGACGCCTTCAAGGCGCAGTGGAGCGAGGAGGAGACCCGCGTGCTGGTCAAGCGCCGCGGCGCGATCACCACCATCACCTATCCGTTCAATCCCCTCGACGCGGTCGGCTGGCACGGCGACCTGGCGCCGGTGCGGATCAACTGGCGCGACATCCGGCCGCTGATGAGCGCCCGCTACCATCTGCCGCCGTCGGCGCATTCGACCTTCGTCGCCAACCGCCATGTCGTCTGCACCTTCGTGCCGCGGCCGATCGAGAGCGACCCGGAGGCGCTGAAGCTGCCGTTCTACCATTCGAACGACGACTACGACGAGGTGCTGTTCTACCACGCCGGCAACTTCTTCAGCCGCGACAACATCCATCCCGGCATGGTCACCTGGCACCCGGCCGGCTTCCCGCACGGGCCGCATCCCAAGGCCTACAAGACGGCGATGGAGTACGCCCGCAAGGAAACCGACGAGGTGGCGGTGATGGTCGACACCCGCGACCCGCTCGACCTGCTGGCCGACGGCGCCGCCGTCGAATGGCCGGGCTACGTCGATTCGTGGAAACCCAAGCAGGAGGCTGCGGAATAATGAAGCTGGCGAGCCTGAAGAGCGGCGGCCGCGACGGCGCCCTGGTGGTGGTCTCGAAGGACCTGCGGCGCTGCCTGGCCGTGCCCGAGGTGGCGCCGACCCTGCAGGCGGCCCTCGACGACTGGGAGGAGGTGGCGCCGGAACTGGCGGCGCTGGCGCGGCTGCTCGACGACGACAACCACGCCAAGGCGCAGCCGTTCGACCAGGCGGCCTGCGCCTCGCCGCTGCCGCGCGCCTACCAGTTTCTCGACGGCTCGGCCTACCTGAACCACGTCGAGCTGGTGCGCAAGGCGCGCGGTGCCGAGATGCCGCCCGAGTTCCTGCACGATCCGCTGATGTACCAGGCGACCTCGGACGGCTTCCTGGCCCCGACCGACCCGATCCCGGCGGCCAGCGAGGACTGGGGCATCGACTTCGAGGGCGAGGTGGCGGTGATCACCGGCGCGGTGCCGATGGGCGCCTCGCCCGAGCAGGCGGCGAAATGCATCCGCCTGGTGATGCTGCTCAACGACGTCAGCTTGCGCAACCTGATCCCCAGGGAGCTGGCGAAGGGCTTCGGCTTCCTGCAGAGCAAGCCGGCCAGCGCCTGCTCGCCGGTGGCGGCGACGCCGGACTGCCTGGGCGAGGCCTGGGACGGCGGCAAGCTGCACCGGCCGCTGCTCACCCAGCTCAACGGCACCCGATTCGGCGACCCCGATGCCGGCGCCGACATGAACTTCGACTTCCCCACCCTGATCGCCCACGCCGCGAAGACCCGCAATCTGGCGCCCGGCACGATCGTCGGCTCCGGCACGGTGTCGAACCGCGACCGCGCGCGCGGTTCCTCGTGCCTCGCCGAGCGGCGGATGATCGAGATCGTCGACCACGGCAAGGCCGAGACGCCGTTCCTGTCCTTCGGCGACCGGGTGCGCATGGAGATGTTCGACGCCGACGGCGGCTCGATCTTCGGGGCCATCGATCAGGTGGTGGTCCAAGCCTGATCCGGCTCGCGCGTTCGGAGACGCCGATCGCCGCGCGCGCCCGCATTGCGCGATTTCAGCTCTGATTTCGTTTGCGCGCCGCCGCGCGCGCCCGTACCCTCGCAGGGTGATCAGGGCCGTGAACAACGCGTTTGTGCGGGCACGAGCGACATGCGACGGACGACTTCGGCAATGGTGACGAGCGTGAGCAACATTTTCGGCGACCTCACTCCGGCCGAAATACATGACCTGTTGTTCAGCGGCGAACAGTCGCCGCTGGTCAAGCGGCGCCGCGCCCTGCTGATCATTTCCCGCGTGCGGATGGTGGCGGCGGTGTTCGCGCTGTTGACGCCGCTGTGGATTCCGGTCGACCTGCTGATCTTCCAGAACGACCTCGGCTTCGGGCTGGCGCTGCTGCGCGTGCTGGCCACCGTGGCCTTCGGCGGCCTGGCGCTGTCGTTCCGCAATTCCGAGAGCATCGGCGCCGCCCACGGCGCCCTCGCCATGCTGCTGGCCGTGCCGACGATGTTCTTCCTGGCCTCGAATCCGCTGCTGGCCGGCTACCGGATCGAGGACCCGGCGCAGCAGATGATCGCCGCCGGCTATTCCTTTCTGCCCTTCGTGATGGTCGCCGGGCTGTCGGTGTTCCCGATCACCGCCGTCGAGGGCGTGCTGCTGGCGGCACCGCTGTGGCTGGCGAATCTGGGGGTGGCGCTGCTCGGCTATCACCCGATGACCCTGGGCTCGCATCTCGGCGCGCTGTGGCTGCTCGGGCTGCTGGCGGTGGTGGCGACCCTGGCCGGCATGAGCCAGCTCCATTTCATGATCCAGCTCGTCAGCCAGGCCTCGCACGACGGCCTGACCCGCAGCTACACCCGGCGCGTCGGCGAGGAATTGCTGAACCTGCAGTTCATTCAGGCGCAGCGCCACGGCACCTCGCTGGTGGTGGTGTTCGTCGACCTCGACGACTTCAAGCAGATCAACGACCGCTTCGGCCACGAGGAGGGCGACGCCGCCCTGCGCCAAGCCGCCGGCGCGCTGCGCCGGATGCTGCGCCGCGGCGACATTCTGATCCGCTGGGGCGGCGAGGAGTTCCTGGTGGTGATGCCGAACACGCCGACCGCCGGCGCCGCGATCGCGGTCGAGCGCCTGCGCGAAAGCGGCTTCGGCCAAAGGCCCGACGGCCGACCGCAGACCGCCAGCATCGGCATCGCCGAAATGGCCGAGGACGGCTGCCGCGACTGGCCGGAACTGGTCGAGAAGGCCGACCAGCGGATGTACGTGGCCAAGCAGAGCGGCAAGGACCGGGTCTGCGCCAGCGACCCGGTCCCCGGCACGGCCGGCGCGTGATCAGCGCCTGCGCAGCAGGTTGACCCGCATCGGCTGCTCGAAGCTGACGCCCTCGGGACCCGCTTCGCCGAGCTCGGCGAAGCGCCTGCGCAGATCGGCATCCATCGCGTCGAACAGCCGCTCGCGCTCGGCGTTGGCGGCGACGATCCGCTCGCGGAAGCTGTCGAAGTCGCGGTGGCGGATGGTATGCACGTATTGGAATTCGCGCTGCTGCGCAAAGTCGCCCTGCGCCGCCGCCTTCACCGCCGCGAGCGCCTGCGCCCGCACCGCGGTCTCGTCGTCGACGGGGCGCATCAGCTCGAAGAACGCGCCTTCGGCGACCGGCTCGCAGACATAGAGCAGGCCGCCGGGCGCGAGCACCCGCGCGGCCTCGCGCAACGCCGTCGCCTGCGCCTCGACCGGCACGTGGTGCAGGCTGTTGAAGAACACCACGACGTCGACGCTGGCGTCGGCGGCCGGAAGCTCCTGGGCGACGCCCTCGACGATGCGCTCGTCGGCGACCTTCTCGGCCGCCTGGGCCTTGGCGAGCTGGCGCGGGCTGCACTCGACCCCCAGCACCTGCGCGCCCTGGCGCGCCATCAGCCGCACCAGGCCGCCGTCGCCGCAGCCGACGTCGATCACCCGCTTTCCGGCCAGTTCGAGGGTCTCGACGAGAACGTCGCTATTCCGTTTGCGCATCATGACGGGCACCTCCTTGCCGAACGGTGATAGCGCCGGCCTCGGGCGCTGTCCACCTTCGGCTTTCGGCCACCGTCGCGCCGGTGCACAATGGCGCATGCCCGAAGCCTTCGACGTCGCCATCGTGCTGGGCGCCAAGCTCCGCCCCGACGGCAGCCCGAGCCCGGCGCTGATCCGGCGGGTGTCGCACGCCGCCGCGATGCACCGCGACGGGCTGGCGCCGCGGCTGCTGCTGTCGGGCGGCATCGTCGGCGGCCCGTGGTCCGAGGCCGAGGCCATGCGGCGGCTGCTGGTGGCCGGCGGCGCCGCGCCCGACCGCCTGCTGCTCGAGGATCGTTCGCGCAACACGGTCGAGAACGCGGTCTTCAGCCTGCGACTCCTCGCCGGCACCGGCGCCCGCCGGCTCGCCGTCGTCAGCGACGCCTGGCATCTGCCGCGGGCCCTGCTGATCTTCCGACGCCTGGGCGCCGATCCCACCGGCTTCGCCCCGCCGCCGCCCTCGCGTCTCGGCCATTTCCGCGGACTCGCCCGCGACGCCGCCGCCGTTCCGCTCAGCCTGTGGCGGTTGCGCCGGCTGAAACCGCACCGGCAATAACCGACTAGAATCATCACCCTCTTTGATCCAGATCAAAGAGGGTTGAATCAGGCTCGGCTAATACACTGATCACATCCGCTTCAAACCACCCCTCTTTCGCAACGGAGGCCCTGCGTGCCCAGCTTTCGCACCATCGCCATGTCTGCGGTCGCCGCGGCCGTGATCGCCGCCGGCGTCGCCATCACCCCGGCCGCCGCCACCGACGCCGAATCGCCGGCCGAGGCGCTGCCGCTGCACTGGGTGGTCAAGCAGCTTGCGCGCAAGGGCGGCGCGATGCTGATGGAGATCGAGTACCAGGGCGGCGCCTATCGCGCGTCGGTGCTGCACGAGGACGGGCGGCTGTCGCTGCTGACCATCGACGCCGAGGACGGCAGCATCCGGCCCACCGACCAGGGCGACCTGCTGCGCAACAGCTTCGATCTCGGCGTTCTCGACGGCATCCGCGGCGCCTTCGCCTCGAACCTGCCCGACGGGGCGCGGCCGGCGGTCGAGATCGTCAACACCCTGATGCAGACCGGCAAATACGCCGACGTGCGCTCGCTGCGGGTCGCGGACGGCATCTATCGGGTCGTCATGGTCGACAAGTCCGGCGCGCCCGTCACCTTGCGCATCGATCCGGTGACCGGCAGCCTCGCCGGCCAGGGCGCCTGACCCAGGACAATGGCACGGGGGCGCGATTCGCCCCCTTTTATCCCAGCGCACAACTCGCCATACTGGCGACAACGGAGCCGGCGAGCCGCCCAGGCGGCTATATTCGTCGTAGCTAATATCCGAGCCGACTGGGAGGTAAACACCGATGACACCCGAACTGCGCGCGCTGATCCTGCCGACGCTGATCCTGGCGGCCCTGCCGCTGCTCGCCGGCGGCCGGGCGGCGGCCGACCAGACCGCGACGCTGACGCCGATGTCGACGCTGGAGGCGATCGGCGAACTGTCGGCCCGCGGCTATCGCGACCTGCGCGAGATCAAGCCGGAGTCCGACGGATACCGGGCGACCGTACGCGACGGCAGCGGCCGTCTGCGCACGCTCGAGGTCGACGCGATCACCGGCACGATCAAGCCGGCCGAGACCAGCGCCATCTGGCGCAACGCCATCGACCCCGACCTGTTCGTGCGCCTGCGCGGCAGCCTGGCGCCGGCGCTGCCGGAGGGCGCCCGGCCGGTGTCCGAGGTCGTCCCCATCGTGATGGCCAAGGGCGACTGGCAAGACGTGCATAGCGTCAGCGTCGCCGACGACCATTACCTGATGACCGTCGAGGACGCCGAAGGCGGGACGGTGCAGTTGCGGGTCGATCCGCGCACCGCGACCGTCCAGCCGCGATAGCGCGGCGACCCGCCGTCACTGGGCGGCCGGCGGCTTCCCGGCGCCTTCGAAGTGGATCGGCTCGCCGAGTTCGCTGAAGCGGAACATGTGGAACACCCGGTTGCCGTGATCGTCGAGCACGCGCAGGTCGTCGTCCTGGTGCAGATCGCCGACCACCGCCTCGAAGTGGTGCCCGTAGCGGTCGCGCGCCAGTTCGACCGGCACCTCATGGCCGATGAACTTGTGGACGCCCTTCTTGCCCAGTTTGGCGATCAGATCCGGATCGGTCAGCGACTGGTGACTGGTCAGGATCACCATCGGGCCGTTGCCCGTGAACAGATAGCCGGCCTTCATCGACTCCTCCGTTGCCGTATCCATGCCTTTCGACGGATATGGGCAACGCAGGCCGGCCGGCAACCGCCGGCCGGGGGCGCGTTCCGATCGAACAGCTCAGGCTGCAGCCGCCGCTCGGGCGGCGGCCAAGGACGCGGAGCGCCCGCCTCCGTCTGAACGGAACACCGTCTCTAGCCCGAGAGCTGGCGCAGCATGTCGGCGGTGACCAGGGTGATTCCCTTTTCCGTACGGTAGAAGCGGGCCGCGTCGGCGACCGGATCCTCGCCGACCACCAGGCCTGGCGGGATGACGCAGCCGGTGTCGACGATGCAGCGGCGCAGCCGGCTGTGGCGGCCGACGTCGACGTTGGGCAGGATCACCGTGTCCTCGACCAGGCAGTAGGAATTCACCCGCACGTTCGAGAACAGCAGCGACCGGCGCACCGTCGAGCCCGAGATGATGCAGCCGCCGGAGACCATCGAATCCATCGCCGTGCCGCGGCGGTTGTCGGAATCGAACACGAACTTGGCCGGCGGCAACTGCTCCTGATAGGTCCAGATCGGCCAGTTGGTGTCGTAGAGGTTCAGGTCCGGGGTGACCGTGGTCAGGTCGATGTTGGCTTCCCAGTAGGCGTCCACCGTGCCGACGTCGCGCCAGTAGGGCTCCTTGGCGATGCCGTCCATGACGCAGGAATCGCGGAACTGGTGCGCCAGCACCTTGAAGCGGCCGATCATCGCCGGGATCAGGTTCTTTCCGAAATCGTGCTGCGAGTCCGCGTCGTCGGCGTCGCGCGACAGATGGTCGTACAGGAACTGGGCGTTGAAGACGTAGATGCCCATGCTGGCCAGCGCCCGGTCGGGCTGGCCCGGCATCGGCTTGGGATCGGCCGGCTTCTCGTCGAACTCGACGACGTTCATCTGCTCGTCGACCGCCATGACGCCGAAGGCGGTCGCCTCCATGCGCGGCACGTCGATGCAGCCGACGGTGACGTCGGCGCCCGAGGCGATGTGGGCCGCCAGCATCTTGGCGTAGTCCATCTTGTAGACGTGGTCGCCGGCCAGGACGAGGACGAAGTCGGGGTCGTGGGCGCGGAAGATGTCGAGGTTCTGGTAGACCGCGTCGGCGGTGCCCTTGTACCAGGCCTCGCCGGTGGTGCGCTGCTGGGCCGGCAGGACTTCGATGAACTCGCCGAACTCGCCGCGCAGGAAACCCCAGCCGCGCTGCACGTGCTGGATCAGGCTGTGCGCCTTGTACTGCGTCACGACGCCGATGCGGCGGATCCCCGAGTTGATGCAGTTCGACAGCGCGAAATCGATGATGCGGAACTTGCCGCCGAACGACACCGCCGGCTTGGCGTGCCAGTCGGTCAGGTTCTTCAGGCGGCTGCCGCGGCCGCCGGCCAGCACCACCGCCAGGGTCTTGCGCAGCCGATAGGTGGTGATGTCCGGATCGAAGCCCGCCTTGCCGTGATCGCCATACATCCAGCACACCCCCGTTCGGCCGTTCTTCTCGGTCTCGAAGACCGTGCCACAACCCGCGCCCGCCGACAATGGCGCCGGCCGGGTCTGCGACCTTCGCCCCGGTCCTCCGACTTTTGGCGAATGCGGGGACGGGCTTTTGTCGCCAGGGTGGTTGCGTTACGCTGGCGCCGGTCCTGCCCCAGACGAGAATGCCGATGCGCGCGCTGTTCGTGACCTCCGAGGTCTACCCGTTGATCAAGACCGGCGGCCTCGCCGACGTTTCCGGCGCGCTGCCGGGAGCCTTGGCCGAACGCGGCGTCGACGTGCGGCTGCTGATGCCGGCCTATCCGGAGGCGCTGGACGGCCTCGGCGAGGTGCGCGAGATCGCGGCCCTGGGCAGTCCGCTGGGCGCCGGCGACACCCGGCTGCTCGAAGGGCGCCACCCGGACAACGGCGTGCCGATCTGGCTGCTCGACTGTCCCGACATGTACCGCCGCGACGGCGGCCCCTACCAGGACGCCGCCGGCCTCGACTGGGACGACAACGGCCTGCGCTTCGGCCTGCTGTCCTGGGCCGGCGCCGCGCTGACCCAGAACTGGAGTCCGCTCGACTGGAAGCCGGACGTCGTTCACTGCCACGACTGGCAGGCGGCGATGGTGCCGGCCTTCCTCCACGCCTGGGCCGGCCCGCGGCCGCCGGTGATCCAGACCATCCACAACATTGCCTATCAGGGCGGGTTCGGCGCCGATCTGGTGATGCGGCTGGGGCTGCCGGCCAGCATGTACGCGATGGACGGACTGGAATTCTATGGCCGCATGAGCTTCCTGAAGGGCGGCTGCTTCTACGCCGACAAGCTGACCACCGTCAGCCCGACCTACGCCCGCGAGATCCAATCGCCGCCGGCCGGCTGCGGGCTGGACGGCCTGCTGGCCTGGCGCCGCGCCGATCTCGTCGGCATCCTCAACGGCGTCGACTACGGCGTCTGGTCGCCGGAGGCCGACCCGTACCTGCCGGCGCGGTTCGGCGCCGATCTCGCCGGCAAGGCCGAGGCCAAGGCGGCGCTGCAGCGCGAGCTGGGGCTCGTGGAAAGCGCGACGGCGCCGCTGTTCGTGATCGTCAGCCGCATGAACCACCACAAGGGCACCGACCTGGTGCTGGCGGCGATGCCGTTCCTGCTGCGGCAGGGGGCGCAGCTCGCGGTGCTCGGCTCGGGAGAGCGCTGGATGGAGGACGCGCTGCGGGCGGTGGCGGCGCAGAATCCGGGCAGCGTGGCGGCGCGGATCGGCTACGACGAGCCGCTGGCCCATCGCCTGATCGCCGGCGGCGACCTGCTGCTGATGCCCTCGCGCGCCGAGCCCTGCGGCCTGACCCAGCTCTACGCGCTACGCTACGGCACGGTGCCGCTGGTGCACCAGACCGGCGGCCTCGCCGACACCGTCGTCGACGTCTCCTACGACACCATGCTGGGCGGCACCGCGACGGGGCTGATGTTCAAGCACGCCGACCTGGGCGGCCTGCAATGGTGCGTCGAGCGCGCCGTCGGCCTGTACCGCACGCCCGAGCAGTGGCAGCGCATCCGCGCCGCCGGCCCGCGGCAGGACTTCAGCTGGCAGCGCTCGGCCGCCCGCTACCACGAGCTCTACCGGTCGATTACGCCGGAGTGAGAGTGGAAACCGCTTGGCGCAGCGCCCAATTGCTTGGAAACGCTGGCGCACCGGGTCCGCGGCGCTCGGCCGCGCATGGTCGAAAGGAGGGCAGGTGAAACGACTGGTCGTGGTATCGAACCGCGTGGCGCTGCCCACCGAGAGCAGCCGCGCCGGCGGCCTCGCCGTCGCCCTGCAGGAGGCCCTGCAGCAGAACGGCGGGATGTGGTTCGGATGGAGCGGCAAGATCAATCCGCATCCGCAAAGCCACACGATCACGGAGGGTCCGGTCACCTACGCGGTCCTCGACCTCAATCGCAAGGACCATTCCGAATACTACAACGGCTACGCCAACCGCACGCTGTGGCCGATCTTCCACTACCGCATCGACCTCGCCGACTTCAACCGCGAGAATTACGCCGGCTATCTGCGCGTCAACCGCCTGTTCGCCGAGCGCATGCTGCCGCTGCTCAAGAACGACGACGTCATCTGGGTGCACGACTACCACCTGATTCCGCTCGGCGAGGAGTTGCGCTCGCGCGGCGTCAAGCAGCGCATGGGCTTCTTCCTGCACACCCCGTTCCCGGCGATGGAGACGCTGCTGGTGCTGCCCAGCCACGAGCGCATCGCCCGCTCGCTGTGCGCCTACGACCTGATCGGCTTCCAGAGCGTCAACGACCTGCGCGCGTTCCACGACTACATCACCCTGGAGGCCAAGGGCGAGGTGCTGTCGAACGGGCTGGTGCGCGCCTACGGCCGCACCCTGCGCGCCGAGGTGTTCCCGATCGGCGTCGAGGTCGACGCCCTGATCGCGGCGTCCGAGGCGGCGCCGAAACTGGCGGCGATCAAGCGGCTGCGCAAGAACTTCGACGAATGCCGGATGATGATCGGCGTCGACCGGCTGGACTATTCCAAGGGGCTGCCGGAGCGGTTCAACGCCTTCCAGCGCTTCCTCGAGAAGTTCCCGCAGTATTGCGGCAAGGTCAGTTTCATGCAGGTGGCGCCGCCGTCGCGCTCCGACGTGCCGGAATACCTGCAGATCCGCCAGACCCTGGAGACCCTGGCCGGCCACATCAACGGCCGTTTCGCCAGCTTCGACTGGACGCCGCTGCACTACCTCAACTCGAGCTACCAGCGCTCGACCCTGGCCGGCTTCTACCGGTTCAGCCAGGTGGCGCTGGTCACCCCGCTGCGCGACGGCATGAACCTGGTCGCCAAGGAATACGTCGCCTGCCAGGACCCGAGCAATCCGGGCGTCCTGGTGCTGTCGCGCTTCGCCGGCGCCGCCCGCCACATGAACGCGGCGCTGCTGGTCAACCCGTTCGATTACGAGGGCGTGGCCGACGCCATGGCCCGCGCCGTCGAGATGCCGCTCGAGGAACGGCGCGAACGCTGGCAGGACATGATGGGCGCCGTGCGCGACACCTCGATCGATCGCTGGCGCGAGGCGTTCCTCTCGGTGCTGCGCGAAGCGCCGTTCAAGGCGGAGGCGGCCTGATGGCGGACGACGTCGGCCTGATCGCCGACATCGGCGGCACCAACGCGCGCTTCGCGCTGGTGGCGCCGGGCGAGGAGGCGCGCCATCCGCTGGTCCTGCGCTGCGCCGAATTCACCGGGCCCGCCGAGGCCGCGCTGGCCTATCTGAACCGCATCGCCCCCGGCTGCCGGCCGCGCCGCGCCGCGTTCGCCATCGCCGGGCCGGTCGGCGGCGACGAGGTGGCGATGACCAACCACGTCTGGCGCTTCTCGATCGACGCCGTGCGCCGCGCGATCGGAGCCCAGGCCTTGGAGGTCGTCAACGACTTCACCGCGGTCGCGCTGGCGGTGCCGCACCTCGCGCCGGAACACCGGTTCGCGGTCGGCGGCGGCACCCCGACCCGCGACACGCCGATCGCCGTTCTCGGCCCGGGGACCGGGCTCGGCGTCTCGGCGCTGGTGCCGGCGGCGGGCGGCTTCGTCGCGCTGGCGACCGAGGGCGGCCACGCCACCATGGCCGCCGCCGACGAGCGGGAGGCCGAGGTGCTGGGCTGGCTGCGCGGCCTGTTCGACCACGTCTCGGCCGAGCGCGTGATTTCGGGGCCGGGTCTGGTCAACCTCTACGCCGCGATTTCGGAACTGGCCGGCACCGATCCCGAGCACCTGACCCCCGGCCAGATTTCCGGCCGCGCCATCGACGGCAGCTGTCCGCGCTGCCGCGAGGCGCTGGACATGTTCTTCGCCATGCTGGGAACCGTGGCCGGCAACCTGGCGCTCGGGCTCGGCGCGCGCCAGGGCGTCTACCTGGCCGGCGGCATCCTGCCGCGCATGCTCGAGGCCTTCGCGGCGTCGGGCTTCCGCGCCCGCTTCGAGGCCAAGGGCCGCTTCCACGGCTACATGGCCGGGATTCCGACCCACGTGATGACCCACCCCTACCCCGCCTTCCTCGGCCTCGCCGGGCTGGTGCAGCCGAAGGGCTGAGGGGGCCGCCTAGCCGCCGTAGACCACGAACCGGTTCTTGCCGGCGCGCTTGGCCTCGTACATGGCATCGTCGGCGCAGCGCAGCAGGTCGTCGCACATGACCCCGTGGTTCGGGAACATGCTGATGCCGATGCTGGCGCCGACCACCAGTTCCTCGCCCTCGAACGGCACAGGCCGGCGCACCGCCTCGACCAGCTTGGCGGCGACGGCGCGGGCGGCGTCGATGTCGCTGATCTCGGTCAGCAGGACGACGAACTCGTCGCCGGCCAGGCGGGCGACGGTGTCGGCCTTGCGCACGCATTCGGTCATGCGCGCGGCGACCACCTTGAGCATGTGGTCGCCGGCTTCGTGGCCGTGGGTGTCGTTGATCTGCTTGAAGCCGTCGAGGTCGAGGAACAGCACCGCCAGAGCGCGATCGTGGCGGCGGGCCTGCTCGATGGCCTGCCCGAGCCGGTCGAGCAGCAGATGCCGGTTGGGCAGATCGGTGAGGATGTCGTAATGCGCCAGGTGCCGGATGCGCTCCTGCGCCTGCTTGCGCTCGGTGATGTCGCGGGCCACCGACAGCACCATCTCGCGGTCGTCCAGCGTGATCAGGTGCGCGTTGACCTCGACCGGGATGCGGCCGCCGTCGCGGGCGACGTGGACGGTCTCGAACAGCGCCCGGCCCTCGCCGCGCAGCGACGCGTCGATCGCCGCGCGGTCGGGGCCGGCTTCCCCGATGTCGTCGGCGGTCATCGCGAGCAGTTCCTCGCGCAGGTAGCCCAGCCGGGTGCAGGCGACGTCGTTGACCTCGACGAAGCGGCCGGCCCGACCGCCCTCGGCCAGCGGGTAGACGAAGATCGCGTCGGAGCTGCCGTTGAACAGCGCCCGGTAGCGCCGCTCGCGGTCGGCCAGGCTTCTCTGGTATTCGAGGCGCTTGGTGATGTCGTGGAAGGCCGCCACCGAGCCGACCACCTCGCCCGCGCGCACGATCGGCGCGGCGTTGAGCGACACCGGCAGCCAGCTTCCGTCGCCGCGCGCGAAATGCTCGACCGGCGACTGGAAATCGCGCCCGACCGCCACCGCCTGATGCACCGGGCAGTCGTCGAGCGACACCTCGGTGCCGTCCGGGCGCGAGTGATGGAACAGCGCATGCGCCGACTTGCCCATCAGATCGTCGACCGACCAGCCGAGCAGGCGCTCGGCCGCGGGGTTCATGAACACCACGCGGTCGTCGGCGTCGACGACGTAGACGCCTTCGGCCAGCACCGAGGTGATCTCGCGCAGCCGGCGTTCGCTGTCGCTGACCGCCTCGCGCGCGGCGCGTTCGGCGCCGACGTCGCGCAGGCTGCCGCACAGCCCGCCGCCGCCGTTCGGCATCGGCCGGGCATGGATTTCCATCAGCCGGGCGCGGCCGTCGCTGGTCATCAGCCGCAGGTCATGGCGCCGCATCTCGCCGGCGCCGGCGAACAGCGCCGCCAGCCCGGGCGCGTCCTCGGCGCGGTCGAGGGGATGGACGAAGTCGAGCGCCGGCCGCCCGAGGCATTCCTCGACCGCGAAGCCGGTGATCTCGGTCCAGGACGGGCTGAGATAGGTCCAGCGGCCCTGCGCGTCGGTGGTGACGACGATGTCGCGGACGCCTTCGAGAATGCCGCGGAACCGCGCCTCGGCCGCGGCCAGGCGCCGCTCGCTCTCCTTGCGGTCGCTGACGTCGAGCAGGACGCTGGCGATGGCCGGCCGGCCTTCGTGCAGCACGCGCCGGCCGTGCACCTCGACCTCGATCACCCGGCCGTCCTTGCGCACCGCGCGGAAGCCGTAGCGGATGCTCTCGGCCTCGCCCCTGAGCCGACGGCCGACATTCTCGCGCACCAGCTCGCGATCCGCCTCGTGCACCAGCGACAGGCTGGGCACCGTCAGCAGCTCGTCGGGCCCGTAGCCGAGAATCTCGGCGGCCTTGTCGTTGACGAACTTGAAATGGCCGTCCTGGAAGACGTAGACCCCGACCAGCGACTGGTCGAGCAGGGCCGAGATCTCCTGCGGCGAAAGCTCCGCCGGACGGGCGGCGACGAGGGTCATGGCGCGACGGTCGAACATGTTGTCGGGAAGAAACAACCTAGCACGGCACTTGCCCGGCGTGTAAACAAGCGCGTGGCCGGAGGAGAATGGACGTGAGCGAACGCTGGCTCGAGGATTATGTGCCCGGCGCGGTGCACGAATTGGGGACCGTGGCGGTCGACGAGGCCGAGATCGTGGATTTCGCCCGGCGCTTCGACCCGCAGCCCTTCCACACCGACCCCGAGGCCGCGGCCAGGACGCCGTTCGGCGGCATCATCGCCAGCGGCTGGCACACGGCGGCGCTGATGATGCGGCTGTACGCCGTCAACTACCTGTCGCCGGCCTCCAGCCTGGCCTCGCCCGGCCTCGACGAGCTGCGCTGGCTGCGGCCGGTGCGCCCCGGCGACCGGCTGTCGGTGCGGGTGACGGTCGAGGACGCCCGGCCGTCGACCTCGAAGCCCGACCGCGGCGTCGTGCGCTCGCTGATCGAGGTGTTCAACCAGCGCGGCGAGCCGGTTCTGACGATGCGCGCCGTCAACATGGTGGCGCGGCGGCCATGAGCGCGCCGCTGCTGGCCGCCGTCGCCGCCGGCGGGGCGCTCGGCGCCGTGCTGCGCTACGTGACGATGAGCGCGGTCGGCCACTGGCTGGGCGCCGGATTTCCCTGGGGAACGCTGCTGGTCAACGTCGCCGGCTCGTTCGCGATGGGACTGCTGGTCGAGCTGTCGGCCCTGGCCTGGTCGCCGAGCCCCGAGCTGCGGGCGCTGCTGACCGTCGGCGTGCTCGGCGGCTTCACGACGTTTTCGACCTTTTCGCTCGACGTCGCCTATCTGGTCGAGCGGCAGCAGGCGCTGGCCGCCGCCGTCTACGCCGCCGCCTCGGTGGCGCTGTCGGTGGGGGCGCTGTTCATGGGTTTGTTTCTGGTACGGCAGGTGTTGCGATGAGCGGCGTGCAGACATTGACGGTGGCCGCGGACGAGGCCGACATCCGCCTGGACCGCTGGTTCAAGCGGCATTTGCCGCAGGTGCCCCACGGCATGCTCGAGAAGCTGCTGCGGTCGGGGCAGGTGCGGGTCGACGGCAAGCGCGCCAAGGCCAACCAGCGGCTGGAGCCGGGTCAGCAGATCCGCATCCCGCCGCTGCCCGACTCGCCGCCGCCGGTCGCGGCGCCAAGACCCGGGGTGCCCGAGGCCGACGCGCGCATGCTGCGCGACGCGGTGATCTACAAGGACGACCACGTCATCGCGCTGAACAAGCCGCCGGGCCTGGCGGTCCAGGGCGGCACCGGCATGCGCGAGCGCCATCTCGACGCGATGCTCGACGCGCTGGCCTTCGATGGCGAGCGGCCGCGCCTGGTCCATCGCCTCGACAAGGACACGTCGGGCGTGCTGCTGCTCGGGCGCACCGCGGCCGCCGCCGCGAAGCTGGCCGCCGCCTTCCGCAGCCGCGCGGCGCGCAAGCTCTACTGGGCGGTGGTGGTCGGGGTGCCGAAGCCGCGCCAGGGCCGGATCGACGCGCCGCTGGCGAAGCTGCCCGGCCGCCTCGGCGAGAAGGTCGGCGTCGACGAGGACGAGGGCAAGCGCGCCGTCACCTGGTACCGCACCGTCGAGGCGGTCAAGCGGGCGGCCTGGCTGGAGCTCGACCCCCGCACCGGGCGCACGCACCAGCTCCGCGCCCATTGCGCGCTGCTGAACACGCCCATCCTCGGCGACGGCAAGTACGGCGCCGCCGAAGCCTTCCTGTCGGGCCAGGGGGTGAGCCGCAAGCTGCACCTGCACGCCCGCGCCATCCGCATGCCGCACCCGGCCCACGGCACGCTGGAGCTGGTGGCGCCGCTGCCCGAGCACATGGCGACCACCTTCCGCTTCTTCGGCTTCGAGGAGCGCGAGGCCGGCAAGCCGTTCGTCGCCTTCGACGAGGACTAGCCGCCGCCGGCCGGCGCCGCCGCGCCGAACGGCGCCGGGCCGGGTCCGCGCAGGGACGGAAGGTCGCGGGGCAGTTCCAGACCGGGGCGGGAGCCTGGCTGCGCGTCGCGCAGCGGCCGCAGGCCTTCGGCATCGGCGTCGTCCGCCTCCTCGATCTCCTCGGCCAGTTCGCCGACCCATTCCGCCGGCGGCAGGCCGCGGCGGGCCGGCGCCGGCGCGCGCGGAACCGCCATCGGCACCACCACCGTGGGCAGGCCGGTGCCGGTCCGCTGCCGCTGGGGCCGGGGATCGGGCGCCGGCCGGATCACCTCGACGCCGGCGGTCTCCTCGCGTTCGACCCCCGTCCGCCCGGCGTCCGGCACGGTGATCACCTCGACCTGGTCGGCGGCCCGGGCCGAAACCACCGAGGACGCCACGAGCGCCGCGAGCACGGCCACAGCCATGCGTTTCATGGCCACCTCCGAAAAGGGTTGCGCTATCCGGCAGATGGTGTCCGACCGGCCCCGGGGCGGGCGCCCTGCCCCCAATGAGCGGCGCCGTATTCCCCTTCGCGGACTCCTCCCGAACACCTTCCGCCATCCGGCCGGGACCCCCACGTCAATGGCTAAGACGTCTTCGACCAGACAGGAGTGGACATGCGACGGATGGTTTCGACGCTGGCAGTCGCGCTGGCCATGGCCGCGGCGGGCGCGCGCGCCGACACCGCGCCGGCGGCGCCGGCCGACCCCGGAACCTCGCCGCTGCTGAAGGAGGGCGAGCCGATGGGCGCCCTGCCCGAGACCGAAGCCGGCGAACTCGACCCGGCGCCGGTGTTCGACAGGGCGATGCGCGAGGACGCCGAAGGACTGCGCGAGATCATCGGCCGTCCGGTCTACTCCGCCGACGGCGAGCGCTTCGGCGAGGTCGCGGCGCTGGTCGTCGAGCGCGGCAGCGATCGGGTGATCGGCGCGCTGGTCGAGCACGGCGGGTTTCTCGGCGCCTTCGAGAACGAGGTTCTGGTGCCGGCCGAGCAGATCGAGACGGTGAACGCCGACAGCGTCGTGCTGCGCTGGACCGCAGCCGAGATGGACTCGGCGCCGCCGGTCGACCAGGAGGAACTCGCGGCCTCGCCGGACCTGGTTCGGGTCGAGTAGCGCGCGGCACCACCTATTTGCGGGCGGCGCTCGCGATGCGGCGGCCACCGTCGGACTTGGTGCCGGCCGGCCGGCTGCGGTAAAGTCGGCCGGCAACCGATACCGAAAGCCATGCCCGCCAAGATTCGTCTCGCCGTGTTCGACGTCGACGGCACCCTCGTCGACAGCCAGCACAACATCGTCGCCGCCATGTCGGCGGCGTTCCGCGCCCACGGCCTCGCCGCGGCGCCCGACGCCGCCGTGCGGCGGATCATCGGGCTGTCTCTGGTCGAGGCCGTCGCCGCGCTGCTGCCCGGGTCCGCGGACGCGCTGCACCACCGCGTCGCCGAATCCTACAAGGAGGCGTTCGTCGAACTGCGCCGCCAGCCCGACCACAGCGAGCCGCTGTTCGCGGGCGCCGTCGAGGCGCTCGACCGCCTCGAGGCCGACGGCTGGCTGCTGGGCATCGCCACCGGCAAGTCGCAACGCGGGGTGCGTTCGATGGTCGAGCGGCACGGCCTCCACGGCCGTTTCCTGACCGTCCAGACTCCCGACGAGAACCCTGGCAAGCCGCATCCGGCGATGCTGCTGGCGGCGATGGCCGAGCTTGGCGCCGAGACGGCGGACACCGTGATGATAGGCGACACCGCCTACGACATGCTGATGGCGCGCAGCGCCCGCGTCGCCGGCATCGGCGTCGGCTGGGGCTATCACCATCCCGAAGAGCTTCGCGAGGCCGGCGCCGCCGTGGTGGTCGACGGCTATCCCGAACTGCCGCCGGCGATCACCACGGTCATGGAGGCGGCGGCATGCGTCTGCACGTAGCCCTGAAGCTCGCGGCGGCCGCCGGCGTGGTCGCCGTGGTCTCGCTGGTCGCCGTCGCCAAGTCGATCGACATCGAGTCCTACCGCCGCCTGACCACCGAGATGGCCGGCGCCGCGATCGGGCGCGAGGTCCGGATCGACGGCGACTTCAAGCTGGAGCTGTCGTGGTCGCCGCGCCTCGTCGCCAGCGGCGTCAAGGTCGCCAACGCGCAAGGCGCCGCCCGCGAGCACATGCTGACCATCGGCCGCGTCGAGGCCGACATCGGACTGATCCCGCTGCTGCGGCGCCAGATCGACGTCCGCCGCCTGCTGCTGGTCGAACCCGACCTGATGCTCGAGCGCGACGCGACGGGCGCCGGCAACTGGAAACTGGCCTCCGCCGAGGCCGTCGAGGTGGCGTCCGACGAGGGCGGACCGGTCACCACGATCAGCATCGGCCGGCTGGTCGCCGAGAAGGCGCGCATCGCCTTCTACGACGAGCGCAGCCGCGATCTGAAGGCGTTCGTCCTCGACAAGCTGACGGTGGAATCCGACGCCGCCACCGCGCCGGTCTCGTTCACCGCGGTCGGCGCCTACGACCAGCACCGGATCGACGTCTCCGGCCTGGTCGGCTCGCTGGCCGAGATGCAGCACCAGCACCGGGCCTTCCCGCTGAAGATCAGGGCCAAGGCCGGTGGCAGCCTGCTGCTGATCGACGGCAAGATCGGCGACCTGACCGCGGCCGAGGATCTCGACCTGCGCATCTCGCTGGAGGGCACCGACGTCGCCGAAGCCGGCCGCCTGCTCGGCCGCGACGACGTGCCGGCGCTGGGTCCGTACCGCGTCGGCGTGCGGGTCGCCGGCAGCCTGGCCGATCCGGACTTTCCCGAAATCGATGCCGCCGTCGGCAAGAAGGACCTGATCCGCCTGGCGGCCCGCGGCGCGCTGAAGCCGAAGGGCACCGACCTGACGGTCACCGCCGAAGCCGACGACGCCGCCGCCGCCGCCAAGGCCCTGGGCCTGACGCCGCCCAAGGCCAAGCCGCTGCGCGCCACCGCGCAGTTGAGCGGCGGCCGCGACAAGTGGCGGCTGGCCGGACTGCAAGGCACCATCGGCGACAGCGACGTCGCCGGCGAGGTCGGCATCCGCATCGCCGACGGCCCGCAGGTCACCGCCGTGCTGAAGTCGCGCCGCCTGGACCTCGCGGATCTCGGGCTGGCGCCGCCGCAGCCCGCAGTCGCCCCGCCGCAGCCGTCGCCCGCCGCCGGGCCGCTGTTCTCGGACGAGCCGCTGCGGCTGGGCGGCCTGCACGCGTTCGACATGGACGTCGCCTGGACCGCCAACCACTTCGTCGCCCGCGGCGTGCCGTCGCAAAACGCCGAGGCGCGGGTCTCGCTGAAGGACGGCCTGCTGGTGATCGAGCCCTTCGCCGCCAGACTGGCCGGCGGCACGATCTCGGCGAACCTGACGCTGGACGCCAAGGGCGAGACTCCCAGCCTGCGCGGCGCGGTCACCGCCAACGGCGTCGGCATGGGCGAACTGCTGGCGGCGCTGGGGCTGACCCGCTCCGTTTCGGGCGGCCGCGGCGACGTCTCGGTGCGCCTGTCCGGCCAGGGCGCCTCCAGCCGCCGGCTCGCCGCCAGCCTGAACGGCGACGTCGCCGTCGTCGTCGACCAGGCGACGATCGACAACACCACCGTCGACCTGTTGGCCTTCGACGTCATGCGGCGGCTGACGCCGTGGTCGCCGGCGGCCGAGCAGACCCGGGTCAACTGCCTGGCGGCCGGCTTCGCCGTCGAGGGCGGCGTGGCGACCGCCCGCAGCCTGCTGCTCGACACCGCCGTCATGACCATGCGCGGCGAGGCGACGATCGATCTCGGCCGCGAGACCATCGACGCCACCCTGGTGCCCAAGCCGAAGGAGGCGAGCCTGCTCAACCTGGCGACGCCGATGGACGTCACCGGGCCGCTGTCCGAGCCGGTGGTGGTGCCGAACCCGCAGGCGGTGGTCGCCGGCCTGGCGGTCGGGGCCGCCGCGGCGGCGATCAATCCCATCGGCGCGCTGCTTCCGTTCGTCACCGCCGGGGGCGGCGATCAAAACGCTTGCGCCGAGGCGGCGCGCAATGCCAGACAACCGTCGGCCAAGGCCGGTTCGGCGCCGACGCTGCTGCCCGATGTCGGCCGGCTGCTCGAGAACGTGTTCGGAAAGACCAAGTGATTCCCGGAAAGATCAAGCGCTTCTACAGGTCCGCGGAAGCCACCGCGACCGACGAGGGCTTCGCCGTCACGCTCGACGGCCGGCCGATCCGCACGCCGGCCGGCAAGCCCCTGCGGCTGCGCAACGCCGCCCTGGCCGAGGCCCTGGCCGGGGAATGGCGCGCCCAGGGCGAGCAGGTCGAGCCGCACACCATGCCGCTGACCCAGCTCGCCAGCACCGCGATCGACCGCGTTGCGCCGCAGCGCGGGGCCATCCTCGACGAGCTGTTGCGCTATGCCGGCACCGACATGCTGTGCTACCGCGCCGACGAGCCCGCCGACCTGGTCCGCCGGCAGGAGGCGCTGTGGACGCCGCTGCTCGACTGGGCGGCCGAGCGTTTCGGGGTGCGGCTGGCGGTGACCTGCGGCGTCATGCCCGCGGACCAGCCCGCCGAAGCGCTGGCGGGGTTGCGCGCGGCGCTCGAAGCCTGCGACGACCTGCGCCTGACCGCGCTGCAGTCGGCCACCGCCGCCACCGGCTCGCTGGTGATCGCGCTGGCCCTGGTCGAGGGCCGGCTGGTCGCCGAGACGGCCTTCGCGGTCGCCTTCGCCGACGAGATCTACCAGGCCGAACTGTGGGGCGACGACGCCGAGGCCGAGGCGCGGCGCGAGCGCCTGAAGGCCGACATCCAAGCCGCCGAGCGGTTCGCACGGCTGGCCGAATGACAAAGCTGCGCGCCGCCCCGCCCCCGCCCCGCCGGGCGGGGGCGGGCGCGGTTTCGCCCAGCCGCGAAGAGGGCTGCGGCCGGGGGTGTGCGCAAGATCATTACCGATATGCCGCCCCACCCGAAAGGGCGTGTCCCGCACTGCGGCAAAGGTTACCGAAATCCTTCATTTCTCTGGAACCCTCGGCCCGTTAGTGGTATCTGCACCCGTCTGTTCGAAGGGTGGCCGGCCTATGACCGGCGCGCGAGGGGAGGTCCGATGCAGGAGATCATCCGTCAACTCGACGAGAAGCGCGAACGCGCCCGCAAGGGCGGCGGCGAAAAGCGCATCGCGGCGCAGCATCAGAAGGGCAAGCTGACGGCGCGCGAACGTATCGAACTGCTGCTCGATACCGGTTCGTTCGAGGAATGGGACATGTTCGTCGAGCACCGCTGCACCGATTTCGGCATGGCGAGCCAGACCATTCCGGGCGACGGCGTCGTCACCGGCTACGGCACCGTCAACGGCCGCCTGGTCTTCGTGTTCAGCCAGGACTTCACCGTGTTCGGCGGCTCGCTGTCGGCCTCGCACGCCCAGAAGATCTCCAAGATCATGGACAAGGCGATCAGCGTCGGCGCCCCGGTCATCGGCCTCAACGATTCGGGCGGCGCCCGCATCCAGGAGGGCGTGGACAGCCTCGCCGGCTATGCCGAGGTGTTCCAGCGCAACGTTCTGGCCTCGGGCGTCGTGCCGCAGATCTCGATGATCATGGGCCCCTGCGCCGGCGGCGCGGTGTATTCGCCGGCGATGACGGACTTCATCTTCATGGTGAAGGACTCCTCGTACATGTTCGTCACCGGCCCCGAGGTGGTGAAGACGGTGACGCACGAGAGCGTCACCGCCGAGGAACTGGGCGGCGCGGTGACCCATTCGTCGAAGTCGGGCGTCGCTGACCTGGCCTTCGAGAACGACGTCGAGGCGCTGCTGCAACTGCGCCGGTTCATCGACTTCCTGCCGGCCAACAACCGCGAGAAGCCGCCGGTCCGCCCGACCACCGACAACCCGGATCGCATGGAGATGAGCCTGGACACGCTCATCCCCGACAATCCGAACAAGCCCTACGACATGAAGGAGCTGATCCTCAAGATCGTCGACGAGGGCGATTTCTTCGAGGTCGCGCCGAGCTTCGCCGGCAACATCATCACCGGCTTCGGCCGCATGGAAGGCTCGACGGTCGGCATCGTCGCCAACCAGCCGATGGTCCTCGCCGGCTGCCTGGACATCGATTCCAGCCGCAAGGCGGCGCGCTTCGTGCGCTTCTGCGACGCCTTCAACATCCCGATCCTGACCTTCGTCGACGTCCCCGGCTTCCTGCCCGGCACGACGCAGGAATACGGCGGAATCATCAAGCACGGCGCCAAGCTGCTTTATGCCTACACCGAGTGCACCGTGCCGAAGGTCACCGTGATCACCCGCAAGGCCTACGGCGGCGCCTACGACGTCATGAGCTCGAAGCACCTGCGCGGCGACGTCAACTTCGCCTGGCCGACCGCCGAGATCGCGGTGATGGGCCCGAAGGGCGCGGTCGAGATCATCTTCCGCCAGGACATCGGCAACGAAGAGAAGATCGCGGCGCGCACCGAGGAATACCGCCAGAAATTCGCCAACCCCTTCGTCGCCGGCAATCGCGGCTTCATCGACGACGTGATCATGCCGCACGCGACGCGCAAGCGCATCTGCCGCTCGCTCGCGATGCTGCGCGACAAGAAGGTGGAGAACCCCTGGCGCAAGCACGGGAACATCCCGCTGTAAGGGATTGGGTTAACCACAGAGACACAGAGACACAGAGGAGGCACGGAGAAACGAGACACGAAGATCGCGCGCCGGCGGCGCGCGGAACCGTTCCCTCGGTGACCTCTCTGTGTCTCTGTGTCTCTGTGGTTCCTCTTTGCGCCGAAGCGGGGGACAGAGAATGTTCAAGAAAATCCTGATCGCCAATCGCGGCGAGATCGCCTGCCGCGTCATCAAGACGGCCCGCAAGATGGGCATCAAGACGGTGGCGGTCTATTCCGACGCCGATCGCGACGCGCTGCACGTGCAGATGGCCGACGAGGCGGTGCATATCGGCCCGCCGCCCTCGGCGCAGTCCTACCTGCAGATCGAGCGCATCGTCGAGGCCTGCAAGCAGACCGGCGCCGAGGCGGTGCATCCCGGCTACGGCTTCCTGTCCGAGCGCCGCGAGTTCCAGGCCGCGCTGCACAAGGCCGGCATCGTCTTCATCGGCCCCGACGCCGACGCGATCTACGCCATGGGCGACAAGATCGAGTCGAAGAAGCTGGCCAAGGAAGCCGGCGTCAACACCGTCCCCGGCTACATGGGCGTGATCAAGGACGCCGAGGAAGCCGTCGCCATCTCGCGCGACATCGGCTATCCGGTGATGATCAAGGCCTCGGCCGGCGGCGGCGGCAAGGGCATGCGCCTGGCGCGCACCGACGAGGAGGCGCGCGAGGGCTTCGTCTCGGCGACCAACGAGGCCAAGTCGAGCTTCGCCGACGACCGCGTGTTCATCGAGAAGTTCATCGAGCAGCCGCGCCACATCGAGATCCAGGTGCTGGCCGACTCCCACGGCAACTGCATCTATCTCGGCGAGCGCGAGTGCTCGATCCAGCGCCGCCACCAGAAGGTCATCGAGGAGGCGCCGTCGCCGTTCCTCGACGAGGCCACCCGCAAGGCGATGGGCGAGCAGGCCGTCGCGCTGTCGAAGGCGGTCAACTACAAGTCGGCCGGCACGGTCGAGTTCATCGTCGATTCCAAGCGCAACTTCTACTTCCTCGAGATGAACACCCGCCTGCAGGTCGAGCATCCGGTGACCGAGCTGGTCACCGGCCTCGACCTGGTCGAGCTGATGATCCGCGTCGCCTACGGCGAGAAGCTGCCCCTGGCGCAATCGGACGTCAAGCTGACCGGCTGGGCGCTCGAGAGCCGCGTCTACGCCGAGGATCCGTTCCGCAACTTCCTGCCCTCGACCGGGCGCCTGACCCGCTACGTGCCGCCGGCCGAGAACGACTTCGTGCGCGTCGACACCGGCGTCTACGAGGGCGGCGAGATCAGCATGTTCTACGATCCCATGATCGCCAAGCTGATCACCTACGGCGCCACCCGCAACATCGCCATCGCCCACATGCGCCAGGCGCTGGACGAGTATTACATCCGCGGCGTCAGCCACAACATCCCGTTCCTGGCCTCGCTGCTGGGCAAGGACCGCTTCGTCGAGGGGCGGCTGACCACCAATTTCATCGCCGAGGAATACCCCGAGGGCTTCCACGCCTCCGACCTGCCGCCCGAGGACCCGGCCAACCTGGTCGCGGTCGCCGCCTATGTCCACCACGCCCACGCCAAGCGCGACGCCCGCGTCTCCGGCCAGATGCCCGGTCACGAGATGAAGGTCGCCGACGCCTGGGTGGTGGTGCTCGACGACAAGCAGTATCCGGTCTGCATCCGCGAGATGGCCGGCTTCGCCACCGTCGAGCTGTTCGGCGAGACCATCACCGTCAAGAGCGACTGGGTGCTGGGCCAGCCGCTGTTCCGCGGCACCGTCGACGACGCCCATGTCTGCGTGCAGATCGACCGCACCGGCATCGGCTACCGCATGTTCCACGCCGGCGCCCAGGCCGACGTCGTCGTGCTGACGCCCAAGGGCGCCGAACTGGCGGCGCTGATGCCCAAGAAGGCGCCGCCGGACATGTCGAAGTTCCTGCTGTCGCCGATGCCGGGCCTGCTGGTTTCGGTGGCGGTGCAGGAAGGCCAGGAGGTCAAGGCCGGCGAGGTGCTGGCCGTCGTCGAGGCGATGAAGATGGAGAACGTGCTGCGCGCCGAGCGCGACGGCACGGTCGAGAAGCTCCACGCGGCACCCGGCGCCAGCCTGTCGGTCGATCAGAAGATCATCGAGTTCGCCTGACTGTCCGGGCCCTCCCCCGGTCGAGGGGGAGGGCGTCGGCCGCTCAGGCCGCCGGCTGCGGCTCGGCCACGCCGAGTGTCGCCGCCACCGCCGCCCGGAACGCCTGCGGCGAGACTCCCTTTGCGATGACGCGGCAGGTTGGCGGCAAGTCCCGGCCGGCGGCGTCGACGTCGCTGGTGTGGATCAGCGTCGGCACCGCGCCGTGGGCCGCCATGTGGCGGGCGAGATCGGCACCGGTGCGGGTCCCCGACAGCCAGTGATCGGTCACGACGAGATCGGGCGGCGCCTCGAGGCAACGAAGCTGATCGAGCGCCTCGTCGACGCTGGTGGCCGGCGTCACCGAGAAGCCCATCGCCTCCAGCACCGCCTGGAGCGCGAACAGCTGGTCCTCGTCGTCCTCGACGAGCAACACGCCGCGTTCGCCCGCCGCGGCGGCGGAGCGGCAATGGGGCACCACGATCATGAACACCGTCCCGGCGCCGACCCGCGAGCGGACGACCACCCGATGGCCCATGGCGGCGGCCAGCTTGGAGACGATGTTCAGCCCCAGCCCGGCGCCGCACGCGTCGCGGCTGCCGCGATAGAATTCGTCGAAGATGCGCGGCAGTCGGTCGGCGGGGATGCCCGGGCCGGTGTCGCCGACGAAAATCAGCGTGCGGTCGTCGCGGCAATGGCAGCGGATGCGGATCCGGCCCGACTCGGTGTAGCGCACCGCGTTGCTCAGCAGATTTCCCAGGATGCGTTTCAGCAGGATCGGGTCGGAGCAGGCGCGGCTGCGGCACTCGCGCCTGACGCAATGATCCATCGACAGCAGCAGGCCCTTGGCCGCCGCCTCCTGCTGATGCGCCGGCAGCACCTGGGCCATGAGCTGGCGCACCGAGACGGCGGCGACCTGGGGCGCGACCTTGCCGGTGTCGAGCGCCGAGGTGTGCAGCAGCGAGTCCAACAGCTCCAGCGCGCCGTGCAGCGTGGTTTCCATGCGTTCGACCCAGGCGCGGCATTGGGGCGGCAGCGGCTCGTCGGCGAGCAGCCCGACGAACAGGCGCAACGCCGCCAGCGGCTGCTTGAGGTCGTGGCTCGCCGCCGCCAGGAATCGCGTCTTCTCCTGCTCGGCGCGACGCGCCTGCACGGTCAGCTCCTCGGCCTCGCGACGGCTGCGGCGCAGCGCGCCGGTCGCGGTGTCGACGGCGGACTGCAGGCGCTGCGGCATCGCCAGGAGATGGTAGATCAGCAAGGCGGTGACGATCATCATGCCGGCGCCGCCCGCCCAGATCAGATCGGTGTACGGATGGCCGGCCCAACCGCCGCGTGGCGCCGCCGCGACCTGCCAGGTTCCGTTCGGCAACGCGATCTCGGCGAAGACCGGATCGGCGGCGAGCACCTCGGGACGGCCGTAGAACAGCTCGCCGGCGGCGCCGAGCCCGTCGCTGCCACGCATCGCCACGTCCAGCTGCTGCTCGGCGGCGACGATGCCGCCGGCTTCGAGCAGCGGCGCCAGATCGAGCACGACCGTCGCGAATCCCCAGAACGTGTCGCCGCCGAACGAGTCCGGCAGATAGATGGGCAGCCGCGCGATCAGGGCGACGCCGCCCTGGATCAGCTCGAACGGACCGGCGACCACGAACCGGCGCTCGCGGATCGCGCGCTCGACCGCGGGCGACCGGATCGGATCCTGCCTGATGTCGTGGCCCACCGCGGCCTCGTTGCCCTTGAGGGGATAGACGAAGCGCACGACGGCCCGGGGCGCGAGCTGCAGACTGCGGATGTCGCGCTGGTCGGCCCGCAGATGCTCGGCGAAGATGCGGAACTGCTCGAGATCGACGCGGCCGTCGTTGGCGCGCACGATCGCCGACAGGCCGTGCGCCAGCCCGGCGCGGGCGTTCAGCACCTCCTGCAGCCGCCCGGCGGCGGTGGAGATCTGTTCGAGCACGTGGGCGCGGCTGGCGACCACGTGGTTGCGCTCGGCCAGGCTGTGCAGCGACGCGGTCACCATCAGCACCGCCAAGCCGGCGAGCACCGCGCCGACGGCCGGCAGCGACCGCCAGCGCGGCAGCGTCCAGCCGGTGGGAACCGCGATCGCCGCCGTGTCGTCCATGCCCGCCTCCCCGGTTTCCCTCACCGCAGCAAGAAGCGCGCCACTCGCGGGAAGGAAGCGAATCCGCCAATCCGCACGACCGGTCATCGCAAAACCGGGAATCCGCGTCGCAAATCGGAACACCCCTGAAACCGCCATCCCGCCGGATTGTTGGTCTCACATCCGAGACGCTCTCACGGAGACACAGATGGCCTTCAACCCGCTGACCGAAAAAGGCATTCCGCTCGATCGCCAGCTCCGCAACTGGAGCGAGCTCAATGTCAAGCCCGTCGACAAGAAGGCGTCGCCGGCCTATTCGCGCTGCCGCGTGATCGTGATGAACGGCGCCGAGATGGAGGCGATGTGGTTCAGCCACAACTTCGCCCGCCACACCACCGACATCGAGGTCAAGCGCCAGCTCGCCTCCGTGCGCCGGGTCGAGATGCAGCAGCAGAAGGCGGTCAACTGGCTGCTGCCCGGCGAGGCCAGCCCGCTGGAGACCACCATCGGCTACGAGCAGGTCGCCGTCGACCTGACCGCCTGGGTGGCCCGCAACGAGCCCGACCCGTATGCGCGCGCCTGCTACGAGTTCGGGCTGCTCGAGGATTTCGACCACCTGTACAGGTACGCCAACCTGCTCGACATGCTGGAGGGCAAGAAGGCGCAGGAGATCGTCCAGGACCTGACCGAGATCACGCCCGGCCGGCCGACCTTCCTCGAGCACCGCAATCCCGGCGACGAAATCCGCAAGCCGCTCGACCGCAAGAGCTGCGATCCGCGCTCGCTGCTGCACGCCCTGACCATCGTCGCCGCCGAACAGCAGACGCTCAATTTCTACTGCAACATCGGCAACCTGCCGACCGAGCCGCTGGCCCGCGGCCTGTACCAGGAGATCGCCCAGATCGAGGAGCAGCACGTCACCCATTACGAGAGCCTGCTCGACGCCGGCGCCTCCTGGGCCGAGATGCTGGTGATGCACGAGTACAACGAGTGCTACCTGTACTACAGCTTCATGCAGCACGAGCCCGACCCGCGCCTCAAGCAGGTCTGGGAGACCCATCTGGCGATGGAGATCGAGCATCTGCGCCTCGCCGCCGCGATGCTGCAGAAGATGGACGGCAAGGACGCCGCCGAGATCCTGCCCAAGGAGATCCCCGAGACGGTGACCTTCGAGTCGAACAAGGCCTATATCCGCAAGGTGCTGGCCGAGCAGACCCACCTGACCGCCGACGGCACCGAGTTCGTGCCGCTCGACAGCCTGCCCCAGGACCATCGCTTCCACTGGTACCAGGGCCAGGTCAACGCCGGCGGCACCCCCAGCGAGGCGGTCATCGACCGCCACCGCGCCGCCAAGGGCGACGAATACCGCCTCGAGACCGACGGCGACCACCCGGTCGACTGGCTGCGCTGGAAGCATGCGGCCGAATGACGCACCCGCCCCGCCCGGAGCGCCGGGCGGGGCCGCGCGCGGCGGAATCCGCCGCTTAGTAGACACCTCGCATATACCGGCACGTTACTTGACATTTTGCTGATTCTATGAAGTAATGCCCACAGTAGTTGGCGCAGAT
>CAZJFH010000058.1:0-31843 GCA_964545205.1 uncultured Rhodospirillaceae bacterium
CGCGGATCTTGACGTTGTAGTCGACGACCCGCTTGACCGCCACCAGGACCTTCATGCGCTCCCTCGCCCTTTCAAATTTGTACGGACATCTAGCCAAAGCCGCCCCGGGCCGTCAAGACCCGAATCGGGTTGTCTGGACATTCGGCCAGTCTCACTCCCGCCGCAGGGTGATGCGGTAGCGCATGCGCGCCGCCGGATGCAGCGAGAACGTGACCTCCAGCGGCCGGCCGCCGTCGCCGAGATAGCGCCGGACGATGCGCAGGGCGGCGCTGCCGGGCGCCACCCCCAGCCGCTCGGCCAGGGCCGGCGGCACCGTTTCGGCCGACATCTCCTGCTCGACGCGGCGGATGGTGCGCCCCGCCTCCTCGATCATCACATGGACCGGCGTGACCTCGCCGCCGACCCGCTCGCGCAGATGCGCCAGTTCGCCGGCCAGGTAGAGTTCGGTCCAGCACACCGGCACGCCGTCCTCGCGCGCCACCCGCAGCCCCTCGAAGCGCAGCCAGCGGCTGTCGGGCGGCGCGCCCATCGCCTCGGCCAGGGCGCCGCGCACGGTGACCGGCGCCGCCTGCTCGACCTCGAACCGGGTCTCGACGGCGTACTGGTACAGCTCGGTCAGCGAGGCGATCGATTGGGTGAAGCCGACCGGCTTGCGCAGGGCGCGGACGATCGTCCCGGCGCCCTGCTGGCGTTCGAGCAGCCCCATCTCGGCCAGCCGCCGCAGCGCCTCGCGGATGGTGTGGCGCGAGACGCCGAAGCGGGCGCACAGCTCCATCTCGGTGGGAAAGCGGCTGCCGACCGGATAGGCGCCGGCCGCCAGCTCGGCCAGAAGCTGGCGCTCGACGACGGCGTAGCGGGTGTCGGTGCGATCGGACATTTGTTCGGACAATAGCCCAAGCCAAAGGTCCGGACAAGAGCCCGACGCGGCGCCGCCTCACCCGACCCGGTTCATCGCCCCCAGCACCGCCTTCAGCGACGCCTCGGTGATGTTGGAGTCGCGCCCGACCCCGTGGACGGCGTTGCCGTCGCGGTCGGCCAGGCGGACATAGGCCACCGCCATGGCGTCGGCGCCGGTGCCGATGGCGTGCTCGTTGTATTCGGTCACGTTGTAGCGGCCGTCGATGCCGGCCGCCGCCAGGGCGTGGACGAAGGCGTCGATCGGACCGTTGCCGCTGCCTCCGATCTCGCGCTCCTCGGTGCCGCGGCGGATCACCGCGCTCAGCTTGCGGATCGGCGAGCCGCGGCCAGCCGGCGTCGTGCGGTACTCGACCAGTTCCCAGCCGCCGGGCGCCGGCTGCAGGTAGGTCTCGTCGAAGGCGGCGAAGATCTCGCCCGAGGTCAGCTCGCGGCCGGTCTGGTCGGCGATCTTCTGCACCACCTTCGAGAACTCGACCTGCAGCGAGCGCGGCAGCTGGAAGCCGTGGTCGCGCTCCAGCACATGGGCGATGCCGCCCTTGCCCGACTGGCTGTTGATGCGGATCACCGCCTCGTAGGTGCGCCCGACATCGGCGGGGTCGATCGGCAGGTAGGGCACCTCCCAGACCGGGCTGTTGGCCTTCTTCAGGGCCACCAGGCCCTTGTTGATGGCGTCCTGGTGCGAGCCCGAGAAGGCGGTGAACACCAGCTCGCCGGCATAGGGATGGCGCGGATGCACGGCGATGTTGGTGCACTCCTCGGACACCGCCACCAGGCGCGCCATGTTCGAGCAGTCCAGCTTCGGATCGACGCCCTGGCTGAACAGGTTCATCGCCAGGGTGACGACGTCGACGTTGCCGGTGCGCTCGCCATTGCCGAACAGCGTGCCCTCGACGCGCTCGGCGCCCGCCATCATCGCCAGCTCGGCCGCCGCGACGCCGGTGCCGCGATCGTTGTGCGGGTGGATCGAGATGATCGCCGCGTCGCGGTTCTTCAGCTTGCGGCAGAACCACTCGATCTGGTCGGCGTAGACGTTGGGCGTCGCCATCTCGACGGTCGCCGGCAGGTTCAGGATCACCCGGCGTTCAGGGCTGGCCTGCCAGACGTCCATCACCGCCTCGCAGATGCGCACCGCGAAGTCCAGCTCGGTGCCGGTGAAGCTCTCGGGGCTGTACTGGTGGACGACCGGGCCCTCGGGCCTGGCCTCCGACAGCTCGCGGATCAGCCTCGCCCCCTCGACGGCGATGTCGATCACCCCCTGTTCGTCCTTGCCGAACACCACCCGCCGCTGCAGCGTCGAGGTCGAGTTGTACAGGTGCACGATGACGTTCTTCGCCCCCGAGACCGCGTCGAAGGTGCGGCGGATCAGCTCGTCGCGCGACTGGGTCAGCACCTGGATGGTGACGTCGTCGGGGATGCGCTTCTCGTCGATCAGCAGGCGCAGGAAGTCGAAATCGGTCTGCGAGGCGGCGGGGAAGCCGACCTCGATCTCCTTGAAGCCCATGGCGACCAGCAGGTCCCACATCTTCAGCTTGCGCTCCGGCCCCATAGGGTCGATCAGCGCCTGGTTGCCGTCGCGCAGGTCGACCGAGCACCAGATCGGCGCCGCGTCGACGACGCGGCCGGGCCACTGGCGGTCGGGCAGGTTTACGGGCGTGAAGGGCTTGTACTTGGTGGTCGGGTCGATGCGCATCGGTCTCTCCTCGGTCGCGCGTTGCATGGCAAAGCGGCGCGCGTACGGCCGTCGGGCAGCCGCTCAGGCCCGACGACCGTGGATAAGTCGCAGGAGACGAAATGCGATGCAAGGATGATGCGAGAACATGGCGACCTGCACAGGCTGGTGACGCGGGACGACGCTCCCGGCGCCGCTCACGACGCCGGGCCGATAAGCCCCAGCCCTGGTAGTTTGGTCGCATTCTCGAACATGGTGGCGAAGACGGTGCCAGAAAGCGGCCCCTGGTGTCAACCGCCGAGCGCGGAACGACGCGAACGCATCTTCGGGAAAATCGCGCCGGCGAGACCCGGTTTCGGGAACGGCCCTCCCGCAACCGCGACAACTTTTAACTGGTCTGATTCTTGCTGGGCGGTGCGACGGAATGTCGCAGTCGGGAGTTGTCCATGGACGCCAGCGCCGCAGTATTCGATCCCTCGGCACCGATCCGGATTGCGGACCGGGTGTGGTGGGTCGGCAACCACCGCCCCGGCGAGCCCTTCCAGTGCCACAGCTATCTCGTCGAGCACGGCGACCAGTCGGTGCTGATCGATCCCGGTTCGCCGCTGGGCTTCCCGCAGGTGGCGGCGAAGGTCGAGCGGGTGATGCCGTTCGATCGCATCCGCTATTTCGTCTGTCATCACCAGGATCCCGACATCACCAGCTGTCTGCCGCAGCTCGACGCCATGGTGACGCGCGCCGACGCCAGCATCCTCGCCCACTGGCGGGCGATCGTGCTGCTCGACGGCTACGACCTGAAGATGCCGATGGTCTGCGTCGAGCGCGGGCTGGACTGGACGCTCGACCTCGGCGGGCGCCTGCTGCGCTTCGCCTTCACGCCCTACGCCCACTTCCCCGGCGCCTTCTGCACCTTCGACACCGCCTCGCAGGTGATGTTCTCCAGCGACCTGTTCGGCGGCTTCAGCGAAGGCGCCGGGCTGTATGCCCGCGACGAGGGCTATTTCGAGAATCTGCGCCCGTTCCACGAACACTACATCCCGAGCCGCGAGGTTCTGGTCCACGCCGTCAAGCAGATCGAGCGCCATCCCGTGCGCATGATCGCGCCCCAGCACGGATGCATCATCCCCGAGCCGCTGGTCGCGTTCTTCCTCGAGAAGATCAAGTCGATCGAATGCGGCCTGTTCCTGCTGGCGGTGACCAATTCCGACATCGAGCGGCTGTCGCAGCTGAACCGGACCCTGCGCGACATCACCCGGTCGATGATCATCTATCGCGACTTCCGCGACATCGTCGCCGCGCTGACCGAGTCGATCCGCAGGCTGGTGCCGGTCGAGGCGTTGGAGTTCTGGTCGCGCGCCGACGGCGACGAACTGCTGCACCTCTCGGCCGCCAACCGCTTCCACGGTGTCCTGGCTCCGGCGCCCGCGGCGATCCTCGCCTGCCTCGACCAGAGCGCCGGCTGCGACTGCCAGGGCGATGCCCGCCAGGCCCGGATCGAGTGGCGCGACGAATCCGGCACCACATGGCCGGCGATCCGGGTGCCGCTGGCCCGCGACGACGACCCCGGGCTGCAGGGGGTCGCCCTGGTGCTGCTGCGCGAGGACGTGACCTTCGACGAGCATCTCGACATCCTGCTCGACCGCATCCGCCGGCCGCTGCAGGTGGCGCTCGAGCGCGAGGCGCTCTATCGCATGGTCGACATCCAGCGACAGCGCTTCTTCGAGCATTCGATCCGCGACCCGCTCACCGGGCTGTTCAACCGCTTCTACATGGCCGACACCGTCCAGCGGCTGGCCGACATCCAGGACCACGACGCCAACGCGCCGGTGGCGGTGGCGATGATCGACATCGACCATTTCAAGACCATCAACGACACCCACGGCCACGCCCAGGGCGACCGTGTGCTCAGGGCCGTCGCCGAGCAGATCCTGGCCAACATGCGCAGCGCCGATGTTCCGGTGCGGTTCGGCGGGGAGGAGTTCGCGGTGTTCACGGCCGGCGCCTCGGCCCATGCCATCGCCACCATCGCCGAGCGCATCCGCGCCGCGATCGCCGGACTCGTTCTCGACGAGCCGCTGCACCACCGGCGGGTGACGGTCAGCATCGGCGTGGCGATCCGCCAGCGCGGCGAGGAGCTGAGCGCGCTGCTCGAACGCGCCGACGCGGCCCTGTATGCGGCCAAGAATGCCGGCCGCGACCGCGTCTGCCGCGCCGACTAGCTACTCCGCCGCCCGGATCGCGCCCTTGCGCACCGGCAGCTCGCCGCCGGCCTTGACCACGAGCTGGTCGAGCGCGTCGCCCAGCGTCGGGCGGTCCTCCTTGTAGTAGAGGCCGAGCGCGGGCCGGTCCTGGTTCATCGCCAGCGCCATCGCGGCGCCGAGACTGGCCGGGTCGTGCTCGGCCGGCAGGTCGCGGACCTGCATCTCGAGGTTGACGTAGGTCTTCGACGTCTTGTCGAAGGTCACGCACGGGCTGAGGATGTGCAGATAGGAAAAGCCGCGATGGGCGATGGCCGCGGCGATCATCTCTTTCAGATGCGCCGGGCGGCCGGCATAGCTCTGGCCGACCCACGAGGCGCCGTAGGACAGCAGCATCAGCAAGGGATTGAGCGGCCGGTCGGGGTTCTCGTAGGGCGTGGTCGTGGTCTTGAAGCCGGTGACCGAGGTCGGCGAGGTCTGGCCCTTGGTCAGGCCGTAGATCCCGTTGTCGAACAGCAGGTAGGTGACGTCGAGATTGCGCCGCGCCGCGTGCGGCACGTGGCCGCCGCCGATCGCGAAGCCGTCGCCGTCGCCGCCGACCGCCACCACGGTCAGGGCGTCGTTGGCGGTCTTGACGCCGGTCGCCACGGGCAGCGTGCGGCCGTGCAGGGTGTGGAAGCCGTAGGTGTTCATGAAGAACGGAAACCGCGACGAGCAACCGATGCCCGAGACCACGACGGCGTCGCGGTTGGGAATGCCGAGCTGGTTCAGCGCCGCGGTGACGCCCTCGACGATGGCGAAGTAGCCGCAGCCCGGGCACCAGGTCGGCAGCGCCTTCGAGCGGTAGCCGAGCCGGCCCGACTCTTGGACCTGGCGGAGCTTTTCCTCGAGGTAGACGGGCTTGGTCATCGTCGCTTCCCCATCCGAAGGTTCACTTCGCCGCCTTGCGCGCGGCGCACCAGCGCGAGACGTAGCCGTCGAAATAGACCAGCATGGTCAGGAACCCGGCCAGCACGCCCAGCGGCTGCAGCCCCTGGATCGACAGACCGCCGACGAACAGCACGCCCGACAGGACCAGGCCCAGCAGCAGGAACAGATTGTCCATGCGCTGGCAGGCCCGCCAGTCCGCTTCCGTCACCTCGACCGTCCGCTTCGAGAACGGCACCTTCACGCTGATCAACTCGCTCACGCTCTACTCCCAAAAACACTGCCCCCTCTCCCGCGAGCGGGCGAGGGCACGAATCACTCGGCCGCCGCCTTGACCTTGCGCGGTTTCTTCGGCTTCGGCGCGGCCGCCGCCGGCGCCGGCTTGCTCGCCAGGCGACGGATCTCGGCCAGGATGTCGTCGACCCGCATCGGCACGCCCGGCACCTTGTCCAGCCGCACGACGGGTCGCGCCAGCTTGGCCTGGACCAGGTTGGCGAACTGGCCCTCCCAGTTGAGTTCCGGAACCAGCACGGCGCCGCAATCGTCCATGAAGGCCCGCACCGCGTCCTCGGGGAACGGCGACAGCGCGACGACCTTCATCGCCGCGCAGCGGATGCCTTCCTCCTGGGCCTTGAACATGGCGTCCAGGCATTCGCCGAAGGTCGAGCCCCAGGCCAGCAATCCGACCTCGACCTTGCCGTCGTCGCCGATGCGCCGGGTGACGTTGAGGTCGGGATAGGTCAGCACCGGCAGCAGCTTGTCGTGGCGCTTGCGGCTCATCGCCGTGTGCGTCTCGGCCGCGTCGTTGGGCCGGCCGAGCTCGTTGTGCTCGAGGCCGGTGACCACGTGCATGCCGCCCTCGTCGCCGGGCACGGCGCGCGGGCTGACGTGATCCTCGGTGAGCGCGAAGCGCTGGTAGACGTCGCCGGCCTCCTGCTTGCGCATGCGCCGGGCGCAGTCGGGCTCGAACGGCGGCGTCCTGGGCAGCCACACCGTCTCGTAGCGGTTCGACAGGTAGAGGTCGAGCAGCACGATCACCGGCACCTGGTACTTCTCGGCCATCTCGAAGGCCTTGCCGGCGCAGCGGTAGCAGCCCTCGACATTGGTCGGCGCCAGCACGATGCGCGGCGCGTCGCCGGGGCTGCCCCACACCGCCATGTTGAGGTCCGACTGCTCGGTCTTGGTCGGCATGCCGGTCGACGGGCCGCCGCGCTGCGAGACGAAGACCACGCACGGCACCTCGGCCATGATGCCCAGGCCCATCATCTCGCTCATCAGCGCCAGGCCGGGCCCGGAGGTCGCGGTGGCGGCGCGGGCGCCGGCGTAACCGGCGCCGATGGTCGCGGCGATGGCCGAGATCTCGTCCTCGGTCTGCACCAGCCGGGCGCCGCGCTTGGGCATCTCGGCGGCCAGGCGCTCCATGATGGTGGTCGCCGGGGTGATCGGATAGCCGAAGAAGGTCTGGATGCCGGCGTCGAGGCAGCCGCGCACCACGGCGGCGTTGCCGTTCATCATCTGCACGGTGCCGCCGTCGGAATCGTGCGGCTTCGGCGCGCCGAAGCGGACGTCGTCGAGCTGGAAGGTCGCGGCGCCGGCGTCGAAGCCGGCGCGGAACGCGGCGAGATTGGTCTCGATGACCTTGTCGCCCTTCTTGCCGAATTTGCGCCGCACGATGCGCTCGAACGGCTCGGGCGACATGCGGTAGAGGCCGGCGACATAGCCGACGATCACGATGTTGCGCGAGCGGTTGGACCCCGTCGCCTGCTCGGTCAGGTCGCGCACGGCGACGCCGTAGGGGATCTGGCCCGGCCTGACGTGGGCGGTGATGTGGCCGCCCTCCTTGACCGCGCCGATCGGGTTGCTCTCGTAGATCACCGCGCCGAAGTCGCGCACCTCGCCGACATGCGGAATGGCGTGGCTGTCGTCGAGCGAGATGAACACGTCCGAGCGCTGCTTGAGCGCGTAGACCTGGTCGGCGGTGACCCGCAGCCGCGAGATGCACTTGCCGAAGCCGCGGATCTCGGGCGGGTAGATGTCGAAGCTGATGACCCTGTAGCCAGCCTCGGCGAAGGCGTTGCGCAGGATGTCGCCCGCCGCGATGGTGCCGTCGCCGGCCGAGCCGCAGACCGCGATCTGGATGTCGGTTCCGTTCATCCCTCTTCCCCTCCCCGGCCGGTCAGCGCCGCGAGCGGCGCGCCAGCAGCGCGCCCTCGACGGCCAGCACGAAGCCGATCCACGGCACCACCATCTCCCACACCGGCGCGCGCGCCGCCGCCAGGGCGCCCAGCACCAAGGCCGCGAGCAGTCGGAACGCGAGCAGCCCGGGCGAGACGGTCCGGTGCGCGACGATCCCGTCATGCCCGCGCAGGCGGGCATCCATTTGCCAGAGCCCTTCGGGATTCCCGCCGTCCGCCTGGCTCGGCACCGTCTCTGGAAAATGGGCCCCCGCCTGCGCGGGGGCGACATGAACGGGCTTCGGCTTCATATCAATCGTATTCCCAGAACGGCGAGTGGATGCGACCATCGACGATGCGCAGGGTCTCGTCCTGTTTCGAGACGAAGTCCTGCGCCGCGCCGGTCATGTTGCGCGCCGCGACGTCGCCCATGGCGCGGACGTTCTTCCAGCCGTAGTAGAAGCGGTAGCGCTTCTCCTCGGCCGACCAGATCTGGCAGACGTCGCCGGCGGCCCATATCGCCGCGTCGGTGGTCTTGAGCGCGGTGTTGACCAGCAGGCCGCGCTCGATGTCGACGCCCGAGCCGAGCATGAACTCGATCGACGGCAGCAGGCCGAAGAACGGCATCACCACGTCGCCGTGGATGTCGCTGCCGTCCTTGAACACGACGCGCCGCGCCGGCATGCCCTTGGCGCCTTCCTCGATCGCCTCGATGCCGCCGACCGACTCGCAGGAGACGACCTCGACGCCCATGGCGCGGACGGCGTCGAGATATGCCGGACGGTCCTCGGGCGCCAGGACGTGCGGCCAGAAGCTGTGCTCGCTCTCCATCAGGGTCACCCGATAGCCGGCGGCGAGCAGGGTGCGGGCGAGATCGAGGCCGATCATGTCGCCGCCCAGCATCACCACGCGGCCGCCCTCGGGGATCGCCCTCTGGGCCTCGACCGCCTGCTCGTACGAGCCGAAGCCGGTCATCAGCGGCCGGAACTCGGCCAGGTCCTCGGGCAGGTAGGCGCGGCCGCCCGAGGCGACCAGCAGCGTGTCGTAGGCGATCTCCTCCTTGTGGCCGAGCGTGATCACCCGGCGCGCCGGATCGACGTTGGCGACCCGGCTGTTGCGGCGCACGCTGATGCGCTTGGCGTCGTAGAAGGCCGGCGGATGCACCAGGAAGGCGCGCCAGTCGCGCTGGCCGGTGAACACCTTGGGCAGGTCGTAGCGGTTGTAGACCAGCAGGCTGGCCATGGTCAGGATGGTGATGCGGCTGTCGGGATCGCGCTCGCGCAGGGTCAGCGCCGCCTGGCTGCCGGCGATGCCGCTGCCGATGATGACGTGGTGCTTGGTCATCCCTTCATCCCCTTCCTTGCTCCCTCTCCCGGCCGCGGGAGTGGGCCGGGGCGAGGGAGGCAACGTCGTCGCTCAGCACTCGACCTCGACCAGGTCGCAGCGCGAGATCGAGATGCACTTGATCGGGCAGGCGCGGTAGCAGGCGCCGCAGCGGATGCATTCGTTGTTGTCGATCCAGATCGCCGCCACCTGGTTCCAGGCCGAGGCCTCGTGCAGTTCGCCGTAGCTGCCGTCCTCGTTCAGCGCGACGCCGTCGACCAGCTTGATGCAGTTGCGCGGCGCCACCTCGATGCAGGCGCGGCAGTAGATGCACTTGTCGACGTCGATCTGGTAGCGCAGGAAGCACAGGTAGCAGCGCTTGGCCTCCTCCAGCGCCGCCTCCTCGGCCAGGCCGAGTTCGACCTCGGCCTGGCCGTCGCCGGTCAGGCGGTCGGACATCGGCGCGGTCGGCATCGGCTGGCGCGGGATGAAGTCGTAGGCGCGCTCGCGCAGCGGCCCGGCCACCGGCTCGATGCGCACCGCCTTCTTCTTGCGCGGGCCGCCCATCAGCACGGCGTCGATCTTCTGGGCGATCTCGCGGCCGTGGCCGACCGCCTCGATCACCGTCGAGGGGCCGCGCACGTAGTCGCCGGCGGCGAACAGGTTGGCCGCCGAGGTCATGCCGTTGTCGCCGACGCGCACGTTGCCCCAGCGGTCGAGCTCGACCTTGACGTCGAGATAGTCGTTCACCGTCTTCTGGCCGATGGCGATGATCAGCGTGTCGCAGGGCTCGGTGAACTCCGAGCCGTCGATCGGGATCGCCTGGCGGCGGCCGCCGGCGCGGAAGCCGCCGAGGCGGTTCTGGACGAATTCGACGCCGGTCAGGCGGCCGGAGTCGTCGAGGATCAGGCCGACCGGCGTGCGCAGCCCCTTCAGCTTGATGCCTTCCCGCTTGGCCTCGAAGATTTCCTCGTGGGTGACGGGGATGTATTCCTCGGTGGTGCGGATGTGGATGGTGACTTCCTCGGCGCCCAGGCGCTTGGCGACGCGGGCGCAGTCGAGGGAGGTGAAGCCGGCGCCGACCACCGCCACCCGGCGCCCGACCCGCTTGCGCTCGCCACGGTGGAGCTGCATCAGGAAGTCGAGGCCGTATTCGACGTCGCGCGATTCCTCGACCGGGTCCTTGCCCTCCCACTTGCCGCGCATCGGCAGCTCGATCGCCGCCATGCAGCCGGTGGCCAGCAGCACGGCGTCGTAATCGGCCAGCAGCTGCGAGACGCGCACGTCGCCCTTGCCGGTGCCCACCGCGACGCCGGTCTTCAGCTCGACGCCGAGGCGCAGCGCGTTGTGCAGCTCGATCGCCAGCACGTCGCGCGGCAGCCGGAACTCGGGGATGCCGTAGACCAGCATGCCGCCCGGCCGCTCCTCGCGCTCGAGGATGGTGACGTCGTGGCCGAGCAGCGACAGGTCGTGCGCCGCGGCGACGCCGGCCGGCCCGGCGCCGATCACCGCGACGCGCTTGCCGGTCGGCGCGTAGAGGCTTTCGGTGATGCGGTGGCCGGCGTGCTTGAGGTCGGCGGCGGCGCGCTTGAGATGGCAGATCGCCACCGGCTCGCCATTGCCGGGCCAGCCGTGGCGGCAGGCGGCCTCGCAGGGGCGCGAGCAGATGCGCCCGAGGATGCCGGGCAGCACGTTGGCCTCGCGATTGACCTCGTAGGAGCGGCCGTAGCGCCCCTCGATGATCATGCGGATGTAGCCGGGGATGTTGGTGCCGGCGGGACACGCGGTCTGGCAAGGAACGTTCTGCCTGACCCAGCCCAGGTCGCGCGGATCGTCCGAGATGACGACGGCGCCGGCGGCGTCGTCGCGATTGCGCAGAACCGCGTCGTCAGGCATGTCCCCTCCTCCCCCGGCCGCGCTCCGCTCTTGCGACGGTTGTGCGGCCCGGTCATCGTCCGGACGTCACTCTAGCCGCATGCGAAAGCCCCCACAAGGCCGACGCGCGCCCCGCCCACCCGGGCGGGTCGGGACGAGACCACTCCAGGCCGAGCTCAGCGGCTGATGCCGTCGGGGAGTTCCCATTCGCCCGCAGGCCGCGGGGCGCGGCCGAGGGTGCGCAACGGCCTGCCGACGCCGGCCGCCTCGGGCGGCAGCTCCGGCCGGGGGCCGACCCAGCCGACCAGCCGCGAGACGTCCTGCGGCACCGGCTGGGCGTAGCAGTCGACGGCGCCGAGATGCCGATAGCAGTAGAGCGGGCCGCCGGCGACCGGAACGAACCGGCGCTCCGGCTCGGAAGGGGCGGCGCAGCCGCCGAGGACGGCGGCTGCGCCCAGGGACGCCAAGGAGAGGAGACGGAGGAGTTGACTTCTCGGCATGCCTTCGAGATGGATCGCCGCGGCGCCGGCGGCGATCCCTCGAAGGTCGATCAGGCGTTCACGTCTATCACCACCCTGCCCCGCACCTGACCCTTCAGGATCTTCTTGCCGAGATCCGGCAGGTCGGCCAGGGCGGCGGTCGAGGTCATCTCGTCGAGCAGGTCCATCGGCAGGTCGGTGACCAGCCGCTGCCAGGCCTTCTGCCGGCGCTCGAACGGGCACATCACCGAATCGATGCCCTGCAGCGCGACGCCGCGCAGGATGAACGGCAGCACGGTCGTCGCCAGTTCGATGCCGCCGGCATTGCCGCAGGCGGCGATGGTGCCGCCGTAGCCCATCTGCGGGATCACCGCCGCCAGCGTGGCGCCGCCGGCGGCGTCGACGCAGCCGTGCCAGCGCTCGCTCATCATCGGCTTCTTGGGGCCGTCCGCGAGCTCGGCGCGATCGATGAAGGCGGCGGCGCCGAGGCGGCGCAAATAGTCGTGGGTCTCGGGCCGGCCGGTCACCGCGACGACGCGGTAGCCGAGCTTGGCCAGCACGGCGACGGCGACGCTGCCGAGCCCGCCGGCGGCGCCGGTGACCAGCACCTCGCCCGACTGCGGCGTCACCCCGCGCTCCTCCAGCGCCATCACCGCCAGCATCGCGGTGAAGCCGGCGGTGCCGATCGCCATCGCCCGCTTGGCGGTCAGGCCCTTCGGCATCGGCACCAGCCAGCCGGCCTTGACCTTGGCCTTCTGCGCGAAGCCGCCCCAATGCGCCTCGCCGACGCGCCAGCCGGTCAGCAGGACGGCGTCGCCCGGATTGTAGTCGGGATGGCTGGAGCTCTCGACCGTGCCGGCGAAGTCGATGCCGGGCACATGCGGATACTGCCGCACCAGCCTGCCGAGCCCGTTCAGGATCAGCCCGTCCTTGTAGTTGAGGGTCGAATGGTCGATGCGCACGGTGACCTCGCCGACCTCGGGCAGATCGGCGTCCGAGAGCCGCTGGATCGCGCCTGAAACCTTGCCGTCCTTCTCTTCGAGGACGAAGGCGTTGAACTGGCCGTTGCTCATTGCTGTCTCCCTTTCGCGTGCCGGCCGACGATAGCAGAGCCCGGCCGCATGGTCAGCCCGGCGAATTTCACTTCGCAGCCGGCGCGCTTTGCGCGATCATCGCCGGCATGACGGACGCGCACGACGGCACCCGGCGAGCCCTCGTCCAGGACGGACGCACGGGCGACATGATCCCGATCATCCTGGTCAACCTGCTGCTGACCGCGGCGACGTTCGGAATCTATCGATTCTGGGCCGTCGCGCGCATCCGCCGCTTCCTGTGGGGCACGACGCTGTTCGAGGACGAACCGCTGGAATATACAGGCACCGGCGCCGAGGTGTTCCGCGCCGTGCTGCTCGCCATCGTGGTCATCGTGCTGCCGCTGATGCTGCTCGGCGGCGCCGCCGCCTGGGCGGCGGAGACCGGAAACGAGGCGATCGCGGCGGCGCTGCAGGCGGTCAACACCATTCTCGTCCTGCTTCTGATCCCGGTCGCCATGTACCGCGCGCGGCGCTATCGCCTGACCCGCACGACCTGGCGCGGCATCCGCGCCGGCCAGTCCGGATCGGCGCTGGGCTACGCCTGGCGCTGGCTGGCGACCGGCCTCGCCGTCCTGCTGACGCTCGGCCTCGCCTGGCCGTGGCGCACGGTGGTGCTGCAGCGCTACAAGCTGAACCACACCCTGTTCGGCGACAGCCCCCTCAGCTTCCACGGCGGCGCCGGCCCGCTGGTCAAGCCGTTCCTCACCGCCTGGGTCTGCGCCCTGGTGGCGCTGGCCCTGCCGCTGGTGCCGCTGATCGCCTCGGCGGCGGCGACCGACCTGGGCGCGCTCGACCGGCAGGGACAGGAGGCGCTGGGCATCGTCGCCGCCGCGGCCTTCCTACCGGCCTTCCTGATCGTCGCCTGGTGCGTGCTGTGGTACCTGGCGGCGGAGATCCGGTTCCTGGCCGCCAACACGCGATTCGACGACCTGCGATTCCGCTCGGACCTGTCCGCCTTCGCGCTGGCGCGGCTGGTGCTCGGCAACCTCGCCATCGTCGTGCTGACCCTCGGCGCCCTCAAGCCGCTGACGGCGCTGCGGACCATCCGGCTGCTGGTCGGCACCGCCGCCGTGACCGGCGAGGCCGACTTCGACGCCATCGCCCAGGCGCAGCCGCCGTCGCGGGCGTTCGGCGAGGGCCTGGCGGACGCGCTCGATGTCGGCTGAGACTCCGCCGCGCTACCCCGGCCGCTACAGCGACGGCCGCACCGCCGCCAGCCGCGAGGTCGTGGTGTCGCTGGCCGCCGACGGGCTGGCGATCCGCGAGGACGGGACCGAGGTCGCGACCTGGGCCTGGCGCGAGGTCGGGGTCATCGAACCGCGCCCCGACAGGCCGGTGCGCCTGGCCAGCGCCCGCGCCCCCGACGCGCGGCTGACCATCCCCGATCCGGCGGCCCTGGCGGTCATCCAGGCGCGGCTGGGCGCGGCGCCGATGCGCGCCGGCCGCTCGCCGCTGTGGACCGGCGTCGCCGCGGTGATCGGCACGGCGCTGGTGCTGTGGGGGCTCTACGCCGCGCTTCCCGTCGTCGCGCGGCCGCTGGCCCAGATGGTGCCGCCGGCCTGGGAGACCACCTGGGGCCGGCACGTCGTCGACAGCCTCGCGGTCCAGTACGGCGCCTGCCGCGGCGCGGACGGCCAGCGGGCGCTGGAGCGGCTGGTCGCGGCGCTGGCGCCGCCCGGCACCGACCAGAGGTTCCATATCCGCGCCCTCGAGGTGCCGGCGATCAACGCCCTGGCGGCGCCGGGCGGGCAGATCGTGCTGCTGTCGGGGCTGATCGCCGACGCGCGCTCGCCGAACGAACTGGCGGCGGTGGTCGCCCACGAGATGGCGCACGTGCTCGAGCGCCACGTCACCGCCGCGATGATCCGCCACGTCGGCATCGGCGTGCTTGCCGCCTGGATCACCGGCGATCCGTCCGGCTTCCTCGCCGGCGCCGGCTCGATGCTGGCGGCGATGTCCTACACCCGCGCCGACGAGGCCGCCGCCGACGCCCGCGCCCTCGAGCTGCTGCGCGCCGCCGGCATCGGCACCGAGGGGATCGCCACTTTCTTCGCCCGCCTGGCCGAGCACCAGATGCACGTCCCCGAGCTGCTGTCGACCCACCCGGCCTCCGAGGACCGCGCCGAAGCCGCCGCGGCGATCCCCGGCCGCGACGCCCTGACCGAGGCCGAATGGCGGGCGGTGAAGCGGATGTGCGAGTGACACCGGCCCGCGGCCGGATGGCCGCGGCCGCGGGGGCGACGATCGCCGATGCCTGGGATCGCCGGCGCTAATACGTCTCCAGGAACCGCACCGGCTGGCCCACCGGATCGTCGATCAACTGATCCTCGCGCATCACCACCTGGCCGCGGATCACCGTCATGATCGGCCAGCCCTTGACCTTCATGCCGTCGAACGGCGTCCAGCCGCAACGGCTGGCGATCCAGGAATTCGAGATGCGCCGCTCGGCGCCGAGGTCGACGATGGTGAAATCGGCGTCGTAGCCCACCGCGATGCGGCCCTTGCCGGCGACGCCGAACACCCGCGCCGGGCCGGCGCTGGTCAGGTCGACGAAGCGCTCGAGGCTGAGATGGCCGTTGGCGACGTGGTCGAGCATGATCGGCACCAGCGTCTGCACGCCGGTCATGCCGGACGGGCTCTGCGGATAGGGCCTGTCCTTCTCCTCGCGGGTGTGCGGCGCGTGGTCCGAGCCGATGACGTCGACCACGCCCTCGGCCACGGCCAGCCACAACGCCCGGCGGTGGCGCTCGTCCCTGATCGGCGGGTTCATCTGGGCGTAGGTGCCCAGGCGCTCGTAGCAGTCGGGCGCGGTCAGGGTCAGGTGCTGCGGCGTCGTCTCGACGCTCGCCAGCGCCTTGTGCTGGCGCAAGAGCGCCATCTCCTCGGCGGTGGTGACGTGGAGCACGTGCACGCGCCGGCGCGCCGCTTCGGCCAGGCGCAGCAGGCGCTCGGTCGCCAGGCGCGCCGTCTCGGCGTCGCGCCACTCGGGATGCATCGACACCGGCGCGCCGCCCTCGACGAGATGGCGGCGCTCGCGCAGGCGGGTCTCGTCCTCGCAGTGGACCGCGACGCGGCGGCGGCCGGAAGCCAGCGCGTGGCGCAGGGCGGTCTCGTCGTCGACCAGCAGATCGCCGGTCGACGAGCCCATGAATATCTTGACGCCGGCGCAGCCCGGCATGCGCTCCCACTCGGCGAGATGGGCGTGGTTGTCGGGCGTGGCGCCGAGGAAGAAGGCGTGGTCGGTCCAGGCGCGGCCCTTGGCGCGGCGGATCTTGTCGGCGATCGCTTCGGCCGTCGTGGTTCCGGGCTTGGTGTTGGGCATCTCGAACACCGCCACCACGCCGCCGAGCGCCGCCGCCGCGGTGCCGGTCGACAGGTCCTCCTTGTGCTCGAGGCCGGGCTCGCGGAAATGGACCTGACTGTCGATGACGCCGGGCAGCACGTGCAGACCGCGCACGTCGATCTCGTCGACGGCGTGGAAGCCGCCGAGATCGGCGCCGATGGCCTGGATGCGGCCGTCCTTGATGGCGATGTCGGCCAGCCCGATGCCGTTCGGGGTGGCGACCGAGCCGTTACGCAGGATCAGATCGAATGTCACGCTCATGTCGCGCCCCTTCCCTGCCGCTCGCCCGACCATCAGCCGTCACATTGGACTCGCTCTCGCGCCTTTCGGCAAGCGCGAACCATGCGAGGCCCAGCATCGCCGTGGCGAGCCACCAGTTCTGCCAGGCGCCGAACCCGACGCTGAAGACGAACAGCCATGCCGAGAAGCCGGCCGCGGCGGCGCTCGCCCACCTGGGTCGCGCCGGCATGCGCAGCCAGATCTCGCGGGCCACCGCGGTCACCATCGCGATCCACAGCAGCACGCCGGGCAAGCCGAGTTCCAGTCTGATCTGAAGCGGCCCGTTGTGCGGATGCAGCGGCAGCAGGCGCATGCGGTCCGTGCCGGCGGAGAATTCGCGGCCTTCCGCGCGGCCGATCGCCCGCGAGGCGTCGAAACCCGCCCCGAGCACCGGCGCCTCGTCGATCTTGTCGGCCACGAATTCCCAGATGATCGCCCGGTGGCGCCAGCTCGCAGGCGCCTCCGCGATCAGCGCCTGGCCCTGCTCGGTCACGACCCGCACGAGGCCCGGCGCGAACAACGCCGCCGCCATCGCCAGGGCCAGCAGCGCCTGGACCGTGCGCCTGCCCCCGAAACGGACCGCCACCCAGACCGCCGCCGCCAGCGGAAGCGCGACCAGGGCGGCGTTCGCGTCGAGCAGCAGCGCCGGAACCGCGGTGGCGGCGACCAGTATCGCCGCCATGGCGGGCCGCCGCAGATCGGTCGCCGCCACCGCGACCGCCGCCCAGACATAGATCGCCGGAATGGCCATGCCGCCGCCGACATGGCCGTGCAGCCCGAATTCGCCGGGCGCGCGCAGCAGCCGCGCGACGAGACCGCCGGCCAGTCCCTCGAGCGTGAACAGCAGCACCATCGCCACGACGGCGCCGCCGAGGACCTTGCCGAGCGCCGGCAATGCCTCCCGCGGCACGGTGCGGACGACGGCGACGAGGCAGACCGCCAGCGCGCCGAGCACCGCCAGCCGGATCGAGAGCTCCGCCGCCCGACCCGGGTCGGGCGCCCAGATGCTGCTGATCAGGGCCCAGCCGGCCATCGCCCAGAAGGCGAGCGCCGCCGGATGGCGGGCGAGCCGACCGGCGGCGGCCAGCGCCGGCCGGTCGAGCGCGAACAGCGACAGCGCCAGGACGGGAACCATGCCGGCGTGCCCGTAGGGGGCGATCGGGGCCATGGCGATCATCATCAGGATCAGCACCGCCCGGGGACGCGATCCCGAAACGAGGGCGGCGAGCCGCCCCGCGCCGACGCCGCTCATGCCGCGGCGGCCGCGTACTGCGCGGCCGCCTGGCGGTACAGGTCGCGGTAGGCGGCGACGATGCGCTCCTGCGTGAACACCTCCTGGTAGGTGCGGGTGCCGCCCGCGACCAGGCGTCGGCACAGCTCGGGATCGGAAAGGCAGCGCCTGATGGCGCCGGCCAGGGCGTCGACGTCGTCGATCGGCACCAGCAGCCCGTTGTCGCCGTCCTGCATGTAGGCGGCGGGTCCCGCGGCGGCGGCGGCGACGATCGGCGTGCCGGTGACCCAGGCCTCGACCATCACGGTGCCGAACGGCTCGTAGCGCGACGGGAACGCGCACAAATCGGCGGTGCGCAGCAGGGCGCCGCGATCGGTGCGCCAGCCGAGCATCCGCACCCGCGCCGACAGGCCGAGATCGACGATCATCCGTTCGATCTCGCCGCGCAGCTCGCCCTCGCCGGCGATCCACAGATAGGCTTCGGGCACCTGCACCAGCGCCTTGAGCAGCACGTCGATGCCCTTTTTCCTGTGCAGCCGCGCCAGGGCGAGGATCAGCGGGGCGCCCTCGGGGGTGTCGAACTCGGCCCGCGGCACCGGCGGCCCGTCGTCGAGCAGGGCGAAGGTGTGGATGACGTGGACCTTGTCGGCCGGTGCGCCGGCCTCGCGGATGTGGCGGCCGAGATCGCGGGTGACGCCCACGTAATGGTCGGCGCTGCCGTAGCGCTTGAGGTCGTAATAGCCGCCGAACCAGCCGATCACCGGGACGGGAAGCCGCGGCGTGAAGGAATTGGCGCGGCCCATCCAGGCCTGGACCACCTCGGGGCGATGCGCGCGGAAGGCGTCGCGGATGGCGCCGCGGGTACGGAACGGCAGCAGCCGCGAGAAGCTGGCCGGCACCACCTTGACGCCGGCGTCGCGCAGGCGCGCGACGCGATGCGGCTCCGGCCGGGTCACCGCGACCTGGTCGAGGCCGTCGGCCTGCAGGGCGCAGACCAGGTCGAGGAAGAAGGTCTCGGCGCCGCCGTGGTCGGCTCCGGCCATCACATGCATCACCCGCACCGCGCTTCTCCCTTCAAGTCCTCGTCGCCGGGCCGGATGCCGTCCAGCGCCGCAACCACCTCGTCCTCGCGCAGATCGGCGAGGTTGTCCCGGCGCAGGATCGCCACCGCCGGCCCGCGCGGCGCGCACAGTTCCGGCCGCGACTCGGCCGAGAACAGCACCACCGACGGACAGCCGGCCATCGCGAGCAGATGCATCGGCCCGGTGTCGTTGCCGACCGCCGCCACGGCACCGCGCCCCAGCACCGCGATGTCCTCGAGCCCGGTTCGCCCGCGCAGGCTGTGCGCCTCGGGGCAGCCGGCGAGCACCGCATCGATCACCGCCGCCTCGGCCTCGGTTCCGAGCACCACGGGAGCGACGCCCTCGGCGGCCCAGCGCCGGGCCACCGCCGCGTATCGCTCGGCCGGCCAGCGCTTGGCCGGTCGGTGCGGCGCGCCTCCGGGCACCAGCAGGCCGTAGCGATCCGGCAGACCGAACCGGCCGACATCGGCCCGCACCCAGGACAGGTCGGTCAGCGGCACGTCGTCGATGCCGGCCAGGGCGAGCTGCGCCCGCTGGCGATCGACGGTGTGCATCGTGGTGCGGCGCGGATCGTCGTGGCGGTGCGAGCAGCCCGGCGCGATGCCGCACCATTGCGGCCGGCGCGGCCACAGCATGCGGAAATAGAAGCCGCTGCGGTCCGAGGTCTGCAGGTCGTAGACCCGCGCGAAACCGGCGTCGAGGATGCGTCGGCGCAAGGACAGCCAGGCGCCCGGCTGCCACAGCCGCGGCCGCCTGTCCTCCCAGACCTCGTCGAACAGGCCGCTGGCGCGGGCGAGGCCCGCGAACGGCCGCGTCGTCAGCAGCACGACGCGCGCGCCGGCGTGGTGGCGCCGGATCGCCGCGCAGGGCCCCAGCGCCTGCACGAAGTCGCCCAGCGCCCCCAGCTTGACGATCAGGACGGCGCCGCTCATGCCCAGAGGCTCTCGAACTCCGCCGCCACCTTGTCCCACGACCGGTCGCGCTGGAGCGTCCGCGCTTCCTGGTTGATGCCCCAGAACACGCTGTCCTCCTTGAGGACCTGCAGGGTGACGTTGACGAAGGCGTCGTCGTCGGGCACCAGCCAGCCGGTCTGGCCGTCGCGGATGCGCTCGCGCACCGCGCCCAGCGGGCGCGCCACCGCCGGCAGGCCGCAGGCCTGGCTCTCGGCCAGGGTGAAGCAGGCCATGTCGTCGGCGTGCCCCGGATAGAGATGGACCTGGGCCGAGCGGTAGACCTCGGCCATGCCCATGTCGCCCTTCGGCCGCACGATGGTGACGCCGAACTTGCGCGCCTCCAGCGCCGGGGCGAGCACCGGCTTGAGCCGGTCGTCGACGCCGCCGCCGAGCTGGCCCTTGTCGAGCGCCATCGAATAGACGTGCAGTTCGGCCTCGGGGCATTCGGGATGGATGCGCTCGACCCACAGCCGCAGCAGCCAGTCGAGCCCGTGCAGCGGATGGGTGGTGACGACGGCGCGCGGCGGCGCCGGCAGGGTGGTCGGCTCGTCGCTGAGATAGTCGAAGCGCACGCCCGGCGGAATCACCGCCGCCGGCATCTTGCCGCCGGCCCAGGTGGCGTGGTGGGTGGGGCCGAGGAACACCAGCGTCGGCCTGACGTCGTCGAGCAGGTCGCGATGGCTGGCATGGCCCAGATAGCCGGCCGGCGCCGTCAGCCACAGCAGCTTCTTGCCCGCCTGGCGCACCTCGCGCAGGAGCTGCGGCTTGCGGAAGGCGATCAGCACGTCGGTCTGCAGCGGCTTCTCGGAATCCCACGGCTCCCACTGCGCGCCCTCGATGGTCATGCGGAATCGGCAGCGGTTGAACACCTGCACCTTGTGGCCGCGCCGCACCAGGGCGCCGGGCAGGCTGGCGAAGGCCTTCTCGGCGCCGCCGAGCGGCTGGCCGCCGGGCGTGTAGCCGTCGAAGGGGATGGAATCGTCGACCATTGTGATGCGCATGGGCGGGAGTTATACGCGCCCGCGCCACCCGCTGCCAAGAGCGGGCCTTGCGGTGGGGCCGCCTTTCTCCCTACAGTCCGGGCGATCTGACGACGAGGAGGTTCGACCGATGACCGAGCGACGCGCCATTCTCCTGGGCCATCGCGGCGTGCTCGCCATAGACGGCGAAGACCGGCGCACCTTCCTGCAGGGGCTGGTGAGCAACGACGTCGATCGCGCCGGCCCCAGCCGCGCGATCTGGTCGGCCTTCCTGACGCCGCAGGGCAAGTTCCTGCACGAGTTCTTCCTGATCGAGAAGGACGACCGCCTGCTGCTCGACTGCGAGGCCGAGCGGATGGAGGAGTTCCGCAAGAAGCTCTCGCTCTACAAGCTGCGCGCCAAGGTCGCCGTCGCCCCCGACGAGGGCTGCGCCGTCTACGCGCTGACCGGCCCCGGCGCGGCGGAAGCGTTCGGCATCGCCGCCGAGCCGGGTGCCGCCACCGGCTTCGGCGGCGGCGTCGTCTTCGTCGACCCGCGTCTGGCCGAGGCCGGACTGCGGGCCATCCTGCCGGCGACCGGCGCCGAGGAGGCGCTGATCGGCGCCGGCTTCGAGATGGGCACGGAGGCGGACTGGGACCGCCACCGTCTGGCGCTGGGCCTGCCCGACGGCAGCCGCGACCTCGCCGTCGACAAGGCGATCCTGCTGGAGAACGGCTTCGACGAGCTGCATGGCGTCGACTGGGACAAGGGCTGCTACATGGGCCAGGAACTGACGGCGCGCACGCGCTATCGCGGCCTGGTCAAGAAGCGCCTGCTGCCGGTGGTCGCCGACGGCGCCGCCCCCGAGGCCGGCGAACCTCTGATGCTGGGCGAGGTCGAGGCCGGCGAGATGCGCTCGTCCTGCGGCGACCGCGGCCTGGCGCTGATCCGCCTGGAGCACCTCGAGCGCGCCGAGAAGGAAGGCCTGACCGCCGGCGCCAAACGCGTCGTGCCGCACCGGCCCGACTGGCTGCGGCTGCAGGAGAAGGGGTGATGGCGCTCGATTCGGCACCCTCCCCCGCCTGCGGGGGAGGGTTGGGGTGGGGGCCGCGCCCGAGCATCCCGGCAAAGACACTGCGCCGCCCTCACCCTCCCGGCCTGCGGCCGGGCCCCTCCCTCTCCCGCGCACGGGAGAGGGGCAATCCTTCCGGAACCCGCTGAATGCCCCCGCCGCCCCTCCTCGCCCTGCGCGACGTCCACATCACCTTCGGCGGCAAGCCGCTGTTCACCGGCGTCACCATGGCGGTGGCGAAGACCGAGAAGGTGTGCCTGGTCGGGCGCAACGGTTCGGGAAAATCGACGCTGCTCAAGGTGCTGGCCGGCATGGTCGACACCGACGCCGGCGAGCGCTTCGTCCAGCCCGGCGCCCGCATCGCCTATCTGCCCCAGGACCCGCTGCTGACCGGCGCCAGCGTCACCGACTACGTCGCCGCCGGCCTGCCCGAGACCGAGGCGCACGAGACCTTCCGCGTCGACGCGCTGCTCGAGGCGCTGAAGATCGACGGCGCCAAGGACCCGGCGACGCTGTCGGGCGGCGAGGGCCGCCGCGCCGCCATCGCCCGCGCCCTGGTCGGCGCGCCCGACGCGCTGCTGCTCGACGAGCCGACCAACCATCTCGACCTGCCGACCATCCTGTGGCTGGAGGAGCAGCTTGCCGCCTATGCCGGCGCCCTGGTGGTGATCAGCCACGACCGCACCTTCCTGACCAACGTCTCGCGCCAGACGCTGTGGCTCGACCGCGGCATCGTGCGCCGCAACGAGCAGGGCTTCGGCGACTTCGCCCGCTGGCAGGACGAGGTGCTCGACGCCGAGGAGGCCGAACTCGCCCGCATGGACAAGAAGCTGGCCGCCGAGACCCACTGGCTGCACCGCGGCGTCACCGCCCGGCGCAAGCGCAACATGGGCCGGCTGCGCAAGCTCAACGAACTGCGCAAGGAGCGCCGTGCCCGCCAGACCGGGCCGCGCAGCGTCCAGTTCGGCATCGACGCCGGCGACACCTCGGGCAAGCTGGTGATCGAGGCCGAGGACATCGCCAAGTCCTACGGCGGGCGCACGGTGGTCGGCGCCTTCTCGACCCGCATCCAGCGCGGCGACCGGGTCGGCATCCTCGGCCCCAACGGCGCCGGCAAGACGACGCTGTTGCGCATGCTGACCGGCGACCTCGAACCCGACGCCGGCACCGTGCGGCTGGGGACCAACCTGGAGACCGCCTATTTCGACCAGCGCCGCGCCCAGCTCGATCCCGAGCGCTCGGTCAAGGACACCCTGACCGACGGCGCCGGCGACAATGTCTGGGTGCGCGGCCGGCCGCGCCACGTCGTCGGCTATCTCAAGGACTTCCTGTTCGAGGAGCGCCAGGCCCAGACCCCCGTCAAGGCGCTGTCGGGCGGCGAGCGCAACCGGCTGCTGCTGGCCAAGCTGCTGGCCAAGCCGTCGAACCTGTTGATCCTCGACGAGCCGACCAACGATCTCGACATGGACACGCTCGACCTGCTCGAAGAGGTGCTGGCCGACTACGACGGCACCCTGCTGGTGGTCAGCCACGACCGCGACTTCCTCGACCGCCTCGTCACCAGCACCATCGCCGTCGAGGGCGACGGCACGATCCAGGAGTATGCCGGCGGCTATTCCGACTACCTGATCCAGCGCGGCGAGCGCGAGGACAAGGAGAAGGCCAGGCCCAAGCAGACGCCGAAGCCGGCCGAACCGGCGAAGCCCAAGGCGCAGACAAAGCTGTCCTACAACGAGCAGCGCGACCTCGAGATGCTGCCCAAGCGGATGGACGCCCTGCACGCCGAGATCGCCAGGCTGGAGGCGACCCTGGCCGATCCCGGCCTCTACGCCCGCGACGCGAGCGCCTTCCAGAAGGCCTCGGACGCGCTGGAGAAGGCCCGCGGCGAATTGGAGGCCGCCGAGGAGCGCTGGCTGGAGATCGAGATGAAACGCGAGGAACTGGGGCGGTAGGATGCCCCGTTCGATGGCCGGGCTCCGCCGGAGGATTTCCGCCATCGGGACTCGGACCCCGCCTCAAGGACGGCGCGGCACCACCGCTGCCGCTTTGATGCCTTCCACTCCGTTCCGCTACATCTTTCCCCCAACACATCGGGGAGAGGACAATCATGCTGACGCAACGGATCAGCGACAGCGTCGCCTGGCGCTATGAATTCTTTCACGCCGCGAACTGTTTCGACACGCTCGAACGACTTTCCTACATCACGCCGAAGATCGGCATCGGCTCCATTGACCAATTATTCCTCAGACGGCTGCGTCACGGCGCCGACGGCGTCCCCTATTTCGAAATCGCCGGCGACAAGGTCTACTTCTGCCAGGACCACTGCCCCGCCGATCCCCAGGCGTCGATCCGCGGCGCGCTCACCATCCTGAAGGAGGTCTATCTCGGGCATACCGAGTTCTTCTCGGAGCATGTCCAGGTGCGCCCGGGCGACGTCGGCCTCGACCTCGGCGGCAATTTCGGCACCTCGGCGATGACCTTCTCGCGCCGCGTCGGGCCGTCGGGCCACGTCTACTCGTTCGAGCCCGTCTTCGCCGAGGCGGTCCGCCGCACCGCCGCCGCCAACGGCCTCGCCAACGTCAGCGTGGTGCCGATGGCGGTGTGGGACGCGCCCGGCGAGGTCGATTTCTGCCTCAGCGACATCGGCATCGATTCGCGCGTCTCCTCGGGCGGCCGCGAGGGACACCAACTGCGGGTGCCGGCGGTCTCGCTCGACGTCTTCGCCGCCGAGCGCGGCCTCGACCGCATCGACTTCATCAAGGCGGACATCGAAGGCGCCGAGGAATGGGCGATCCGCGGCGCCACCAGGCTGATCGAGCGCTGCCGGCCGGCATGGTCGATCGCCTCCTACCACACCGACCCGACCGGCGAGAAACAGCACCGCAAGCTGGTGCGGCTGCTGCGCGAGCTCGGCTACACCGTCGACGAGATCGCCCAGCGGCACATCTTCGCGTACTGATACGGCCCCGCGGCCCTCAGCCCTTGTCGCCCTTGCGCCAGTGCACCGAATACAGGTCGAAGCGCCTGTCGCGCAGGTTCTGCACGGTGCCGCCGGTGCGCGCCTGGCGCAGCTTCTCGAGGTTGACGTCGGCGATGGCCACCATCTCGACGTTGGGGGTGGTGTCGGCGGCGACGCCGTCGCGGTCGAAGGGGAAGTCGCAGGGCGTCAGGATGCAGCTCTGGGCGTACTGGATGTCCATGTTCTGCACGTTGGGCAGGTTGCCGACATTGCCGGCCAGCGCGACGTAGACCTGGTTCTCGACGGCGCGGGCCTGGCAGCAGTAGCGCACCCGCAGATAGCTCTTGCGCTCGTCGGTGCAGAACGGGACGAACAGGATCTGCGCCCCCTGGTCGACGAGGTGGCGGCACAGCTCGGGGAATTCGCTGTCGTAGCAGATCATGACGCCGATCGGGCCGCAGTCGGTCATGATCGTCTGCGCCTCGTCGCCGCCGGCGATCGACCACCAGTAGCGCTCGTTCGGCGTCGGGTGAATCTTGGCCTGGCGGTGGATCGAGCCGTCGCGCAGGCAGACGTAGCAGACGTTGACGATGTTGCCGTCGTCGTCGCGGGTCGGGTGCGAGCCGCCGATGATGTTGATGTTGTAGTGCACGGCCAGCCGCGACAGCAGCGCCTTCAGCGGCTCGGTGTACTTGGTCAGCGCGGCGATCGCCTGTTCGGACGAGACGCGCCGGTTCTCGATCGACAGCAGCTGCAGCGTGAACAGCTCGGGGAACACCGCGAAATCGGCCTTGTAGTCGGCGACCACGTCGACGAAGTACTCGACGTTCTCGGCGAACTCCTCGAACGACGCCACCCGGCGCTGCTGGTACTGGACGCAGGCGATGCGCACCGAATCCGGCAGCCGCACGCCGCCATGCGCCTTCTTGGTGCCGATCTGGTCGTGCGGCACGCGCGGGTTCCACCACACCAGATGCACGGCATGGCCCAGGCTCTCGCGGTCCGAGGGCAGATAGTCGCGCAGCACGCCGACCGGCTCGAAGTCGTTGCGCATCTGGAAGGACAGCACCTTGTCGCGCAACGCGCCCTGCCGCACCGCCGCCAGGTAGTCCTGCGGGTCGGAGATGCCGTTCCTGCGGCGCTTCTGGCGCGACAGCCCGGGCATGCGGCCGCCGAACACGATGCCCTTGAGGTTCATGTCCGAGCACAGCCGCTTGCGGGCGTTGTACAGGCGCTGGCCGATGCGCAGGCCGCGATGGGCGGGGTCGACCATCACCTCCATGCCGTAGAGCATGTCGCCCTGCGCGTCATGGCGGCTGGCGAAGCCGTTGCCGGTGATGGTCTGCCAGTCGTGCGGCGCCAGCGCCGTCTTCTCGTCGATCAGGAAGGTGGCGGCGTAGCCGACCAGCTCGTCCTGCCAGACGGCGACGAACTGGCCCTCGGGAAAGTTCTGGATCTGGCCGCGAAGCTGCGCCTGGCTGTACGGCGGCTCCTTCGGATAGGCGCGCCGAGACAGCGCCTGGATGCCGCGCACGTCCTTGAGCATGGCGCGGCGGATGGTCAGCTGCGGCTTGCGCTCGCGCTGCCGCTTCTCGATGGTCGTTTCGGCGCTCTTCGGCATCCGCTGGTCGGTCCTCGGCTGTTGGTGCTGCCCTTTCATATAGTGTAGCGGGTCTGCGCGGTCTGGGAACCTCGGAGACACAGAGACGCGGAGGGATCGCGGAGCAGCTCGTCTCGACGCCCTCTCCGTGTCTCCGTGCCTTTGTGGTTCACGACGGCGACCGGGCCTTTCGCGCCCGCGAAATCTTGACCGCCCCCCGCCCCGCCGCTAGGGTTCTGCGTTTTTCACGCTCTCCTCATGCGGCGGTCTGTCCGATGGCGCAAAAGCCGAGTTTCCAACAGCTTATCCTGACGCTCCAGAATTTCTGGGCCGAGCGCGGCTGCCTGATCCTGCAGCCCTACGACATGGAGGTCGGCGCCGGCACCTTCCACCCGGCGACCACGCTGCGGGCGCTGGGGCCGGAGCCGTGGGCCTGCGCCTACGTGCAGCCGTCGCGGCGGCCGAAGGACGGCCGCTACGGCGAGAACCCGAACCGGCTGCAGCACTACTACCAGTACCAGGTGCTGATCAAGCCGAGCCCGGAGAACGCGCAGGAGCTGTACCTGGAAAGCCTGAAGCGCCTGGGCATCGATCCGAACTACCACGACATCCGCTTCGTCGAGGACGACTGGGAAAGCCCCACCCTCGGCGCCTGGGGCCTGGGCTGGGAGGTGTGGTGCGACGGCATGGAGGTGACGCAGTTCACCTATTTCCAGCAGGTCGGCGGCATCGAGTGCGACCCGGTCGCGGTCGAGCTGACCTACGGCCTGGAGCGGCTGGCGATGTACATCCAGGGGGTCGAGAACGTCTACGACCTCGACTTCAACGGCCGCGGCGTCAGCTACGGCGACGTGTTCCTGCAGGCCGAGCGCGAGTACTCGGCCCACAATTTCGAGTTCGCCGACACCGAGATGCTGTTCCGCCACTTCTTCGACGCCGAGAAGGAGTGCCAGAACCTGCTGGCCCAGGGCCTGGCGCTGCCGGCCTACGACCAGTGCATCAAGGCCAGCCACCGCTTCAACCTGCTCGACGCCCGCGGCGTCATCTCGGTCACCGAGCGCCAGGCCTATATCGGCCGCGTCCGCGCTCTGGCGAAGGCGTGCTGCGAATGCTGGCTCGCCAGCCGCACCAAGGCGGAGGCGTGATCATGGCCGATCTTCTGCTCGAACTGTTCTCCGAGGAAATCCCGGCCCGCATGCAGGCCGGCGCGATCGACGCCCTGCAGCGCATGGTGGTCGACGGCCTGACCAAGAACGGCCTGGAGTTCGGCGCGGTGCGCGGCTACGTCACCCCGCGCCGCCTGACCCTGACCGTTTCCGGCCTGCCGACCGCCCAGCCCGACGTCTCCGAGGAACGCCGCGGCCCGCGCGTCGGCGCCCCGCAGCAGGCGCTGGACGGATTCCTGAAGTCGACCGGGCTGAGCCTCGACCAGTTGGAGACCCGCGACACCGGCAAGGGCGAGTTCTACTTCGCCACCATCGCCCGCAAGGGCCGCGCCACCGCCGAGGTGGTCGCGGAGGTCGTCGAGGACGCGCTGGCGCATTTCCCCTGGCCGAAGTCGCAGCGCTGGGCCGACCACGGCGTGCGCTGGGTGCGGCCGCTGCATCGCATCGTCTGCCTGTTCGACGGCGAGGTGGTGCCGGTGAGCTTCGGACCGGTGACCGCCGGCGACGAGACCGAAGGCCACCGCTTCATGGCGCCCGAGCCGTTCAAGGTCGCCGGCTTCGAGGTCTACGCCAAGCGCCTGCGCGAGGCCAAGGTGGTGCTCGACCAGGACGAGCGCCGCGCCTTCATCAAGGCCGAGGCCGAGCGCCTGGCGGCGGCGGAGGGCCTCCGGCTGCGCGACGACGAGGGCCTGCTGGCCGAGGTCGCCGGCCTGGTCGAATGGCCGGTGGTGCTGATGGGCTCGATCGACGAGCGGTTCATGGACGTGCCGCCCGAGGTGCTGATCACCTCGATGCGCTCGCACCAGAAGTACTTCTCGCTGCTGAACCCGGACGGCTCGCTGGCGCCGCGCTTCGTGGTCGTCGCCAACCGCGAGACCGCCGACGGCGGCGCGGCGGTGGTCGCCGGCAACCAGCGGGTGCTGCGGGCGCGGCTGTCGGACGCCAAGTTCTTCTGGGACACCGATCGCAAGGCGACGCTGGAAAGCCGCCTGCCCAAGCTCGACGAGCGGCTGTTCTACGCCAAGCTCGGCTCGATCGCCGACAAGGAGCGGCGCATGCGGGCCTTGGCGCACGAGCTGGCGGCGGCGGTGCCGGGGGCCGACTCCGCGGCCGCCGAGCGCGCGGCGATGCTGGCCAAGGCCGACCTGTCGAGCGAGATGGTCGGCGAGTTCCCCGAACTGCAGGGCGTCATGGGCCGCTACTACGCCGTCGGCGACGGCGAGCGGCCCGAGGTCGCGGAGGCGATCGCCGAGCACTACGCGCCGCAGGGGCCGGGCGACCGTTGCCCGACGGCGCCGGTCAGCGTCTGCGTCGCCCTGGCCGACAAGATCGACACCCTGGTCGGCTTCTTCGCCATCGACGAGAAGCCGACCGGCTCGAAGGATCCGTTCGCGCTGCGCCGCGCGGCGCTCGGCGTCATCCGCCTGATCATCGAGAACGGGCTGCGCCTGTCGCTGCGGCCGCTGTTCGAGCTGGCGCACGGCCAGTTCCGTGACGGTCTGGGACACGACGCCAAGCGCACCGCCGACGACCTGCTCGACTTCTTCGCCGACCGCCTCAAGGTGCATCTGCGCGAGGCCGGCGTGCGCCACGACCTGATCTCGGCGGTGTTCGCGCTGGGCGGCGAGGACGACCTGGTGCGACTTCTGGCGCGGGTCAAGGCGCTGGAGGCCTTCCTTGCGTCGGAGGACGGGGCGAACCTGTTGATCGCCTATCGGCGCGCTGCCAATATCGTCCGGATCGAGGAGAAGAAGGACGGCACGTCCCATGGCGGGGCGGTCGAGGCCGGCCTGCTGCGGCAGCCCGAGGAAATGGCCCTGGCCGAGCGCATCGGCGAGGTCCGGCCCGAGGCGGCGGCGGCGGTCGCCGACGAGCGCTTTCCCGACGCGATGGCGGCGCTCGCCCGCCTGCGTCAGCCGGTCGACGCCTTCTTCGACAAGGTCACCGTGAACACGGATGACGCCGCGGTACGGGCCAATCGCCTGCGGCTGTTGTCGCAGATCGTCGGCGCCATGCAGGACATGGCGGATTTCTCCAAGATCGAGGGGTAGGGCATCATGGCGAAGTGGGTCTACAGCTTCGGTGGCGGCAGCGCGGAGGGGCGCGCCGACATGAAGAACCTTTTGGGCGGCAAGGGCGCCAACCTGGCCGAGATGAGCAATCTCGGGGTGCCGGTGCCACCCGGTTTCACCATCACCACCGAAGTCTGCACCTACTTCTACGACCACGGCCGGAAGTATCCGGACGAGCTCAAGGCGGAGGTGGACGCGGCGCTGGCCAACATCGAGAAGGTCATCGGCGACGCCCGCTTCGGCGACGCCGACAACCCGCTGCTGGTCTCGGTGCGCTCGGGCGCGCGGGCCTCGATGCCGGGCATGATGGACACGGTGCTGAACCTCGGCCTCAACGACGTCACCGTCCAGGGCCTGGCCAAGCGCTCGAACGACGAGCGCTTCGCCTACGACAGCTACCGCCGCTTCATCCAGATGTATTCGAACGTCGTCCTCGGCGTCGACCACCACAATTTCGAGGAGCTGCTCGAGGTCCTCAAGGAGGACAAGGGCTACACGTTCGACACCGAGCTCAAGGCCGAGGACTGGAAGAAGCTGGTCGGCGCCTACAAGCGCAAGGTCGAGGAGCAGCTCGGAAAGCCGTTCCCGCAGGACCCGCAGGACCAGCTCTGGGGCGCCGTCGGCGCGGTGTTCGGCAGCTGGATGAACCAGCGCGCCATCACCTACCGCAAGCTGCACGAAATCCCGGCCAGTTGGGGCACGGCCGTCAACGTCCAGGCCATGGTGTTCGGCAACATGGGCGACGACTGCGCCACCGGCGTCTGCTTCACCCGCGACCCGTCGACCGGCGAGAACGTGTTCTACGGCGAGTACCTGGTCAACGCCCAGGGCGAGGACGTGGTCGCCGGCATCCGCACGCCGCAGCACCTGACGATCTACGGCAAGGAGCAGAACAAGTCGAACCTGCCGGCGATGGAAGAGGTGATGCCGGAGGTGTTCCAGGAGCTCGACGCCGTCCGCCACAAGCTCGAGCGCCACTACACCGACATGCAGGACATGGAGTTCACCGTCCAGCAGGGCAAGCTGTGGATGCTCCAGACCCGCACCGGCAAGCGCACCGCCAAGGCGGCGCTGAAGATCGCCGTCGACATGGCCAAGGAAGGCCTGATCGACAAGGAGACCGCGGTCAAGCGCGTCGAGCCGGGCCAGCTCGACCAGCTCCTGCACCCGACCCTGGACCCCAAGGCGGCGCGCACCATCCTCGGCCGCGGCCTGCCGGCCTCGCCGGGCGCAGCCTCGGGCAAGGTGGTGTTCTCGGCCGAGGACGCCGAGGACTGGGCCGGCCGCGGCGAGAAGGTGATCCTGGTCCGCGTCGAGACCAGCCCCGAGGACATCGGCGGCATGCACGTCGCCAAGGGCATCCTGACCACCCGCGGCGGCATGACCAGCCACGCCGCCGTCGTCGCCCGCGGCATGGGCCGGCCCTGCGTCGCCGGCGCCGGCGAGATCCGCATCGACTACAAGGCCAAGACCCTGTCCTGCGCCGGCAAGGTGGTCAAGGAAGGCGAGGTGATCACGCTGGACGGCGCCAAGGGCGAGGTGTTCGTCGGCCCGGTGCCGACCATCGAGCCCGAGCTGACCGGCGAGTTCGGGGCGCTGATGGAATGGGCCGACGCCGTGCGCGTCCTGAAGGTCCGCACCAACGCCGAGACCCCGACCGACGCCGCCACCGCGCGCAAGTTCGGCGCCGAGGGCATCGGCCTGTGCCGCACCGAGCACATGTTCTTCGACCCCCAGCGCATCATCAACATGCGCGAGATGATCGTCGCCGAGACCGAGGACGGCCGCCGCAAGGCGCTGGCCAAGCTGCTGCCCTACCAGCGCCAGGACTTCGTCGAGCTGTTCGAGATCATGCAGGGCCTGCCGGTGACCATCCGCCTGCTCGACCCGCCGCTGCACGAGTTCCTGCCCAGCCGCGAGGAGCTGATGGTTGAAGTGGCGCTGGGCCGCGAGCGCGGCCAGGATGTCTCGAAGCAGGAAGCTCTGCTGCACAAGGCCAACGAGCTGGCGGAGTTCAACCCGATGCTCGGCCTGCGCGGCGTGCGCCTGGGCATCCTGATGCCCGATGTGAACCGGATGCAGGTCCGCGCCATCTTCGAGGCGGCGTGCGATGCGCTGGCCGAAGGCATCGACGTGCATGCTGAGGTCATGATCCCGCTGACCGCTCACATCAACGAGTTGAAGTATCTGCAAACCCTGCTGGAGAAGGAAGCGCAGCAGGTCATGGCGGAGAAGGGGCGCCAGGTCCCGTACAAGTTCGGGACGATGATCGAGATCCCGCGCGCGGCCATCACCGCGGGTGAGATCGCCACCCTGGCCGAGTTCTTCAGCTTCGGCACCAACGACCTGACGCAGATGACCTACGGCGTCAGCCGCGACGACGCCGAGCGTCACTTCCTGCTGCAATATGTCGAGCAGGGCATCCTGCCCAAGAACCCGTTCCAGACCATTGACCGCGACGGTGTGGGCG